>NZ_JALPZO010000154.1 GCF_023507745.1 Vreelandella olivaria | reverse complement strand
TACACATCAATGACCTGATGGATATAGTCGTTATTCAACTGCACGACTTTTCTTGTGATCAGCGGATGCTGGCCCGAGACATCCAGCGTGTAGAAGCTCGTGCCGAAGAAGCTGTCGGTCTTTTGGTAACGGTGGTTGAGCGTGTGCCAGTTAAACCGCAGCTCCACCGTGCCGCCCTCTTGGGACAGGATCTCGAGGTTGCTCACCTGGTGGGTGGTGCGCGGTTCCGGCGTGCTCGCGCCGCTGCGCTCGGTCTTGATCCGGTAGACCCGATCTTCCAGTCCTTCCCGGTTGGGGTAGTAGATCAGCGAGATCTCGCTGTGCGGGTCTCGGGTGAGCTGGTCGTCGTCGTCCCAGGCGGGCATCCAGAACTCGGCGTCCTGGCGGTAGCATTCCAGCCATTCGTCCCATTCGCGGTCGTCCAGCAGACGCGCTTCGCGGTAGAGGAAGGCTTGGATGTCGTGGTAGGTAGGGCTCATGTCACTCTCCTCTTGTTCAGGCGCTGGACGCTTGGGCCGACGCGGTGGCGATAAACTGGCTGCGTTCTTTGTCGATGGCGCGCAGCATTTCGTCGACCCAGTGTTGGTGGTGCAGCACGTAGAGGCCTTCGTCTTCGGGGGAGGCGCCGCTGAGCAGCGGTTTCATGTCGATGGCCCGGGCGTTGTCGTCGGCGCCTTTCACCCATTGTTTGGCCCCCCGGGAGAGGTCGTTCCATTCGGCCAGGGCGCCGTGGTAGCCGTCCTGACAGGCGCGGAACTCTTCGAGGTCGTCGGGGGTGCCCATACCGGAGACGTTGAAGAAGTCTTCATACTGGCGGATGCGTACGGCGCGGTCTTCGGCGGCTTCGCCTTTGGGGGCGAAGCAGTAGATGGTGACTTCGGTTTTATTGACGTCGATGGGGCGCAGTACGCGGATTTGCGTGGAGAACTGGTCCATCAGGTAGACGTTGGGGTAGAGGCAGAGGTTGCGGGTCTGGTTGACGATAGCGTCGGCGCGGGCTTCTCCGTACTGTTTCTGGATCCAGTCCTTGTGCTGGTAGACGGGTCGCACCTCGGGGTTGAGCAGCCGGGTCCAGAGCATCATGTGACCATTTTCGTAGGAGTAGAAGCCGCCTTGGCTCTTGGACCAGCCGTCGGCATCGACGGCTTTGGTGCCACCGGCGTCGTAGTTGCGGCGTTCCATGGTGGAGGCGTAGTTCCAGTGGACGGAGCTGACGTGGTAGCCGTCGGCGCCGTTTTCGGCTTGTAGCTTCCAGTTGCCGGTGTAGGTGTACGAGGAGGTGCCGCGTAGGACTTCGAGGCCTTCGGGGGCCTGGTCGACGATGTTGTCGATGATTTTGGTGGTTTCGCCCAGGTGCTGTTCGAGCGGTTGCACGTCGTCGCTTAAGCTGCCGAACAGGAAGCCTTGGTAGTTTTCAAAGCGTGGCAGGCGCTTGAGGTTGTGGGAGCCGTCCTGCTTGAAGGTGTCGGGGTAGGCGCCGACCTTTTCGTTTTTGGCTTTGAGCAGGGTGCCGTCGTTTTTAAACGTCCAGCCATGGAACGGGCAGGTGAAGGTGCCTTTGTTGCCGCGCTTGCGGCGGCATAGGGTGGCGCCGCGGTGGGCGCAGGCGTTAATCAGGCCGTGCAACTCGCCTTGTTTGTCCCGGGTGATGATGACGGGTTGGCGGCCCATGGTGACGGTCATGTAGTCACCCGGTTCGCTGATCTGGCTTTCGTGGGCCAGGAACAGCCAGTTGCCTTCGAAGATGTGCTTTAGTTCGAGTTCGAAGAACGCGGGGTCGGTGAACATGCTGCGGTGGCAGCGGAAGATGCCGTTGTTGGGGTCGTCTTGTACCGCTCCGCGCACGCGGGCTTCGAGTTGATCAAGCTGTGTGGTCATGATCCAGGTCCTCGGTATCTTGTCGTGATGGCTCGGAGCTGATCCGGTGGCGGACGGCGAGGAGGCGCTGTGGACCCTTCCCTGGGCGCGCTACCTACGCCACCCCTGGCGTAGGACTTCCTCTTCGTCCTCCTCCGGCGCTCCTAGTGGAAGGCCGCTGAACGGATCAAACCTTGGCGGTGCCGGCGAGTTGGCTGGCCAGGTCCTGGTCGTCTTCCTTGGCCCGTGGGCGGGCGTGACGAACCTGTCGCTCGGGGGCGTCGGTGGTGGCCAGCTCAACGTCGAACACGACGAGGGAGAACGGGCCGTCCAGCTCGCGCTTGGCGATCTCGGCGGGGTCGTCGATCCGCTCGGCAGGCACCACCAGCTCTTCGCGGGTGGCAAAGGCGAAGTCGTCATAGGTGTAGGGGTCGCCGGCCAGATTGATCTGGGTGGTCAGGTGCTGGTGTCCGGGGGCGGAGACGAAGTAGTGGATATGCGCCGGACGTTCGCCGTGGCGACCCAGGGATTTGAGGACCACATCCGTGGGGGCGCCTTCGGGTACACCGTAGCCGGAGGGGATAATGCTGCGCGCGGTGTAGCGGCCTTCACTGTCTGCATAGATGGTGCGGCGCATGTTGTACTCGTCCTGGCTGGGATCAAAGAAGGAGTAGCCACCTTTGGAGTTGCAGTGCCAGATCTCGACCTTGGCGCCAGGAATCGGTTGGCCCTTCACGTCACGCACCTGGCCTGTCAACCACATCACCTCGGCATCGGGGTCGCTGCCATCGTCCATGCGGGCAAAACCTTCGGCTTCCGGGGCGCCGGCCACGTAGAGCGGACCTTCGATGGTGCGCGGAGTGCCACCGGTGCGTTTGGCTTCCGCGTCGATAGCGTCCTGACGCATATCGAGGTAGTGGTCAAAGCCGAGCCCGGGGGAGAGCAGGCCGAACTGGGTCTGGCTGCCCAGGGCATTGAGCAGGTTGACGCCCGCCCAATACTCTTCTTCAGTGACATCGAAATCATCAATCAGCTTGAACAGATCACCGACCAGGCGATGAACCATCTGTTTGGCGCGGTCGTTGCCGCCTTCCTGATCAAAGCCGGCGATGGCGTTTAGGAAGTCTTGAACGTCAGGCGTGTCGAAAATCTTCACGGTCATGGGGAAACCCT
>NZ_JALPZO010000153.1 GCF_023507745.1 Vreelandella olivaria | reverse complement strand
CTGTTATTTTGAAGCATGTGTTCAATCAGTTGGCGAGAGTAGGCTGTCACTATACGGATTCCCAAAGGCTGCGCCAATTATCCCACCATGGGAAGTTGGCCCTATCTTGGCAAGTCAATGACTTACCCGTGCTTCACCGAATCGGTCACGCTGGGGTTTCATGCTGATGGAGCAAGGGCATCATGTTGTGCTCGCATTCGGTCGGCACTATCACGATATGAAGCGCCTATGTACATGAACCCAACGACGCCTTGCTGGCGGGATCAACAAAGGCGTGGTGTTAGCCTCTTGGATAGTTTAAATGACGATGCACTTATCTATTCTCTGATGGTTTCAGCCAATCAAACAGTTTTGTTAAAAAACCGCGCTCAGTGGTTTTTTCATCGTTCTTGCCAATAAAAACCTCAAGCAAGCTTTGATTAATCTGTTGAGGGAGGGCTTTGGCATCGGCTATGAGCGCTTCACGTGAAGTATCTTCTTCATAATTGGTAGTATTTCGGACAAAATCAGCTGCTGGCTCATCCGTGGTATGTATGATGTAGTTGTTTGCCTTATACACAAAGGTAGAGAACTTAGGGTCGAGTGGACTCGTGTCGTTGCCATTAGTTGAAAATCTGGAAACCATCTGCTCAAGAAACTCAAAGTCACTGCTGTGAGTAAAGCCGTAGCCTGGATCAAGAATGTAATTCAGAAAGCCTTTATCCAACTTTGTAGAGCTAATATCGCCGCTACTTTTGATGCGTTCTACAGTCGCGGCATCTGCATCGGTAAAGCTGGCGGTTCGTACTCGGCCTTCGAGATCGTAACTACCGCCATTATTAAAGTTTGTTACTGCTGCGCCATCATTACGTTTCCGATACGTTCCAAGGTCCATTGCTAGCCTGTCCACGTGTTTTAGGTCTGCCCCTTGCTCCTGAGCAAACTCATACATCTCTGCCAGTAGATTCCGATCATCCTGAGTCAGGAAGTTATGAGGGAGCATCATCCCGTACTCATTCATACCCTTGGAACCCGGCAGCACAGGTGGTTCACTGGTGATGTCTTCAGTTAGGAAAAGTCGTGATAATAGTAAGGCTTTACCACTAATAGTGACGCTAGTGCTTTCGCTCGGCTGGGGCGTCTTAATATGATTGGAATGCTTACTACTGTTAACGTTACCGCTACCATCCTGGTTGTTGGATACTTGCTTAGCTCCTTGATTGTATGCAAAAATATAATAATTGACTTTCATCGTTTAACTCTCCCTAGTTGCTATGTCTTTCCATGTGATGAAGAGGCTGTCTTGCTAACGCTCTTCCGAGTCTTTTTGCTCAAGGCTACGCAGCGCCATCTTTAGCAGGCTCATGCCTTCTTCTTCGTTTTCAAGCACTGTTCTGATGTCGATGCTGCGCAACACACCCCCGTTCTCATCGCCCTCTACGACGAAAAAACTTTCCAGCGATGCTTTTACTCCATTCGTATAGGCGGGTAATTCAGGAAGGTTCCTATTATCTGCTTGAGCTAGCTTGTTTTCTTCGGGAGCTGCCGATACACCGCGCCAGGCTCTTTCTGCCTCCGTCATGCCAGAGATCAATTTAGCGTCGACCTGCCTAGCCATGCGAGTCAGGCCCCCCCCCGTAGTCACCTTCCGCTGCATATGTTTCGCGGTACAATTCACGCGCCTGGTTTCTGAAGTGAGTATCGTTTTCCGTCATCTGCAGAAATGCTAAATGGCGCTCTGCTGAAGTAAAGTCTCCAGAGTCATCAAAGGCTATTTTGGAAAGGGAGTGCCTATCCAGTTCGGCAAAAGGGTTTTCGGAGGATGCCTGGGGGAACGGCTCGTCGCTATTATAAAATTTCGACATCAGGTGGTTGGCCGCCTGCTCGGCGATAGAAAGCCGATTTTTGTCGAAGCTGTCCGGGCGTTCCAGCAGTATCTCCGCTACCTTACCCGTTTCCTGCCCGACCATTTCCTGAAGCTGTTCATGCATTTTTTCTAGAAAAGTGTCGAACTCGGTGGGAGAGACGGTTGCTGCATTTTCCTTCAAGAGAATTTTTGACATCTCCATAGCCATGGAGGAAAGGTTGACTACGGTGCTTTTCTCGTCACTCCGCGCCAGGGAAAGGCTGCCGTCCATCCCGGATGAACCCTTTAGCAGAGGGGAGTCACCGGCCTGCAATCCAGTATAGCTCCCATTAATTATATAGTGGCCGCTCATGGTGCCACGCCCTAGTATCTTTTCATTATAATGGTTATTAACGTTCAAGAGGCTGCTAGCATGGGTATACGAGTATGTTTTCACTGCTTTTCTCTGTTTATACATTGACGAATAGCACCCTAGGCTTTACCGGGCCGAGGGCAGTCAATGATCAGTAGACCGTAAAGGTTGCGGTGTATTGGTGAGGCTCGGACCACTTCTCGTTACTCAGCCGATCCATGCAACTAGAGCCGCCTCCTACTCTATTGGAGCTGCTTTCGTATGCGGGAACGTAATATGAGCCTGCTTCCACCATATAGAGCCGAGAAGAGAACTCACAGCCCCCCGTTCCGCCCACACGCTCATAAGTCACTTCAAACTTGTCATCAATAACAATAAAGCTATGCCGTAGCTCAATGGGCTCGGCACGCCCTGCTGGAATAGTGCTGGGTGCGTTGGTTAACGACTCGTTTTGACTGATTATGGTATATTCAGCATCTAACTCACTGCTCGTTCCCAGGTGCTTGAAAGTGATGTTAACAGGCGGCCCAGCATAAGCTGCTGCAGATATTGTCAATGATCCTGCTGCAAGTAGAGCTAGCGTAACTATGCGTATTTTCATGATCTATCTTTCCCCAATAAATTAAAGTTTTTTCACTTTAGTAACCTCTTTTTTAAACAAAATACGACATTGCCATACCATTGCCGCTACGATTATTGTTCCATTGGAAAATAATTGCTTTGGTTACGATATCACTCCTTTGTCAAGTAGCCTCCTTAGTGCAAATGGTCAAGACATATCATTGCAGATTGAATTGTCTCGCATTTACTATTGTCTCTTATCAATTAATCGTTGAATTAGCAAAGCGTTTACCTAGGTTGGCAAAGTCTTCACTTGACATTAATATTTCAAAGATATCTTCAGGTGCCCCTTTGCCTTCAGCGCGGTGGGTCATAAAGTTGAAATCC
>NZ_JALPZO010000152.1 GCF_023507745.1 Vreelandella olivaria | reverse complement strand
CAGTCGCTCTTTAACAATGTATATCATGCTGACAATATCGAATGACGATATAAGCATCTCTATCTCTGTCTTGACAGAAAACGATGTTTATTAAATGTTCGATATGCAATTGTTTTGTGATACGTCTCAAGCGTATCCGGCAATCGTTATCATTGCGAGACACCAGACCCCTTCGGGTTATAGGGTCAAGCAATGAAGCGCACACGGTGGATGCCTAGGCAGCCAGAGGCGATGAAAGACGTGGTAGCCTGCGAAAAGGTTCGGCGAGGTGGCAAACGACCTGCGACCCGGACATCTCTGAATGGGGAAACCCACTCATCAACAGATGAGTATCCTGCCCTGAATCTATAGGGGTAGGAGGCGAACCAGGGGAACTGAAACATCTAAGTACCCTGAGGAAAAGAAATCAACCGAGATTCCCCCAGTAGCGGCGAGCGACCGGGGAACAGCCCTTAAGCGTGTGACTGATTAGACGAACAGGTTGGGAAGCCTGGCCATAGCGGGTGATAGCCCCGTAGTCGAAAATCTGAACACGTGAAATCGAGTAGGTCGGGGCACGAGAAACCCTGACTGAAGACGGGGGGACCATCCTCCAAGGCTAAATACTCCTGGCTGACCGATAGTGAACCAGTACCGTGAGGGAAAGGCGAAAAGAACCCCGGAGAGGGGAGTGAAATAGATCCTGAAACCGTGTGCGTACAAGCAGTAGGAGCAGACTTGTTCTGTGACTGCGTACCTTTTGTATAATGGGTCAGCGACTTATATTCAGTGGCGAGGTTAACCGCATAGGGGAGCCGTAGGGAAACCGAGTCTTAACTGGGCGACACAGTCGCTGGATATAGACCCGAAACCGAGCGATCTATCCATGAGCAGGGTGAAGGTTGAGTAACATCAACTGGAGGCCCGAACCAGGATCTGTTGAAAAAGATTTGGATGACTTGTGGATCGGAGTGAAAGGCTAATCAAGCTCGGAGATAGCTGGTTCTCCTCGAAAGCTATTTAGGTAGCGCCTCACGTATCACCGCCGGGGGTAGAGCACTGTTTCGGCTAGGGGGTCATCCCGACTTACCAACCCGAGGCAAACTCCGAATACCGGTGAGTGCCAGCGTGGGAGACACACGGCGGGTGCTAACGTCCGTCGTGAAAAGGGAAACAACCCAGACCGTCAGCTAAGGTCCCGAAATCCTGGTTAAGTGGGAAACGATGTGGGAAGGCTCAGACAGCTAGGAGGTTGGCTTAGAAGCAGCCATCCTTTAAAGAAAGCGTAATAGCTCACTAGTCGAGTCGGCCTGCGCGGAAGATGTAACGGGGCTAAACCAGGTACCGAAGCTACGGGTGAGCCTGTATCACTTAAGGCTATTCGATTAACGTCGCGAAGCGACGTTCAAGCGCCCACCGAACGTTGAGTCGGATGAGCGGATCAACAGCGTAGACTTAAGGATGCAGGCTCGCGGTAGAGGAGCGTCGTGTAAGCCGATGAAGGTGGATTGAGAAGTCTGCTGGAGGTATCACGAGTGCGAATGCTGACATGAGTAACGACAAGGGGAGTGAAAAACTCCCCCGCCGGAAGACCAAGGGTTTCTGTTCGACGCTAATCGGAGCAGAGTGAGTCGGCCCCTAAGGCGAGGCCGAAAGGCGTAGTCGATGGGAAACGGGTCAATATTCCCGTACCGGACATGATTGCGATGGGGGGACGGAGAAGGCTAGGTGAGCCAGGCGTTGGTAGTCCTGGTGAAAGTGAGTAGGCTAGTGGTTTAGGTAAATCCGGACCACTCTCTTCAAGGAGAAGGCCGAGACACGAAACGAAGACACCACGGTGTCGAAGTCATTGATGCCCCGCTTCCAGGAAAAGCCTCTAAGCTACAGATCATGTGCGACCGTACCCCAAACCGACACAGGTGGTCAGGGTGAGAATCCCAAGGCGCTTGAGAGAACTCGGGTGAAGGAACTAGGCAAAATGGTGCCGTAACTTCGGGAGAAGGCACGCCGGCGTAGGGTGAAGGAACTCGCTTCCCGAGCCCGAACCGGTCGAAGATACCAGGTGGCTGCAACTGTTTAGTAAAAACACAGCACTCTGCTAACGCGCAAGCGGACGTATAGGGTGTGACGCCTGCCCGGTGCCGGAAGGTTAAGTGATGGTGTTAGGACTCGTCCGAAGCTCTTGATCGAAGCCCCGGTAAACGGCGGCCGTAACTATAACGGTCCTAAGGTAGCGAAATTCCTTGTCGGGTAAGTTCCGACCTGCACGAATGGCGTAATGATGGCCACGCTGTCTCCACCCGAGACTCAGTGAAATTGAAATCGCCGTGAAGATGCGGTGTACCCGCGGCTAGACGGAAAGACCCCGTGAACCTTTACTATAGCTTCACACTGGACGCTGATGTTGCCTGTGTAGGATAGCTGGGAGGCTTAGAAACTCGGACGCCAGTTCGGGCGGAGCCAACCTTGAAATACCAGCCTGGCATCATTGGCGTTCTCACTCAGGTCCGTTATCCGGATCGAGGACAGTGTGTGGTGGGTAGTTTGACTGGGGCGGTCTCCTCCCAAAGCGTAACGGAGGAGCACGAAGGTACCCTCAGCACGGTCGGACATCGTGCAATGAGTGCAAGAGCATAAGGGTGCTTGACTGCGAGACAGACACGTCGAGCAGGTGCGAAAGCAGGTTCTAGTGATCCGGTGGTTCTGTATGGAAGGGCCATCGCTCAACGGATAAAAGGTACTCCGGGGATAACAGGCTGATACCGCCCAAGAGTTCACATCGACGGCGGTGTTTGGCACCTCGATGTCGGCTCATCACATCCTGGGGCTGAAGTCGGTCCCAAGGGTATGGCTGTTCGCCATTTAAAGTGGTACGCGAGCTGGGTTTAGAACGTCGTGAGACAGTTCGGTCCCTATCTGCCGTGGGCGTTGGATGTTTGAGAAGAGCTGCTCCTAGTACGAGAGGACCGGAGTGGACGACCCTCTGGTGTTCCGGTTGTCACGCCAGTGGCATTGCCGGGTAGCTATGGTCGGACAGGATAACCGCTGAAAGCATCTAAGCGGGAAGCCCCCTTCAAGATGAGACATCCCTGAGACCTAGCGTCTCCTAAAGGGCCCAGCGAGACCAGCTGGTGGATAGGCACGGTGTGGACGCGCTGCAAGGCGTTGAGCTAACGTGTACTAATGGCCCGTGAGGCTTGACCCTATAACACCCAAGGGGTCTGGTCGCAGTGATAACGACAGGTTCAAAAGAACC
>NZ_JALPZO010000151.1 GCF_023507745.1 Vreelandella olivaria | reverse complement strand
AAAGAAAGACCGAAGAAGAGTCTTGGTGGGCTGACACCTTCAGCCTATGCCGAGCAACTGGTGGTAAAACACGATAAAGTTATTTCTGACTCTAAACCCGGCTGCTACTGAAGATGGGGTGACGTCGTTGCTTCTTGGTGTGACTTCGTAGATGAAAAAGTGAATCGGCCTTTCCTGACCAAAAGTTAGCTCGGTGGTTTGTGCGTATCACTAATATCGATTACGGCCCGCTGAAAAGCCCGAGCAAGCTCTGGCTGATGGCACAAGAATAACGAACGGATCAAACGCGTAATGCGCAGGTGGTTGTGGCCGCCGGCTTTTAACCAAATATGGGACTGGATGGAAAGAGTAGATTGTGCGGAAATGGCGTTGCCTTCGCGCGCAAGGCCGAAAAAATCCAACATTACGTCAAGAGAGCGCTGCTGGTGCTGGCGTAATAGATTGTCTCCCTCAAACGCCGCTTGTACCACTGAGGTTAACAATGGTGCAAAGGCGTTAAAGCGGCCTGCTTCGGGAATGGGAAATAGCCACTGAATATAGTCATGGGTGTGTTCCAGCCAGAAGGGCGAGAGCGCCCAGATATCACTGAGATAGCGGCCTTTATGATCGATCCCTTCGCCACGATGAAACGCGATTAAGCGAGCGTCATTAGCCATTATGCTCCTCGCACCAAAAGCTCATTGAAACCATGCAATGCCATTTCGCGTGCATGGCGTTCAGTGTCTGGATCGTGATGTGCCGCGATACGTTCTAGTGCGCGCACATAGGCTGACGGTAAGCCGTGTTCTCGTGCGCCATTTAATACGTGATGCTTGTACCAGGTGTACGGGTGCATGCCAGTAGAAGTGATTTTGCCTACATACGCTTGAACTTCAAATTGCCCTTCACCCGCAAGGTCAGTGACTGTCAGCCAGGTTTCATCGTAGGCAACACCAAGTCCTTCGTAACCATCCAGTGTCGGTTTATGATGCGGCGCTACCTCCCATACAACGCCATAGACAGCGGACTGGCTGGATGCCGGTACAATATCGCACTTGCCCGAGCTATCCCCTCCACGTTGGTGAAAGGCAAGACGATAGGCAGGCAACATCGCAGTAGTCATAAACCTTGCCGGAATCCGCGCGGCCAAGCGCTGAGTCGACATGTTAGAGCCATAAGCAAAACAGAGCATGGCTATCTCCTTTATAAGTGGCTTGGCTTTTTAAGCTGTCGTGACTGACTCTTGGTATTGGGCAAGCACCTGCTCGGCATTCGCTTTAAGTGTGTCACGCCATGCGGCTGGTGCGATCACTTTGACGTTCGCCCCCATGCCCATTAGCCACCACAGAGTTTGCTGGTCATCAGGCACGCAGGCAGTAAGGCGGTGCCACTTGCTATCGGGGAGGGCTTCGATCGTTTGTGTATCGGCAATGGGCGTCTCTTGCAATAACCAGGCAACCGAGCGGGTGATCTCTGCCTCCAGAGTGACGTCACCCGGCCCTTGCCGGTAACCAAAAGCACCGCCCTGAATATAGGCATCAATATCGAATGCCTCCGTTGCCTGCCATTTCACATCGCTCAAGGCCACTTGCTTAACTCGATGTAGCGCAAACTGGCGCAAGTCACTGAAGCCTTCAACTTGGGCGAGGAGGTACGTCGCGCTATGGCGACTGACAATGCCTTGTGGGTGAAGGGTAAAGTGCTTGTTCGTCTCGGTAGTGCGCGACAGGTAGGTGACATCAATGGCTTTCTGCTCTAGCAGCGCTTGGGCAACCGTTTGCCAAGTGGTTTCCTCTAGCTCTGCAGGAATTAACGCCATGCCATTAGGAATAGCGCGCACTTTACGTGCCCATTGGCTCAGCCCGTTTGAAGCAAGTTCATCTAACAGGCGTCGGGCATCGGTAAAGTGGGATGAAAGTTGTCCGACCACGACAGGCGGCAGTAAACCTTTTAAATACTCCTCAGCCAGCACCAGTGTTAAGGCGCTAGGCACATCCAACGCCGGCAAATGGCACTGAAAATCACGATCAAAATACCATTTATAGGGTTTTTCACTATCGTCGCAGCCAAGGGGAAAATGCGAAGAGAGCTTCTGGCTGAGGTCGCGTTGCAGCGAGCGTACGTCAATATTAAACCCGCGCTCAGCGAGTTTTTCTTTCAGTACAGGGGTGGCAATGCGTCCAGGATAGCGGGGAATTAACTGCAGAAGCGTCAAGTAGCGAAAAAGTGTATCGCGAGCATCAGACATAGATTTGCTAACCCTGGGCGTTATGATGAAAACATGCAAGCTTAACGTGACTCACAAAACTTAGCGACTCTATCGGGTAGCGCGTCGCCCTCCCGGGCGATCAAGTGAGCTCGGTGTCGCCATAGAGCAGTCATGCGTTGATCTGGAGTAGCATTAGGAAAATGCGACCATAGCGCTGCGGGGTGAATGTCGGTAGTCACTTCAAGAGATGTGTCGGGGTGCCCTTCTAGCCAGTGATACACCTCTATAGCGCTGCGGCCAACGCATACTGGGAATAGCAGCGCATGCAAAGGTAGCGGTATGCCGAGAGCCATCAGCAGCGCGTTGACTTCATGGTCACACGCTAGGTGCCAACGATGTCGATCGGCCACAAGCGGGGCGGTTAAATGGCCAGCCACGCAATGCCAGATGAGGTGGGCATGCAAAAAGCGTCGAGACTCATCAGAGAGGCTTGCGCTATAACGAGGGCAAAAATAGAGATGTCGGCCATCCGTGCTTGCCGTGGCTATTTGCTGATGCAGCACAGGAGTTAGAATTAAAAAATTGCTGAGCATCTCCATGACGGGGAGTATTTCTGCCCAATAGGCGCGATCCGCATGCCACTTCGCTAATTCTTGCTGTGCATCTGCGGTTGCTGAAGCTGAACTTACCAACATATTCATACCGTACCTTCCCTGAAGGGTGAGGTGTCATAAGCTACGGTATGGGTGCGACAACTTAAGCCGCATAAAAGCAAAGAATACCTAAGGCTGTTCGGATAACCAGTTTTGTATGAGGTGCTTAGCTACCCATGAGGGTTCGCGTTTCGCAACAAGCGTGCTTGGCTCAACTCCCAACGCTGGATTTTTTTAAATCAATTATTTAGATGCTGGTTATAAAGTATGGGGCTGAGGGCTGGGTGCTAATGAACATTATAATTCTAGCCATGTTTCAAGCAAATTCGGAGATAGGGCTGAATCGCCCCAGGTTTCGTAGACACCTCTAGGCCTTATACTAAAGGTATCTAGGAGGATCCATGAGCCGTCCCCGTTACACTGAAGAATTCAAAATCGAAGCCGTTAAACAGGTGGTAGAGCGTG
>NZ_JALPZO010000150.1 GCF_023507745.1 Vreelandella olivaria | reverse complement strand
TTGATCATCACCATGGCGTTCTGATCGTAGTTATAAGCCTTGAAGCGCGGCATGCTGACCACTCCTCGTCTGTTTTCTCGATCCTACCAAAACTTAGCCGTCAGCGGGGTTTTTCTACAGGCTCAACGCCGCGCTCTGCGGCAAATATGGAGCGCAGCGGAAAATTTGTCCGGCAGCAGCGCCTTGTTATATCGTCTCTCGACTTGCATGTGCTTAATTACTTATCTTATAAAATGGTTCAATAGACGCCTTGCCGACTACCTTTCCGGACAGCTCCCTAGTCATTACATCTTCAAAGATTTTAACCACTGAATGAGGTTCTACTTGGTTTGTATGCTGAAATAAAGCAGCATCATGCATTGGTATTAGTATTTGAACTCCTTCAAGCTCAGAAAGTTCTAACAGCGCTCTCTTAAAAATATATGTGGCAGTACCTTGAATAACATGATTGACGGAGATCCTTTTCTCCTTGTCAGTTAACTCAGAATCTGAGTATCTATTTAAATAATTAGCGGCGATAGTCGAAACCCTGCCATTTTTCAAGAACTCATTATTTACCGATTCTTTCCAAGCCTCAAACACAGAAAAACCAGAAAAATACTCGCGAGCATTTTTTTGATTCCCTCCCAACCCGTTAACAGCGCTGGCAATGTTTTCGAGGGACATTCCATACACATAAGAAAGAAACAATATTTTAGCCGTTTTCCTCATTCCTTCATCATTAAATACGCGAACAGAAAAATCGTTATAGGCGTCTCCATTTTCATATATATACTTCATTTTTGGATCAGATGAAATAGCTGCTATAATGCCAACTTCAAACTGGTCATAATCCACGTAACAAAGAGACATCCCTTCATCAGGGATAAAAATGTTCCGATATTTTTTGGATATGTTCTGAAGGTTTGGCGACTTATGGTATATTCTTGATGTTGAAGTCCAGTGAGATTCAACTATCGGTCTCAGTCGATTAGAACCAGACGAAATTGAATTAAATATCCTATATGTTTTATTCGTCTTCCGAAGGCTTCGTAGGTCATCGGAGTAGCCATCATGCGAAGGCAAAAAATCAAGCAAAAACTCAAGGCTATAGTCCTGAACGTTATATCCTAGCTTGAACAATTTCTCCCTGACATCCCCTTCGCTGGGAATTTCGTAAAGCACTTTATGCTTATCAGCGAACAACTTAAGCTGCCGATAGAAATCCAATTTAAGATTGTCTTTGTGTTCTCTAACAACACTATTGTCTACTCGAATACCTCTGCAAGCTGAAAACGTTAGCTTGTTAAAAACAGGCAGCTCCAAACTATAAAATCTTTCCATTTCTCCTGAATTTAACGCCAAGATTGATAATTTTTCGAAGTATTCAGCAAGCTTGTGAGAAAAAAGCATGTATACGTCATAAACCAACTCTTTGCGCCGATAATACATATCCATATAACTATCAAAGTCATCACCAACCTGAAATAGTGGTTTAATAGTTTTGGATACATCCCACGGCTGAACATCTCCGTCTACCGATTTAACTCCAATCGCTATCTTTGACAGTAGAACAACATCTATAACTTTTGAGGGCAAGCTATTATGCTTTTTAAATAACGAGCTCGAAATCAACCAGAAATCATGAGTCACAACGAAACAATTAAGTGCAACAACATTTTCTGAAGAAACTTCGGTGAAAGCTTCACCATCATATATAAAATATCGATCCCTGCCACTTTCAGAAAAATCTTTCTGGTACGTGAAATATACAGTCCTTCCCTTACTCATACGGAGATATCTCATCATATATTTCATCGATAAGTGTCGTATTGAAATCCCTTAAATACACCGTATCTCCTTGAAAACTTTTATTCCCCTGCAGTCTAGTCACAGTCCCCCGCAGACGATATCCGACCTTACCGAACATGGGCTTCAGTTTTTCCTTTGGTGTATTCTGAAGCGCAATTAAAAAGTATCTCTGGTGCTGATAAGGCCAAGTTTCCTTAAAATCCTCAATGAATTCTTCAACTGCACTTTCAAGCCCGATAGATGCAAGGTATATAAAACACGCAGGGACCTCGGGGCAATGAACATCTTGTCTAATTAGAGCTTTACAGTATTCCACTAGGTCAGCAGCTTTGAATTTCTTATATGCCAGAAGTAAAATAAGGTGATAATTTTGCCAACCATGTATGGCGATATCTTTATTCATTATGAAATCTGCAATTGATTGATTTTGAGCATTAGATAAATCCAAATCCATCAACAACTTACAAAACTGATCAGTAGACACTGGCTGCCTATCAAATTCTCGAATGAGGGTATCTGCAATCTCACTGGCCAAAATTGATTTAGAGTCAAAAAGGTTTGAATAAATCAATGTTTTAAATCGATTTATGCAGTAACGAAAAGGGCGACTCTGTGTTTCTCCCTCATCTAATTGTTTCTGTAGAAACTCAAATAACACCGGTATCGACCGAGCGATCACTTTCCTACTCTTAGACCTCCACATGGTATCTATAAGAGTCATAGTGTCATCTGAACTTGGAAAGAACTCTTGGATATTTTCACTATTCTTATCAAGAATTACAGTTTTCTTTGAGTTTATATTTAGACCAAGCTTTCTTAATTCAAAAATTAGATCATTAAGCGCTCTTTTAGCTTGATGTTCGTCAGAGCATATGATTCTAATATCATCGACATAGCGAAAGTAATCATACCCCTTTGCAACCATACTTTTATCAACCGCATCAAGTACCACATTCGCAATAAATGAAGATGCATCGCGATTTTGTGGTAAACCATGCCTCTCACTGTAACACCACTTTTCAAGCAATACCCTCAACGTGTTTACTGCGCTTCGTATTTTGTTTTTATCTGACCCACTTGCTTGAATTTCGGATATCATTTCAACAAAAGCATTCTCAATAGCATCTATTGATATTTGCTCAAAATAATTGAGAAGATCAGTTACCAAAAGGGTTTTATCATCGACTAACGCAAGATGGCTAATGTTCTCGAACGAATTCCACAGTTCAATTCGATGCTTAAAAAGATACTTCTCTTTACCATACTTGTTGTATCGATGACTAAATACACGATTTGATAAAAGCGGATCGAAATATGGAATTAGGTAGCTACAAATCGCTTGGTATAGGAACCTGTCATAAAAGTCCAATTCCAATGTATACCGTAGCCCTAGCGCTCTCTTGGGAACATCATATATAGCCTTATGGCCAGACTTATATTCACCATGATTTATCTCAAGATTTTGTGAAAGAATCTCGTGAAGGTTCTTGCCATTTGATAGAAGATCTTCATACCGCACAGCATCATAGAACCAATCATCCCTCATATCTTGACGGAGATGCTTTAGTGCGGCCCCAATGTTGATTGGAAACGCTAGAATATTTTCATCCAGGTCACGTGTCACAAAATACCTATAATCTTTTGTAGCTAAAACATCGAAAATGCCAAAGAACTCATTGCGATATAACGCCGCCAACAGCGGCCGAGCGTAGCGAGGTCCAGCGCACGAAGTGCGCGATGCTGATTGGCTTTGTTAGCGCTTTTGCAAATGGCTCTGAAATACATGGTTGTGTTTTCCCAAATCATGCAGTGCAGCTAAATTAGCTATAGCATCCAGATTGCTACTCTCCCCCGCCGTAGACCAATAGCGCATGAAGTGATCACTACTACTTCCTGCAAATTGAAGTGGCGACTCAAACTCGAGAGATAGTTCCTTGTACTTGAACCGGACTAGACGCCCGAACAAAACCTCAATTGGCTTGCGAAATATAACCGACATAAACGCAATCAACAAAGGCCAGATAATTTCAGATACCCAATCCATTTACATCACCTTATTCAAATCAAGAGCCAGAGTGCTAACGCCGCAAACACCGGTGACAAAAGTGGAGCGCAGCGTAGCTTTTGACATCCGCGTGCTTTGCCTGGTTATGCATTTTGATAACGCGCTTGGACTTCAGATAAAAAACTGTACGCCATTGAAAA
>NZ_JALPZO010000149.1 GCF_023507745.1 Vreelandella olivaria | reverse complement strand
TACCGAGTACCAGCGCTTTGGCGAACGGGTGCAGTCAAGAATCAGCCAAGCACTCGCCCGGTCACTCACCGCCGGTTTTCCGCATGCCGACGCTCAGGAACGTTTGACGGCCGTCGAAACGGCCACCGAGTTAGGCAAGCGCCACGGCCTGCGTTCCAAAAAACAGGTCAAGCTGCTGGCCAAATGTGTCATGGAGCTGGGCGCTACTTTTCCCGAGCGCCACCCCGAGGCCCGGCAGATACTTGACAACATGCGCATGGCCGCCTGGCGTAAACGGGATCTACTGGAAGCCTGGCTCCCTCGAGGGCGCAAGCGACATGCGCTACTGGCCCCCTATCAGGCCGCCCAAGCGCACGACGACAACTATCGTCCCATCGATGACGAGGAGCGACCATGAGTTATCAGCCGAGTATTGAAGACATTGCACATCTAGCAGAAAACCAACCGGGGTACTTCTCAAGCTCGGTGCAAACGCTGCGCTCGATTGCAAACGCCATGCAAGCTGACCCTGTCCAGCGTGACGCCTTGGAAGCTGCCACCACCCAAGCCCATTACAGCGACTTCTTGGCCAATGGGGGGCAACCGCTGACCGAAAGCCCGATTCCCCCAGAACCCGCCGACGACGAAAGCCGCCAAGACCCTGTCTTTGGCGCCGTGTGTGTCGAGTGTGCCTCGCTGACGCCATGTATTGAAAAGGTTGAGGTCGTTTGTCACGGGGGTGAAAACGCACGGGTAACGTTACAAGGGGAAGGAGAACTGGTCGATACGCATGGCAACATTTATTTCGTGGCGGATCAGTTTGTCACCGGTGCAGGCACCCTGGAAGACTTCTTTACCGGTACACGGCTCAAGGATGGCGGCCAGATAACGATCACGCTGGACGATGGCTGCCCGCATGGGCAACACACCCTGACCTGGACCGACGAACTGGGCGGCACCGCGCTCAGGCCGGGAGCGACCACGACCGTTGATTTTACCGTGATGACCGAGCCTGTGCCCCCCATTACCCTGCCCGGTGTGCTCATGGGCCTGATACCACCGGACGTGGAACTCGCCTTCAAAACGGCCGTCATGCTGCTGGATATCATCATGAACCGTACCGCCATGGTCAACGAGCAGCCCTTCCGGATCAGCTATGACGGCACCAACGACTTCTGTTTCACCACGGTGACCCTGCCGCAACTCAAATTCGATGGCTTGGTGACCATCGCACCGCCGAGCATCGATACCCGCCCGGTTGAAAAAAGCGAAGGGCGCATGCTGGCCGCAGAGCAGAGCCTGGGATCGCGAGTCAGGCAGGTCACGGCGCGGCAAGGGTGGGGTATCCACGCCGACCTGACCGTTGTATGCGGCGCCCAACGCAGAACGATGACCGTGGGCACAAGCCCCAGCGAAACCGTGACCTACGACACCGGCCCCTCGCTTCGACAAGCGGAGAACCAACGGCAACAGCAAAGCACGGTTGAACGATTTATCGGTACCCTGACCGATGCGTTGCAACGTATCGCCCAACACCTCAGTGGCACGGAAAATGACGGCAATAAGCTGTTCAGCTTCTACACCCGTGGCCCGGAGCTGATGCTGGGCGCCACCACCGAGCAGGCCGAGGAACAGGGTGGCCCCGGCACGAGTTGGGAGATTACCCCCGGGCTTTCCCTGGCCTATGAATGTGGGGTCCGGCTCGATATCTATGAGGCCCTGAAGCTCGCCGCCAGAGGAACCCCTGGAGGGCGCGCGCTCGTCACATTTCTGGAAAGTGTCGAAGGCGGTTTTGATGTGTATTTTGCACAGGGTCAGTTTATGCCCGCGTTATTCATGGAGGTCGGGCTGGGGGTTGGCCCTCAGGGCACGGAAGATCAGCTAGGCAACCATATGCTCCGCGCCACCTACAACGTACAAGCCAACGCCTTCGAAAAACCGGAAGGGCAAGTGAGCATCACGCTAAGCGCACTGGTCAGTGGCGGCATGATGGGCTACTTCGATAGCCTGTTTACCGAGCGAGTCGTGTTCAAGTACGGCGTTCAGGTGGAGACGGAAGGCAGTATCACGATTGCCATAGAGAACGGCCAGTGGGGCTACCGACTCTCCCATGCGGGCGCGGTGCTACGTGTGCAGAGCTATAAAAAAGCGGATGTAGAGTCAGGCGGGAATGAGCCAGTTGTTGGTGGTAACACAAGGCGTCGCAGCGCTCAAGTGGTCGAGACGGAAGACGGTACCCGCTGGCAAGCAGGTGGCGGGGATCGCAGTTATCGCTTGGCAGAAAACTGGACGGGTGCTTTTCACGCATTCAACAACGGAGATTAACACCGTCTTATGAAACCACTTATCGCGCTTATTTTATCGGGATTACTCAGCATGGAGGCACAGGCAATGGCACAGGACACAGAGTATCAGTTCGGCGTTCGCTGGAGTGTTAATGGCTTACCGTCATCTCTCTATATACAGGGCATTATGCTCGATTTTACCGGCGTCTTCAGTCATTTTGATCGTCGCCAACCGATCAGCCAATATATCAAAAATGGTAAAAATACCATTGAGTTAAATACATTTCCATACGAGTATGATCCTGAGCATGAAATACGCGTTTCTTTACTATATTGGGAGCCGGACCAGAACCCCAATACCGACGCCAGCATCGCGTTTGAAGTGGTGATGATGCCCGGGGTGGAAGATGCCAAGGCCGAGATCGTCTCAACAGACCCGGCCGCCCCGCTGCAGCCGCGAGAAGGCGATATCTTTTTTATTCGCAATGAGGACTACGATACGTTGGAAGTCTCGTTCACTAACCGCCAACCGATGCCCACCTGGTGTTGGGAAGACAGTGATGTGCTAAGAGACAGTGATGCGATCCGCGATAGCCTGACCCACGAGTACCGCCGACTGCATGCGCTGTTTGCGGCAGGCGATAACGAAGCCTTGTTGGACGCCGCGTCCACCAGAACAGCAGAGCTTGCCCTGGCCTCGGGCACCCCGGAAGCCTACGTGCGGGACCGGTTCAGCTACACCATGTATTTCGACAACCCGGATCTCTACCAGTTAAACGACTTCCCTGAAGAACCCATGACGTTAAACCTGGGGGCAGACAATCGTGTGGCTTGGCTAACCACAGAAGGGGTTCAAGTTCCAATAAGGTTCAACCATGTTCAAGAGAATGATGTTTCAAGCAGAGTAAGGCCTTACTTTATCCGCCGCGATGGCCTGTGGGAAATCTGCCGATGAAACCCATCGCACGCAAGGGCGACCTACACCGTTGCCCCATCCCCGGCCATGGCACTACGAAAATCGTCTCCGGCTCGCCCTCTTTGGTAGAGGGCCAGCCGGTGGCGCGGGTGGGCGACAGCTCACTTGATACCCATGGCTGCGGCGCCACCATCATTGAAGGGGCGAGCAGTTCCACCACCGATGGCAGACCGACCGCGGCGGCGAGATCATCACCGCTTCCAGCAGCGCCAAGGTGCAGCCGTGATAAGAAAGATGAGCGTCGTATATAAGCAAGGGATGGACGTGATGGCGAGACGGATTGGGCGTGTAGGGCTATTACTGGTATTAACACTGATGAGTGCGTACGCAATGGCACAGGAAACAGAATATCAGTTTGGCGTTCGCTGGAGTGTTAATGGGCTGGCCACCGGCACTCATATACAGGGCATTATGCTGGATTTTAAAGGCGTGCCAAGCGCGCAGAATACGATGTTGCCAGTCACGCAGTATATTCGTCATGGCCGCAACGAAGTCCAGTTTTATGCTTGGCCAGTCCCTTTCAAGGAAGAGGATGAGATCCGCCTCTCTATGGAATATTGGGAGGCGGAGCAAAATCCTAATATCGACGCCAGAACCGCCTTCGAAGTCGTCATGCGGCCTGGGCTAGACAATGCTGTGCCAGAAGTGGTTGACGTAGACGGCAATGCACCGTTACGTGTCGTCGCGAGTGATATTCGTTGGAACGATAGAGGGGGGCACTTTCAGCTAGTTGTGCCGTTTAATAATCGTCAAATCATGCCCACCTGGTGCTGGGAGGAAGGTGATGTATTAAGCGATAGCAACGCTACCCGGGATAGTTTAGCCCGTGAGTATCGTCGGCTGTATGCTCTGTTTGAAGCAAAAAATAACGATGCGTTGATGAATGCCTCATCCACCATGATTGCAGAGCTGGCTCTGGCGTCTGGCGAATCCGAAGCCTATGTGCG
>NZ_JALPZO010000148.1 GCF_023507745.1 Vreelandella olivaria | reverse complement strand
GAGCCAGAGCCAGAGCCAGAGCCAGAGCCAGAGCCAGAGCCAGAGCCAGAGCCAGAGCCAGAGCCAGAGCCAGAGCCAGAGCCAGAGCCAGAGCCAGAGCCAGAGCCAGAGCCAGAGCCAGAGCCAGCTTCCAAGCCGGCCTTACAAGAAAAGCCGGTGGCAGAAAATGGTGAAAAGAAAGGGTGGTTTGCGCGGATTAAATCGGGGCTGGGGAAAACCCGCGCCAATTTAACCGATGGTATTGCTGATCTGTTTTTAGGTAAAAAGCAGATTGATGATGAGCTGCTCGAAGACCTGGAAACCCAACTGCTCATGGCGGATGTGGGTATTGAGGCCACCAGCGAAATTATTGAGCGTCTGGAAGGCCGGGTCTCCCGTAAGGAACTCAACAACCCCGAGGCGCTATATCGCGGCTTACAGGAAGAGTTGGCAGCCATGCTCGCCCCTGTGGCGACACCACTGAGTGTTGAGAAAAGTGACGGCCCCTTCGTGATTTTAGTGGTGGGTGTCAATGGTGTGGGTAAAACCACCACGATCGGTAAGTTGACCCAGCGATTCCAGCGCGAGGGTAAAAGCGTCATGCTGGCGGCCGGGGATACCTTCCGTGCCGCGGCGGTGGAGCAGCTCAAGGTGTGGGGGGAGCGCAACAGCGTACCGGTCATTGCCCAGCATACCGGCGCTGATAGTGCATCCGTAATATACGACGCCGTCGCGGCCGCCAAGGCGCGTGGCGTGGATGTGCTGATCGCCGACACGGCCGGTCGTTTACATAACAAAAGTCATTTGATGGAGGAACTGAAAAAAGTCCATCGGGTGATGCAGAAACTGGATGCCTCTGCCCCCCATGAAGTCATGCTGGTGCTGGATGCGGGAACCGGGCAAAACGCGATTTCCCAAGCCAGTACCTTTAATGATGCGGTGCCCATCAGTGGTATCACTCTGACCAAGCTGGATGGTACGGCGAAGGGCGGGATTATTTTCGCCCTGGCCAAGCAACTTGAAACGCCTATTCGCTTTATTGGCGTGGGAGAAGGGTTGGACGATTTGCGTCCCTTCAATGCTGATGACTTCGTTAATGCGCTGTTTGACCGGCAAGGGGACGATAGCCGCGGATGATTGCCTTTGAGCATGTGGGAAAGCGCTATGGAGGGCGCTTTGAAGCGCTGGCACACCTCAACTTCCGCGTCGCAAGAGGCGAAATGGTGTTCCTGACCGGCCATTCCGGCGCGGGCAAAAGCTCTCTATTGCGCTTGATTATGCGCCTGGAAAAACCCAGTCGGGGTAGGGTATTGGTGGCCGGGCATGATATTGCGCAGCTACACGCCAGCCAGGTGCCATTTTATCGGCGTCAGATCGGTGTGGTATTTCAAGACCATCAGCTATTATTTGATCGCAGCGTGTTTCGTAATGTCTCATTGCCCTTGGAAATCCAGGGCGTGGAGCCGAGGGAGGCGGCGAGACGCGTTCGAGCAGCGCTGGATAAAGTTGGCCTTTTGCATCGCGAAAAGGCACTGCCAGTAGAACTTTCCGGTGGTGAGCAGCAGCGGGTAGGCATTGCCAGGGCCGTGGTGAATAAACCCGCATTGCTGCTTGCCGATGAACCCACAGGTAACCTCGACCCACAGCTCTCGGCCGATATTATGGGGCTCTTTGAAGATTTTAACCGTATCGGCACTACCGTCATGATCGCCAGCCATGATTTAGCGCTGATTGCCCGTTTGCACCATCGTATTCTGCGCTTGCGGGATGGCCGTCTGGTAGCCGATGAGGGCGCTGTATGAAGCGTGCCGCCACACCCCGTCAAACAGGTGCGGCCCCACGGCGGGGTAAGCGCCTGGCTCCTAAACACCGACCTAAGGCGTCGCCGGAAGCCACCGGCCGTCGTGGTGCCCGCTCACAACAGACGCGTTTTATCAGCCGACTGCGCGCGTGGGGGCGACATCACCGGGCAATGGCTATCGACAGCCTGTTGCGTCTGGTACGTCATCCCTTAGGTAACCTGCTGACGATGCTGGCTATCGCCATTGCGTTGGTGCTGCCAGCGGCTCTCTGGCTGACGCTGGACAGTGCCAAGTTGCTGGATGCAGAGCTGGAGGAGAGCGCCACTCTCACCGTCTACCTGGAAACAGCAGTGGATGAGGCCCAGGCCGCCCGTATTGAGGAGGCGGTTGGGGCGGAAGCCGGAGTGGTGCAAACACGCCTGATTAGTGCAGAGCAGGGGATGGCTGAGTTTCAGCAGTCGCTCGGCCTGGATGATGTGCTGGCAGGGCTTGAAGATAACCCCCTACCCGCCAGTATCGTGATTTACCCCCAGAGTGTTGAACCTGATGCCATGGGGCAGCTGGCTCAGCGACTTGAAACGTTGTCGGGTGTGGATGAGGTACGGGTTGATTTAGCCTGGGTAGAGCGCCTGCGCCATCTGGCTGATCTTGGTCGTCGTGTTGCACTGGCGTTGGGGGCATTGTTTGGTTTGGGTGTACTGTTGGTGGTGGGTAACACCATACGCCTTGCTGTTGAGAACCGTCGGCGTGAAATCGAGGTGGTGATGTTGATTGGCGCCACCCACGCGTTTGTTCGTCGCCCTTTTTTGTACAGTGGCGCCTGGTATGGGGTTGGCGGCGGGTTGCTGGCGCTAGGGCTATTGGGGCTGGGCAACCATTGGCTTTCGATGCCGGTCGCGGCCCTGGCTGCCAGTTATGGCGCCAGTTTCACATTGCCACAGTTGGATATGACAGGCTCTACAATTCTGCTATCTTGCAGTACACTATTGGGCTGGTTGGGGGCATGGTTAGCCGTGACTCGCCACCTTTCCAGTATACGTCCGCGTTGATAGCGTATGTCAGGCGGGTATGAAGGGGGGGATTACCCCCAAATTTAGGTTCTTAGCAGATGCATTGGCAGTCTGAACCTTATGCTTAAGCTAAGGTCTTAGCGTTAATAGAGGACGTCTGGCTGTTGTGACGCCAGTACGCCGACCACGATAGGTTTTAAGGGAGACCATCTGCACATGAGCACTAGTCTTCTACCGGTGGGTCAGCTTTCTCCAGGGCATGACCTGGGTGGCTATATTCAAGCGGTTAACAGCATCTCTGTTCTGAGTGTTGAGGAAGAGCGTGAGCTGGCATTCCGCCTCCACGATGAAGGGGATCTTGAAGCTGCACGTCGTCTGGTGCTTTCGCACCTGCGTTTTGTTGTGCATATTGCACGTAGTTACTCGGGCTATGGCCTGCCCCAGGCTGATCTTATTCAGGAAGGTAACGTTGGTTTGATGAAAGCGGTCAAACGCTTTGACCCCAATCAAGGGGTTCGCCTGGTATCATTTGCCGTGCATTGGATCAAGGCGGAAATCCACGAATTTGTACTGCGCAACTGGCGGATCGTGAAGATCGCCACCACCAAAGCCCAGCGTAAGCTGTTCTTTAACCTGCGTAGTGCCAAAAAGCGTCTGGCATGGCTGAATAATGATGAAGTCAATGCCATCGCCAAAGACCTCGACGTTAAACCCGAGGTTGTGCGCGATATGGAAGGCCGCCTGTCGGCATACGATGCCGGTTTCGATGGTTCACCAAACGATGATGAAGAAAGCACCTATCAGGCGCCTGTTCATTTTCTTGATGATGCGTCTGCTGACCCTGCTACACAGCTGGAAGACAGCGATTTTGAAGAAGATTCCACGCGTCGTCTTCAGCTCGCGCTGAAGAGTCTGGACGAGCGGTCGCGGGATATTTTACAACGCCGCTGGTTGACGGATAACAAGGCAACGCTGCACGACCTGGCCGATGTCTACGGTGTCAGTGCCGAGCGTATTCGTCAGCTTGAGAAAAATGCGATGAAGAAGCTGCGTCAGAAAATGGGCGACACTATCGCGGCTTAAGCAATCCGTGTGGCGTCTAAAAAAACGTTCCAAAGGCTCTGAACTGCGCCCCGAAGGTGGGATACCCAATCCAACCTTCGGGGCGTTTTTATGAGAAGGCAATACGACGAGGGGTTCAAACTACTTGATAGATGTGTGCAGGAATTGGGCGTCGGACTCTGTTCTCTAAGTGTCACTGAGAGTGAGTTTTGTAAGTTATCACTGACAGTTTTGTAAGATATTTCTTACACGCTGTAAGACATTTGCTCTCTGTTATATCAAGGGGTTGCGCCGCTGCAATAACTCGTTATTCTGAGCACTTTATCATTGGTTCATTGAATAAACGGGGGAGCGTTACGATGGCAACTGGTCATGGCCTTTACTTCACTCTTACCTTGTCAGGCATGCTGGAAGCCGCCGCAGGGGAAGGCAGCCCCTTCGTTTCCCACTGCCCGTTGGAAGAGGGATAATTCATGGTCGTGCCCGACTACTGGGTCGCCCGCTGCCATGTGATGGCCCACTCACCGAGCACCCGGCGCTGGGAAGAGGACGCCGACGAAGCCGTGACCGTCGTCGCCGTACTGGCAGAGAGCGAGGCC
>NZ_JALPZO010000147.1 GCF_023507745.1 Vreelandella olivaria | reverse complement strand
CCTTGGCGACTTCCAGATCATACAGCCGGGTGGTGGGACCATCCGGGTGGCAACGTTCTTTAACCAGCGGCTGCCACTGGTGGGTAGCGGCCCGCTGGCGGGCATATTTGGCGGTGATATCGCGGATTAACAAGCATGGGTAAAATAAAGCAGCACCAAAAATCCGCACTCTTGCCCGCCCCGGTGAAAAAATGCCATCCTGTACGAGCTTACGGTAATGTTCGAGATCTAATGTGGCCTTCTTTTGCCGTCGCCGGTACCCTTCCAGTGCTTGCTCGCGATTGGAGGTGGTGAGCGGGTTGCCCTGTTCATCGAACCAGGGGCCGTTATCCATATAGCAGCGCAAGTATTCCCATAACATGCCCTGGGTTTCCGCGGTGCGGCCCATGGGCAGATTGAGTTGCAGGGCAATCACATCCTGGGGGTGGTTATAGCGTTGTAGCAGCAGTTGCAGCGGGGTTTCGGTCATGGCGCCGGTGTATTGGGTCACCGTGCGGCTCTCCTGCATCCAGGCCACGGCCTCATCCCAGGGGGCGTGGTAGAGCTTGCCCTTATCCTGAAAATAGATTTCCCGGGTGCGGCGATTAAAACGCAGGGGAGAGGAGGCGGGCCAGAAGACTTCAAGCAGAAAGACAGCAAAAGTAATCCCAACCAGTACAGTGGTGTAAGTGAAGACGTAAAGCGCCCCCTCCCAATCTTGAAAGATGACTGGCGACATGATCAAGAATATATAGATTGTCCCCATCCCCCATACCCCGGTAAAAATGCCCTTGCCTTCTTCGGCGCCGCTGGAAAGGTCCAGGTAGTGCTCGGTTTGCTCCTGTACTTCACCCAGTTGCATGGGCTGCCGGGCGGCCCGGCGTTTGGGCGAGAGTACCATCAGCTCATCGGCCAGCCCAAGCTGCTGTGAGAGGGTGGCGAAGGTGTTTTTTATACTTTGCATAACCTAGCTGATCTCCAGGGCGATGGGAGACAACGTTAGCTCCGGGAAGGGGCGGTAGTGGAGCGTGCCCGAGAGGCTGATCAGGGTTTCGTCCTCCGGGGTGGCGTGATACACCTTGCGATACACCGGGCGGCGGTGGCGGCCACCGATATCCAGTTCGAAGTCCTGCTCTGTTAACAGCGCTGAGCGCCGCTCACTGCCCCACCAGCCCGCCCGCCAGCGCTCGGTGGCTTCCAGGGTGAACATACCGGGGAAGCGTTCGGCGGCGGGAAACTCCACATACAGCCACACCGCTGTATGCTGGGTAGTGAGGCGATGGTTCCAGACCCGTTTGCGTTCCAGGCGTAGGCGTGGCTGATAGAGCAGCCGATAGAGTGCATCCAGCTCCTGCTCCAGATCACCAGCCCAGGCGGCGGGGTGGGTGCCGAAGCGGGTATTGCGCAGCCACTGCTCCAGCGGGTTTTCGCGGGTGTAGTAGAGGCTAACGGCACCGGCGATGATCAGCAGCGTCAACCCCAGCATCAAGCCCGGCTTACCTGCCCGCGAGGCCACGTTGGCGGCCTGCACCAGTTGGCCCGTGCGGAGTGCCGCCTGGGCACGGCGATAGTGGATAAAGGCCCTGGCGGCCAGTGCCGACTGGCCGGCGCTGGCCGCACTCATCCCGGTGGCAATGGTAGCCGAATCCAGGTCGCCCTGGCCGTAGCGCTCCCAGGCTAAACGGCCAAAATAGATCACATCAAATAGCGCGGTAATGCCCAGGGCGCCACTGGTGATTTGCCCTGATGTTAGGAATTTATCAAATTCAGATCGCCAAACCGTGGACATTCCTTGGGATAAACGCAGGTCCTGGGCATCGACCTGGGCAAAGTGTTGGAAGATGGCTGCTGTGGCCGTTGCGGTGCCGAAGAGTCCTGAGCCAATTGATATTCCTGTATCAATTGAGCGATCACCCCGTGCGAGGGTTATTCCTGCATTGACTAGCATCGCCCCATTGAGCAGCACCAATACACTCTTCAGCGGTGCCTCAGTGAGCGCCCGCGAGAACAGCCCGCTTGGCGGCACAGGCGTTGTGGCCTCGTTGGCCGCCAGGCGCAGTACGGTCATTTGGCGGTTTTCCAACTGCTGAAATAGCTCGGGGCGTAGCGAAGACAACGTGGCGGGTGCCCCAGCCACGCGGGCACTGGGCTCGTTGAGCCAGTCGGCCACTTGCCTGATAGAGACCGCTTCCGCCGTCAGGGTTTGGCTGCTGCGTGCCAGGGCGGCGGCAAAATAGCCTGCCACCAGCGTTTGCTGGAGCGACGCGGCACCGGCCTCTTTAAGCAGCGGCCCTATGGTGGTGCCCACGGCTAAAAACAGGCCCTCCCTGGCGGCCATCAACCCGCTGCCGAGCTGCACAGAAAGCTGGTTGACGCTATGCGCCCAGGTTTCCCAATCAGGTGCTGGCAGTGAGTCAGGCAGGGTGAGCATGCGTTGCACATCGCTCAGTTGCAGGTGCTTCATCACACCGAGCAGCGCGACCCATAGGGAGTGGCCGCTATAGGTAAAGGTTGGCCCGTGGGCGGGGTCCAGCATCCGTTCCACCAGCAGGGCGCCCCCCTGGCTGTGGGTCGCCCCTAACAGCGCCGCGCTCCACAGCGTTTCCATGGCATCGTGGTCGTCATTGCGCGATGGATCGAAATGGCTCTGTGCCGCGGCCAGCGTTGCCGGGCTGCTCTCTTGCCAGAACGTCTCCATCCAGCGCTGCCAGTCGTCTACCAGTGTGGCGAGCCGTGCCTCCAGTGCTTCGATGTCCGCATCGTAGCGTTTGGCGGCCTCTTCGATACGCGGTTGATCGGCCAGGTGCGGCAGCTTGGCCCATACCTCCCGGTTCTGTTTGACCAGGGCCAGAATGTTCTGTGCCAGGGTGCGCTCTTCGCCCTCTTGGGCAAACCACGCTTCGCGACGCGCCAGGCCCTGGCGCTGAAGATGGGCAAGCTCCATCACCACACCCCAGGGGTCGTCCACAATGGCCACGGCCTGCACCTCCGCCTGGGTAAGCGTTGGCATCATGGATTCCCAGCGTGGCAGCGACACTTGAGGTTCACTGCTCCAGGCAAACGCATTTTCCTCCACCGCGTTTAACTCGGGAATCTCTACGGCCCATTCCAGCGGCCCACTGTGAGGCGCCTGGGCGGGGATGAATTCGCGCATTAACAGGTGACGTTGTTCTCCATCGGTTTGCAGCGCACGGTAATGCTCATCACTCCAGGGCACCGGCGACCAGGCGATCGCCGCTGTTTGGCCGCAGGGCAGAAACAAATAGGCCCCTCCGCCGGGCATGATGGGGGCGCCTGCCCGTGAGGTTTCCTGCAATGCGCCGCCCGTGACCTGATATTCAATCAACCGCTGCTGGTTCTCCAGCCAGACATAGCACCAGCCATCACGCAGGGGACGCGCAACATAACGCAAGGGGAGGCTATCCACCCCGCTATCATCAAGCGTCACCAGGGTGCCTTGCAACTCAGGTAGCGGCACGCCCTCCAGGCAAGGGCTTTCCAGCCCTTGATGCCCTATGGCATAACGGACGGGGATAATCGCGGCCAGCAGTGGGCACTGGGTAGCACTCATGAAACGGTCTCCGCAGGCGATAGTGAGGCCAGTTGACGCTCGTTGAAGGTAAAAAAGGCATCCAGCGAATCCTGTTTGGGTTCTTCCCAGGTGGGCGACTCAAGTGGTGCAGGGGGAACCCACTCGCTGTGTTTGGCGGAAACCCTTAATGATGTGATCGCCTGCCAAAACCCCTTTGGAAAGGCGTCGTGATCAATACCACGAGCAATGACGCGACTATCGGCATAGCGAAGCCATAGTGTTCTGCCCTGAGGGGCGTTGAACAGTAAACGCCGACGCCAGTAGGCTGCCAACTCATAGGATGTAAGTGTGCTGGTAAATTGCCAGGCAAAATGCAGAGGAATGGCATTGTCTTGCCAATAAGCAGGCAGCCTGCTGCCGTTGGGCAGGCGTGCCAGCAGCGGCCCTGAAGCGGCTATCGGCTCATAAGCCGTGCCGGTTAATAACAGCATGGTTTCTGCTGCCATCCCTGGTGCATATAAAGCGGAGACTGCGTTTGGATTGAGTTTGCCATCAATCATCAGCCACGTAGCGTGTTCAACCATTACACGGTCTCCTTGGCGTTACAGACTTCGCAGACGCCTTCGCCCAACTGTGCTGCTTCGTGCAACACATAGTCCTGCTTGAGCAGTGCAGCAGGCGCTTTAAAGATAACGTGCTCACTTTCTTCCGCCGCCACATGCCCTGGCAGCAGCGGGCCTGCCACCGCCTGCCCGGTGCCGTTGCCTGGGCTGCCGCCTGCGTTGATGCGTACCTTGGGGCCTACCAGGGTGATGCCGCCGCCCTCCAGCTTGATGAAGCTACCCCCGGCATTCAGGGTGAGTTCATCACTCGCTTCCAGCACGACTTTGTGGCCCGCTTTGATGTGCAGCTCTCGGCCACTTTCACTTAACCACGCCTGCCCTGCCTTGATATGCAGCGAGCCTTGCAGCGTGAAATGCTGCTGGCCTTCGGTATGTTCGAAGCGGTTACCATGCACCGTGTGGTGGT
>NZ_JALPZO010000146.1 GCF_023507745.1 Vreelandella olivaria | reverse complement strand
CGACATCCATCGCATTAACCGAATGGTTCGTCGAAGTCAGGGCATTGATATCAGTGGAGGCTCCCATCATATCCATCAGAACCTCGCCCAAGCGTTCGATATCCGCCTCCGTGACCGAGTGATTTGTCGACACCAGAATATCTGTGTCAGTCGTCGAGCCCATCATGTCCGCCAGAACGGCAGCCAACCGCTCGACGTCAGACGCCTCGATCTGGTGGTTCGTCGAAGTCAGGGCATTGATATCAGTGGGGGCTCCCATCATATCTGCCAACACCAGTGCCAACTGTTCGATGTTCACCCCATCGACCGCATGATTTGCCAACGTCAATATATCGATAGCGGTGGAACCCCCAGTTAAATCCGCCAGGACTGCCACCAGCCGTTTAACATCCGTTGTATCGATCGAATGATTCGTCGAAGCCAGGGCATCGATATCAATGGAGGCTCCCACCATATCTGCCAACACCAGTGCCAACTGTTCGATATTCACCCCATCGACCGCATGATCTGCCAACGTCAATATATCGATAGCCGTGGAACCCCCAGTCAAATTCGCCAGGACCGCTACCAGCCGTTCGACATCCGCTACCGTCGCGGTACCGGTGCCGATAGCTTCCAGCAACAAACCCACAGGGGTGGCAGCCAACCATTCGATGCTCGCCATATCGCTCGGGTGCCAGCTCCCCTGCCCCAGGCTGGTATCAGCGGAAACGGTCGGTGGATTCAATGCCGGTACTTCGATGATACCGCCGCCAGTCTCGTTGGCCTGTAGGTTCACCTGCACATCATGCTTGCCCTGGGCTGAGACATCGAGCGATGTGCCAGCATGCGCAGTCAGGCTGAGATCATTGCTTTCATAGTTTCTATTGCCACCGATTTCCGCGATGGGGAGAAATTCGCTGCCTACGATACTTTCTTCGGACTCGTAGGGCTTCACTCCAAAGGAAACATCATAATCCCCTAAATAATGCAAAGGACAATAATCTATATCACAATTGAGGGACATCGTCCCGCGCTCTATGACAGAAACACCTACCTCTGCATCCAAGTTTTCCAGGCTATCTAACTCACTGGTCAGCCTGCCTCCGGCAAGAATTCGGCTTTTGTCGTTGACCACATCGCCGCCGCTAAGCGTTAGATCACCCCCTGCTAGAATCTCACCAGGCTTCGAGCTGACAACCTCATTTCTCGTCTCAATGCGCTCGATATCATACTCTTCCCAGATAAGCAGCTTGATACCAGTTGGGATATGTGTGAAAGCATCTATAAAATGACCATATGGAGGATAATATTCAAATAAGTATTCAAATTCTTCCATAGGAACTTTCACCCGTTCCATCGGCAAACTACCGGGATCACTATACAAGGGCATTACATACAATCTACTTTCATTCACTACTTCCACTTTCGTGGTTTCAAAATGTTCATTAGTATTATGCAATTGCTCGAAAGACAAACTAAGGTTCCCCAGCGCTTCGATAGTCGCACTGGCATTGTGTATCTGGTTGGCCTGCCCCGTTGCCCGCCCACTGGCATTCAGCGCGCCGCCAATGGCCATGTCACCAGCGCTGAAGATCAAGGCGTCGTCGCGATTGATCAGGGTGCCCACGCCAAGATCCAGCCGCTCTCGGGCGGCGATGACCGCGGCCTGGCCGTCTTCATTGTCATTGGTCAGCGTGTCGGCCTGGATGCCCAGCCAGTCGCCATAGATGCGTCCGCTGCCGAGGTTGTCGAGCACGTCGGCGACGATGTGCGTCTCGACCCCGTCGATCAGGCCGCGGTTGGTCAGGTGGCCGACGTCGATGCGGGTCGTGTCGCCGGAGAGTTCGCCGCTGGCGGCATTGATCAGGCGCGCAGCGTCGATGGCGAGGGTCTCGCCGGCGCGCATGGTGCCCCGGTTGTCGAGCGTACCGCTGGTGACGAGGGACAGATCGTCCGCCGCCATCAGTTCGCCGCCCTCGTCGAGGGTGAAGTCGCTAGCCAGTTGCAGGGCCAGGTCGCCCAGCGACAGTATGCGACCATCACCGGTCAGACGCGCCGTCACCAGGTCGAGACGATGATCGGCGATCAGCGTGCCATCGCGGTTATCGATCTCGTCGGCCTGGATGGCCAGGGTGTGCAGCGACGAGATCAGGCCGTCGCGGTTGTCGAGGCCGTCGTCCACCTGGAGTTCGGCCCGCTGGTCTGCGCGTATTGTGCCCTGCCGGTTGTCGAGGCTGGCGGTGTCGATGCGGACCGTGCGTCCTTCGATGCCCTGGTCGTCGCCCTGGGTATGGCGGTTGAGCACCTGGCTGGCGCTCAGGACCAGCGATTGCCCGGCGCGCAGCAGGCCACCCTGGTTGCTCAGCGCGCCGCCAATCTCGAGGATCAGGTCGCCTAGCGCCTGGAGCTGACCGCCATCGTTGTCGAGGCTGGCGGCTGACACGTTCATGTCAGCTTCGCTCAGCAGCGTTCCGCCGTGGCGATTGACGATGCCGTCGGCCTGGAGGTCAAGTCCGGTGCCAGCCCCGATCAACCCCGTCGTGTTGTCGAGGTTGCCCGCCGCCAGCGTCAGTACGCCTTCGCTCAGTAGCGTGCCACCGTCGGCATTGATCAGTGCTCGGTCGTGGGTATTGAGCGTGGCGTCGCCGCCGGCCTGAAGCGTGCCGCCGGTGTTGTCGAGAGTCCCACTGGCCAGGGTGAGCGCGTCGTGGGCAGCGATCAGACCGCCGCGGTTGTCCAGGCTGTGCGCCTGGGTGTCGAGATTAACCCGAGTGGCAACAATCTCGCCGTCACGATTGTCGAGGGCGCGGCTGGTCGCCACCAGGTCGCCACCCGCTTCGAGGCGACCCAGACGGTTGTCGATGGCACCGGCGATATCCAGGGTGACGTCGCCCTCCCTCGTGGCGAGCATGCCATCGACGTTGACCAGTGAGGCCGCCGAGAGAGTGACATCGCGCGCAGCCACGATGCGACCGCCCGCATTGTCGAGTGCCCCACTGGCGTCGAGGTCGAGCGCGCCTCCGGCGAGGATCTCGCCTTGGCGGTTGTCCAGTGCTTCGCTGGTCAGGCTCACGTCGTCCGCCGCCTGCAGCATGCCCGAGTGGTTGACGAGGTCACCGGCGTCGATGCGAAGATCGCCGTGGCTGGCGATATGTCCCTCGTGGTTGTCCAGCTCGCCACGAATCGTCAGATGCAGGGAGCCATCCTCGCCGTGTTGCGACATCTCGCCCTGGCGATGGCTGAGACGCCCAGCGTCTATCGTGATGCGTTCCGCACTAGTGACCGCACCATCGAGGATGACATCACTGGCCGTCAAGGTCAGGTCGCTCTGGCTGACGATCAATCCGTCGCTGCCTTCCAGGCGAGTAGCGACGATCCGAGCCTCGCTCTCCCCGACGTGGATGATCTCGCCGTGTTGGTTGATCAGAGTGCCAGCGATATCGAGCGACAGGTCGCCGGCGGTTTCCACCCGGCCCTGGGTGTTATCGAGCGTCCCGGCCTGCACCGCCAGCCGGCCTTGCAGTGCACCCAATGTCCCCGCACGGTTGTCCAGCGACGCCGCGCGCAGATCGATGCCCTGCTCGCCGATCAACTCACCCTCACGGTTGTCAATATCGCCAGAGGCGGTCATGGTCAGTTGGCCAGCGGTAACGACCTCGCCGCGACGGTTGTTCATGCCGCCGGTAACCAGGCGCAGGTCGGCAATGGCTTGCAGGATGCCGTCTTGGTTATTGATGTCGCCGGTGGAGATATCGAGCCCGGCGTTGCTGGCGATCTGCCCGCCAGTGTTGTCCAGCGACTGCTGGATCGCGAGGATCAGGTCACGGTCGTCACCGGTGTGCAGCATCTCACCCTGGCGATGGCTGAGATGCTCGGCGGTCAGGGCGATGGATTCGGCACTGGTGGTCGCGCCATCGAGGATGATATCCCGGGCCGCCAGGGTCAGATCGCCCTGGCTGAGCATCAGCCCCTCGCTGCCGTCCAGGCGCGTGGCGACGATGCGCGCCTCGCCGTCACCGGCGTGGACGATCTCGCCGTCGTCGTTGATCAGGGTCCCGGCGACGTCGAGGGTCAGGTCGCCGGTGCCCTCCAGTCGGCCTCGGGTATTGTCCATGGCCCTGACCTCGAGGCTGAGGGGTCCTTGCACCGCGCCAATCAGGCCGCCCTGGTTGTCCAGTGCCGCCCCCGTGATGCCGATCTCCTCCTCGGCGATCAGGCGACCATCGCGATTGATCAGACTCCCGCTGCCGGTATCGAGCGTCAGAGCGCCGCCGCCGGCGATCTCACCGCCACGGTTATCCACTCCTCCGGTGTCCAGGTGCATATCGCCCACCGCCTGCAGCAGGCCGGCGGCATTGATCAGTGCCGGGACCGTGATATCGAGGCCGGCATTGCTGGCCATCATCCCGTCGGTATTATCCAGCGACTGCTGGATCGCGAGGATCAGGTCGCTATCGTCACCGGTCTGCAGCATCTCGCCCTGACGGTGGCTCAGGTGATCAGCAGTCAGGGCGATGGATTCGCCACTGGTGGTGGCGCCATCGAGGACGATCTCGCCGCCATTTAGCGAGAGCTGCCCTTGGCTGACGATCAGCCCATCGCTGCCTTCCAGGCGCGTGGCGACGATGCGTGCCTCGCCCTCCCCGGCGTGGACGATCTCGCCGTCTTCATTGGTCAGGGTGTCGGCAATGTCGAGCGACAGGTCGCCGGCGGTTT
>NZ_JALPZO010000145.1 GCF_023507745.1 Vreelandella olivaria | reverse complement strand
AGACAATAATCGTGGTCTGGTGAGTCATGCTCATGGCTAGTAAAATAAGAAAAACGTACATCCCTCCCCCCATTAAAAAAGAGGTTAGGAATGATTCTCCCAATAGAAACATTACATATCCCCCCCCCAAGCTGATAAGCGCAAATATGCTGAATAATATATTTGCCACAAAGGTATTATAATTACGCGCCCGGATTTGCCAGCTTATTAGCGCCGGTTCATCGGCATGCTTCCAGGGCATTTGGGCGATATAGTCCTGCTGGGGTTGAATAAACCACATACACTTATCCTTGTGCTTTAGAGGTGAAGGGAACCGTCAGTGCAAAACGGGTAGGCGCGCTAAGCCCGCGGCTCTCTTCATTATTGGGTTCAATCTCTCGCTTGCCTGCGGCAGCGCTGGGCTTATAGAAGGTGTAGTGCGCGGGGCCTTCATTGGCCGATAACAGCGTTTCAGAATAATCCACCGTGAGGATAAAAAAGGCGTTTGCTGCCTGCTCGCTCGCCGGTATCCAGGCCTGCCAGATACGCACATCTTCAGGGCTATAGTGACTGTCGGCGGGTAACGCTGCCCCTCTCTCGCCTTGTTGTGAGGGGCTTTGCTCAAAGCTATCCGCAGCAGCCCAAAAGCCGCTGCGGGCATTGGAGGAGAGTTTGATCGTTTCACCGGCCAGCAAGGCGGGAAAGGCAATTTGCAGCCAGAAGCCTTGATGCGAGGGGGTCATCCTCCCCACCCCGTAGTAGCTCATCGTCGATGAGTCAATGGTCACTTCCCTGATAGGCGTGAGTTTTACCGATGGCTGCAGCAGAAGCTCCATTAAGGCACGCCATTCGTTTTTGCGGCCCTCGTCGCTGGCGTCCCAGTCAGTGCCCCCCTGGCCCCAGGTGCTGGTATATAGCCAGCCACGCACCCCAGCCCGGTGATAGCGGGCGGCATAGTGCGAGGCAATCAAATGGGCAACCCCGGCGGCAAACAAAATACCGGAGACCCAGGGGCCAAGTATCCAGGCAAAGGCAAACCAGCGGCCTAAAATTGCGCCACCTACCTGAAATGCAGCGGCAAAGCTCATACCGACTCCGGCTGCGACTTTGAGATAAATAGCTGAACGTTCTGCCCCTCTGCTGGCATTCTGAGCGTCATTGTAGCTCTGCCATGTATCCAGCCCCGCCGCAATCGCTCCAATCGCTGCCAGGCTGCCTACGCGGGTCGCCAGTTTGGCGGCCATACGTGACGCAGCATTTCGATTGTGGTTCATCCACACCTTGGTAGAAGCTTCTGCCAGCCGGATCATTTTTCCGTCTAATCGGAAGGATCGATTCGTCGCACGGTTCCAAAACGGCATCACCCATAGGCTTATCACTGCCGCCGCGGCAAATCCGGTTGTCGCTGCCAGCTTACGCATTCCTTCTTCATCCACGCCGTCTGTTTGGGCAGTGCGCGCTGCATCGATAAAGTTATAAAGGTTCAGGCTGGCGATTAAGAGGGCTAAGCCGCCGCCTAATTGGTTAACCCGGTTGGTGACGTGGCGTTTAGCGGCGCTGGCACCGCCCATGAGTTTGAGGCGGTGTTGTTCGCGAAGCTCATGATAACCCGCGCTGGCCAGGTTTTGAGCACGCCGCTGGTTGCCCGATGCGCGTTGGTCGAGGGAGTCATCTGCGGCAGTCACGCGTTTGGGTTCCTCAAAGGCATGGGTGTAGCGCTGTTGCTCCAACTGCTCTAACTCTCGCAGCTGTGCCTGGCGCTCCTGAGCACTGTAGCCAGCCCTTTGGCGGTGGCGCTCCAGGTCGTGAATCCTGCCGGTGAGTTGCCAGGCCCGCTCTCGCCATTGACGGTGTTTGGTGTCGTACTCGGGGTCTATCACCAACTGCGAGGACGCGACATCCGGGTGCACCAGAACGACCATCAGGGTGTGCACCAGTGATCTGGCTGCTGTTTCCAGCGATAGCTGTCCCTTGGCACTTAATGAGGGCAAAAACTGATAGGCCATGGTTTCCCACAGCCGTTTGGAAGGACCGCTTATTTCTGTGCGAAGCGTATCGAACGATTCACGCACGTGTGGCGCCAGGCTTTGGTAAATGGGGTGATTTTGTACCTCTTCCAGCTTCAGCATCCCAATGGCAGCGTTGATTTGTGTGACGACACTGGTCGGGGTGATGCCCTTATCGATGGGTTCTCCATCCTCATTCCGCTGTTCGATGAAGTGCTGGGCAATCGTTTCCAACGCGGTGGCAAGGGCTGGGTCGAAATTCAATACGGCAAAGCTGATCAGTGAGTCGCGCGCCTGATAGGTTTTATCCAGCCAGGCCCGGCCTGTCGAGGAGGCGCCCAGCACTTCTATCACCATACTGCCGCATTCGTGGATGGCGTTGTTTTGCGCGGCATCACTCGTATCAAAACATAGCCCTTGAGCAGAATGCGGGAGCCGTTCCAGCCATAGGGTTAGATCAGAAGTGCTGTTTTCCACATGGGCCTGGAGGCGTTCAAGTTGAGGGCCTTTTTCCGTGATGAACGCTATTGCTTCATCCAGCCGGACATCCAGGCGAGGAAGCGCTTTGCCGTGCCACTCTTCATAGTGTGTGCTATTACGACCGGGTGGGTTCGCCATGCCAAGTTCGATCAACTCATCTTGTAGTTGGCTGACACGCTGCTGCCTGAGCAGCAGGGTATAGTCAGAGCCGGTGCCGACGTTTTTCAAGGCATCGAACAGCTCGCCTGTTTTGACGGTGACTTGGTGATAGCGAGCCGGGTCATGGCGAACCTCATCACTGATCAAATCATCGATATCGATCGAACAGAGTGCTTTGACGACCTGTGCCGTTTCCAGCCGGTGCCCATGTTCATCCAGAAAGGCCTCTAGCGCTATCTCGCGCCCCACCAACGCCATGGTCAGGTCATTGACGATGCCCAGATCATCATCCAGGGCTACGAAGAGCGCCTGGTCATGATGATCGACCTTGGACAACACGCTGTTTTGAGTGATTTCGGGTTTTACCGCGAGGAGCGGATAGAGACCCTCTTCATCGTCTCTCTCGCTTTCGTCACTTTCCGTTGCGTCCTCTCTGTCGATGGTGGATACGGTCGTGGTGGTGAAGCCGTCAGTCGCGCCATTTGGCGTGATATCGGCGACGTGCTCAGCCAGTTGAGTCAAAGGGCCGGCGTGGGCCGCGAGACTACCGTCGGATGTGGCTGTCAGCGCCTGCATAAGATCGACAGAACGCATAATGCGTTGGCGTGCCTGGGCATCGTCCAGCATGTGTTGCTGAATGCGTTCAGTCCATTGTATGGAGGAGTAGGCCAGCGCTATGGGCGTGCAAGTAGAGCAGGTCAGGTGAGGGGCATCATTGAACGTTGCTCCTTCCACACGATACTCATCAAGGTGAGACCCATCTTCGTTTTCCCACCACACATAGAGCCAGCCGTCACGCAGTTGGCGTAGTGTGTAGCCGCGGGTTTCCAGGGAGGGGTATTCCGGCCCCTGCCACTGGTCTGCCAGGGGATGCGGCGCAGGTTCCCCTGCCTGGGCAGGTGCTTCATCAATCGCATAACGAACCGGGAAGAGTGTAACGTCCAGCAGCAGAGGACAGACACCTGCCCCCATGGGGGTTTCATCAAACAGGGCATCACGTGCTTCTGCCTGTGCATCCGTACTAGCCATGGGGTTCCTCGTCGGTGGTCGTTAGGGTGGTGGCGTTGGTCCGGCTCCAGGTGTCAAGGGCCTTCAACTGCTCTTGCCGGGAAAGGCGTATGGCATTGGGGGAGTGGCTTACCCAATGAGCGTAAAGACCCTCGCCTGCGGTCATAAAGTGATTGCCCCACTGCAGAGCGAGACCTAGCCATATTGCCAACTGGCGCTCGGTAGTGGCTCCCCAGGCACTAGCGTCATTCAGGCGGTTGTCTAACCACTGGCCACGCTCTTCCATGGGCAGACGCTCCCACTGGGCGGCAGAATGTTGTGCCAAGTACTCCGTTAATCGCTCTTTTAGCTGCCAGCGTGTGACTGCATCCAATGCGGCGTGCTGGGCATGCCCCATGGGGGGAAGCTCATCTGATAAGGCGATGGTGTCGGCTGCGGGCATGCTGTCGGCAAGAAATGCTTGCCATCTAAGTGGGTATGACTCTGCCCAGTTAGGCGCCCAGTTCGCTACCCACCATGCTGCCATGGGGCCCATCAGCACGGCGGGCAGGGGGCTGCCGTAACTCGACAGCCAATGACGGGCCACCAGAGGGTCAGCAAAGCGCAATAGCTTGCTTTGTCCTTCTACACCCTTAAAGGTAATGAAATGGCGAAGATGATGGCTCAGGTCTAGCGTACTGGCTGGCGTACTCAATAGAGACAGCGAGCGATAAAGGGAGTCACTGGTTGCCTTGCACGCTTCATCAACCAAGTTGGTGTTTTTAAGCTTGACCAGAATGGGGCCGTACTCTGCGAGCGACGCCCAGCGGGTGGTCAGGTACAGAGGCTCTATGTCCTCTATATCATCACGCTGATAGAGCCGCTGATAAGCGTTTGGAAAGCATACCCCGTCAATAAGTGCGTGGGTGGCGGTCGAAATATGCGACATCTAGTGCCCTCCCGAGCCAGACGTTTCGCAAATTTCACAACTGGCAGGCGCCTTCAACATGGCCCGAAGCTGTGCGGGGCGATTGATGGGGGCAATGGCTTGATGGCTCTCGGCTTCAGCGTCCACAGGCAGTTGCGGTGCCTGTGCTGTCTGCCCGCGACCACTGCCGGGGCTGCCGCCGGAGTTGATTTTGACCTGTGGGCCAACCAGGGTGACCCCGCTGGGGTCGATTTTCAGAAAGCTGCCACCTGCGTTGAGGGTGATTTCCGCGCCTGCT
>NZ_JALPZO010000144.1 GCF_023507745.1 Vreelandella olivaria | reverse complement strand
GGCCTTGGGGGCGGCGATGCGGAAGCTAATCCACATCGCCTATGGCATCCTCAAGACCCAAACCGAATATCGGTCGCAAACCACCTAATGGGTTGTTTGTGACTGGTTAGGAGAGATGGTATCTAGGCTAACGGTAACCTCGGACTATGCGCTACTTGCCTGATTTTTCAACAGGAAAGCGGGTGTCGCGTAGGCTGTCTTTGATTTTTTTCAGGTGTGGCAGGAAGTCTTCGCCACGCCGCAGCGTGACACCTGTGGCAAGCGCATCAATCAACGTAAGCTGAATAACCCGTGAGGTCATTGGCATGTAATGGTCGGTGTCTTCGGGGGTCGACACGTCAAGAGTCGCGGTGCACTCCTGTGAAAGGGGGGAGTCAGGCGCCGTAATACCAAGCACGACGGCTCCCGCTTCACGCGCTATTTTAGCGATATCCACCAGCTCCCTGGTGCGTCCCGTGTAAGAAATAATCACCACCACATCCCCGGTATGGCAGGCAGCTGCCACCATCCGTTGCATGAGCACATCAACATAGGCCATTACGGGCAGGTTAAAGCGGAAAAACTTGTGCTGGGCATCCTGGGCGACGGCCCCTGACGCGCCAAGTCCGAAGAAATGAATCTGTTTGGCCTGGGTGAGGTAGTCGACCATACGCTCGATGGCCGCCATATCCACTTCACGCTGGGCTTCATCCAGCGCGGCAATCGTTGCACCAAAGATTTTATGGGTATATTGCGTGGCGTTGTCACCGGGCTCCACTGCCCTGGTGACATAGGGGGTTCCGCCAGCAAGGCTTTGGGCGAGCTTGATTTTAAAGTCAGGATACCCTTTGGCGCCGAAGTTGCGGCAGAACCGGTTGACTGTCGGTTCGCTGACGCTGGCCGCCTGGGCTAGGCTGGCAATGCTCAGGCTGGTGGCGGCGGCGGGGTCTTCCAATATCACGTTGGCGACTTTGCGCTCTGAGCGGTTCAACTCTTCCAGACGTTCGCGTAAGCGGTCAAGCAGATCATGCGCCATTAACAGACTCCGTGGCAGGGGGCGAGTGTTGGTTGGATGCCCATTTCTTACACCATGCGAAAAACTCATCGGCAGGTAAAGGGCGTGCATAGTAATACCCTTGTGCTGCTTCGCAACCAATAGAACGTAAGTAGTCTACCTGGGCAGAGGTCTCAATGCCTTCAGCCACCACGTCACAGCCCACCGCATGGGCAAGCTGCGTAATGGTCAGTGCCAGATGGCGATCTACTGCGTCTTCTTCTAGATCCATAACGAAGGCGCGATCAATTTTTAACGTTGTGAACGGGAGTGTTTTCACATAAGCCAGCGAGGAGTGGCCGGTACCGAAGTCGTCAATTGCCACGGCAATATTGACATCAGCAAGCTGGGCAAGCTGTACACGGGCATTTTGCATGTCGCTCATTAAACCCGATTCGGTCACTTCCAGCGCAAAAAAACGTTCGGGGATGTTGTGTGCATTAAGCCGTTCGAGCAGTTTTTCGGCAAAGTCTTTGCGTGCCAATTGGCGTGCCGCCACGTTCACCGCGATATGAAACTCATCATTTAGCAATCCCTGGGCGCGCCATGCGACGATGTGCCTCATCGCTTCCTCCAGCACCCATTCACCAATTGAGAGAATTTCTCCACTGGCTTCTGCCAGGGGGATAAAGTCCGCTGGTGAGACATGGCCCAGCTCAGGGTGGTGCCAGCGCAGAAGGGCTTCAGCACCGATGATACGCTGAGTGATTAATGAGAGTTTTGGCTGAAACGCAAGCGACATCTCGCCACGCGCTGACGCTCCGCGAATGGCTTGCTGAAGATGCAGGCGATGGCGCTGTTGCGCCTCCAGAGTTTCGTCATAGCTTTGAATTCGCAGCGAACCGCTTTGCGGTAGTGCTAATGCCGCCATGTGTACAAGGCGCTCGGTGTCGAAGTGAGTGTGTGACCAACTGATACCAATACGGGCATTCAGCGGTAACAGAAGGTCACCCAGCGCTTGGTCATGGTCGAAGCAGCGTAATAGCTTTTGAGCCATCAGCGTAAGTTCTTCACGCTCAGTATTGGCGGCGATGACCAATAGCTCGCTTCCGCCCCACAGTCCCAGCTCGCACTGGTGATCCAACTGAGCAGAAAGCTGGTGAGTGATATGCACCATCAAGCGGTCGGCAATACCGTAGCCGTGTAGCCTCACGACATTATCCAAGTCATCCAGGGCAATGAACAGCAGACCGGCACCCGCGCCGCTCAGCGCTGCTGCCTGCAGCATTTGGTTCAATGCCCGCCGGTTGGCAAGCTGGGTAATGGGGTCGGTTCGGGACTGGCGGTCTAATTCCCTGGTGCGCTTGGCGACCATGAGTTCCAGAGTCTCAGCCTGTTGATCACGCACCTGATAGCGGTGTTCAATGCTTAAGGTATTGCGAATGCGCTGGAGTACCTCATCGTGTTTGAATGGCTTGGTGATAAAGTCTCTCACGCCTAAGCTAAGGGCACGGTGGCGCGTTTCATCATCGATTTGAGCGGTAAGCACGATAATCGGCGGTGTATGGCCCGCAAACTGTTCTTGCAACTGACCAATGACCGCATAACCGTCCAGGTAAGGCATGCGAATATCCAGCAGTATCAGGTCTGGCAGTGTTTGCTGACAGTGGGAAATCACCTCGCGGGAGTCGTTAATACCATGGATATTGTCAAAGCCGTGATCATCCAGCAGGTCGAGCAACAGCTCAATATTAATGCTGTTGTCATCCACCACGAGTAAGTGTTTGTGATTAAGGTTCATGACTCTTCCCCGGGTGCCAGCTTGAGGAAGCGGTTGAGCGTCGCCGTTAATTTTTCGATATCGATCGGTTTGGTGAGGTAGTCAGCAAAACCGGCGGCTAAACCATATTGCTGGTCACGCTTCATCGCATTGGCAGATAACGCAATGACCTTGAGGTGCTGCAGCTTAGGGTCCTGCTGCACGGCGTCTAACGCCTGGTAACCGCTCATCCCAGGTAAGTGAATATCCATTAGTACGAGGTCTGGTGGGGAGTGGCGCATGATGTCAAGCCCCAGTTCGGCACTGGCAACGGTTTGCAGTTGCACCTTGTCGAAGTCATCTATTATATCTTCCATCAGACGCTGGTTGGTCGGGTTATCTTCAATGTAGAGTAACTGGTAGCTGACCTGACCACTTTCGGAATCACTGTTACCTGGTTCGGAGGAGAGTTGTCCTGGCGCAATCGCTTGTTCGGTAATGGGTAGCGTAAACCAGAAGGTTGCCCCCTGACCGGGTTGGCTCTCAACGCCAATACGCCCCTGCATGCGCTCAACGAGTTCTCGGGTGATGGCCAGGCCAATACCAGTACCTTCAATGGTGCCATACTCGGCATCCAGTCGATTGAAAGGTTCAAAGAGTTCGTGATGTCGCGCTGGCGCAATGCCGCATCCGGAGTCCGTAATTCCGATGCGTAGCTCATCGCCAAGCTGCTCTATGCCAATATGAATCGTGCCATGTTCCCGATTGTACTTAATCGCGTTGGAAAGCAGGTTAAGTAAGACCTGCTTGGTCCGTGTGTAATCGGCAATTACCTGCCAAGGTGAGGAGAGGTGCGCGCGAGTAAGTGTAATGCCCGCCGCATCTATATTGGCCTCCAGGGTACTGCAGGCATCATCAAGCACATTCTCAATTAAAATTGGTTCCATGGAGAGCGTCATATGCCCCGCCTCGATCCTGGCTAAATCGAGTACTTCATTGATCAGGCTCAAAAGGTGTTGGCCGCTTTTCTCGATCTGGCCCACCTGGCGTTGCTGCTTGCTGCTCAATGGGTCACGGCGGCCTTTTGCCAATAGTTGAGCGAAACCAATAATGGCATTGAGCGGCGTGCGCAGCTCATGGCTCATGGAGGATAGAAACTCACTCTTGGCCTTATTGGCTGTTTCGGCCTGGTCGCGGGCAGCGGCCAGATCCCGTGTCACCTGTTCACGCTCGGCCATCTGGCGGTAAAGGTTAATCAGTAGCGCACAGGTATCGGTAAACGGCTGGAGCCAGTCCAGTAGTGCCTGGTTCAAGGGCTGTTTGCTGTTAGCAATGGCATACATACCAATCAGGTTGTTGCCACTGAAAATCGGTACGCCCAGGTAATTATCCAGTTTTGGGTGGCCTGGCGGGAAGCCTCCGCGTTTAGAGTGCTGGGAAACATTGTCGGTGATGATGACATCCCCATAGGCGTAAACGCGACCTAACAGGGAGTTGGGGTTGGTCAGCACCATATTTCCACTGCGTAACTGCTCCATTAAGTGGCGTGACTCGTCGCTCCAGGAAAGGTCGGTGATAGCATGGATTTTGAGTGCGTTGGTGGTATCGGTGGGTAGTACCTCGCCAATCAGCGTGTAGTCGCTGTCGGTCAGTTCGCGTAGCGCTTCCATCAGGAAGGTCCATAACTGCTCACCGGACATCAATGCCTGATAATCGGTAATGCCCTGGTGCAGCACCTTGAGCAGGCTCTGCTCTTTATGCATCCGCTCAGTGGCTGCATAAACCTCGGTCAAGTTGGTTAGAATCCCCAGGAACTCAACAACCTCTCCCTGTTCGTTATGGATGGCGTTAATCGCCAGGTGCACGGGAATCATGTGGCCGGCTTTATGACGCGCTTCGACTTCCCGGCCCCGACCAATCACTTTGGGTTCGCCACCCTCCAGGTAATTGCTAATAAAGCTATTATGCCGGCTGCTAATGGCTGCCGGGGTCAATATGGATACATTCTGCCCCACGACTTCATGGTCGCTATAACCCAGCATCGTCTGCGCAAAGTGATTGATGCCCAGCACTTGCCCCGTGCAATCAATGCGGATGATGCCTGTAGCGCTTTCATTTAATAGCGCCTCATAGCGCCGTGTGGTTTGGGCTAATAGCTGGCGCATTTGGTGCTGGCGCAATAACTCTTCGACTTGATTGGCCAGTGTTTGTAACAGGTGGCGTTCGCGCTGGCTAAAATGACGTGGCTGACTATCGATCAGGCTTAACGTACCCACTGGCAGGTCATCAGCGGGGCGCAGTGGATAGCCTGCATAAAAGCGAATATGAGGTGGGCTGGTAACCAATGGGTTATCCGCAAACCGTTCGTCGTTTAACGTGTTTTCAATGATCAGGGGAGCATCATGAGCGATAGCATGGGCGCAAAAAGAGACTTCGCGACTGGTTTCACATATCTCTAGTCCGCTGTGAGACTTAAACCATTGGCGCTCATGGTCAACCAGCGATACCAGTGCAATAGGTACGTCAAAAAGAGCCTGTGCAAGCTGTGTAATACGTTCAAACGCATCATCAATAGGTGTATCAAGCACCTGGAGCGCATGCAATGCCATCAGGCGCTGTGCTTCATTATCAGGTAGGTCTGCGGCTTGCATAGAAGTTCCAAAAAAAGAATTAGGCCATCGTCTACCTGATAATTATCGGATATTACCGCGCCAGCTTTAGCCAAGCCGTAGTAACTTCATCAGCCAGCGTCGGTAAGGAGGCCTGATCAAGCGGCTGGCAGGCTGTTTTGCCTGATAGAAAGTACTGCGTAGATGACTAAAACGCTCGAATCCACAGCGCCCGTGATAAGCGCCTATGCCACTATTACCCACACCACCGAACGGGAGTGAGGGAACCGCGTGATGAAGCAGCGTTTCGTTAAACACCAGCGCCCCCGAACGGGTGTGTTGGCGCAGGGTCAATTGGAGCGCTTTATTATCTGTAAAGGCGTAGAGCGCCAGCGGATGGGGGCGTGCGTTGACATAATCGATGGCAGCATGGGTATCTTTAACCCCAATGACAGGGAGGCAGCGTCCGAATATCTCTTCACGCATGACCGCTAGTGTTTGTGTTGGATCGATAATCAGTGCTGGTGCATGGCTGCCAGAGTCGATGATGCGGCAGCCGTGATCCCGTGCTTCCTCTATCAACCAATCCATGCGCTGCTGATGGTGTTCACTAATAGCGGAGGTCGCCTCTTTATCCGAAGGCCGCTGGTGTGCGATGGCCTGGGTTAAGGCCTGTATCATGTCCTCTAGTCGGCGGCTTTCCACTAAAACATAGTCAGGCGCAATACACGTTTGCCCAGCGTTAAGGCCTTTCCCGAAGATAATGGCCGCCGCCGCACGGTCCAGGTCGGCATCCCCTGCCACAATGGCAGGAGACTTTCCGCCTAGCTCAAGGGTAACCGGCGTTAGGTTGGCTGCCGCCGCCAGCGCGACCCGTTTCCCTACCTGGAAGGAACCGGTAAACACCAAGTGATCAAAGGGCAGTGAGCAGAAAGCCTCTGCCACTTCTTCTCCGCCTTCCACCACACTGAATTCGTCCTGCGTAAAGTATTGCGGTATCAGCTTGGCTAGTAATGCACTGGTATGAGCGGTGCGCTCACTTGGCTTGAGCATCACTACGTTGCCCGCCGCAAAGGCATCTATAGCGGGCATCAGTGCCAGACTCCAGGGGTAATTCCAAGGCGATACTATGCCAACAACACCTAACGGCTGTGGCTCCACCCTGGCTCGCGCAGGCAGCAGGCGCCAGGGTACTCCCGCCCGTTTAGGGCGCATCCAGCTCCTTAAGCGATGGCGTGTATAACCAATGGCCTGAGTTACCGCACTGATTTCGGCCAGGTGAATTTCCACTTCGCTGCGTTGGCCAAAATCAGCCTGAATGGCGCGTACGATGTCATGCTGATGACGCTTGGTCATACGAGCCAGGCGGGTCAGACGCTCGCGTCGGGTGCTTAATGGAGGGAAGGGCGCCCGCTCAACGGCCTGCTGTTGAGCGTGGAAGACATCCGTTAGGTTGCGATTCATGGCCTCTCCTTGATTAACGCATGGCGGTCAGTACGCCTTTTGCATATATCAACGACGGCGCAGGCACCATCATTGAGCGAGTGTTGAAACAGGGCGGTTTCTGCCTGGGTTAATGATAGAGTGCATCATTAACTACCGTTTGTTTTAGCTTACGCCTTTGAGAGACGCTATGCTTTCACCGCCGCTATCACTCTCTATTCTACCTGCCATTAAGGCCATCGCGGAAAGTCAGTGGGACGCGCTGGTGAGTAATGATCAGCCCTTTCTGCGCCACGCGTTTTTACTGGCGCTGGAGGTTAGTGGCTCTGTCAGTAGCAACACGGGGTGGGAACCCTGTCATTTATGCGTTTGGCAAAACGACCGGCTGGTGGGCGCAATGCCCATGTATCGCAAGTACCACTCCTACGGCGAGTATGTGTTCGACTGGGGCTGGGCAGAGGCATTCGAAAGAGCCGGAGGGCACTATTATCCAAAGGCGCTGAGCGCCATTCCATTCACTCCTGTACCGGGTGCACGTACACTGATGGCGGTGGATGTAAACGCGGACGAGGTGCGTGCCCTGTTAGCATCGGCCTGGCAAACGCAGTGTGAGCATCAACTGCTATCTGGCTGGCACCTGCTATTTGCAGAAGAGTCGGAAGTGAGCGCCTGGCAGCGCCAGTGTCCCACCCTCATTGCTAGGGAAGGCGTGCAATTTCAGTGGCGTGACCGTGGGTTTAACGATTTCGCTGGGTTTCTGGCCAGCCTGACCTCCAAACGGCGCAAAATGATTAAGCGAGAGCGCCGTCGGGTAGCTGAGCAGGGGCTTACCCTGAAGCGCCTGGAAGGCAGTGAAATTTCCGAAGCAGCAATGGCGCATTTTTATCGCTGCTATACCATCACGTATCATGAGCGTGGTCGACCACCGTATCTTAATCAGGCGTTTTTTGAACATTTACGATACTCAATGCCTGAATCGCTGGTACTGGTGCAGACCTTGCTCAATGGCCAACCCGTGGCGGCTGCACTCTACCTGCGTGGCGACTCCACACTTTATGGTCGCTATTGGGGCAGCGAGATAGTGGCTGACTGCCTGCACTTTGAAGCCTGTTATTACCAGGGCATTGAATATTGTCTGGCTAAGGGGTTAACGCTGTTTGACCCTGGTACGCAGGGAGAGCATAAGCTGGTGCGGGGATTTTCCCCTCAGCGGGTACGCTCACTGCACTACCTTATGCACCCTGGGTTGGCTGCGGGTGTGGCCCAGTTTTGCCAGCAGGAAGCTGTGCATGTCAACGCCTATCGTCAGGCTGCCAAAGAGGCGTTGCCATTTAAGGCGCATGGGTTATAAGTAACCACTTGTTAACATACCGGTGTGACTCGCTGGGCATGGTCCCTTAATGGCATAATGCGCGCCGTTCACGCCAGCATAAGGAACTTGGTGATGCATAAATGGCTAGTAGGGGCACTGCTTGCCGTGTTGGGCCTTCTCCAATACCAGCTGTGGCTGGGCAACGGCGGTTGGCAGGATCTTCAACGGGTGGAGGAGCGTGTTGCCGTTCAAGAGGCAGCCAACGTGCCGTTGCGTGAGCGAAATTCACGGCTAGCGGCAGAAGTTACCGACCTTAAAACCGGCCTGGATGCCATTGAAGAGCGCGCCCGCAGCGACATGGGAATGGTGCGCAGCGATGAGCAGTTTTTCTGGGTGCCCGGCGTGGCGATTGAAACTGAGCTGATAGGTCTTAACGCAGGTCTGGTTACCCAATCGGGTCGTTCCGGCGAAGGAGCGAGGCAGTGAGTGATACGCTGTGGCTTATTGTGCCGGCCGCGGGCCAGGGAAAACGTATGGGGGCTGATAAGCCCAAGCAATATCTTAACATTGCTGAACAGCCTATTCTGAAGCACACCCTACAGCGTCTACATGCCGCCTTTCCAGATGCTCATCTGGTGTTATGTTTGGATAGAGATGATCAGTGGTTCCGATCCGAATGGGTGCCGTTTCGCCACTGGCAGAGAGTGAAGGGGGGGCAAGAGCGCATGGAAAGCGTACTTAACGCTCTTCTGGCAATTCCCGCGAATGACAATGATGTGGTGATGGTTCACGATGTAGCGCGACCCTGCATTACCCCGGCGGATCTGCATGCGCTCTACCGCGCTGCCAGTGAGCATCCAGAAGGTGCCCTGCTGGCAATGCCCGTAGCGGATACCATGAAGCGTGCCAACGCCGAGCAGCACAGTATGGTAACCGAACCACGGGCGGGGTTATGGCATGCCCTAACCCCACAAGGTTTTCACTACGCGCTGTTGCGGTGTGCCCTTGAGCAGGCGGTGCATGCTAACCGTGTGGTAACGGATGAAGCCTCCGCTGTTGAGGCGCTTGGAAAAGCCCCCAAACTAGTGAGCGGGCGGCGCGATAACCTGAAAGTGACCCACCCTGATGATCTCGCTCTTGCCGCCGCCATTATGGCGTCACAAGCGGCTCAATCCTCTGAAAGGAGTGCCTGATGCGTATTGGCCATGGTTTTGATGTGCACCGCTTTGGGCCAGGTGACCATTTAATGATCGGTGGGGTAAAGCTGCCTTTTGAACACGGCTTTGTAGCGCACTCTGATGGCGATGTGCTGTTGCATGCGATCAGTGATGCGCTGTTAGGTGCCTGCGCACTGGGGGATATAGGCCGACACTTCCCGGATACAGACCCGGCCTGGAAAGGTGCAGATAGCCGTGAACTATTGCGCCATGTTGTTATGCTGGTACGTGAGCAAGGCGTTGGTGTGGTTAACCTGGATGCCACGTTAATGGCCCAGGCGCCCAAAATGGCACCGCATATTGAAGCGATGCGAAAGGTGATTGCTGAAGATTTGGGGATTGAAATAAGTCAGGTAAATGTAAAAGCCACCACCACGGAGCGACTGGGCTTTACCGGGCGTGGGGAAGGAATTGCTGCTGAAGCGGTTGTTCTGGTTGAGTGGCAAGAGACCTTAAATGCTTAAACTTCCCCAGTGGCGGCGTTATTTGGATGCCCGGTTTGGGGAACCAAAACTCGGACAGTATCGCGCCCAGCCAGAGGATTTCATTGTTGATGAGCAACTCGACTTTACACCCGAAGCGCATGGGGAGCATGTGTGGTTGCGGCTTGAAAAGCGCAACCAAACCACGTTAGATGTGGTTAAAATCTTAAGTCGGCTATGCAAGGTAACGCCCAGAGACGTTGGTTATTCGGGTATGAAAGATCGGGTTGCGGTTACCCGACAATGGTTGAGTGTGCACCTTCCCGGCAGGGAAGCACCTGCCGACTTGGGGACATCGTTAGAGGCATTAGGCATCACCGTGTTAGAGCAGGCCCGCCATCCTCGAAAGCTGAAAAGAGGTGTGCACCGCACGAACCATTTTTGCCTGAAACTGAGTGGCGATGCGGTGCAGGCTGATGATTTTGTACAGCGCTGGGAAGCGCTTTGTAAGGAAGGGGTGCCAAACTACTTCGGCCCTCAACGTTTTGGCCCCGGTGGGCGTAACCTGCAGCGTGCAGAGGCGGCATTCGCCAAAGGCTGGCGTAAGCGCGATGACCGCCAGGGCATGTTGCTTTCCACCGCGCGCAGCTTTTTGTTTAATGAACTGTTAAGCGCCCGTTTGGGCGATGGTACCTGGTGTCAGCCCTTACCAGGAGATACCCTGATGCTGGATGGCACCCAAAGCGTATTTGGCATCGAAAACGTGGATGACAGCTTAATTAACCGTGCGGCTGAGCTGGATATTCACCCTACCGGCATACTCTGGGGCGTTGCGCAAAAAAAGATAATACAGGGAAACACGGAAAACGCGATAGCGGCTTACGAGGCAGATTTAGTGCAGCAGTACCCCGCCCTCTGTGAGGGATTGGAAAAGAGTGGTGTAAAGCGTGCCCAACGGGCGCTTCGCGTTCGACTGGTGGAGCCAGAGCTTCGCTGGGAGTCTGCGGCTGTGCAACTGTCGTTTGCGCTGCCCCGTGGCAGCTTTGCCACTGCGGTGGTCAGTGAGCTGATTCATCATTCCGATTTTGTTTAACACATTTTCAAGGAGAGGCTGATGCGGCGACTGCTGCTTTCCAATGATGATGGTGTCCACGCGCCTGGCTTGCGGGCATTACATGATGCACTGGCTGCCCATGCGAACCTGCGTGTTGTTGCCCCTGACCGTGACCGCAGTGGTGCCAGCAACTCACTCACATTAGCCCGCCCACTTGCGTTAACCGCACTTGATAATGGTTTCTATAGCGTTGACGGCACACCCGCAGACTGTGTCTATCTGGGTGTAAACGGCGTATGGAATGAACGGCCTGATCTGGTTATTTCCGGCATCAATCACGGTAGTAACCTGGGCGATGATGTACTTTATTCCGGGACAGTGGCCGCTGCGATGGAGGGACGCAACCTGGGTATGACCGCCATTGCCATGTCGCTGTGTGGAGAACGCCATTTCGGTACGGCTGCCAAAGTGGCCGCCAGTTTAATTGGCGCCGCTGACCAGTTATCGCTACCGCCGCGTACGCTGCTGAATGTGAATGTACCTGATGTGCCCTGGGAGGAAATAAAAGGTGTCAAAGTGACCCGTCTGGGCTACCGGGGGCCAGCGGAAAAGCCGTTGGCGGTACAGGACCCACGTGGACGCACGCGCTACTGGATTGCCCCTGTCGCGGATAATGCCGATGACGGGGAAGACACGGATTTTGCGGCCATTGACGCAGGGTATGTCTCCATTACCCCACTGCAAACCGATTTGACGCGCCACCCCGCGCGTAGTGATGTGCAGGACTGGTTGGATGCTTTTGCCTGAGTTATCCCCTGGCGAGCGTCGTGGGCGGGGAATGACCTCCCAGCGCACGCGGGATCGTATGGTTGAACGGCTGGTACAGCAGGGTATTCGTGATACCCGGGTGCTTGACGTAATGGCCAACGAGCCCCGGCATTTATTTGTTGACGAAGCACTTGCCCACCGCGCTTATGAAGATACCGCTTTGCCAATTGGTTTTGGCCAGACGCTTTCTCAGCCACTCACCGTGGCGCGCATGACGGAACTGGTACTACGTGCAGAACCTCGTCGAGTGCTTGAAATTGGTACTGGCTCCGGCTACCAAACCCTTATTTTATCACGATTGGTTACATCCCTTTACTCCGTAGAGCGTATATATACACTGCATGAGCGCGCCGCTGAACGGTTATGGCGTCTGGAGGCGCCAGCAACACTGGCGGTGGCAGATGGTGGCGAAGGATGGCCAGAAGCTGCACCCTTTGACGTGATTTTATTAACAGCCTGTGCGCAAATGTTGCCAGAAGCACTGCTTGAGCAACTTAGTCGCGATGGCGTGTTAATTGCGCCTCTTGAAGAACCTGATGGCAGTCAGTGGCTTACCCAAATAAAGCGGATTGGAGGGGCGTTTGAAAAACGTCGTCTTGAGCCAGTGCGTTTTGTACCCTTATTGCAAGGAGTGGTGGATTGAAGCATCGATTCCTGGAATTGTTTTTAAAAGGCGCCGGGATGGGCGCAGCCGATGCGATACCCGGTGTGTCGGGAGGCACCATTGCCTTTATAACGGGCATATATGAGGAGCTGATTAATACCATCAAGCAGTTTGGCCCCGATGCGCTGGTGGTATGGCGTCGAGGAGGTATGGCAGGCTTATATCAATATTTAAACCTGGCGTTTTTGATTCCTCTGCTGTCTGGTGTCGCGTTGAGTCTGTTCAGCGTTGCTCACTTGGCGCTCTGGCTAATGGAAAAGTATCCATTACTGCTTGAAGGGTTCTTTTTTGGCTTGGTGGCAGCGTCTGCCTTGGTGGTTGTCAACGCTGGGCGTGGTTGGAAAGTGTGGTATCTGATCCCCCTTTTGGTGGGCCTGTTATTAGCGAAAGCCCTGCCGGGCATGATGCCGTTGGTACTGATGCTGGGTAACGAAGTCCTGGTCATTATGGTGGCCGGTGCCATTGCCATTAGTGCCATGCTACTGCCAGGAGTTTCTGGCAGCTTCTTATTGCTCGCAATGGGACTCTACGGCACCATTATGGGGGCTATCCGTAGTTTAGATATCGGTATTATTATACTGTTTGGCATGGGGTGTATCGTTGGTTTGGCGCTCTTTTCCCGACTACTTTCATGGCTGCTGCGTCGCCACCACGATTCTACACTACAGCTTCTGTTGGGGTTTATTATCGGTTCATTGCCGGTTCTTTGGCCCTGGCGCGAGCTGTTACGCTATCAAATTGGCCCAGATGGGCAGATGATACCGTTGGCTTACCGTTATCTATTACCGAGTGATTATGCCGTATTGACGGGGGCGTCGGCGCAAGTGGCCGGTGTGGTGGCGTTAATGGCCGCAGGTGCACTATTGGTAGTATTGCTTAACCGTCGTGCAGTGTTGTATGCCGATCACCGTTTAACAGATGACGCGCGCGGCGTTGAAAAGGAGTAGGGTTTGCATGCGTAAGGTTTTCATGATGTCTGTGTTGGCACTGGCGATTAGCGGCTGTGCCAACCAGCAACAAGGTACCCCACAAATACGTGACTTAAGCGAGGCGCGCCGCGCGGTGGAAAGCTCGCCGCAATATACGGTTAAAGCAGGCGATACTCTGTACGGTATTGCGTGGCAACATAATCTTGATTATCGCCAATTAGCGGTGATTAACAATATTGATGCACCTTACCAGATATACCCAGGTCAGGTCATTGCGCTGCGTGAAGGGGCCACAGGAACCCAGCCTTCCAGTGGTACCGTGAGCCGCCCATCGGGTGCGGTGGCAACGGGCCTCAGGCCCCAAGCGACCGCTGTGGCAAGCGATGACCAGGAGTTGGACTGGCTATTGCCTGATGAAAGTGCAATTGAGCGTAACCAGCGCTTAACGGCGGAGCGTTCCGCGCTGGAAGCCGCCGAGCAGGTCGCAGAAGGCGCTGGTAGTGAACCCAGCCGCAGTACGCCTTCAGGTGAGACGGTAGCCGTTGCCGAGCCCTCTTCGTCATCCACACCGGAGCCTGAACCAACCCCGGCCCCTGAGCCGGAACCAGAACCAGCGCCCGCTCCAGCCACTGAGCCAGAGCCTGCTGCACAACCCAGCCAGTCGGCGCCTGACCGTTCCTCCCGTACCTTTACACCGGTGGATGAGGTCAACTGGCGCTGGCCTACAGAAGGCCAGGTGACCGGGGAGTTTGAGCAAGGCGGGTCGATTACTGCCGGGATTGATATCGCCGGACAAAAGGGGCAACCTGTTAGAGCGGCTGGTCCTGGTATCGTCGTTTATGCAGGTAGTGGCGTCCGCGGATATGGTAACTTAATCTTACTTAAGCATAACGATCAGTATCTGAGTGCTTATGCACATAATGATAGTTTAAATGTTAAAGAAAACGATGTCGTTGAGGCAGGTGAAGTTATTGCCACGATGGGTGATAGCGATACAGATAGCGTCAAACTGCACTTTGAGGTTCGCCGTGATGGGCAGCCTCAGGATCCTTTGAACTATCTGCCGTCTCGTTAACGACTTACAGGTGAACGTGACCGGTCGCGTTTCTCTGTATCACCCGGGTAGCTGAATTAAGGGCTTCATATAACAATAAATAATGGTGAATGCGCACAAGGAGTGCGGCCACCTTGATTTTTCTAAATGGCGGGTAGGTGTAATAACGGGGGTAAGACCATGAGTATGCTGGAGAAGGATCTGCAGGAGATTGACCTGGGCGCTGTAGAAGAGGCTCTGGATGACACTGATGATGATATCACAGCAGAAGAAGCGGCCTTTGAAAAAGCGCTGGGCAGGGAGGAGCGTCAATCGACTCAAAGCCTGGATGCAACACAAATTTACCTCAATGAAATCGGTTTTTCACCGCTGTTAACGCCAGAGGAAGAGGTGTATTACGGTCGGCTGGCGCGTAAAGGTGACCCGTTAGGGCGCTCCCGGATGATTGAATCCAATCTGCGTCTGGTGGTTAAGATTGCCAGGCGCTACCTTAACCGGGGTTTGACGCTTCTTGATTTGATTGAAGAGGGTAACCTGGGGTTGATTCGTGCGGTGGAAAAATTTGATCCTGAGCGTGGCTTTCGATTCTCAACTTACGCCACCTGGTGGATTCGTCAAACCATAGAGCGTGCGCTGATGAACCAGACGCGGACCATTCGTTTGCCGATCCATGTGGTTAAAGAGCTGAATATCTATCTGCGGGCGGCCCGTGAACTGACCCAAAAGCTGGATCATGAAGCGACGGCGGAAGAGATCGCCGAACACCTCGACAAGCCGGTCGAAACGGTTAAGAAAATGTTGGGGCTCAATGAACGCGTCTCCTCGGTGGATTACCCAATGGGAGGCGAAAGCGACAAGCCGCTGATTGACACACTGACAGATGATGAGGTGTTAGGCCCCGAGGCGTGTCTGGTGGATGGAGACGTGCGTGAGCACGTTGACCATTGGCTTGATGACCTGAGCGAAAAGCAGCGGGAAGTCGTGGTACGTCGTTTTGGCCTGCGTGGTCATGAAGCGGCGACCCTTGAGGAAGTGGGGGCTGAAATTGGGCTAACCCGCGAGCGGGTGCGTCAGATTCAAGTTGAGGCACTAAAGAAGCTCCGGCGTTCACTGGAGAAACAGGGCTTATCCCTGGAATCCATTTTCGAGAGCTAATGCTATTGGGCCTGGTTGGTCCATGTTCAGAATAGCGCACCGGGTTGACCACTCGGTGCGCTGTTTTTAGGTTTGGCTCTTTTATTCATGTTGCATCATTCACGCTAAGCGAGAAAAAATAATGCGCCCGCTGGAGGCTCATATTGACTTGGACGCCTTGCGTCACAATTATCAGTTGGCGTGCCGCTGCGCACCCCAGAGCCGCTCGGTAGCGGTCATTAAAGCAGATGCTTATGGTCATGGTGCCGTTGAGTGTGCACGTGCCTTGGAGGCCGATGTACCCGCGTTCGCGGTTGCCTGCATTGAAGAAGCCATCCAACTTCGGGAAGGCGGTATCCAAAAGCCGATTATCCTTTTGGAAGGTATCTTTAACGCGGATGAGTTGTCGCTGGTAGATCTCCATGGGTTCTGGATCAGCATTCATAGTGAGTGGCAGGTAGCTGCCTTATTGGCCTTTTCACCTCGCCAACCCATTCCGGTATGGCTAAAGGTTGATTCCGGAATGCACCGGTTAGGGTTCTCACCCGAAGACGCTCCCGCCGTTTGGCAGCGTTTGGTCAGTGCGCCACAGGTCACGGCATTACATCTGATGAGCCACTTTGCCACGGCAGATGCCCGTGAGGGGAGTTACTTTAACCAGCAGATGGCAAGGTTAAAATCCTTGGCAAAACGGCTTGATGCCCCGCTGTGCCTAGCGAACTCACCAGCCACTTTGGCATGGCCTGCCGCTCATGGCGACTGGAACCGCCCTGGCATAATGCTGTATGGAAGTGATCCTTTGGAAGTGGCTAACGAGACAACCCAGCAATTGCGGCCAGTGATGAGCCTGCGTTCGGAGATTATCGCGCTGCGTGAGCTGGAGGTAGGTGAACCCGTGGGGTATGGGGGGCGCTGGCGCGCCAAGCGGCGTTCCCGGATAGCGGTGGTGGCGGCCGGTTATGGCGATGGCTATGACCGCCATGCGGTGGATGGCACCCCTGTGCTGGTGAATGGCAAACGGTGCCAAATCGCCGGTAAAGTCTCCATGGATATGCTCACTGTTGATGTGACGGATCTACCTGATGCGGCCATTGGCAGTGAAGTAGTGCTGTGGGGGGGTAGCAGCGATGGTAGCGTGCTGCCGATCGATGAAGTCGCCCGCTATTGCGATACAATCAGCTATACCTTGCTAACGGGGGTATTGCCAAGAGTTCCTCGGCGCTATCATGGGGCCCTTGCTTAAACGGTTAATTAGTATGTCAAAAACGTCGTACCCTCGCTCATTTGCTCACCCACGCTACTGGCCAACCTGGTTGGCCATTGGTGCCATGTATGTTGCCGCCTGGCTGCCCTGGCGGCTTAAGCTATGGGTGGGGAAAGCCATTGGCCTGCTTGCCTGGCGCTTTATCAAGCGCCGTCGGCAGATTACAGCGACCAATATTGCCCTCTGTTTTCCAGAAAAAAGCGCCGATGAGCAGCGCAAACTGGTGAAGGATACCTTTATCGCCAACGGTATTGGCCTGGTGGAAACGGCCACGGGGTGGTGTCGCAATGCCGAGGGTTTACGCCATCGGGTGGCCTACCATGGCCAGGAGCATCTGGCGAACGCCAAGGCCCAGGGTAGAGGTGTGCTGGTGGTGGGTATTCATTTCTCGACACTGGACCTGGGTGGTGCACTGCACTCGCTATTCTTTCCTGCTGATGTGGTGTATCGCCCCCATAACAATCCGCTGTTTGAACGCTTTATGACCCGTGCCCGCTCACGTATCTTTGGTCAGGCGATTGACCGCCATGACCTGCGGGGAGTGGTGCGACGGATTAAAGCCGGGCACATTGTGTGGTATTCGCCGGATCAGGATTTTGGGCGCGATGTCAGCGTCTTTGCACCGCTCTTTGGTCAACAGGCAGCGACCATCCGCCTGACCGCCAAAATTGCGCGTATGACCGGAGCGCCTGTCGTGCCGCTTATGTTTCACCGTAACCCGGATAACCGCACTTATACGATTGAGTGTTTGCCAGCGTTTGAAAACTTCCCAAGTGGTGATGAAGAGGCTGATGCCACCCGGGTCAATCAGTTTATTGAGCGTGCTATCCGTAAACACCCCGAGCAGTATTTGTGGCTCCACCGGCGTTTTAAAACGCGCCCGGAAGGGGAAGCCAGCTTCTACTGAGATCATAAAAAAGCCGTCCTGTTGGTCTTACAGGACGGCTTTGCGATGCCTGGGGGAGGGCGATGTTTAATCGAGGTTACGCGAGTAAAAAATCTCTAGCATCTCTTTGCGCAGGCGGCTTTCAATATCCCGCGCTTCTTCAAAGGTAATATCCCGCCGTTTGGTACCGAACAGGTAATTATCCAGCTCAAAATCCTTCAGCAGCATTTTGGTGTGAAACATGTTCTCTTGATACACGTTCACATCGATCATCTGATAAGCCTGCTTGGTATCTTCTGCCAGGTAATCCTGGATCGACGTAATATCATGATCAATAAACAGCTTCTTGCCATCCACGTCACGGGTGAAGCCGCGCACACGGTAGTCCATGGTCACAATGTCAGAGTCGAAGCTGTGGATCAGGTAGTTCAGTGCCTTAAGCGGGCTGATGTGACCACAGGTTGATACATCGATATCCAGGCGAAAGGTGCTAATGCCGTTGTCAGGGTGTGACTCAGGATAGCTGTGAACGGTTACATGGCTTTTATCAAGATGAGCCACAACCGTTTCGGGTAACGGACCAGGGCCTGGTTCGGTTTGTTCGAGGTTGGGCTCATCCAGTTCATGCTCAGCAATCAGGATGGTTACGCTCGCCCCGTGGGGTTCATAATCTTGACGCGCAATATTCAGCACATGAGCACCGATAATATTAGTGACGTCTTTCAGAATCTGCGTCAAACGTTCGGCGTTGTAAAGCTCATCGATATAGTCGATATAAGCCGCACGCTGCTCCTCGGTTTTGGCGTAACAGATGTCGTAAATGTTGAAGCTCAACGAGCTGGTCAGGTTGTTGAACCCGTGGAGTCGGAGATTATCTGACACGTCCGAACCTCCCTATGGCAGATGAAGACACCCCGACGAGCCAGCGCCGGAACCGATAAATAGTTGTCACTATGCTTGCTGTATAACCTTCGCCATCATGTGCTACAAAAGGATAAAAACAAGCGGGCGTATTATGCCCGCCCATGGCGTGGTATGCATCCAGCCATGCTATTTTTTTTATGCTCATGTTAACGGGAAGGGAGCCCGATGAGCTGTCAATAAGAGTGGCTGTATGGGTGAAGCGGTCTGATAAAGCCCTATGGCAGTTCAAGCGTCAACAATCTCAAATGAGTGAGTTATTTCAACACCACCCTTTGTCAACATAATAGAGGCGCTACAGTACTTTTCCGCTGAGAGTTCAACGGCACGCTGCACCTGCTTCTCTTTCAGGCCCCTGCCGGTCACAACAAAGTGGACATGAATTTTGGTGAACACCGAGGGCACTTCGTTGGCACGCTCTGCGTCCAGTTCCGCCACGCAGTCGGTCACATTGGCACGCGCTTTATCGAGGATGTTAAGAATATCAAACGCGGTACAGCTGCCCATGCCCATGAGTAGCATTTCCATGGGGCGTGGTCCGGTGTTGCGGCCGCCGTGATCGGGTGGACCATCAATCACAACGCTATGCCCGCTACCTGATTCCGCCACAAACTGGCGACCATCTGTCCATTTTACCCGTGCTTTCACGTTGCTCTCCTCATCTCAGCGACGAAAGGTAAGTCGCGCAGCATAACATTTCTAGTCGGTGGCGCACTGCCTCATCACGTCATTCATCGTACAAGGTGCTGTTCTTGCCTTTTGTCAGGGTGGTGACCAGCCACCCTGGGTAATGGCGGTTAGCCCTTTGGTATCGGGGTTGTAAAGGTAAATCCAGGCCTGGCCAAATCGCGTTGGCATCAGCACGCGTTGGTATTCGCCCTCGTTGGGTGCATGGGGGCGGTGGTCTTCAAGTGTATCCAAATCAGTCAGTTGTGCTTCAGTCACACGATACACTTCAAGCGCTATACCCTGGGATCTCTGCTGCTTGGCTCCAGGGTAGGGGCCAATGTCGTAAAGGGTAAGCGCGCTGGAGACCTCATGGCCCACCCACTCGGCATCACTAAGCCAGTGAGCGTTATTAAGCCCCCGTTTAAGTGTTCCATACACAGCGACCAGCGGCGACATTGCAATATCGGCGGCTAACGTCATAGGTTACCTGTGTTTAAGTAAATGGCGTTCAAGGGCAGCCAAACGCTCAGGTGTGCCGACATCCACCCACTGGCCTGAAAAATATTCGCCGCTGACACGGTCTTCTGCCATGGCCTGTTTCAGCAGCGGTGCTAATGCAAAAGCACCGGGGGAGCTACCAGCCAGCAACTCGGGGTGCAGAAGGCTAATGCCCGCAAAGGTAAGCAACTGTGGACCGTGAGCCGTTACCCGGTTGTCCATCAGACTAAAATCACCGTTAGGGTGGTGTTCCGGATTATCGACCAGGATCAGGTGGGCCAGGTCGTTTTTTTGCAGCATGGTACTGGTGGGCAGGTAATCACACCAAACGTCACCGTTTACCAGTAAAAAGGGGGCGGCACCTAGCAGCGGCAAGGCCCTATAAATACCACCACCGGTTTCCAAAGGTGCTGCCTCATGGCTCCAGTGGATGCGCAACTGGTAGGCTGTCCCGTCGCCAAGAGCCGCGATAATCTGCTCGGCGCGGTAGCTGACATTGATCACAACTTCTTCTACACCCGCACGCTGCAAGCGTTCAAGGTGGTGGACGATCAGTGGCTTGCCCGCGACGGGCAGTAACGGTTTGGGGCAGTTGTCTGTTAGTGGCCGCATCCGTTTGCCAAGTCCGGCTGCTAAAATCATCGCTTTCATAAGGTGGCGTCCGTTAGCCGGTGAGTAATGGCGGGGCGCAGTGTGTCACGTACCCAGCGGCTAAAGTCACTGTGCTGAGGAAGTGCGCCAAGGCTATCTTCCAGGTGATCCATAAAGTGCGGCAAGCGGGCTAGATAGCCAGGTTTGTGGTCACGTAATGTAAGGCGGCAGAAAATGCCGAGCACTTTCAGTGCACGCTGTGCCGCCATAGCATGGCACTGGCGGATGAAGGCGGTTTCGCTGGTTTGATGAGTTAAGCGGCCATCCTGGCGTGCCTGCTGATAAAACGCATGTGCAAGCTGGTTAAACTGCTCCTGTGAAAAGCGCCAATAGCGGCCTCGCAGCAGGGATATGACATCGTAGCTGATCGGGCCGGCCACTGCGTCCTGAAAGTCGATTATATAAAGGCGCTGATCCAGCACCATAATATTCATCGCATCAAAATCCCGGTGAACACTCACAATGGGCTGCTCCAGGGCCTGGTCCATCAACTGCGTACGCAGTGCTGGCCAACTTTCCGGCGTGGGTAGAGAAAGCCACTGTTGAAGGCACCACTCTGGAAAGAGATCGAGTTCACGCCCAAGTAGCGCCGCATCGTAAGCGGGCAGCGCATTGGGGTTGGCGCGGTTTTGCAACTGTGCGATCAAAGCCAGCGCCTGGTGGTGGTATTGCTGGATGCTTGGCTCATCAGTGAAATAAGCCTGTAGCGGCGTATCGCCTAAATCGTCCAGCAGTAAAAAACCGGCGGTCAAGTCGCAGGCGTGGATGTTAGGTACTGGAAGTCCTGCTGCATGCCAACGCCTGCCGATGGCGACAAAGGGAGTGGAATCCTCTTGTTCCGGGGGGGCGTCCATTACAATTCGGGAGGTGCCGCAGGGCAGCATCAGCCTGAAGTAGCGCCTGAAACTGGCGTCACCACCAGCGGGGGTTAGGGTAATATTGGCGCGGTTAAGGCCGTATTGTTCAGCTACCCATCGGGTGAGGGCGTCAATCCTGGAAGATGACATGCAAGCTCCTTGCTGGTCGGGCATCATGCGGCCTGTATAATACCGATTCTGTATGCCAAGGATAACGAACATGGGCAAGCGATTTTCTCGCACCGTACCGGTCGCGCGCACGCTGTTGGGCAGTTTGCTCGCTGGTGCCTCGTTTTCAGCAGTGGCCCAGGGCCAGTCGTTACCTGCTGAAGCGCTTGACTGGCAGCCTTGGGGGCAGGATGAAGCGTCAAATCAACTGTGTCGGGGACGCTATGTGATGCCCGGCTACCGCTTGCCAGCAGAACAAAACCCCGAAACGCTTTCAGTTGAAACCCAAGAAGTGGATTACGCAGCAGATGGTGAAGCGCTGCTACGGGGTGATGTGGTGTTGCGTCGGGGCAATGCCGAACTGGAAGCCGAGCGTGTCTTTCTGCCTGCCAATCGGGAGCAGGTGGATGCCGAGGGGAACCTGGTACTTCGTGATGGTCAGGCGCTGCTGCGTGGCGACGACGCCACCTTGATGCTTAACGAGGAGCGTGCAAGGTTAAGCAACAGCCACTACGTGCTTTATGAGCAGCATTTGCGGGGGCAGGCCAGCCAGCTTGAGCAGACCGGTGAGGATATGTATCGCCTGCGTGATGCTACCTTTACCTCCTGCGACCCAGGTGCCAATAGCTGGCAACTGGTGGGGAGTGATATCAGTCTGGATCAAGCCGAAGGCTTTGGTACGGCGCGCCATGCTCGTCTGGAGGTTAAAGATGTGCCGGTTTTTTATTGGCCATGGCTACGCTTTCCAATCGATGACCGCCGCCATACGGGATTGTTATGGCCCACGATTGGCTTTTCCAGTGAAGGGGTTGACTATGCCCAGCCGTTTTACTGGAATATTGCGCCCAACCATGATGCCACGATTACACCGCGTTGGATGTCTGATCATGGCTTGTTGATGAATGGTGAATATCGCTACCTGTTTGCTGAGAGTCAGGGCACTATTGAGGGCGGTTATTTAAGCAGTGATGGCGGCAGCAGCGCCGGGGATAACCGTTTTGAGGGCGAAGACCGCTGGTACATTGACGCCTATCATACCGGGCGGGTCAATGAGCGCAGTGACTACAATCTGCGCTATGGCGCTGCCAGCGATGGCCGTTATTTTGACGACTTTGGTGGGGAGTTTGGTAATAGTGAACGGGTCAGTATGGAGCGCCTTGCACAGGTCGATTACCGTGGTGATCGCTGGCAACTGGATGCCCGTGCCCAAGGTTTTCAGCGGTTGGAAGACCCGTTGAACGATACCGATAAACCCTTTTATCGACTGCCCAGCTTAACCGCCAATGCGGAGTGGCAACTGGGCAATGGCCTCTACAGTCAGTGGCGTTCCAACGCCACCTACTTCTGGCGGGATGTGAATGAGCGCACGGTGCCTGAACGCGAGGCGGCTATTGGGTCGCGGCTACACCTGACACCTGCGGTGGGCTGGCGCCTGGAGCAGCCATGGGGCTATATCGAGCCACGTACCGAGCTATGGCAAACCGCCTATGATCTTGACTACGGTGATCGCGTCACCGACCGGGATACCACACCTACCCGCAGTGTTGCTATTTCGTCAATTGACAGTGGGTTGGTATTTGAGCGTGAGCTTGAGCTAGGTGGACGTGACTATCGTCAAACGCTGGAGCCGCGTCTCAATTATGCTTACGTGCCACGTATCGACCAAACCCAGTTGCCTGACTTCGACAGCCGGGAGCGGGCGTTCTCATGGGATCAGCTATGGTCGCCGCACCGCTTTTCCGGCGCTGATCGCGTGGGCGATCTCAATCGTGTCTCTGCGGGTGTACAGTCACGCCTAATCGAAGACAGCGCAGGTCGGGACCGGCTGACCTTTGGTGTCGGGCAAAGCTTCTATTTCTCCGATCGTCGTATTGATAGCGAGGGTGATCCCGATACCTTGCCACCAAGGCCGGAAGATGACCCTAGCGTGAACCCTGAAAGCCGTTACCAGGCCACCCGAGACCGCTCGCCGCTAGTGACCCGGCTGGACTGGCAGATCAATGATCGTTGGAGTACCGGCTACGAATGGCTCTACGATGACCAGCGTGAACGAACCGAACGCTCTAGTGTCGATCTGCGTTATCGCCACCCGGAAGGGCATGTAGTGAACCTTGGCTACCGTTGGGAGATCGAAGGGTTCGATCCCGGTGTAGTGCCTGAGGATGACGGCTTTCGGGATTATAACCGCGAAGAGTGGGACCTCTCATTTGCCTGGAAGGCCAGTTCCCGGATTGATTTGATTGGCCGTTACCTTCACGATCAAACCAATGACCGTGCATTGGAGCAACTTGCCGGTCTGCAGTGGAACGACTGCTGTTATGGTGTGCAGCTGGTTTGGCGTGAGTGGGTAGATGATAACGACACTGCTCAGATAGGCGATGATTTCAATGATCGCGGGCTGTTTTTGCGCTTTGTATTCCGTGGCCTGGGCGGCATTGGGCAGCAAGCTGACAGCTACTTTGAGCAGGCGATTCCTGGCTATCGCCCAACACCCCTTTAACGACCTCCTTAAATGGCGACTGAAAGAGACTTTTTATGAAGATCAGAAAGACCCTGCTAACCCGTGTTTTGAAGAGCCGAGCAAAACTGCTTTCTGCGGGTAGCATGATGGCACTTTGCGTTGGAGCCAGCGTTGCGCTTGCGCCGCTCACGCTACACGCACAGAACTTTGAGTCCACTCAGCGCCAAATGCTGGATAACGTTGTGGCGGTGGTCAACGACGACGTTATTATGCGTAGCGAGCTTAATGAGCGTATCGCCCAGATTGAGCAGCAGGCACAGGCCCAGGGAGGCAATTTACCACCCCGTTCCCAACTGGCTGAGCAGGTGCTTGAGCGCATGGTGATGGATGAAATCCAGTTGCAAATGGCCCGCGAAGCCAACCTGAGCGTTGATGATACAGAACTCAACCGCCAACTGCGTACTATTGCCGAATCGAATGGCATGACTCTGGATCAATTTGCCGATGCCATAGAAGCGGATGGCATGAGCCTGGCAAGTGTCCGTGAAGAGATTCGTCGTGAAATGCTGATGCGTCAGGTGCAACAGCGTCAGATCAGTCAGCGCGTTTCAGTCAGTGAGCGTGATGTAGAACGCTTCTTGAGTCAGCAGCCGTCTCAGCAAGGGCAATCCTTTATTGAGGAAACCCGTGCCCGTCACGTACTGGTGGAGCTTACCCCCACGCGAGATGAAAACCAGGCCCGTTCCAGAGCGGAGCAGGCACGTCAGCGCCTACAGCAAGGAGAGGACTTTGCAGCGGTGGCCCGTGAGTTCAGTGACGACCGTGGTAGCGCAATGAACGGTGGAGAACTCGGCTGGGTACGCCCAGGGCAAACGGTACCGGCGTTTGAAGAAGCCATGACGTCGCTGAGCCCTAATCAGTTATCTGAGCCGGTGCGCTCCCAGTTTGGTTACCATGTGATTGAGGTTTTAGAGCGCCGTCGTCAGGATGTCACCGAAGAGAGCCGACGTGAGCAGGTACGCCAGGCGATTTTCCAGCGCCGTGCAAATGAAGAGCTGCAAACCTGGCAGCGTGAAATTCGTGAACAGGCCTTTGTGGATATTCGCCTGTAATGAGTAGCCAGACCCGCTCCCCGGTACTCATTACCACAGGTGAGCCCGCAGGCATTGGCCCGGAGCTGACACTGATGCTGGCCGCCCAAGGCAGGCTGCCTGAGAATACCCTGGCAGTGGGTGACCCGAATATGCTGCGCCAGCGGGCAGTACAGTTGGGCCTGCATGTAGACGTTGTGGAAACGGCACCAGGGCAGGGCGTAGCATCATCATCAGGTAGGCTGGCTGTGTGTCCTGTCCAACTGAAAGCCCCGGCCATCCCTGGAAGACTGGATGCGGCTAATGCCCGCTACGTCATAAACACCCTGCAAACAGCGGTGGATGCCTGTCAGGCGGGGCAGGCGGCTGCCATGGTAACGGCGCCACTGCATAAAGGGGTCATTATTGATGGTGGGTTTACCGGCTTTACCGGCCATACCGAGTGGCTACGGGATGCCTGCGGCGTGGAGGAGGTCGTGATGATGCTGGCGACCGAGGCCGCACTGCATGCACAGGTGCCCGGTTGGGCAGGAGGAGCTGATCTACGCGTAGCCCTGGTGACCACCCACCTGCCGTTGCGCCACGTGGCAGATGCGATTACCTACGAGCGGGTAATGCGTATTATCCGCCTGCTGGTTGCGGATTTAAAACGTCAGTTTGGTATCGCGGCTCCCCGCATTGCCGTGTGCGGTTTAAACCCCCATGCCGGTGAAGATGGCCACCTGGGCCGTGAAGAGCTGGATATTATTTCCCCGGCGCTTGAGGCGTTGCGCGGAGAAGGCCTGGATATTCATGGCCCTGTGCCTGCTGACACACTGTTTACCCCGCGTCACTTGGCGGGCGTTGATGCCGTTCTGGCGATGTACCATGACCAGGGGCTTGCAGTGTTAAAGTACGCTGGCTTTGGGCAAGCGGCCAATATCACGCTTGGCCTGCCATTGGTGCGCACATCCGTTGACCATGGCACTGCGCTTGATCTGGCAGGACGTGGCATTGCCGACCCCAACAGCCTCGCAGTTGCGATTAATCTGGCGCGACGTCTGGCCGACCGGCGGACGCAGCCTGCAAACTAATGCACCTGGCTTCACGAATCTTATTTCCAAGGATCACTGTTAGATGTCTCAAGTGCCCCAGCAGCACCGTGCTCGCAAACGCTTCGGTCAGAACTTTCTTCGCGATCTCGGCATCATCTCGCGTATCGTCCGCTCCATTGGACCACGTGAAGGCGATCGTCTCGTCGAAATTGGCCCAGGTCAGGGGGCGCTGACTGCTCCGCTGCTAGAGGCAACAGGGCGGTTGGAGGTGATTGAGCTGGACCGTGACCTTATCCCCGGCCTGCGTGTACAGTTCTTCAACTACCCGGACTTTGTCATCCATGAGGGTGACGCGTTGAAATTTGATTTTGCAGCGCTTAAGGGGGATGGGCCTGCACTGCGTGTGGTGGGCAATTTGCCTTACAACATCTCCACCCCGCTTATTGTCCATCTACTGACGATGGGCAATGCGATTGCTGACATGCACTTTATGCTGCAAAAGGAGGTGGTAGAGCGTTTGGCGGCGCAGCCGGGGGGAGCTGATTGGGGGCGTCTGTCGGTCATGGCGCAGTACTATTGCCAGGTGGATCAGCTGTTTATTGTGCCCCCGGAAGCATTTGTACCCCGCCCAAAGGTAGACTCCGCGATCGTCCGGCTAACCCCCCACGCGGAGTTACCGCATACCGCCGATGACCCTGCGCTGCTGTTTGAACTGGTGAAGCTGGCCTTCGGACAGAGGCGTAAAACGTTGCGCAATAATTTAAAAGGTCGCGTAAGCAGTGAAACCCTGGAGGCGTTGGGTATTGACCCGGTACGTCGCCCTCAAACTCTAAACGTGGCGGAGTATGTGGCAATTGCCAACCAGGTGGCAGCGGATGAAGCGTTAGGCGGTGAGGAGTGAGCAGGCTATCCATTGCTGTGAGTGTTACGCCTGAGTATCGCCCCTCAGAGTCCAATGATGCCGAGTCGCGCTACGTTTTTAGCTATACCGTGACACTTCACAATCAAAGCCCCCACAGCGTTCAGCTAATGGCCCGTTACTGGAAAATCACCCAGGGCAATGGTGATAGCCAGGAAATTCGTGGGAAGGGGGTTGTTGGGCAACAGCCGTTGATTGGCCCCGGTCAGCGCTTTCGCTATACCAGTCGGGCGATTCTGCAAACCCCTGTGGGGGTGATGGAGGGGGCTTATACGCTGTTAAATACCTATACGCAGCGGGCATTCGATGTACCTGTGGCACCCTTCCGACTCGCCGTGGCCAAGCAACTGCACTAACTCTCAGCATTATGATGCCTCTTTTGTAAGGGGGCACTGCCTGTTAGGTTGCCTTGAGTGGCAAGTAACCGGCCATCAGCGCTGTAACCTTAGCCAGGGTACGGAAACTCTCTTATATCGAGGCCTCCTTCGTTATAGTGGTTTATCTTTCACAATCTAACCAGGTTGTTTTACGAATGCCTGCCAGCGGCGATGCTGGTCGTCCGGTTAAGGCTATTTCGCCCTGTTTCACTGTTATTACTGGAAGGGCCTAGCGTATGAGCACTTACGCCATTGGTGATTTACACGGCTGTTATGTCGAATTTATAGCACTTCTTGAGCAACTCAACTTTGACCCTGCCCAGGATACGCTGTGGCTGGTGGGGGACTTAATCAATCGCGGTCCAGGCTCCCTGGACTGTCTCCGTGAAGTGAAAGCGTTGGGCAATAGCGTGCGCTGTGTGTTGGGTAACCACGATTTCCATTTACTGGTGGTGGCGAGAGGCGGCGGGCAGCTAAAAAAATATGACACACTGGATGATATTCTCGCGGCGCCTGACCGTGAAGGGCTGCTGGATTGGTTACAAAGCCAACCGCTGGCTGTTTACCAGGACGATGCCCTGATGGCCCATGCAGGTGTGTTGCCCTTCTGGAGTGCCCAGCAGACAGTATCGCTTAGCCAAGAGGTGCAGGTAGCCCTGTCAAGCGAGCATTCGGGGGCTTTCCTCACCCAGCTGTTTGGCAACCATCCAGATCGTTTTGTAGATGATCTGGAGGGCATTGACCGCCTGCGCTGTATTGTCAATGTATTAACCCGCATGCGTTTTATTGATGCGCAGGGGCGGCTGGATTTTGCCGCTAAAGAGGGGCTGGATAGTGCGCCAAAAGGGTTCTATCCCTGGTTCCAGTACCCACGAAACGATGATCTAAAGCTGCTGTTTGGCCACTGGGCGGCACTGGAGGGACAAACACCGGGGGCTCAAGTCAATGTCAGTGCAATCGACACCGGCTGTGTATGGGGTGGTTCATTAACGGCGCTCAACCTGGAGACAGGTGAACGAACCAGTGTGCCAAGCCAGCAGGCAGGGGGACGGTAGCGTGTTCAGGGAGGATGCGAGAATCAAAGGGCTTGAGGTATACCGGGTGGGAGGGGCTGTGCGTGATGAGCTGCTGGGTTGGCCGGTTTACGACAATGATTGGGTCGTGGTGGGCGCAACCGCTGAAGCAATGCGGCAGCGTGGCTTTAAATCGGTGGGGCGCGATTTCCCAGTCTTTCTTCATCCGGATACGGCTGAGGAGTATGCGCTAGCACGCACAGAACGCAAGTCTGGGCGTGGTTATAATGGCTTCGAGGTACATGCAAGCCCGGAGGTCACGTTGGAGGAGGATTTACTACGCCGGGATTTAACCATTAATGCCATTGCCCAGCGGGCTGATGGCGAGCTAACTGATCCCTTTCATGGCCAGCAGGATATTGAGCAGCGTATATTACGCCACGTTTCCCCTGCCTTTAGTGAGGACCCCTTGCGGGTACTGCGAACGGCCCGTTTCCTGGCGCGCTATGCTAATCTGGGGTTTTCGATTGCACCAGAAACGCTGGCCCTGATGCGTCAGGTCAGCCACAGTGGCGAGCTTGAGCACCTGGCGGCAGAGCGAGTATGGGTGGAAACGGAAAAAGCGCTGGGAGAGCCCACCCCGGCTGCCTATTTCAACACGCTACAGGAATGTGGCGCTCTGCCAGTCTGGTGGCCTGAGCTGGAGGGCAGTCTTTCAGAAGCACTGTCGTTATTGGCAAAGGCACCCGAAGGTACGTCCTTGCCACTGGCTCGCTGGCGCTATGCGTTGTTGGTTTCGGGGCTGTCCGACGACCAGCGGGACGCTCTGGTAAAACGGTTGCGCTTACCTAATGCGGTAGCCCAATTAGCACGCCATGTAGCGCTGAGTTGCCGGTTGTTGGCGGCTCCGTTAAGCGATGAGCGTGTGCTGTACTGGCTGGAAAGGCTGGATGGGTGGCGTAAGCCGGAGCAGGTAGTGGCTCAGTTGCACTTCATCCAGGGCGTGTGTGGCGAGTACCAGGCGCCATTGCGTAGTGCCTGGCAGGCAGCCAGAGATGTGAACCCCCAGGCGCTGTTAAGTGAGGGGTTGCATGGTGCAGCTCTGGGAGAAGCTCTGCGTCAACGGCGACAAATGGCTGTAGCACAGGCGTTGCATTAGTAAACCTATCGCGCCAGGGCTGCTCGGGGCTGAGGCTCTGCTTGCGACACCCAGCGGCCACGCCAATAAAAATCCACTGCCCACAATCGTTGACTGCCCAGCGTGAATTGCTGCCATAGTGATGCGTAAGGCGTGTGGCAGTCAGGGTGGCACACGCCAGGCAACAATTCCGCTAATGGTTGAAGCACAAACGCGTTATGGATAATTTCTGCCCTGGGCAGAACGATGCCATCCACGACCCCGCAGACACTGCCGACCGTTAATAAGTCAATGTCCAGCGCCCTGGGGCTGCACTTTGTCATCTCCGGTGTACGGCCATGGGCTATTTCAAGCTGCTTGGCCCACGCCTGTAGTTCTCCAGCGGACCAGCCGCTATGGAAGGCCACAACCAGATTGTAAAAGTTGCGGCTGTCCTTAAATCCTACTGGTTCACTTTCAAAGACGCGGGAGATTTGCAGAGAACCAAAGGTATCTTCAAGGGCATCCAGGCATAAGCGGATATGCTTCTCGGGATTAATGTTGCTACCCAAACTAACGGTCACCAAGCTCATGGGTGCGTTGCCTCAATGGCCTGCGGTAGTGTACCCCGGGTAATTTCCAGACCAACGCTGGCCGCCTGGGGAACGGCACCTGGCTTGCGTACGGTCAGGCGTAGCCATGTAATTGGAAACTCGCTGCGTAAACATTCAGCAAGGCGTTCGGCAAATGTTTCCACTAACGCAAACTGATGATCGTCAGCGAATCGCTGGATTCGCTGGCAAATAGCGGCATAATCCAGGGTAAGGTTCAAATCGTCCGTTGCGGCGGCAGGGCGGATATCCGTCGCAAGGGATAAGTCCAGGCTTAACGATTGAACAATAGTGCGTTCCCAGTCATATACGCCAATCACGGTGTCCACGGCTAACGCTTCGATCAAAATGCGATCCATAAGCCTTCCCTCTGCTGCAACAAGCGGGCGATTGTACTTGAGGTCGGCGCTAAACGACAGTAAGGCGATGGAGAAGTGGCCAGAACCAGAGTGAGCATGCCATGTTTTGGATAGTAGTGGGCTACCTGAGCGGTAGCTGGCTGGCGGCGCTAACGGTTTGCCGTCTGGCCGGGGTGGCAGATCCGAGGTTTCATGGTTCATGCAATCCCGGATTTTCAAACGTCTTGCGGCTTTATGGCCCCCGTTTAGCGGCTGCCACCCTGCTCCTTGACGCGCTAAAGGCGGTGCCCGCTGTGTTGGCAGCCAAGCTGCTGGCGTTGCCTGTCTGGTTGCAGGGTGCTGTAGGCCTGGCGGTGTTGTTAGGTCACAGTTATCCGATATGGTACGGGTTCCGTGGCGGAAAAGCCGTCGCGAGTGCTTTTGGTGTGCTGCTGATACTGGTGCCCGGTGTGGCACTATTTAGTGCGGTGTGCTGGGCGTTGTTGGCCTGGCGGCTACGCACAGCGGCGGCTGCATCGTTAGTGACTGCGTTGATGGCGCCGCTGGCCTGCGTGTGGTTAGCGCCTGGCTATGTGGGTGTGGTGGGCGGGCTAAGCGCCTTGGTGCTGGCCCGCCACTGGCTCAATATTCGCCGTATTCGCCGTGGTGAGGAGCCGCTCCTTCGCAAGTCGGGCGATCGGGGAGGGAGGGCTTAGCGGGCCTCGGGTGGCTCCAAGGTATTCAGTGGCCAGCGTGGCGTGGCCTTCATGATACCGCCCTCATCCTGTTCCCCTGCTGCCAGCCGTTGGGCACCCACATAGGCGATCATGGCGCCGTTATCCGTGCAGAAACGCCCGCGTGGATAATAAGCGTGAGCCTGGCGCTTCTGGGTTTCAACGCTCAGGCGTTCACGTAGACGCAAATTCGCACTCACACCTCCGGCTACGACAAGACGCTTCAGCCCTGTTTGGTCCAGAGCTCGGCGACACTTGATGACCAAGGTGTCCACAACCGCCTCTTCGAACGCGCGGGCCACATCCGCCCTGGCCTGATGATCCAGTTCCCCTGCCGTATCCAACTGGCGGATTGCGGTGAGTGTGTGGGTTTTTAAACCTGAAAAGCTGAAGTCCAGACCGGGGCGGTCGGTCATGGGGCGCGGAAAGCGGAATCTCTGTGGGTCACCCTGTTCGGCAAGTTTGGCTACCTGCGGCCCACCGGGATAGGCCAGTCCCAGCATTTTGGCCGCTTTATCAAATGCTTCACCTGCCGCATCATCCACTGATTCGCCAAGCAGCCGGTAGTGGCCAAGCCCCTGAACCTCCACCAGTTGGGTGTGGCCGCCGGAGACCAGTAAGGCCACAAACGGGAATTCCGGTGCGTCATCTTCCAGCATTGGAGCCAGCAGGTGGCCCTCCATATGATGCACGCCCAGTACGGGGATGCCCAGCGCGCGGGCCATGCCATGGGCTGTACTGGCACCCACCATCAGTGCGCCCACCAGGCCGGGGCCTGCGGTGTAGGCAATGCCGTCAAGGTCGTGCCGGGTAAGTTTGGCATCGGCCAGCACCTGCTCAATGAGGGGCAGCAGTTTGCGGGTATGATCCCGGGAAGCGAGTTCGGGTACCACGCCGCCATATTCAGCATGCATGGCGATTTGGCTGTATAGCGCGTCGGCCAAAAGGCCGCTGCCACCCGTCTGTGAGGTGTCGTAAAGCGCGACGCCCGTTTCGTCGCAAGACGTTTCAATGCCCAGTACGCGCATAACAAAAGAACCCGTTGAAAATAAGCGGAGAAAGCGAAGTAATTGCTAAACGGGCTAGTCTAGCATTTGCAAAGATCGTCAACCACGACTAGACTACTGTGCGCTGTAAAAACTGGGTCGTACACTGTGTTTGCAGTGTGCGTACTATCCGAACTCAAGACTCCTTAAGGTAGGTGAGTGCTTAATGCCTTCTGTAAAAGTACGTGATAACGAGCCGTTTGACGTCGCCCTGCGTCGCTTCAAGCGTTCTTGCGAAAAAGCTGGCGTTCTGTCTGAAGTACGTCGTCGCGAGCACTATGAGAAGCCGACTGCTGAGCGTAAGCGCAAAGCGGCAGCTGCCGTAAAACGTCACGCCAAGAAATTGCAGCGTGAGCGTAAGCGTTTCGAACGGCTCTATTGATCCGTACCTGGGGAGAGCCAGTGCAGTTTGCTGGTTGTCTCAAGAGGGATGCCAAGCGGCCGCCACCAGGTGGCCGTTTGTTTTTCATTTTGTATCATGGTTTTTTGCGTCGTTTAAGGTGATCAGACGTGATGTCTGGTGATGTTAAATACGCCTGATTGCGCCCAGCGCGAGGAAGCCCGCAGTTCATGGCAGGCCAGATCCCACAGCGTTTTATAGACGACTTGCTTGGCCGCGTTGATGTGGTCGAAGTGGTGGGGGAGCGTGTGCAGCTTAAAAAAGCTGGCCGCAACTACTCCGGCTTATGCCCTTTCCATCAAGAAAAAACGCCTTCATTTACCGTCAGTGCCGACAAGCAGTTTTATCACTGCTTTGGTTGTGGCGCCCACGGTAATGCGCTGCGCTTTTTGATGGAGTACGACAAGCTGCCATTTCCCGAGGCGGTTGAGCAACTGGCCGGGCGTTTGGGATTGGATGTTCCCAGGGAGGGGGGGGATGACCCTCGTGCCCATCAGCGGGAAAAAAAGCGCAAAGAAGGAGTTAATCTTCTGGAGCTTGCCGCCAGCTTCTATCGTGAGCGGTTAAAAATGCAGGAAGGCCAAAGCGCGCAGCGCTACCTGCAGAGCCGGGGATTGTCGCCAGAGGTGATCAATACCTATGGCATTGGTTATGCCCCTGGAGGTTGGGAGGCACTTAAGCATCACCTGAGCGAGCGAGGTATTGGTGAACCTGTGCAGGTGGAGTATGGGTTGCTGATTCATCGCGAAGACACGGGGAGAACCTATGACCGTTTCCGGGATCGGGTGATGTTTCCCATTCGCGACCTGCGGGGGCGCACCATTGCCTTTGGCGGCCGTGTTATGGGAGATGAGCAGCCCAAATATCTCAATTCGCCGGAAACCCCCGTTTTTCATAAAGGCCGTGAACTGTACGGTTTGTACGAGGCGCGCCAAGCTACCGCCAGGCTTGAGCAGTTGGTGATGGTGGAAGGTTATATGGATGTGGTGGCCTTGGCTCAGTACGGTATTCATAACGCCGTGGCAACGCTGGGGACTGCGACGACCGAAGATCATCTAAGTCGCCTGTTTCGGCTGGTGAGCCGCGTGGTCTTTTGCTTCGACGGGGACCGGGCCGGGCGTCAGGCGGCTAGCCGGGCCCTTGAAACGGCGCTGCCGATGATGATTGATGGTCGCGAGGCACGCTTTCTGTTTCTACCGGAAGGGGATGATCCCGATACCCTGGTTCGCCGCGAAGGCGCCGAGGCATTTCAGGATCGTGTCACCTGTGCAATGCCACTCTCGGAGTTTCTGTTCGAGCAGGCTGCCCAGGGGCGCGACCTTAATACGGTGGAGGGGCGTGAGCGATTTGCCAGCCAGGTGCTTGAGGCATTGCAAAAAGTGCCTGATGGCATGCTCAAATCGCTGCTCCTGGAAGCGCTGGCCAAGCGCAGTGGATTAGCCAAAACGCAGTTGCAGGTGCTGCTGGAAAAGCGGGTGGCGTCCAGTGCGCAAAAAGAACCGGCACACTGGGAGCCAGTGGATGAGCCGATGCTGGTGCCGCTTCCCGGGGAGCGTCCGGTAACGCGGTCGCACCGTAAGATCTCCCAGGCGCTTTCCATCGTTGACCGCATTGTGCAGCTGTTGTTACACGAACCTCGTCTGGTGTCGACGCTTCCTGAGACCCTGGAATGGCTGCCCGAGGAGGAGGATACGCCGCTTTGCCGCGAGCTGATCGCCTTACTGCGTGCAGGCCGCTATCGCAGTCCGCAAGTGGTATTGGCGCATTTTCAGGGTAGCCAGGAAGGGCAGGTATTGGCAACGCTGGCCAAGCGGGAGTTGTTGATACCGAAAGCAGCCCGGGAGGCTGAGTTGGAAGGGCTGGTTGAGCATTTGCTTGATGTGCAGCGTAAGCGCTCGCCCCGGGAAGAGTACGAAGCGTTGCTGAGTATAGTGCGCTCAGGGCAAAAGCTGGATCAGGCGCAGCAACAACGCTTAGCCAGTTTGGTAAGGGAACTTGCCTGCCATTAGGGCGGTGTTTGAAGCAGCGGGGTTGAATTTCGCTGTTTTGACACCACATACAGGGCCAGTCGCCAGGCGCTGGCCTAACCGAACAACCTAACACACCTGAATGACCGCGCAAATACGTTTCGCTGGAAAAAAACCAGCTATTTACGCTATACTGTTCGGCTTGTTGAATTTAATCGATTCAGCGCCCAGGTGTTTCATTCTTCTTCGTCGAGATAGGGTTTCTATGGCTGGAAATGCGCAGCAGCAGTCACGTCTGAAGGAGTTGATCGCGCGCGGCAAGGAACAGGGCTACCTGACCTATGCCGAGGTCAACGACCATCTACCCGAGGATATCGCCGACCCGGATCAAGTGGAAGACATCATTGGCATGATCAACGACATGGGTATCAGTGTCGTTGAAGAAGCGCCAGATGAAGACACTTTGATGATGTCGGATCACTCCACGGACGAGTCCGCTGCGGAAGAGGCCGTAGCGGCGCTCGCCGCCGTGGAAAGCGACGTTGGTCGCACTACCGATCCTGTGCGCATGTACATGCGTGAGATGGGAACGGTTGAGCTTTTGACCCGTGAAGGCGAAATTGAAATCGCCAAACGGATCGAAGAGGGTACCCGTGAAGTAATGTCAGCGCTGGCTTACTTGCCGGGCGCGGTTGCCTCAATCCTCGAAGCTTACGATGCCACGCAGGATGAAGAAGCCCCTGGGCGTTTGTCTGATCTGTTCTCGGGATTTATTGATCCCGACGAGGGGATTCCGGGGGTGGCCGAGGCCGAAGTTCCGGAGCCGGAAGTCGATACTGAGCTAAGCGATGACGATGATATCGATAGCGATGACGACGAAGATGACGATACGACAGCGAGCGAAGGTGGCCCGGATCCTGAAGAAGCGAAGGCACGTTTCGAGCAGATCCGTGAGCAGAATGCCGCCGTGGAAGCTGCGTTGGCTGAGCATGGTCGTGGTAGCGCTGCGCTGAAAGCGGAACAGGAACGCCTGGCTGAGCTATTTTCACCCATCAAGCTGGTGCCAAAGCATTTCGAGCGCTTGGTAGGTCAGGTGCGTATCAGCGTTGAGCAGGTACGTGCCCAGGAAAAAGCGGTGATGCAGCTATGCGTCAAGAAAGCCAAGGTACCGCGTAAGACGTTTATCAAGTCGTTCCCTGGTCACGAGTCTGATTCGAAATGGCTGGATGCTTTCCAGGAAGCGCAGCCCAAGTATGCGGATCGACTGGAGCCACTGCGTGCGGATATTGCCCGTTCACAGCGTAAGATCGCTTTCGAAGAGGACATGGTGCAGCTTACCGTGGCCGACCTCAAGGAGGTGAATCGCAAGCTGTCGATTGGTGAGGCGAAAGCCCGCCGTGCCAAGAAAGAGATGGTTGAGGCTAACCTGCGCCTGGTTATCTCGATTGCCAAAAAGTACACCAACCGTGGTTTGCAGTTCCTGGATTTGATTCAGGAAGGCAACATCGGCTTGATGAAGGCGGTGGACAAGTTCGAATATCGCCGTGGTTATAAGTTCTCGACCTATGCCACATGGTGGATTCGTCAGGCGATTACCCGCTCTATTGCTGATCAGGCGCGTACCATCCGTATTCCGGTGCATATGATTGAGACGATCAACAAGCTTAATCGCGTGTCCCGTCAGATGCTTCAGGAGATGGGCCGCGAACCAACACCGGAAGAGCTGGGTGAGCGTCTTGAAATGCCGGAAGACAAGGTACGCAAGGTGCTGAAAATCGCCAAAGAGCCGATCTCAATGGAGACGCCGATTGGTGATGATGATGACTCCCACCTGGGCGACTTTATCGAAGATGGCACGATGCTGCTGCCCATCGATATGGCGACTGGTGAAGGCCTCATTGAAGCGACCCGTAATGTCCTGGGCGGTTTAACCGCTCGTGAAGCGAAGGTGCTTCGCATGCGTTTCGGTATCGATATGAATACCGACCATACGCTTGAAGAAGTAGGTAAGCAGTTTGACGTGACCCGTGAGCGGATTCGTCAGATTGAAGCGAAGGCACTGCGTAAGTTGCGTCATCCCAGCCGTTCGGAGCCGTTACGCTCTTTCCTTGACGAGTAAGTGGTAAGTATAAGCAGTGAGTAGCTGCCAAGGCCGAAAGCCCGCCATTCAAAGAACGGCGGGCTTTTTTACGGCTAAGCCGCTTGGTTACTACGCCACCAAATCAGCGTTACGACAAAGGGGCTGATGACAGACGCCTCGATGCGCGGATGCGTAAAGCGAGTAACAGAAGCTCCAGTGTCGCAAATAGAATTAAACTGTAGCCAAGCAGTTCCACCACTTCTTCAGCCACATCTTTAAAAATGCGTACATAATTATCCTCAAGCACTGCACGCCAAAAAATTTGCCTGCCGTACAAACGGGAAAACACGTAGGTAACCAGCACGCCACCCGCGAACAGACCAAAAGCAAAGGTGTTGCTGTAGTAACGAAACTCTTCCAGAAAGCGGTGTCGCTGAATCACCACCCAGGTGATGGATGGGATAACAAACAGAGAAACCACTATTTTCCAGGTATGAGGCGCAACAAACTCATCTAAAAGATAGTCTTGTTCACGTACCAGAGAAGCGGCAATAAACGCAAACAGCAGCAACGTCACCGTGGGCCACACGTTAAGAACATGGCGTATATATAAAAGCATGCCACAGCAGGTTGCCAAGATAATGGTTTGGGTAACCTCAGTGAACCCAAACTCTGTGTAGCGAACTGATGGAAGATAGATGGCTTCCAGGTAAGCGCCCTGTGCTATCGCGCCGATAAACAGCACATAGAGTGTTGCGCGCAGCAGTGTTGTGCGGAAACTGATCGGCCAGGCAGGAGGGGGGAGTGACATTTAATTTCCTCAGAGGGCAAGGAGAGTAGCCAGCAAATAAACATGCAGTAGTGAATGTTCATTATATCGTCACTTTTCCATGCTCGCACGCAGATGCTACTGGGAAAGGCTGGAAGACTAGTCATAAAGACTGCAAAGTATCTGTGGTGTAGTCATTACAATCGCTGAAAGGCGAGGGGATAGCATGGCAATTAGCGTATTCGACCTGTTTAGAATTGGCATTGGACCTTCCAGCTCCCATACCGTTGGGCCGATGCGAGCTGCCTCTCATTTTGTGTGGTCACTTGAGAAGCAGCCGCTGAATCGTATTGTGGTAAAGCTGCATGGCTCTCTGGCGTCTACGGGGGTTGGGCATGGCACGGATCGAGCGGTCATTATGGGACTGATGGGAGAGTCACCGGACACTATTGATCCGGATAGCATTGAGCCCCGGCTGGAGGCGCTGGGTAATGCGACGCCGCTAACGCTACCCGGTGGACAGAGCTGTCCCTTTGATCAACAGCGTGATATCGAGTGGGATGAGCGTTGTTTACCGTTTCATCCTAACGCTCTGGTTATCACGGCGTACCAGGATGAGGTTGTCGTCGCAACGAACACCTACTACTCCCTCGGTGGTGGTTTCTATATTGATCAGGCGTGTGCCGACAAGGGGGGAATCGAAGAGGATACAACGTTGTTACCTTACCCCTTCGAGACCGGCAGCGAATTGCTGGAACTCTGCGAAACCCATCAACTGCGCATAAGCCAGTTGATGCTTGAGAACGAGAAGGCATGGCGTGGCGAAGATGCCATTCGCAGAGAGCTTCTTACGATCTGGCACGCTATGCGCGTCAGTATAGAGAACGGCCTGCAGGCAACAGGGCGATTACCGGGCGGCCTTAACGTAAGACGCCGTGCGCAGTCGCTACATCAGCAGTTGCTGTCGCCCCCAACCAATCAGCGGCTGATTGTGTCAAGTTTTACGGTGATGGACTGGGTCAATCTGTTTGCCTTGGCCGTGAACGAAGAGAACGCAGCGGGCCAGCGTATGGTGACGGCACCCACTAATGGCGCGGCGGGGATTGTGCCAGCGGTACTGGCTTATTACCTGAAGTTTGAGCCGGATGCGTGTGATGACGATGTGGTGGACTTTCTACTGGCGGCAGGGGCAATTGGTATCCTCTGTAAGAAAAATGCCTCTATTTCCGGCGCCGAAGTAGGCTGCCAGGGAGAAGTGGGTTCTGCCTGTGCCATGGCTGCAGCAGGGCTTGCTGAGGTGTTGGGGGGCACCGCCAAACAGGTGGAGAATGCCGCTGAAATTGGCCTGGAGCATAACCTGGGCTTAACCTGTGACCCGGTAGCGGGGCTGGTGCAGGTGCCGTGTATTGAGCGTAACGCCATTGCATCGGTGAAAGCGATTAATGCCGCGCGCATGGCACTCCACGGTGACGGTGATCATTTTGTCTCATTGGATAAGGTGATTCGCACTATGCGGGATACCGGCCGCGATATGCAGGATAAATATAAAGAGACCTCAAAAGGCGGGCTGGCGGTTAACGCCATCGAATGTTAGGGGGATAGCGTGTTGCCAGGTAGCGCGCTGGTAATATTGGCAACCAGGTAATCAACCAGCTGGCGGATTTTGGGTGAGAGATGGCGGTGACGGGGATACACTGCCCACACCGCTGTATCATGATGCTGGAATGGCTCCAACACGGACACCAGTTCCCCGCTGGCGAGATAGGGCGCTACATAATAATCCGGTAGTTGAGCCAGCCCAAGCCCTTTGAGGGCGGCATCCAATAGCGCCGGCCCGGAATTACCGCTCCAACAGCCTTCTACACGTACTTCCCGTCGCTGGCCGTTAACCTCGAACAGCCAGCTGGGGCGAGAGCCAATCAAGCAGCGGTGCTGGCTCAGTTCAGACAGTGTATGTGGTCGCGGCGCCTGACGAAAATAAGCCTTTGATCCCACAATAAACTCGCGGCGCTCGCAAAGCCTGCGAGCAATGAGGCTTGAATCTTTCAGAACTCCCATTCGGATAGCAATATCGTAGCCCTCTTCGATCAGCTCCACAGGGCGGTTGGTAAAGTGCATATGCACCTCAAGCTGTGGATGCTGGCACTGGAAGTCGTTGACTAGTGGCGCGATATAGCGCTCACCAAAGGTAGTGGCAGAGGTCAGTTTTAGCAGGCCATGGGGCTTGGCCTGGAGTTCACTGATGGCCTGTTCCGCATCGCGTAGCCCATCGAACAGGTGACGGCAGTGCTCAACGTAAATAGCACCTGCATCCGTAAGGCGAATTTGGCGTGTAGTGCGGTATAGCAGTTGAACACCCAGTTGGTTTTCAAGCTGGCTCACCAGGCGGCTGATATGTGATGTGGATACTTTTAAATGTCGTGCGGCAGCAGAGAAGGTTCCCAACCTTACCACCTCAACAAAGGCTTCAATACGATCCCAGCGCTGCAAGGGCACTCACTCCCCGGTATAAAGTTGATTGTTGCTCAGTGGCAATAATCTTGTGAGTGTATCCCGGTTTATCAACGAAGCCCAGCTGACCTACACTGCAACCACTGCCGTCTTAAGACCCAACAGGTCTTCAGCTTTCTGTTGATACTACCCAGGAGATAAAGCAATGAAGTCACGTGCAGCTGTAGCACTAGCGTCAGGTAAGCCACTTGAACTGGTTGAGATCGATGTTGAAGGCCCCAAGGCGGGTGAAGTGCTGGTCAAAATGGCGGCTACCAGCGTTTGCCATACGGACGCCTACACGCTTTCTGGCGCGGACCCAGAAGGTAACTTCCCTGCGGTACTCGGCCACGAAGGGGCGGGTGTGGTGCAGGAAGTGGGTGAGGGAGTCACCAGCGTCAAGCCCGGTGACCACGTTATTCCGCTTTACACCGCCGAATGTGGTAAGTGTAAGTTCTGCCTGTCGGGTAAAACCAACCTGTGTGGCAGCGTGCGTGCCACACAGGGTAAAGGTGTCATGCCGGATGGTACCTCGCGCTTCTCGCTGGACGGTAAAATGCTCCATCATTACATGGGCACCTCGACCTTCAGCGAGTACACCGTGCTGCCGGAAGTGTCGCTCGCGGTCGTTTCCAAAGAGGCGCCGATGGATAAAATCTGTCTGCTGGGTTGTGGCGTCACCACGGGGATTGGCGCGGTACTTAACACGGCAAAAGTAGAGCCCGGTTCTACTGTCGCAGTGTTTGGCTTGGGGGCGATTGGTCTGGCGGTTATTCAGGGTGCGGTAATGGCCAAGGCCGCGAAGATTATTGCCATCGATGTTAATCCCGATAAGTTCGAGCTGGCGAAACAGTTTGGTGCCACCGACTTTGTTAACCCGAAAGAGTACAGTGACCCGGTTCAGCAGGTGATTGTCGATATGACCGATGGCGGTGTTGATTACTCCTTTGAATGTATTGGCAACGTCAATGTCATGCGCTCGGCGCTGGAGTGCTGCCATAAAGGCTGGGGCGAGTCGATTATCATTGGTGTGGCTGGTGCGGGCGAAGAGATTTCCACGCGCCCGTTTCAATTGGTTACCGGCCGGGTCTGGAAAGGCTCTGCCTTTGGCGGTGTGAAAGGCCGTAGTGAACTGCCAGGCTACGTTGAGCGCTATATGAACGGTGAACTCAACATCGATGACTTTATTACTCATGACATGCCTTTCGAGAAGATCAACGAAGCCTTTGATCTGCTTCATGCTGGCAAGAGTATTCGTACCGTACTGCATTACTGAGTATCATTAGTTTCATGATCTAAGAACGCGGTGGGGGCACCCTGCCGCGTTTTCATCTTCTCCAGGAGCCTGCCCATGAGCATGAGTGAAACTTTAGAACTGGTGTCAGCCAACCGTAGCTTTGGTGGTTGGCACAAGCGCTACCGCCACTACTCCCGGGCGCTGGATTGCGACATGGTATTTGCCGTTTATCTGCCGCCCCAGGCTGAGAACGATCGGGTGCCGTTGCTGTGGTGGCTGTCGGGGCTGACCTGCAACGATGAAAATTTTATGCAGAAGGCGGGAGCTCACCGTATCGCTGCGGAGTTGGGCGTAGCCATTGTCTGCCCGGATACCAGTCCCCGGGGAACCGATTTGCCCGGCGAGCATGATAGCTATGACCTGGGTTCCGGCGCGGGCTTCTATGTCAATGCCACCCAGGCGCCCTGGAAAACCAACTACCGTATGTACGACTACGTGATTGAAGAGCTGCCATCCGTCGTTAGGCAGCACTTTCCCGTCAATGGGCGCGAATCCATTAGTGGTCACTCCATGGGTGGTCATGGTGCGCTGATCCTGGCGCTGCGCCACCCCGGCCGCTTCCGGTCGGTGTCTGCCTTTGCACCCATCGTCAATCCCATGAACTGCCCCTGGGGGGAGAAGGCCTTCACCAGTTACCTGGGGGAGGATCAATCTCGCTGGCGCCAATACGATGCCTGTGAACTGGTAGCCAATGGCGCGTCCCGCCAGCGGTTGTTTATCGATCAGGGGGAGGCTGACCAATTCCTGGAAGAGCAGTTGCAGCCCGAACGTTTAGAGGCCGTGTGTGAAGAGCATAATCATCCGCTAACGCTACGCCGTCAGCCAGGGTACGATCATAGCTACTTCTTTATTGCCTCATTTATTGAGGATCATTTGCGCTATCATGCAGAACACCTCATGAAGCGTTAAGGATACCGAAATGCTAAATCGCGCGTTGCGCCGTTTTCTTCGTCAATTATGGCGTCTTGTGTGGCGTGGCGTGCTGGCATTTGTGGTGCTCTCGGTGGCACTGGTTCTGCTGTTTCGCTTTGTGCCGCCACCCGGCTCCATGGTGATGGTGGAGCGCAAAGTGCAAAGCTGGATCAATAGCGAACCCATCGATATAAGCCGCCAATGGCGAAGTTGGGATCATTTATCCAGCAATGCCAAACTTGCAGTGATTGCCGCTGAGGACCAGCGCTTTCCTATCCACCGGGGCTTTGACATTGTTGAGCTGCGCCGTGCCTGGGAGGCCAGCCGGGACGGCGCACGACTGCGCGGTGCCAGCACATTAAGCCAGCAAACCGCCAAGAATGTATTTTTATGGAGCGGGCGTAGCTGGACCCGCAAAGGGTTGGAAGCATGGTTTACACTGCTGATAGAAACGCTGTGGAGTAAGCAGCGAATCCTGGAGGTGTATCTGAACGTTGCCGAGTGGGATACCGGGGTTTTTGGCCTTGAGGCAGCAGCCCAACACTATTTTGGTGCCTCAGGCAGCGCCCTTACTGAACGTCAGGCAAGCCTGTTGGCCGCCATCCTGCCCAGCCCGCGAACTCGAAGTGCCTCCCGGCCAGATGCTCAGGTTGAGCGTCGCAGCCAATGGATTCGTCAACAAATGCGTAACCTGGGTGGGGTCGGATACCTGGAACGTCTGTAAACCATAAGCCTCAGCATTAAACCCAGCCACTGGTGGAAGGTTAAATGCTCTCTTTTGTTACGTTTGGTTCTTTTTGTTACTAACTTTTACATTAAAAGTTGAACCTGTGTCCAAACAGCGCGTCACACTCCTCACATTCATAACGCGCCAATGAGGTTTCTTACTATGCAACGTATGACTGCTTTGTTCTCTGCTGCTCTTCTCGCCACTGGTTTGATGGCGGGCACTGCGTATGCCCAGGCCCAAGACCCGGCACAGGATCCGATGGCTACACAGCAAGCGCCCGCTCAGGATTTCTCTGATCAGCAGCTACAGCAGTTCGCCGATGCTTCTCAAGAAATCGCCGTGATCTCGCAAGAGTACACACAGCGTCTGCAGGAAGCAGAAGACGAAGCTGCACAACAGGAAGTTCGCGCCGAAGCCAACGACCGCATGATTGAAGTGGTTGAAGATAGCGGTCTGGATGTTGATACCTTCAATGCCATTGGCCAATCAATCCAGCAAGATCCGGAAATGATGCAGCGCGTACAGGAAATGGCTGGTCAATCCTAATCGCTAAGCGTAAGTGTTACGCTGGCGAATGGTGACAGATTTTCCTTAACCTGTTCCCGTCAGTTCCCAAAAGCCCGGTGCCTAGCGCCGGGCTTTTTTATGGTGGACAGGGTTTACGGTGCTGCTTATCCAAGCCAAACTTAAGCGCTGGTTATGGCTATCGTGCCGGTTGCAGGAGGTTGCATGGATGTTGAACTGCTGGAAATACGCCAACACATGGGGCAGTTTCCCCCTTTTGATGGCTTATCCGATGAACTTCTTGATGCCATTGCGGGGCAGGTGGAGGTTCGCTACTTCAAAACCGGCAGCGATATTCTCGTGCTTAATGAGGTGCTCAACGAGCTGTGCTATATCCGTAGTGGTGCGGTGGAAGTGTATCGCCGGAAGGGGGAGCTTTATAACCGCCTGGTGGAAGGCGATATATTCGGTCATTTCAGTTTACTACGTAATCATAAGGTGCGTTTTCCCGCTACTGCGATTGAAGATACGCTGATCTATTTTATCCCGGATTCGATCTTTCAGCGCCTCTGCGAAGAGGATGATGATTTCGCGGATTTTGTCGAACTTGAGCGCCCGCGTTTGGAAACCGTTGCAGAGCAGCAAAAAAAATCAAACGACATGATGGTGACGCGGATTCGCAGGCTTGTGACGAGCTATCCGGTGATGGTGGAGTCCACCACCACTGTTCAGGATGCTGCGAAACAGATCAGCGACGCGCAGGCATCGGCTGTGTTGGTGATTGATGACGGCAACAGCAACCCTCGCTATAGCTTTCAGGATAGCGAAGGTAAGACCTGGCAGATGTGCGGCATTCTTACCGATAGCGACTTCCGTACCCGAGTTGTCGCAGAAGGGCTTTCGCCGCAAACGCCTATTGGTGACGTGATTTCTGAACGCCTGATTACGATTCAATCAGATGCGTCAATATATGAAGCCATGCTGACCATGTTGCGTAGTAATGTTCACCATTTACCGGTGCTGTACCGTCAGCGCCCCGTTGGCGTGGTGCATCTTTCCGATATTATTCGCTATGAGACCCATAGCGGGCTCTATCTGGTGAGTAATATCTTTAACCAATCCAGCGCCCAGGGACTCGCCAAACTGGCGGCTGATGTGCGGGCAGCCTTTGTAAGGATGGTGCAGGAAGGTGCTAACTCGCAGATGATAGGTAGCGCACTGTCCACCATCGGGCGCAGCTTTACCCGGCGGCTTTTAGAGCTGGCTGAAGAGAAGCTGGGACCGCCCCCTGTGCCTTACTGCTTTATGGTGAACGGTTCGATGGCCCGTAACGAACAGGGTATTGTGACAGACCAGGATAATGCCCTCATTTTATCGGATGATTTCCAGCCCGATCAACATGACGAGTACTTTCAAGCGCTGGCGACGTATGTAAGCAATGGCCTGGATGCGTGTGGTTACACCTACTGCAAGGGAGACGTGATGGCGACCAACCGCCAGTGGCGACAGCCCTTGCGGGTGTGGAAAAGCTATTTCCAAGACTGGATGGCAAATCCGACCCCAGAGAAACTGCTGCACAGCTCGATTTTCTTCGATTTGGACAGTATCTATGGGGAGGATCATTATGTTGAAGCATTACAGGATTTGATTGCCCGGACAGCCCCCACATCCCCCCTGTTTCTGGCTGCCATGGCGCGTAATGCGCTTAACCGTACGCCACCGCTGGGGTTTTTTCGTACCTTCGTTATGGAAAAGGACGGCAAGCATAATAACTCGATTAACTTGAAACGGCGTGGTACGGCACCCATGGTGGATTTGATCCGGGTTCATGCCCTGGCGTGCGGTTCAAAAGCGCAAAATTCGTTTCAGCGGTTAAACGACATTAGCCAAACACAGCTCCTGGCAACAGGGGTAAGTGATAAGCTTAGTTATGCTTTTGAGTTTTTGTGCATGTCGCGTTTACGTCATCAAATGATCGACCTGCAGGAAGAGCGTACGCCCGATAACAATATAGAGCCGGAAAATGTGGCAGATAGCGAACGACATACCCTTAAAGATGCCTTTCAGGTGTTAAGCAATGCGCAAAAATTCTTAACATTCCGCTATCCGGTGCCTGCCCAGCGGCAGGGGCGTTAAGTATGAAGGGAATACGTCCACGCCAGCGAGTTACCCAGTCTAATTGGGCCGACTACTTTGCTGCGCGCGCCCAACGCGCTCAGGATGGTGCACTGAAGCAGTTTTTTGCAGCGCCACTGCCTGATCCCGAGACGCCGATATCGCAGGTACCCTTGGTGGCGCTTGATATGGAAACCACCGGGCTGGATGAACGGCACCATGGGATTGTCAGTATCGGTGTTGTGCCTTTTACGTTGGATCGCATCAAGCTGTCCGAACGTCGTTACTGGGTGGTGAAGCCCCCCAGGCCGCTGGATGAGGCTTCCATTGCCTATCATCATATTACCCATTCTGAAATTGCTGAGGCCCCCGACCTTGAGGATATCCTTGATGAGCTGTTAGGTGCTCTGGAAGGGCGGCTGGTGGTCGTTCACTTTCGCAATATCGAGCGTCCGTTTCTTGATACGGCAGTGAAAGAGCGGCGTGGCGAAGGGGTGATGTTTCCGATGATCGATACCATGTCGTTAGAGGCCCGTTTACACCGCCAAACGCTATGGGCCCGTTTCCGTCGCTGGCTGGGCAGGCCGCCAGTCTCCATTCGTCTGCATGCCAGCCGTGATCGTTATGGTTTGCCTGCTTATCAGGGGCACCATGCGCTGGTGGATGCCTTGGCAACGGCAGAGTTGCTTCAGGCGCAGATTGCTCATCGCTACACACCCGATACGCCGTTAAAATCATTATGGTGTTGATGCTATCTGATATGACCGCAGAAAATATAAACGGGCAGCTCTATGGCTGCCCGTTTATCTGCTGCTGGCACACAATAAGGATGTGCGTGGTTATACCGCCTTGGGTTCGCTCATCAGGCCTTTGATAATGGCGTAGCAGGCCACTAGCAAAATGATGGTGAACGGGAAGCCGGTAGAGACTGCCATTGTTTGCAGGGCGGTCAAGCCTCCCCCTAACAGCAGTGCAATGGCGATGGCCCCTTCAATAATCGCCCAGAAAACACGTTGTGGCTTTGGTGCATCAACCTTGCCACCTGCGGTAATAGAGTCAATAACCAGAGAGCCTGAGTCAGACGACGTCACAAAGAAGATAATGACCAATAAAATGGCAATAAACGAGGTGATTTGTGATAACGGCAACTGCTCCAGCATGATAAATAGCTGAAGGTCAACGCCTGCCTCACGCACGGCTTCAATCCCCTGGCTTACGTACTGGTCAATGGCGGTACCACCAAAGGTGGTCATCCATAGTACCGATACCACAGAAGGTACGATCAATACTGAAATCAGGAACTCACGTACAGTACGGCCACGGGAAACCCGCGCAATAAACATACCTACGTAGGGAGACCATGAGATCCACCACGCCCAGTAGAACGCAGTCCAGCCCTGGGTAAAGTTGACATCTTCACGTCCGAACGGGTTCGACAGCGCAGGCAGATGCACAATATAGCTCACCAGATTTTCAAAGAAACCGGTGGCAATGAGCAGAGTTGGGCCAACGGCAATCACAAAGAACAGCAGCGCAGCTGCCATGGCAATGTTAATTTTTGAAAGCAGCTGCACACCTTTATCCACCCCGGCAACAATAGAGCCAATGGCGATCATGGTAATGCCGATGATCAGTAGAATCATCGTGACATCGCTTTCGGGGGCGCCAAACAGGTGGCTTAGCCCGGCTGCGGCCTGAGTGGCACCCAACCCTAGAGAGGTAGCCAGACCAAATAGCGTGGCAAATACCGCCAGAATATCAATCACATGGCCTGGCCAGCCCCATACCCGTTCGCCCAACAGCGGGTAGAACACTGACCGCATGGAGAGTGGCAGACCCTTGTTAAACGAGAACAGCGCCAGGGACAGAGCCACCACTGCGTAAATCGCCCAGGGGTGCAGGCCCCAGTGAAAGATCGTAGCCGCCATGCCCAGTGCAGCCGCACCGGCGGCATCGCCTTCAGCGCCAGCCAGGGGGGCCCAATTGCCGCCATCAAGGGAGGTGCCAAAGTGGGTAAGGGGTTCATTCACGCCAAAGAACATCAGCCCAATGCCCATACCCGCGGCAAACAGCATGGAGAACCAGCCTGTGTAGGTGAAGTCCGGCTTGGCATCTGCTCCCCCAATACGGATTTTACCGAGAGGCGATACAATCAAACCCAGGCAAAGTATGACGAATATGTTCGCAGCAAGAATGAAGAACCACGCCAAATTGCCCGTCAGAAAGCTGAAGATGGCATCATAAAGGGGGGCGATAGTGTCTTGAAGCGCAAGCGTCAATATGACAAACAGCAGCACCACCAACGCTGAAATGGTGAATACCTTGCCGTGCAGGTCAAGGTTAAACCCCATGGTGTTGGTGGTGATGTTGTCCTGACCAATAACATAATCAGTATCGATAAGGTTTGCCGGGCCATCAGGGGCGGGTATGCCCTCGGATACCGGCTCTTCGGTGGGGCGTTTAGAATCAGGGTTATCCACGGGAGCCTCTCCATGTCGAACAAAAACCACCCGGCCCATATCCACTGCATGACGGCCAAAGCGTCACGTCGAGTATATGATGCACGGGTTGGCACGCGTTACATAGCTAACAGTAGCAAACGTTGCTTAATGTTTGTTAAGCGAATGCGCATATCTGCATAAAAATGGCGATGCTTACAACGACAACAGAGGGCCGTAACCCTCTGTTGTGTGGTCATGGTGAGGAGCGCTTAACTATTTAGCCACTGCTCTACCACATCCTGATTCTCTTCAACCCACTGTTTGGCGTTTTCGTAGGGGTCGCTACCATCCTCCTGGTTCATGAGCATCACTTCCCCCATCTGTTCTGGTGTCCACTCAAACGCCTCCAGAATAGCGTAGGCTTCTGGCATGTCATCTTCCAGGCCTTGACGTACAATGGTATGTATCTGTTCCGCGCCACCGTAAATGGATTCTGGATCTTCAAGGTATTTGAGGTCCCAGCGAGCGAACATCCAATGGGGTGTCCAACTGGTCACAACGATGTCTTCTTCGTTGTTAATGGCATTGCTGAGTGCCGCCACCATGGTGGCATCGCTACCACTGCGCAGGCTTAGCTCAAGGCCGTAGGTATCGACCACCTCTTCCGTCAGGCCCATTAAGCCAGCGCCTGGATCTATGCCGATGATCTCATTGTTGAAACGGTCGGTGTTGTCGTTGAGGTCGGCAATCGAGTCGATATCGGTGTATTCAGGGACGACTAAGCCGAGCTTGGTTCCGTCCAGATTGACGCCCAGGTCTTCCACCTGATCACCAATCCGCTCCATGTATTCTGCGTGAGTGGTGGGTAGCCAAGCCGCTACAATAGCATCGGTATCACCTGTCGAAAGTGCCTGAAACATGGCCGCCGCGGAAAGGGAGGTCAGCTCTACGTCAAAGCCAGCCTGCTCAAGTACTGCGGCAATGACATTGGTGGAGGCGACTTCAGAAGACCACTCAACATAGCCGAGGTTGACCGTGCCCTGGGCGTGGGCAAGGCTCCCAACAGTAAGGCCGGTACCTGCGACAACGGCTAGTGAAGCGAAACGGATGCGGTGATTCAACGTGCGAGTTTTCATTCACTTGCTCCCTGGTGTTTAAACAATGGGGTTGTATAACCCGATGCACTTTATAAACGTCGTATATGACAAGCCTTAATAAAAATGAAGAGCATGCTGTTCAGCATGGTCATTGATGGAGTGCTGATCAAGCTTGTCAGTCAACGCAGCACGCCTGACAATGAGATTACTGGCGCGATTTACGCAGGGACTGGGTCAAGCGATCCAGTAGCATGGCCAAAATAACAACGGCAATGCCGGCTTCAAAGCCATCACCAGGACGCAGGCGCTGAATGGCACGCCAGACTTCACTGCCCAGCCCATCTGCACCGATCATCGCAGCGATTACCACCATTGAAAGCGCCAGCATAATGGTTTGATTAATCCCGGCCATTATTGTTGGCAGGGACAGTGGCAACTGCACTTTGACAAGTTTCTGGCCCCGGGTGGCACCGTAGGCATCGGCAGCTTCGATAAGCTCAACGGGAACCTGACGAATACCCAGTGTGGTGAAACGTATCGCTGGTGGCATTGAAAAAATGACGGTGGCAAAAATAGCCGATACAGAACCGATACCGAAAAATGGAATGGCGGGTATCAAATAGACGAATGCAGGCATGGTCTGCATAAAGTCGAGCGCGGGCATGATGAGCCGGTATAGTCGCTCAGAAAGGGCGGCGGCAATGCCCACTGGCAATGCAATGACCACAGCCACAAAGGTGGCGATAACCACAAGCGTAAGCGTTTCGATCATGGGGTTCCAGAGCCCCAGATTCCAGATTAATGCCAAGCCCGCAGCGGCACCAATGGCCAAACGGATACTGGCGATTTTCCAGCACAGCAGTGCAATAATTGCCAGCAGCGCCCACTCTGGCAGCCACATTAGGCTGTCATTCAAACTATTGATGCCGGTCTGCGTGAAGCGTGAAATGCCGCGGGTTACCAGTGAGTACTCACTGGTTAGCCAGTTAAGGCCGCCTTCAATCCAGTTGCCCAGGGGGATACGGGGAATGTCCATTATTGCTCTCCTGCTCGTGCCAGTTCATCCAATACGGCGCCTTTTACCACCACACCCAGCAGGCGCTGCTGCTTATCAACAACGGCGATAGGAAAGCTCTTTTCACTAAACATGGCAAACAGGTTCTGGAGTGGCTCTTCAGGCGGCACTTTACGGAAGTCCTGAGTGAGATAATCGGTAATTGTCTCGGCCTTGGCTTCAATGGCACGGCTTGCGGTCTCGGCTTCGAGCAAACCGAGCAGGTGGCGGTCGCGGTCAGTAACGTAGATCGAATCAATACTATGGTCGCGCATGCGATGCAGCGCCGTGCGTGGGCCGTCACTGCTACGGGCCGTTGTTCTTACTGGCCGCATGGCGCTTTCGGCTGTCAGCACTCGGGAGCGATCCACACCCTCGATAAAGCGGCGCACGTAGTCATCTGCTGGTTGGGTAAGAATCTCTTCAGGGGTACCTATCTGTACGATCTCGCCATCTTTCAGCAGCACGATGCGGTCGCCAATATTGAGCGCTTCATCCAGGTCGTGGGTAATGAATACGGTGGTTTTCTGCATTTTTGATTGCAGTTGTAAAAGCTCTTGCTGCATATCCTTCCGGATCAGCGGATCAAGAGCGGAAAATGCTTCATCCATCAACAATACGCTGGCATCGTTTGCCAGGGCGCGCGCTAGCCCCACACGCTGCTGCATGCCGCCGGAAAGTTGGTTGGGATAAGCGTCTTCCCAGCCTTCTAAGCCCACCTGTTTAAGTGCAGTGTGAGCAATGTCTCTACGCTCCACCTTATCAATGCCACGAATTTCAAGCCCGAACTCGGCGTTCTGCTGAACGGTACGGTGAGGGAAGAGCGCAAAGTTTTGAAAAACCATCGAAAAGTGGCGCCGCCGACACTCAAGAAGCGCTTTCTCTCCCAGCGTGGGAATATTTTCACCATCAATGATGATGTCGCCTTCTGTCGTATCAATCAGGCGGTTCAGGCAGCGAATCAGGGTGGATTTACCTGAGCCTGAAAGGCCCATAATGACTAACAGTTCGCCTTCGTAAACATCGAAAGAGATATTCGAGAGGCCCAGCGTCTGGCCGGTTTTCTCAAGTATTTCCGGGCGTTTAAGGCCCTGGTCGCGCAGCTCAAGGGCTTTTTTAGGCTGCTTGCCAAACACCTTGCTTAAGCCGCGTACCTGAATTTTGACAGAGCGTGTCTCGTCCATATATAGCGGTGCCTTATATATTGAGATGAGCAGCCTTGTGTCGTTGCTTGATTGAAAACAGCGACACAGAACGGTTCATAAGTAGAAATTGAGGTTATGTTCAAAAATTTATTACTAATTATTATACATAAGTGTTAGCTATGTGTCACAACGCCTCGATTATGCGGACAATAAACGCCACATGTGCCATTTTGCACCCATGTAAGTGATTGGATTAGCGTATTACAGGAGCTTGTTTTTATTTTTTAAGTTATTGATTTATAGTTTATAATTTATAATTTGTTGGCTTTGGCATACTAAGTGAATAGAGTAGGTTGAAGATAAAGATGATTTAACGTCATGTAATGTACTGTCTACCTGCACTTCATGTGTTGGTCAAGCCAGGGCAGTGACTGCACAAGCGATATTAGTGAGTTTCAACGGAGGCAAGTCTTATGGATAAGCAAGCGAAACAGGCCATTAAGCGTCCGCGCGTATTAACGCTGTGCATGTTGGCGGCTACCGTAAGCACATTGACATTAGCAGGTTGTGGTAATGGTGAAGATGAAATGCCACCTGCTCAGCAACCCGAGACATTAGAGCAGGATGCCACCACTTCTACTGGTGAAGCGCCTGCGATGGATGACGAGACTACTATGGGTGACTCAGCAGCAGCGCCCCAGGAACCAGCGATGAATGGTGACCCGGGGCTTGATGATGATGCTGTAGGTACCCAAGAGCCAATGCCAGGTGAAGAGCCGGAGATGGATGCGGATCTGGAAGAGGAGCCTGGTTTTGGTGAAGGCACTGACCCAATGCCCGGTGCTGATGAAGATGACGACGAGATGACTGGCGGCTAGTAACTGCCCACCGCTCCCTACGATGGTAAGCCGACCCAGCTGTCTGTTCCCTGCGGCTGCTCCACACGGTTTATCATCCTTTCCCCCCGCGCCCGCGGGGGTTTTTTTGTTCATTTCTGCTCAGCAAAAGTTGTATCGAATCACTGGACTGAACGCCCTAACACCGTGCCAGAACAAAGTGATGAATTTGGAAAAATCAGGGCCAAGCCGCTACGTTGAAGAGGTGGTTATCGCACAGGCATATCACTTAAAGGAAGGAGTACGACATGATGTCATCAATCCGCAATAGCCGTTTGGGCGTATTACTGCTAAGTGGCATGTTGGTCCTTGGTACGTTGGCGTTGGCTGGGTGTGGTGATAGCTCGCCGCCTAATGAGGAAGCAGAGCCTGAACCTGAACAGCCAATGAGCCAAGGCCCCATGTCGAATGAGGACGCCGGTGAGGCGCCCAGCGATGAGCTGTAACTGATAAGGCTGATGCCAAGGCTAGGTACATATAGCCCCGCCTTGGCATGATGTTAGCCCATGGTGCAGGAGAGTTGCAGGCTGGAGGTTATTCGGTGTCGTCTTCCAGACGACGATAAAGAGTGCGTCGGGCAATGCCAAGTACTTCAGCCGTTCTGCGCTTATTGCCACCAGTGGCTTCAAGTACTTTACGGATATAGCGTTTTTCCACTTCTTCCAGACTGGGCCACCGAGCGGGCGCTGGTGCAGGTACCTGGGTGCCAGGCAGTACTTCCCCGCTGAGTGTGGGGGTGATCTCGCTGCCTGATTCCTGGCTAGCCTGTTCGCGTAGCCGTTCGGGTAAATCCTGATGGTGGAGCACACCTTCCTCGCTTAGCGTAACCGCACGCATAATAGCGTTTTCAAGCTCCCGTACGTTACCGGGGTAGGTGTAGTTCAGGAGGCTGTGCAAGGCTTCCGGTTCAATCTGCTCAATCTGCTTACCCTGAGCTTCTGCATGCTTATCAATCAGCGCAAAAATCAGATGCTCAATATCGGTGCCACGCTCTCTTAGTGGAGGAATGCGCAGTGAGAAGGTTTCCAGTCGATAAAATAAGTCGCTGCGGAAGTTCTCCTGCTCAATCTCTTTTTCCAGGTTACGGTGAGTCGCTGCAATAATACGCACGTCCACAGGTTCTTCCCGTTCTCCACCAACCGGGCGGACAGTCTTTTCCTGTAAAGCGCGTAAGAGCTTGGCTTGCAGATTAATCGGCATTTCACCGATTTCATCCAAAAACAGGCTGCCACCCTGGGCGCTATGAAAAAGCCCCTTGCGTGCTTCATTGGCACCGGTAAAGGCACCTTTCACATGGCCAAAAAACTCACTCTCCATCAAATCTGCGGGAATACTGGCGCAGTTGACGGGAACAAATGGCGCATCATGGCGTGGGCTTTCCTGGTGGATGGCTCGGGCAAGCAGCTCTTTACCTGTACCGCTTTCGCCCAGAATCAGAATAGGCGCATCACTTTTGGCCAGACGCGAAGCGTTGTGAAATAGCGCTTGCATGGCGTTGCTTTTACCGACAATGCCATGGAAGTGATTCAGCACGGTATCGTGGGAAAGCGACAACCGCTGACGCTCCAGTACGCGAAATACGGCTTCGCGGATAGCATCCAAATCAAGCGGCTTGGTAAGAAAATCATCGGCACCAAGCTTAAGCGCTTCTACCGCCTGATCGATCGTACCGAAGGCGGTAATCACAATAATCCCGAGCTCACTGCCGCTCTGGCGCAACTGTTGCAGTAATTGAATGCCGGTCATCCCCGGCAGCCTGACATCGGTAATCATCATTGCAACGGGCGTATGGCTTAACAGCGCAATTGCTTCTTCTGCGCTGGGAACGCCCAGTGTGTCGTAGCCCGCGTCGTTGAGCTCTTCTTCCAATAACTCGCGTATAGCGGCGTCATCTTCCACCACCAATAACGGTAAAAGGTGTTCCTGATGGGTCACAAACGTTGTCCTCAAGCGGATGCGGTTTCACTAAGGGGCAGCGTAATTTCAAAGCCAGCACCGCCAAGGTCGCTGTCAAATACGCCAATCGTCCCGCCGTGGTCGTTAATAATGCGATGCACCATGGAAAGCCCCAGACCACTGCCTTGGCCTACAGGCTTGGTGGTAAAGAAAGGGTCAAACACTTGATGATGGTGCGATGAGGGAATGCCTGGCCCGTTATCTTCCACCCAAAGCGTTAGCTCATCATTGTGTCGCTTTGCACGTACGCGGATCAGGCTGACGTTAGGTGCTTGCGCTGCATTGCGTAATAGGTTGGTAAGCACTTGCACAATTTGCTGTCCATTAACCAGTAAATTGGGGGCAGGTGAGGGAAGATCAACATCTAGACGAATATTTCGTGGCTCCAGTTCCTCTTCCACCAGTTCACTGGCATTCAGGATAAGCTGATCAAGGGCCTGGTTACCTTTCTCTACGTTATGTTGTCGGCCTAGCTCCATCAGCTGGCGCACAATTTCGACAATGCGTTCTACTTCGCCACGGATACGGCCAAGTTGGGCGCGTTCCGGGTCGCCAATGACATCCCGTCGGGCCAGACGCTGGGCCTGACCATTAATGACGGTCAGCGGAGCACCAATTTCATGGGCGACACCTGCTGCCAGCACGCCAAGCTCGGCGAGCTTCTTGGATTTTCTCAGGCGCTTTTCTAGTTCAATCTCCCGCCGCTGGCGCGCATCGATATCGCGATCTTTCTCAGCCATGGCATCCAGCATACCGTTTAGCCCTGAGGCCAGTCGACGGTACTCGGTAGGGCCTTCCACGCTGGCCCGCTGGCTGCGATCGCCGTCTTCCACGAGCAACATGACGCGCAACAGACGGTTCAGGGGGCGCTCAATGTAGTGGCGGAACCCCCACCAGATGCTGAACACAATGCCCGCTGCGCCGATAACAAAGACCAGCACCGCCACGATACTGATAAAGCCCGTATAGTTTTCGATACCGGTATTCAGCCGGTTTACCTGGAGTACCCCATGTACTGTGCCATCCTGAGTGCGTAGCGGCGTGAGGGCTGAATAGTAGGTCCAGCCTTCATGCTGGCGATAGTTGCTATACAGATCATCACGTTCGATTACCTGTTGTATCTCTTCCGGGGTAAACAGGTCTTTACCTAGCCCAAGTCCATACACCTCCCGGCCCTGTGTATCGAATACATAGGCACCGTAAATTCGGTGGAAAGAGAAGGCGGATTGTAGCGATTCCTCAAGGGGGGTAGCGCTATCCCGGGCGACGGCATAGCTCAAGGAGGTGCTTAGCGCCCTGGTGATAATTTCGACTTCCGTTTGCAGCTTGGAACGAACGTTGTCTTCCAATGATTTAATAGCGACAAGGCTAAATACCACCAACACAATAAAGAGCGGCACAATTACCGTTAAAATAATTAAATTACGTAGTCGCATCGCACATCCATGGTGGTAGTTAGCCGTTAGTCGACGACTCGCAGCCGATAAAGGCCGCCTTGGTTGCTATCCGTTAGCAGGTAGATGGCGTCTGGCCCCTGGCGAACATCCCGAATTCTACCGATCTGGCCTTCAAGAATAAGCTCTTCATTGATAATTTGATCACCTTCAAGTGAAAGACGCAGTAGCTTTTCACTACCTAAGCCGCCTGCCAACAGGTGGCCCTGCCAAGGGCCAAAGGCATCACTTGTCACTTCTGCCAGGCCAGAGGGGGCAAAACGGCCTTCAAAGACATAGGCCGGGTCAACCATACCGGGTAGGGTGTCTTCACCGATGGGTTCGTTGGTGGCGTAATCGTTGCCCAGGCTAACGTCGGGCCAGCCATAATTATTACCTGGATTGATATGGTTCAGCTCATCACCAGTGCGGGGACCATGCTCGGACGCCCAGGGCTCTCCGTCGCTCAGCACTACCATGCCCTGAATATTGCGGTTACCGGTGGTGTAGATTTCATCCAGCGTGCTGTTGTCATCGACATAAGGGTTGTCATCGGGTACTCCTCCGGTGTCAGTGAGACGGAGTGTCGTACCCGCATGATCATCACTGGCCTGGGCTCTGGATGGATCAACCCCACGGTCACCGATACTCATTAACAGCGTGCCATCTTCCAACCAGGCCAGGCGCGATCCATAGTGGCGGCCAGGGGAGGAGGCGCGATCCTGCTCAAATAAGTGTTCTACCTCGCCTAGCTGGTCGTTTTGCCACTTAACGCGGGAGAGAGCAGAGCGGCTGTTGTTACCGTCAGGCTTACTCCAGGTGAAGTAGATCCAGTTATGCGCTTCATCACCAAAGGATGGATGCAGCACTACATCGAGCAGCCCCCCCTGCCCGTGGTGGTTAACCGAGGGCATCCCTTCCAGCACCTGGGTCTGGCCGCTATCAGGGGCAACCAGGTTTAATTGTCCATTGCGCTCGCTAACCAAATAGCGGCCATCAGGGAGTACTGCCACCGCCCAGGGGTGCTGAAACCCATCAGCCACACGCTCAATAGAGATATTAAAATGCTCGGTGGCAATCGACTCGTGAGTCACTTCGGCCTGCGCTATGTTGATAGAGCCTGCCAGCAGCAGACCACTAACAGCTGGGGCGTACCAGTGAGTGATTAAGGCCTCCTGGTGTACAGCCTGCATAGTGTTCCCTCCTGTTGTCGTTGTTGCCCACGGTAAGATCGTCATTAGTCTAGCAGTGACTCTGCTCCTCGGTAGGGGTTCCCTTGCTAAGGTTATATTAGCATTGCTAAAAGCACGGGCAGGTAAAAGAGCGCAAGCAAGGTAGAGCAAAACACCAGGCTGGCAACATAGCCTGGGTCGCGCTGGGCCCGCTGGGCAAATAAATAGTTGATTACCGCCACGGGCATACACATTTGAACGACCAGAATGCTTTGGGCCAAGGGGGGTAATCCTATCCACTCGGCAATCAACCAGGCAGTGGCCGCTGCAAGTGGTATGCGCACAAGGCTGAAGCCCAACCCTGAACGCAGGCTCGTTACCTGGATACTGGCCAGAGAAACCCCGAGTGTGATCAGCATTAGCGGTACGGTAAAGCCGGACATGAGGTCCACTGTATTGGCCAGCCAGGGCGGGAGGGAAGTATTGGTTAGCAGTAGCCCCATAGCAATGAGAATGGCATACACTGTGGGGGTTTTTACCAGTGTTATAAGAGGGTTACCTTTACTGCTAAGTGCTGCACCCAGCGTGAACTGAAACAGTGAAACGGTGACCATTATAGTAATCCCATAGGCAAAACCGGCACTGCCAAAGGCGTAAAGCACTACCGGCAGGCCCATATTGCCGGTATTGGGATACATCATTGGAGCCAGAAGCACCCGCCAGGGGCGACGCAACAGCCTGGCAACAATAAATGTGGTGGCTCCCATGGTGAGAATAACCAGAGAAGTAGCCAGCATGGTGCGGCCGAAGGTAGAGGCATCGATATCAGCGCCCGATAAAGACGCCAGTACCAGCGACGGAGTTCCAATGTTAAAAACCAGACGGGTAACAAAATCGACAGGGTAGGGGTGCCCTAATCGAACCCATAGAAAGCCCAGCCCTGCACCGGCGAGAACAGGGGCCATCACGGCAAACAGTTCGGCAAGCATTCTTGTTCCTTGGCAATCTCAAGCTGCCTATTGTCGGTAATGCAGCGGTTAACTGGCAAGGTGAATCGGCGATGGGGTTTGCGAGGGGGTTATACCAGTGTGGCAACGCCTTGCCATTGTGAAGGTACCTGTTCACGCAAAAAATTCAGCAGTGCGTTCACCCTGCGCGACTGATGACCATAGGCATAGAGCATGGTGATAGGAAGGGGCGCTGGCTCCCAGCCGGGTAAACAGTTAATCAGTTCACCAGGGTGGTGGTGCTCGCGTCTTTCTACCAGCCAGTGGGGGAGTAGGCCGATACCCTGACCATAAGCGATGGCATCAATATGGAGTAGAGTTAAATCGACTCTGAGCCTTGAGTGGGGCGGGCTAAAGACATACTCCTCATGCTTTGGATGGCGTAGTGGCAGGCCTGATGATGCCGTATCCAGCAGATCAATCCAGGCGTGCTGGTGCAACTGGCTGGGGTGATCCAGAGGACCTGCTTTTGATAAATAGTGTGGACTGGCATAGAGGCCCCGTGTTAAGTGCCCCAGTCGTTCTTGATTCAAACCACACTCATGGGTGGCGCCAAGCCATATATGCACACTATTACTATGCATTTTTGTGGGTGGTGTTTCTCGGGTATACAGCGTTAGCTCAATCTTGGGGTGGCGGTTTAAAAATGCGTCCACCACGCTTGCCATCCAGCCCCGGGCAAGTGCCCCATGCACTTCAAGGGTGACTTTCCCACTGATTTCCTGCTGCAACTCAGCCAGTGCCTCTTGGCTATGGGCGGCCATCGCCAGCAGTTCGGTGCAGTAGGTATGAAACAGTAAACCCGCTTCCGTGGGTATCAGACGGTTTGCCTGGCGTCTCAGTAACGGCTGCTCCAGCCTTGCCTCAAGCTGGCTGATACGTCGGCTAAGCGTCGATTTTGCAAGCCCCAGCTTTTGTGCACTACGGGTTAGGCTGCCAGTTGCCATTACATCGGCAAACGCTGCAAGTTCATCAAAATCATACATGGTGTGGGCCCATTGGGCAAAGGTGGTGGCTATATTGTGCCATCTATTATGCGCTAATGAAAATAATAGGCATTTGTGTTACGTGTAAGGCAGCGCTCTATCGTCTTTCTCTGGGTACCGTGTGCAGCCACACTTCCAGGTTGATGGGTGTATTGTGACATGCTTGCACGCCAGCGGAGTGATGCTCGTCAAGTATCTATAAAAAAGCCCCGGCGTTGCCGGGGCAATAAGTCAGCATTGAAACAGTAAAAAGAACCTTATAGCGAGAGCTGGTTAAAACTCATAGGTGGCTGATAACCAGAAACTGCGCCCGTCGAGTGCAACACCTTCAGTCGAACGGCCGGTTTGGGTATAGCGGTAGGCTGCGTACGTATCTCCATTATGTTCGAAGGTATCGTAGGCGGTGAAGTCCTTGTCCAGCAGGTTATAGATGGTGCCCGTTAAGCGAACACTATCAGAGAAGCGGTAGGTGCTACGCAGGTTGAATAGCTCATAACTATCCAGCTTGTTACCCAACTGCTCATACAGTGAGAGTGTTTCGCCAGTGGTGGGCAGCCCAGCAGAGAAGCGTTCACGGGAAGAGTAGTACTCACCTTCCAGCGTGGTGCTCCAGCGATCATTAATGGCCCAGGTCAGGTCGGCGGTGAGCTTATGTTTCGGGGTGTTGGTTAGAATCATCCCCTCGTTGTCACCAGACGTAATTTCAGAGTCAGTAAAGGTGTAACCGCCACTGATATGCCATGCTGGTGCGATTTGGTAATTGGCTGTCAGCTCTATGCCGCGCGTCTCAGCACGATCAATATTGGTTAACTGACCAAAACTTTCCTGCTGGGTAAAGTTACCCACGCTTAGGCAGTTGGCAAGCCCTGCATTGGGAGTATTGCCATCACTGTCGATAAATTGACAGTTGGGGATATCATCGGCATCAGCAATACGGTCACGGAACTGCGTGAAGAAGACGGTGGCACCGGCAGAGAAGCCGTCCAGATTGTCATAGATCGCGCCAATTTCGTAGTTGGTGCTTTTTTCTGGCTCCAGGTCGGGAGTACCGATGTTAACGGTCGCGCCCTGGGCACCGAAGCCATTAATACCATCGTGCAACTGATTCAGTGTTGGTGTTTTATAACCCTGGCTAATACCACCTTTCAGTGTCCAGCTGTCGTTTGTGTTCCACACCAGATAGCCGCGAGGGCTGAAGTGGCCCCCAAAGGCGTCGTGGTTCTCATAACGGCCGCCCAGTGTCAGCGCTAGGTCATCACGCAGCAACCATTCATCTTCAACGAAAGCTGCCCAACTATTCTGCTCAAAGCTTTCGTTACCCGCGGTACCATCTTCCAGTCTGGCATCGATATATTGGCCGCCGATGGTGACCATATGATCTCCAATAGGGGCGACAAACTTACTGTCGACAACAATGTCACGGTTTTCAAGAAGGCGTGGTTCGCCACCTTCTGCTACATAACCATAGTCAGGGGCGTCGCCAGCAGGAAGGGTGCGTCCCAGGGTTTCTGTCTCATTGTGGCTGATACTGCTTTCCCATGTGCCGGCTTCAAAGCGCCCAGTGTGGCCAATGGCAATCTGATCGCGGTTGAAGCGTAACTCGTCTTCGTAGCCGTAAACTTGATCTGGATTATTTGGATTTGAGCCGTCCAGATTACCGAGGCGCCCATCGCTGTTATCGTAAGTTTGGCGTGAACGCTCCATATCCAGCCAGAATTCGTTGGTTGCATCTGGCGTTACGTTCAGGCGTCCGCCAATGGAGTAAATGCGTGCCTCAGTAGGGCGCGGGTCGCGCCCAGAGCTATTCTCGATCATGCGTTCGGAATTATCGCGGTCAAACAGGCGGCCACGTAGCTGTAGGCCAATGGTGTCTTCGACCAGAGGGCCCGACGTATAAAGGTTGATGGCGGAGGTGTTACCCTCATCCCGATTCTGGTGGAACGAATTTTCAACCGTAACGGAACCCGCCCACTCGTCGCCTACACGGCGGGTAATAATGTTGATTACCCCGCCCATGGCATCTGAGCCATATAGTGTTGACATGGGGCCTCGGATAACTTCGATGCGCTCAATGGCTGAAAGAGGTGGCATAAAACTGGTGGATGTTTCACCAAAGCCATTAGGGGTGACGTCACCGGATGTGTTTTGGCGCCGCCCATCAATTAGAATCAGGGTATAGCTGCTGGGCATACCTCGAATTGAGATATTCAGCCCGCCGGTTTTACCTGTCCCAGAGCGAACATCGACGCCAGGTACGTCGGAAATCGCTTCAGCGACATTGGTGAACTGTTTCTGCTCCAACTCCTCACGGGTAATAACGGAGATGCTGGCGGGAGCATTTCTGAGTGATTGCTCATAGCCTGAAGCCGTCACGACCAGATCACTAAGAGCGCTGCTCTCCTGGGCCTGAACTCCGGTGGAAGCAACAGCAAGTGTGATGGCGCTGGCTAAGGCGTGGCGACTGAAACGCGGCATGGAGATCCCCTTGATGACGATAGCTATTTTCTAATGATATTGATTATCATGTCGGCGATGGATTTTATTGAGAAAAGTTCACAAGTGCGAGCCGTTACTACGGAACATGGTGTTGCGATTTTGACAACCTGCAATTTTTCATAAGGTTGCAGATGATCGAACGTAAGATTCTGTGGAATGCATGTGCGTTTGCTTTTGAGAATCGTTACTATTATGTCAATTGTAATTTCAAAGGGTCTCTCAATGTTAAGAAGCATACGGCGGTTTGGTCTGGCTGGGGTGCTACTGGGTGGTTTGATGATCAATCAGGCCCAGGCCCGTGTACTGGAGACGGCCTTCGGTGAGGTGGAGGTTGAAGGTACCCCTACACGCGTGGTGACGCTTTACGAAGGTGCACTGGACGCTTCTCTTGCTGCGGGCATTACCCCGCTTGGCGCAGTGACAACCCGTGGCGGTTCCGGTGTGGCTACTTATATCGGTGAGCATACGGACACCTCCTCACTGGAGATTGTGGGTGTCGTACGGGAAATCAATATTGAAGCCGTCCTGCGTTTGCAGCCTGACTTGATTCTGGCGGCACCAAATCTGACTGCCGAGCAGTACCAACTGTTATCGCGCATTGCTCCCACGGTGGCGCCGTCAGTACAGGGCATGGCGCCTGACAACTGGAAAGATGAAGCACGGCTATTTGGTCAGGCGTTGAACCGCGAGGTGGAAGTGGATGATGCTATTACCGCGGTAGAGCAGCGTGCTTCTGAACTGGCACAGACCTTGGAAGAGGCTGGCGTAGGTGGTTCTGCCTTCCTGGTGCGCTGGATGCCAGCAGGGCCGATGGTCATGTCAGAGAAGCTGTTCTCAACCGGTATGCTTGCCCAGGTTGGCCTGGATATTCAGGATGATGGTCTTGTGCCGGAGGATGCCGGGCACAGTGATGTACTTAGCCTGGAGAACCTTTCCCTGGTGGATGCCGACTGGCTATTCCTGGCCACGCTTAATGAAGATGGGCAGGCAGCATTGGATGCCGCCAGACAGAGTAACGCCTTCGCCCGATTGAATGTGGTTCAGAATGATCAGGTTGTGCCCGTGGATGGTCAGTTATGGTCCAGCGCTAATGGGCCACTGGCAGCCCAGGCGATTCTGGACGATATCGAGGAAGCGCTGTTGCCGTGAAGGTTCTCAAACTGGCCCAACGGCTGGATCAAAGAACAGCCTTAATATTATTGCTCACCGCCCTTGTGGCGGTGAGTCTCGTTAGTTTATTGATAGGCGCTGGCAGCGTTGGGCCATTACGCGCGCTGGAAGTATTGAGTGGGACGGGTGATAGTGATGCCCGTTTTGTTGTTTGGGAGCTGCGTGCCCCGCGTACCTTGATTGGTATTGCCGTTGGGTTGGCATTGGGGGTGGCGGGCGCACTGCTACAGGCTGTGGCACGTAACCCCCTTGCCGAACCGGGATTGCTGGGGGTTAGCGCTGGTGCGGCCTTTGCCATCGCCCTGGCATTGGTGCTGGGGGGAAGCGCCGCAACCTTGCGTATTTCGGTTGCCCAGGTAGGAGCACTGGTAGGTTGCCTGTGTGTGTTAAGCGTTGCCCGTTTGCGCGGTGTGGGCAATGATCCGGTTCGCTTAGTGCTGGCGGGGGCTGCTTTTTCCGGTCTGCTTGGCTCAATGACATCACTGATTCTGCTCTACGATCAGCGCGCTGCTGATGAGATTCGCTTCTGGGTGGTAGGAAGCCTGGCGGGAAGACGGTTGGATGACCTGCTTTCCGTGTTGCCAAGCCTTGTGGTGTCTGGGCTATTGGTGGCACTGATTGCCCGGCCTCTTGCCGCGCTGGCGTTGGGGGAGCGGATGGCTACAGGGTTGGGGCATCATCCCCAGTTGATCCGGGCACTGGTCGTGCTGTGTGTCGCCATGTTGGTAGGGGCTGCCACGGCCATTGCCGGCCCCATCGCTTTTGTAGGCCTGGTGGTTCCGTTTGTTGCGCGTGCTTTTGCTGGTTCTGACATTCGCCGTACCTTGCTGTTTTGCCTGCCTATCGGCCCATTGATTGTGCTGGCCGCCGATATCGTCTCCCGTGTTGTGGTTGCTCCGTCTGAATTACCGCTTGGCGTATTAACGGCTTTATGTGGTGCGCCGGTGCTGATTGCCGTGGTGCGTGCACGCAGGCTGCCCATGTTGTGAGTATGCAATGAAGTTCAATCCCATGAGATTTTTTCCTGTGACACTGATGAGTGAACGCAGCATACGCCAGGCCTCTTCAGCAGGGGCGGTGCCGGTGGAAGCTCCAACAGGCTATTGGCGCTTTGCCTGGCAGTGGTCCGGGCAGCCATACAGCATACTGGTGGAGCGCCGTGCGCTGACTGTTAATATGGGGTTAGGATTGGTGCTCTGTTTCGCCTGCCTTGCTTATCTCAGTTTTGGCAGTGTGACCCTGTCCCCCCTGGATGTTATCCAGGCCATGCTGGGGAACGGCGATATGATGACCTCTTTTATGGTGCAGGAGTTAAGGCTGCCCAGGCTGGCAGCTGCCTGCTTTACGGGGGCTGCGTTTGCTCTGGCAGGAATTCTGATGCAAACCCTGGCGCGTAACCGGCTGGCAACGCCAGGGATTATCGGCATCGACAATGGGGCAACGGCTTTCGCTGTGGCCTCGGTTATCGGTGTGGGGTTCTCGCTGGCGCCACCTGTGATGGCGCTCAGTGGCGGTATAACCGCGGCGGTGCTGACGTTTGGACTTGCTGCCGGAAGTGGCACGCAGGGGTATCGCTTTATCATTGCAGGGATTGGTGTGGGCGCTGTTTTCGGTGCTATGACACAATTGATGCTGGCGCGGGTACCTATTGATACCGCCAATGCGGCCTATCCCTGGACAGTGGGGTCGCTCAATGCCCGTCCTTCCGGGGCAGTACAGATATTGGGTATCGGGCTGGTCATGGGGTTTCTGGCTGCCTTGGCATTTGCCCGCTCTCTGGCTGTACTGCGCTTTAAAGATGCTACGGCAGCAGGCCTGGGGGTGAGTGTTAAGTCACGCCGTTTCCAGGTGCTGTTATTGTCGGTCACCTTGACTGCCCTGGCAGTGGCGGTCGCAGGCCCGGTGGGCATGGTGGGGTTGATTGGCCCTGAAATTGCCAGAGCGCTATCGACTTCACGCCATATCCCCATCGTGGCTGCAACACTGGCAGGTGCTCTGGTGATGGTATTAGCGGATTTGGCTGGTCGTACACTACTCGCCCCCATCGAAATTCCGGTGGGAATCGTCACCGCAGTCGTGGGTGGCCCCTGGCTACTCTGGATTTTAATGCGCCCACAACGGAGCCTCGCATGACTCAGACTATGTTCTCACCCACCCTGGAAACGCAAAGCCTGGGGATGAGCTACGGGACACGGCGGGTTATCGAAGCGCTTGATATCGTTTTACCCAGTGGGCAGGTGACTGCCATTGTGGGGCCCAATGGCTGTGGCAAGTCTACACTGTTGTCCGGGCTGGCCCGTTTGCATAAGCCGGAGAGTGGCGCCGTTTTACTTAGCGGCGAGGATATCCAGCGCTTACCCTCGCGCAAGCTGGCAACCCAGTTGGCGCTATTGCCACAGGAAGCGGTTGCCCCGGAAGGGTTGACCGTGACAGAGCTGATCCGTTTTGGCCGCCAGCCACATCAGGGGTGGTTACGGCAGTGGTCAGCGGAAGATCAAAAAGTAGTGCAGCATGCACTGGCAGCCGCCGGGCTGGAAACTCTGGCGGATCGCCCGCTGGATGCCCTTTCCGGTGGGCAGCGCCAACGGGCCTGGATTGCCATGACCATCGCCCAGGAAACACCGCTTCTGCTGTTGGATGAACCCACCTCAGCGCTGGATTTAGGGCATCAAATAGAAGTCTTTGAACTGGTGCGCCATCTGGCTGCTTATGGCCGTACGGTGGTGATGGTGCTGCATGACCTTGCCAGTGCCTGCCGCTACGCAGATCACTTGATTGCGATGCGTGAAGGCCAGATCATTGCCGAGGGGGCTCCTGCTCAGGTGGTTACGCCTGATCTGGTGCGTGAACTCTATCAGGTCGAGTGCACACTGCTGACCGACCCCGATACCGGCAGCCCGTTGCTTGCCAATGTTCGGCGTGCAGCCCAGCCCGCGTGAGGCGTAACCTGCTGCGTACCCGCCATAATCGTGAGATTGGACACTCCCTGACAATCCTTTAAGGAACCAATGTGGCTTTTTCGACACACAGTTTTCATGCCCTGGTAAGGCTGCTTATGCCAAGGGCTACAAAGTAAGCTCGGCGTTTCTACCGGTGATTCGAATGGCCATTCTGACGGGCTGTTTAGCCACCTTTACTGTAGGCGGCATGAGGGCAGCACCTTGAACATCGGTGTCTATGGCGTACTGGACTTACCCAGTGCTTGCTGGCCGCCAACGGACATTATGCAGCCCAATGGCGGGTACAAACCGGCGAAGCCCAGGCTGGGGATGTGGAAGTCCTGACTCGTTAAGAGGTGCTAGCGGCCAAGGTAGCGCTAACGGTTAACCAATAGAGCATTGAGAGTGACGGGTACATGTTCGTCAATCTCTTGATAGCCCAGCATCGACAGCACGGTACGCACCGTGCTGTTCTGCATTAGCGCCTTGCCATCCAGTGCCATGGGCTCTGCATGGGTAACACGCACTTCGTTTAGGCCCTCGCGGGTGAAGCGCAGTGGCACTGTCTCCTGCTGGTTAATGGCATCAGTTTGCACCCGGAAAGTCAGCGTCTCCACTATGGATTCACCTATATCAAGGCCATCCAAACGCTCTGGCGGCATTTGTGCCACCAATGTCACCAGAGTGGTATTCGTCAGCAGCCCTACCCAAGGCGGCAGTTCGCTAAAACGGTCTAGTAGGTCTGTTTGGCTTAAGCGCAACGGCAAGCGCAGCGTGCCATCAGGCGAAATATCACCCTGTAGGTTACTCACCTGGTGGTGATGGGTTTGCGGTGTTGCACCATCCAGTTGGGTAATCGACGCACGTACCAGCGACTGGCTTGGGTCTAGCTGCCAGTCCGCGTGTGCCACCGGCACTACCAATAACAGTGGGAAAAGAGCAATGAATGCTTTCACAGTGCGTCTCCGCATAAAGGACTCACCACCAGACCCTGAAGAGTGAAAAAAGTGCCGTAACGATACTAAGATAGCGTGCATGGGGGTAGCCTAGCAGCGACACATTCGCTATTATATGCACGCTTTTCGGGCCTATAGCTCAGTTGGTTAGAGCAGGGGACTCATAATCCCTTGGTCGTAGGTTCAAGTCCTACTGGGCCCACCATCTACCGCGAAATTGTCCCAAAGATACAGCCAGAAACACTGGAACTGTACTGAACCTATGGCGACCTGGCCAGCTGCACCGAGTCACCAATCGCACATAAAAGAAATGGTGACACTCAAGCGCGCTCGTTGTCACCATGATTTTACCTCATTCCTGTCGAACCGGCTGCAGCTATCAACTATCTTCGGTGTTAAACATGACTGTGCCTTACGCCGAGCTTCGAAAAGAACATTGCTGACCGCGCCCGGGTAAGTATTGATGCCGTTTTCGCGCAAAAACTGCGCGCGCTTACACACCGCCATCGATACTTTGGTTGGGTTATCAACCGACGGAAGGAACTTGCTCGACACGTCTACGCCTCCCACGGATTGAGGATAGTCACTCCTGTAGGCTCGAAATCGGCCACATTGCGAGTAACTACCGTCATGCCATGCATAAGGGCTGTTGCCGCGATGAGCGCGTCACGCTCGCCCCGCTTGTCGGGGACGTGCAGCCGGGCGCAGCGTTGCGCCACGGCTGTATCAACTGGCAATGTTCGCCCTGAGAACTCCGGCAGTACGTGTTGCTCCAGCCACGAGCGCAGCACGGCCCCTTGGGTGGCGTCCTTGCGCTCAATCGACAACACGCCAAGTTCCAGCTCCATGATGGTGATGGCGGACACAAAAAGCTCGGTGGCATCAACGTTTTCAGTCCATGCCGCAACGTTTGGATCAGCTTTGCCAGCTCGAACCTTTCGCAGTTCGGACACTACGTTGGTGTCGAGAACGAACATCATGAGAAATCAGCCGGCTGAGTGCCGATGGTCACACGCGGCGGTTCAAACTCGATGTCCGCAATGTCCGGCATAGCCAGAGAATCAGCAATGTTGCGACGTTGCTTTGTAAGCCGCTGGTACTCCTTGATGCTCAACAGCACATGAGCAGGCTTGCCGCGATCCGTGATGAACACCGGGCCACTCTTGGCCGCCTTCTTTGCCCGGGTAACGTCCTGGTTAAGCTCTCGACTGGATAGGGTCGTGATGGTCATGGCGACACCTCCTACATGAATTATCTATATAGGTATGTTACTACATAGGTGGCGAGCTGTCCATAAGCGGCTGGCTATCGTGCCATGCTCAAGCCCTCCGAGTTGACGCTTAAAACCAGCGATGTGATAAGTCGGATGATGGCTAAAACGTTCCCGAGAGACGTAGTCTCGGTAGTGCTTGGGGGCCGGAGGTGGGGGCTGCGTTTAGTCGCCTGCCGTTCGATCACCTTTTCTTTACCGGAAGCACACAGGTAGGCCGCAAGGTCATGAAGGCGGCTAGCGAGAATCTGGTACCAGTAACGCTCGAATTGGGTGGTAAGAGCCCTGTGATTATCGGCCAGGGCCAGATATAACCCCGCGAAATATGGATAGTATCGTGTTCGGTAAACTGTCGAATAGCGGGCAGACCTGTGTAGCACCGGACTATGTGTTGGTTCACGAGGATGATCTGGAGAGGTTTATTGCTGAGTACTCCGCGTCGGTATCCCGCTTTTATCCCCAGGGGCCGACCAGCCAGGACTACACGTCCATCATCAGCGATCGACATTAGGACTTGCCGTTTGGGGGAGTAGGGCCCAGCGGGATGGGGGCCTATCATGGTATTGAGGGCTTCCGTGCCTTGAGTCACGCTAAAGGGGTGTTTGTACAGCGGCGTTGGAGTCTGATAAGCCTGCTGCGTGCCCCTTTTGGTAAGTTTGCGAACTTTGCTCTGGCGCTGACACTGGGGAGTGGTAGGGCTCCTTGGCGGCGAGGAAAATAGTGGCTTTGTTGTAAGCCTAAAAGGTGCCCCCTATAGCACGCGTGTTGCTTCATAGTGCGGTTGCATGCTAACAGGGTTTAGATAATTCGAAACGGTGAACGTTAGCCTTTTTCTAATCCAAATTGCGATAAGACGCGTTTAGCGTTGGTTGCGCAGTCCATATCGCCAGGTTTTGCCTCTATCTCTGTTAGCACTTGCTGTAGCTGTGCTTTGCTTTGGGCAAGTTTTTCCTGCATTTCTTCAATATCGAAGATCTTTTGCTGAAGCACCTTTAGCAACGAGCCATGATCCCAATCAGCCAAATCAGCAGGTAAGAGTGTGCGAAGCTCATCAAGGCTGAAACCAGCCTGCTGAGCAGTGGTGATCAGGTTTAGTACCATAAGCGCTTCGGGTGGATAGTGGCGATAGCCGTTGGGTTGGCGCTTCACTGTTTTCAGCAGACCGATGCGTTCGTAGAAACGAATACGTGAAGGAGCGAGGCCGGTACGATCAGCCAGTTCACCGATTAGCATATCTTTTTGCCTCAACCTGAAAGAGTAACCTTAACACTTACTTTAACTGTCATCTGCAAGAGGGGATAGTGTTCATTAGCTTACACCAGCGACTAGCTGTCCGTGGGGCTGGCCAAGTTGCCACTGCCAGCGAATAAGGCGCTCCTGCTCATTACCCTTATCTTCCAGCAATGTTAGCTGGGGCTGGTATCCATTGTTGCCTAGATGATTGAGGGCGGCTAACTGACCGCACTGCTGGGCGGTGAGTTGCACCGGTAGCTGCTTTCCCAAACATCAAAGGGCAGCTTAGTTATATAAGCATATATTGTATTACTTCGTTGATGCTGGTGATAGAAAGGAGGTAGAAAAACCACCTTGACTCAATTAATTCTCATATAAACCATGTGTTGTGGTAGTGTTTTAAAATGTCGGTAGTAGAGGGTTTCTAACTAGCTAAAGTTCGGTGTTGTGAATAGAGGCTTTGAGTCAAGTGCCTAGCCACTATATGTATATGGGCTAGGCATTCTAGTTTCATTGAAAGGAGGCTGCTAGTTGGGATTCCTATAAAATATTTTTGTAAAAAACTCCTCCTTTCATTATAAGCATAAGTTGTTCATCAGGTTGAGTAAGTGCGTTGATGTTATCTAAAGGATTGTCTTTGAGCACAATAACATCCCCCCTAGCGCCTGGAATAATCTCACCAAAGTCACCTGTATGCCCATAAGCATCAGCGGCATGGCTAGTCGCTGAACGAATTAGTTCGTCAGTCGGCACCACATCTTTGCGTAGATGAAATTCGTTAAGCTGATGACGTTGCATTCGTCCAAGTAAGTCGGAGCCATATAGCATTTTGACCCCGTGACGTTGAGCCATTTCTAACGCTTTACCACCAGCATCAAGTACATCATAAACTTTGCGTTGCAGGTGCTCCGCCATTCCGGCTTCTACACCCTCCTTCGCCAAGGCATCATAGGTACACAGGGTAGGGGTAAGGTAGGCGTCATGTTTAAGGAACAGCCGGCAACTTTCATCATCCATTAAATTTCCATGCTCAATGGTCTTTACTCCTCTAGGGAGTAGCCGGTTGATAGCGCGTGCTGTATAGGCATGTGCCATAGTATGAATATTGGCAGCGGTGGCTTCTTCTACAATGGCATCAATTTCTTCAATAGAGAACTGGGTACTATCTATGCGATCAGTAGGTGAGGAAACGCCCCCTGATGCCATAATCTTGATCTGCGTAGCTCCCTTTCTAATTTCGTCTCGCGCTGCTCGGCGCACTTCGCTAACACCATCGCAAACACGTCCCAATCCAGCACAACAGAAGCAACCTTCAAAAGTTTGCTGTCCAGGTCCACGCATATCGGCATGTCCACCTGTCTGGGATAGCGCATTCCCTGCGTACATAATACGCGGCCCAATCAAGGCTCCTTCATCCACTGCCCTGGCAAGGCCATAATCTGCGCCACCGGCATCGCGTACGGTAGTAAATCCCCGCATTAACATGGCTTCAAGGAGCTCGCTAGATTTAGCACCGACATAAAAAGGAGAAAGTGTTTCGAGCAGTGCAAAATTTGGTGTAATTGCCGTAACGTGGACATGTGAATCAACCAAACCAGGCATTAGAAAGTGGTTTTTTATATCAATAACTTGATCGTCACTTCCTCCTAGTGGAGAGTCGCTAATAGCAATAATACGAGCATCTTGAATACGAACCTGCTGATTAGCGAGTACCTTGCCGTTTCGAGTATCGATGACGTTGGCGTTGATAAAGCGTATCGTTGACATAAGTATTCCTTGTGAGTATGGCGTTAAAACATTTTTTGTGGAAGATATAGTGAAAGTGCTGGAATCAGCACAATTAATAACAGAGCAATAATATCCATGACGATGAACCAGCTTACGCCCTTGAATACCTCAGACAGGGTTACGCTATTGCCAAGCGAGCCTTTTATGACATATACATTGAGTCCAATCGGTGGAGTAACCAAACCCACTTCAAGTAGCTTAACGACGATAATGCCGAACCATATTAAGTTGAGGTCTGCACCATGTACTAATGGAAGAATTAACGGCAGTGTTAGTAGCAATAAACCAATGGAGTCGATGAACATTCCCAATGCCAAATAAATCAGGGCTGCAGCGAGAATTATCCACCATGTCTCGGTGCTAACACCGAGAATTAACTCGGAAAAAGCGGCAGGCACGCCACTCATGGCTAAAAAGCGAGTAAAGAATAACGAACCAATTAAAATAATAAAGATGCTAGCTGTGCTCACTGCAGTGCGAATTAGTGCTTCCCTAAGCGCGGAAAAGGTCAGTGTACGACGGGTACAAGCGATCAGCGCCGCAATGGTTGTACCTACTGCCCCGGCTTCAGTAGGCGAGAAAATACCGAGAAAGATTCCGCCAAGCACGGAGCCGATCAGTAATGGTAATGGCCAGATATTCTTAAGTGCATCCCACTTTTCGTCCCAACTGGTACGTACTTCGGTATGGCCAGCTAGACTAGGGTTAAGCTTGGTTCGTACCATAATCATAATGATGTAAAGAAGCGCCGATAGCATGCCGGGAATGAATCCTGCCATGAACAGCTGGCCCACAGATACCTGCGCGTACACTCCATAGAGAACCAGCAGCACACTAGGAGGAATCAGTGAACCCAGTGTGCCGGATGCTGCGACAGTACCTGTGGCCAATCCCTTGTCGTAGTTGTGCTTGAGCATTTCGGGGACGGCGATTCGCGACATAGCCGCCGATGTGGCCACACTAGAGCCAGAGGCTGCAGCAAAGAAAGCCGAGGCCATGACACTGGAAACAGCAAGGCCGCCCGGAAGTCTGGCTAAGTAAAGACGCATAGCATGGAATAGGCCTTGGGTCATATTGGTGGTGGTACACAGATAGCCCATAAACAGAAACATAGGTGCGGCCGTCAGCTCCCAAGTGCCTGCAAAGTCAAAGGGAGTCGCGGAAATCATCCCCCAGGCCACACGCATACTTGTCATCTCACTTATACCTATGATCGACACCAAACCAAGTGCAATGCCGATTGGCACCCGCAGGGCAATCAGGGCCAAGGCGATGGCAATGCCTGCCACGCCTATCTCGATATTAGTCATTAGGAAGCTCCTACAGGGCTTGGCGTTGTTGCAGCGCCTTAATCATGTTGGCGAGGATAGCCATGCACATAGCCGCAAAGCCAGCTGGTAACGCCCAGCGACTGGGCCACAAATAGAAGGTGAAATTGGCCATGGCAGTTTCCATTCGAACCGTGGCGCGTACTGCATCGAGATAACTCTGGTAGCCGAGCATGCCGAAATAAATGAGGCCGAGTGTTCCTGCGAACAAATAAAGCATTAGCTGGGCAATAGAGGGAAGCCTTCCAACCAGCACATCCACGCTGATATGTTCATGTTGTAGCTCAACATAGGCGAGTGGCAGAAAGACCACAGCAACCATATAGTAAAAAGAAACAAACTCTAGAGTGCCAGTAAACGACTTCCCGAATAGGTAACGGAGCCCAACATCGAGAGTGACATGCAGTGCCATAAGCACTAGAAATAACGTTGCAAGCACTAGGGTGATTTTGGCAACCCATTGACTCAGAGGTTCGAGGTTGTCGGTGATCATACTAGCTCACCTTTCTTCGAATCCGCGGTAGGAAAACCTAGCTTTAAAAGCGTCTCTTTCCAGAACAGCAGCATATCGTGGTATAGTTCAGGGTCGTCACGCCAGATGCTTTGCGCCCCCATGCCTCGCATCATGCATAACGTAGCATTTAAGGCGACGCGATTCTGATGGGAAGTGTGCTCAGAACTGGCGACTAACTGCTCCCAAATCTGCTCCAACGAGTCATTGAACCTCGCTGCAAGTGGTACCAGTACTTTCATTATGTCAGGGTCAGTACGTGCATTAGTGAGATATTCGAGCGTCACCATGTACAAGTCACCCTTGAAGTGCTCATGCAGTGCTTTTAATAAGCTGTCAAAATTCAGTTCACCCGCTTTAACTTGCGCGGCCATGTGCCTTACGCTTTCAACTTCTCGGCTCAGCAAGTCTTCAAGGGCTGCCTGCATCAATAGTGTCTTAGAGGGATAATGATGAACCAATGCACCCCGGGAAACACCGGCCTGACGCGCAATGTCCACGGTAGAGGTGGCACGAATCCCTTTTTCAAGAATACATTCTAGAGTCGCTTGAGTTACTCGTGCCTGAGTTTGACGAGAGCGCTCTTCCTGGTTTTGTCGCTTCATTATAGTGAACCCCTATTTTTGGCCATTGCCGCCTCATTGAGGCGGCATAGGTATTACGGAGTTAATAAATGCCGTAATTTTCTGGAAGCTTATTAAAAATTTCTTCCAGCGCCATGTTGGCTAAAGCCTCTTCATCTTCGCGGTCAACTTGACTGACTAAGGTCTCCCACTTTTCATATATTGCGATGAAATCGTTAATCAGGGCTTCTGGATCTTCAACGCCATACTCATCGCGAGCTTTATCGTAGACATTAGCCAGGGCTGCGTTACGAAAAGCATCCACAGAAGCCATTAAATCCTCTTCAGGCTCATAGATGTTGTTACCGTGAGACGCTGCTTCTTCCAATGCGGCTTCAGATGCACCAAGGAATTGAACGATCATACGTGTCATTGCTTTGGCAGTCGCTTCCTTGAAGACATCGCGCTGTTCACTGCTCAGGCTGGCCCAAAAATCAGAATTAAAGCCCCATTGTGGACCAGACCAATACATGCCGGTTGGCAGAAGTGTGGTGTGCTCGGCGACTTCCCATAAAGAGCGGTCGATCAGGTCGTTTGCTGCATTAGAAGCACAATCTAACGACCCACGATCAAGACCACTATACATCTCACTCGAAGGAACATTGACCGGTGTACCACCAGCCTGCTCTACCCACGCGGAAACAGTAGATCCAGCGGTGCGGATGCGCTTACCACGCAGTTCTTGGAGATTGCGAACAGGTTCACGGCAAAACAACACATACGAAGGCGTGTTGTAAGCACCAAGATAAACAATATCTAGCTCTTCCCACTCTGCAAGCTGGATCGGGTTATTAAGGCTGAAATCTGTCACTGCCAGTATTCCAACCAATGGATCGTCATAGTTGAAGCCGAGCTCTTGAACGGCATTTGCAACCGGCATTTCCGAAGGTGTGTAGATCGCCGCATGGTGAGCAACTTGCACAATATTATCCTGAATGCCCTGCAGGTTAGCGCGTGGTGCCAGCAGCACAGTTCCGGTATAAACTTCGGGCTGTAGTTCGCCATTCGAGAGTTCTTTGACTATTTCCGCCCACTCTATGTAACCGTAGCGGGAGTGGGGGTGCTGTTGATCGTAGAACGAATTGGCAATAAATGATGTTGTGGCTTGTGCCGAGGAGGCAAAAGCAGACAATGCTGAAGCCGCCACAGCTAGTATTAGTGTATTACGAGCGAGTTTCATGTAGTTTCCCAGGCCGATTTAATCAGCTGTTTTTTGCTATTGTCTTGCTTCGCTAGTGTTGGCACGTCACTGGATGGCGAGTGCACATGATTCAATCTAGACTTTAGTAAATAAAAAAACAAGCAGGTCTGTTTGTTTTTTTATTAAGATACTGCACTGGGAGATGCAATCTGATGAGAGCAAAGGAAAATCCAACTCAACTGACTATCCGAGGTACTTGGAGAGGAATTCGAATGATGCTGCCTCTGGCAGCGTTTACCGTAGCGTTTGGTTTGGCGTTTGGTGTTGCCGCTGTGCATCAGGGGGTAAATGACTGGGAAGCGATACTAATGAGCTCCTTTGTGTTCGCTGCTCCATCGCAGTTTGCTGCTCTTGAGATGTGGCATTCCCCTTTACCGCTATTTGCACTGGCTGTCACCACTCTGGCGATTCATACTCGCCATATGTTGATGAGTGCCGCACTTTATCCTTGGTTACAGCCATTACCTAAACGACAGCAACTCGCAATGGTGGTTTTTTTGACTGACTCTAACTGGGCAATGGCACTGGGTGAGTATCAACGTGGCGAGAGAAATTTAGGTATTCTCCTTGGCGGTGGAGTTGTGCTATGGAGTGCCTGGGTAGTGGGTACCATTATAGGGTTAGCATTTGGAGAAGGTATTACTGATCCTGGGCGCTTCGGTCTTGACGTGATAATGCTGTGTTTTCTGTTAATGATCGTTGTGAGTGGAAATCCTCGTGCAGTTATGATTCTACCTTGGTTAGCTGCGTCGACCAGTGCCCTAATGGCGTACTGGTGGTTGCCACCTTATTTGCATGTCATAGTGGGCGCTGTAACGGGGGGTATGGTAGCCATATTGTTGCCAGAGCGTTGGTTTAGGGTGAGAGTCTTATGAACTCATCTCCAGTGTTGCAGTCGTTATTAGCCATCATCATAATGGCGGCGATTGCTTATGGGTCGCGAGTGCTAGGGCTGTTAATAATGTTACGCGTGCCGCTTGGGCCCCAAGTCAGGCGGTTTGTTGATGCCATGTCGAACTCAGTACTTATTGCGGTCATTGTGCCTATCATTGTGCATGGTGATGGTGGTGTACGGCTCGCGGCGTTTGCAGCTGGAACAGTAGCTATTGTTTTGAGAAGCCCGCTGGCATCAATTGCAATTGGCATGGCCTGTGCAGCTTGTTGGCGCTGGTGGTTTGTGTAAGCCGCTCAAGGTTTCTTGTTAATTAAGCAACCCACTTATAGCTTGTTTTGTTGCTGTTAATTGGATTGCCAAACAGTTCAGGGTCTGATAGTTAACGCTGTAAGAATGGTGAGTATGGTCGCTCCCGGTAAAAGCGGAGTATTCTGGTTATTATTAGACACATGCTTACTAAAGCTTACTAAATGGGACGTACAATAAGACAATATGCTAACGCTAGCTGTTATGTGCTTATTTCCCTCACCCTCCAAACAACACTTTCTGTAGGCCCTTGCTCAAGGTCCGAACAGCTATCCACGCGCATGATAGTGGTGGCGTGGCAGCGCACGTTTAGTTGCCCATGGGTCTGGCCAAGTTGCCACTGCCAGCGAATAAGGCGTTCCTGCTCATTACCTTTATCTTCAATCAATGTTAGCTGGGGCTGGTATCCACTGTTGCTTAGATGATTTAGGGCGGCTAACTGGCTGCACTGTTGGGCGGGGGTGAGCTGTGAGTCGCCCCGGTAGCAGGGTAGATAGCGCTCATTGCGGGCTTCACTGTGTAGAAAGGGGAGCACTTGCGCCGGGGTGATGCGCCCATATTTGCGCACATGGGGAAGTAGAATCAGGCTGGCGGCGAGGCGGCAGCCGCCCAGGTGGCTGCTTTCCCAAACGTCAAAGGGTAGCTGGTGTTCCGCCACGGTTTTGGTCAGTGCCTTGTAGGTTTGATAACCGTATTTGGCGCAGCATTTATCTTTCTTGCCGTGGGTACAGCAAAGCACCAGATCATGCTCCAGTAGGCTCTGTTCCCACCGGTCTAGCGGGCTATCGTTTTGCCAAGCGGTGAGAAAGACCACTAACTGTTCGCGCGGTACGCTGAAGCAGCGCTTTTCCGGCATCAAAAATATCTGGTGCTGCGTGGCGTCTTGTTGCTGGCGGTGAATCAGGTTGATTCGTCGTCCGTTGCCCGCAATGCTGTCCAGGGTTTGTTTTAGCGTATCGCTCATATCGCTAGCGTGGCGCATGGTGCGTAGCCATTTGGCCCGGGGCCAGCTTATTAACAGGTTACGTTCGAGGTGGGCGGCGCTGCCCGCCAGCGGATCATCCTGTTCGAGGCTGAGATCAGCACAGAAAGAGTGGTTCATAGCGCTACGGGAGCTTTATAAGGAGCCGTGGGTTGATGCTTGGATGTGGTGCTTTTTAGCGGTACACACACCGGGCTACCGCTGATAGGGTCATTAATCACATGGGCATCCAGGTTGAAAACCCGCTTAAGCGTATCAGCGGTAAAGACATCCTTGGGCGTGCCGCCAGTGACAATACGTCCATCGCGCATCATTACCAGATGGTCTGCATAGGCGGCCGCCAGATTCAGGTCATGCAGCACCAGCAGCAGGGTGCGGCCATGCTCGTGGGCCAGGTTGGAGAGCAGCTCCAGTAAATCCACCTGTACTTTAAGGTCAAGAAAGGTGGTGGGTTCATCCAGTAGAATCAGATCGGTTTGCTGGGCCAGTACCATGGCAATCCAACAGCGCTGGCGCTGGCCGCCGGAGAGTGCATCCACACTGCGTTCAGCAAACTCGCTGACATTGGCGTATGCCATTGCTTCACGAATAGCGTTTGCATCCCGCTTGGCATCCTTGTGCCATAGCCGCTGATGGGGAAAGCGGCCCATGCTCACCAGCTGTTTTACGCTCAAGCCTTCTGGTGCCACCGGTCCCTGGGGAAGAATGCCCAAACGCTGCGCCACCTCTCGGGTATTGCTGCGGTGGATATCCTTGCCATCCAGGTAAACGTGCCCTGTGTGCGGTGTCAGTGTGCGGGCAAGGGTTTTCAGCAGCGTCGATTTACCGCTGCCGTTTGGGCCCAACAGCACCGTGAGTTTGCCTTCCTCCACCGCGATATCCACGCCATCCAACACCAGCCGGGACTCATAGCCAGCATGTAATGCTTCACCCTTAAGGCGGGGAGGTTGAACGGTTGTGTGTGGCATCGGCTGGCTCACTGAGGATAAACAGACAGCACCCTAAGCCAAAATATTCTCATTTTCAATGTGTAGTGATGGGGCAGATAGCAGATGGCATGGGGGCTTGGACGATTAAGCAATTTCATTATATCGAACAGTTCGTTCCTTTATGGTGGACCTTAAGAAACTTATATGCATAATGCAATCATTATCATTTGTGTATGCGTTACGTTTTCAAGGGATCACTCACTCAGCACGAAGGGGATAAACAGAAGATGCGCTCTATGAAACGCCAGGTGTTTTGGCCAACAGTGACGTTGGCCGGTTTGGTGGCTGCCAGCCAGGCTTATGGGCAGGAAGCAGTGTCCGAGGAGACACAGAATAACCGTGAAAATTCCGAGCAGACCATGGTGGTCACCGCATCAAGAACCAACACCACCAAGGAAGACTCTCCTCAAACAGTGCGCATCATTACCGAGGAAGAGATTAATCAACAGTTGCAGTTGACCAGCGACTCTTCGCAAATATTAAGTAATCTGTTGCCTTCCTATTCCCCTAGCCGCCAGAAAATGAGCGGGAGTGGTGAAACCCTGCGCGGACGGACACCGCTGATATTGATTGATGGCATTCCCCAGTCTAACCCGTTGCGTCCTACTGGCAGGGAAGCGCATGTCATTGATTTTTCCATGGTGGAACAGATTGAAGTTATCCAGGGGGCCAACGCCACTAATGGCGTAGGGGCGGCGGGCGGTGTCATTAACCTGATTACTAAACGTCCAGAGCCTGGGTCATTAAATCAATATGTTGAAGCCCAGATCACCACTCCTACCAGTGAGCTGAATAGCGATACGATCAGCTACCGAACCAACTATGGGGTAAGTGGCAATAGCGGCAACGTCGATTATCTGTTTTCAGCAAGCCTTGAGGATCAAGGGTTATTCCTGGATGGCAATGGCGACCCGGTCGGAGTGGATAACACCCAGGGCGACCTGATGGATTCTCGCTCGTTCGATATTCTCGGTAAGCTGGCGTATTGGTTCGATGATAATCAGCGCCTGCAATTTACCCTCAACCATTACAATATTGAGGGGCATAATAACTACGTCAGCGTAACGGGGGATCGCGCCAACGGCGTGGTGACCACTTCTGAACGCGGCACCCCGGAAGGGGATGCACCCTATAATCGGGTGTGGACAACCGGCTTAAGTTACGACCACTACGATCTTGCCGGTATGCATCTGAGTGCCCAGGTGTATTACCAGGACTACGAAGCGCTGTTCGGGGCTACTAATTCCGCTACTTTCCAGGACCCTGCCATTGCACCTGTGGGTACTTTCTATGACCAGACCATGGCAGCTACCAGCAAGTTTGGTACCAAGGTCTCGCTGACGAAAGATGACCTCTGGGATGAGCGTTTGAAGCTGACCTTGGGCTTCGATACCCTTTTTGATGAAACAGAGCAGTATCTCTATCAAACTGACCGTACTTATGTGCCGCCCACCGAATACACCGATCTGTCACCTTTCTTACAGGTTGATTTGCGGCCAGTGGATTCTCTGCTCCTTTCCGCCGGTGCCCGTTATGAGTACGCCAAGCTGAGTATTGATAGCTATCAAACTGTTGCGGCTAATAACGGCGTTTCTGTTGAAGGTGGTGATCCCAGTTTCAATGAAACGCTTTATAACTTCGGGGTGGTGTGGAAGCCAGTCCAACACTGGAGCCTGTTCGCCAATTACGCTGAAGGTTTTTCTATTCCTGATGTGGGGCGTGCGTTAAGGGGGATCAATACCCCAGGGCAGTCGGTTGATAATATCGAAAACCTTAGTCCAATTGTTACCGATAATATCGAGACCGGCGTACGCTTTGAGAATGGCCGCCTCGCGGCTGAGTTGAGCTATTACGTGTCGTCTTCTGATTTCGGCAGTCGCCTGACAGAGGTGGATGATGTGTTCTACATGCAGCGCCAGGAGACTGAAATTAAAGGCTTCGAGGCATCAGTAGACTATCAGTTTTCTGATCAGCACTCAGGGCGTTTAGCTTACTCGCGCATGGAAGGCCGCTACGATAGCAACGATGATGGCAATTTGGATGCCAAGCTTTCAGGGCTGGATGTATCGCCCGATCGTCTAACGGCTAGCTGGTCAGCGAATTGGACCGATAACCTCTCCACCTTTGTCCAGGCTAATTACGCCTTCGATGAAACCTTCGATGAAGCAGACCGTGAGTTTGACGGCTACCTGCTAATGGATGCTGCTGTGGGTTATCAACTGCCTGTGGGGCGTGTCAATGTGGGGGTATCCAACCTGCTGGACGAGCAGTACGTTACTTACTACTCGCAAAGCGCACTGGTGAATGACGAGCGCTACTTTGCCGGACGTGGCCGTACCTTAACACTGGGTTATCGTCTGGATTTCTAACCGCCGCGGCTTATCCACGCCATCACAGGCGGCAACCGAGAGCATCCGCTGGAAGCGGTTGCTCTCACCCGCTTAACGAATACGACCAACACGCCATTTCATAACAACATCATATAACAGCTTTTTATAACAACTTCGCAAAGTGACTAGCCAGGGACGCACGGACTCACATGCCACTGGGCGTGTGGGACTTAAATGGACGACATTTTTGCGGAGGCCATATGAGCTACGCACGCTACTCTCGTTTACCTGGCGAGATCAGCCGACATGCGTCTATGCATGCGCTGCTGAACTGCATCATCAAGGAAGTGGCAATTCCCCAAGAGGCCATGTCCCACCGATGGCCGGTCTGCCGAAAAGGGCTACCGGAGCACCTTAATGGGGTGCCTCTACAGATCAGCTGGTCGACGTCACTCTCCCTGTTGGTGATGGTAGACCGCCAATCGGCGTTGGGAAACTATTACTACCTCTCTGATACCTATATAAGAGAGGCAGGGGGCTCCCGCTGGCAAGTACCCGAATTATCCTCCTTGATAACCACCTTATTGGAGCATTGTGAGTGGCTTGAGGGTACGCTTAATCAGGAACTGCGTGATCAGGTAGTACAAAGTCATGAAGTGATGACGTCCATCGTCGCCCACGCTACTGAGCTACCCCGGCTTCAGCCGCTAACAGACTATCCCAGTAGCGAGCAGGGGTTATGGTTCGGGCATCCCAATCACCCCACCCCAAAGGCCAGGCAGTGGCCTGCCCACCTGCTGCAGGATAAGCCCGCATACGCGCCGGAATTTTGCGCTACCACCGCCTTATATCAGTTTTCCTTCCCTGTGGATGGGCTAAAGGTCCAGGCTAACCGGCTGGATGAGAAGGATGTGCTGGCGCATGTGGCGGATCAACGCAGTGCAGAAAATGATGAACGTATTGTACTCAGTATGCATCCGGTGCAGGCCGACCTATTCAAGCAGGACTCTTGTGTAGCCGCCCTAATACGAGGCGGCGTGATTGGAGATCTGGGGCAGAGCGGTTGGCAGGCAGCACCTACGGCTTCCATGCGTACCTGGTATATCGAGGGGCATCCCTGGTTCCTTAAGGGGTCGCTGAATGTACGCATCACCAACTGTGTGCGTAAAAACGCATGGTACGAGCTTGAAAGTACGCTGGTGATTGACCGCATCATGCATCAACTGCTTCACACAAAGGAGTTGGTGCTGGATGCCTTCTGCGTGGCCCAGGAGCCAGCCACGGTGCATTGGGCACCCGTGGATGGGAATGATGAACAGCAACGCTGGTTCCGGGAGCAGACAGGGGTAATTCTGCGCGAAAACTTCTGTCAGCGTTTTTCTCCACAAGCCTGTTTGTTGAGTGCGACATTGTTTGCCCGGGATGCAGCGCTGGCGCCGATGGTGCTCGCTTTTATTGAAGGTAATCGCTCAACTGATCGCAACACCCTTCCTACCCAGAGCAAGGTCAGAGCGTGGTTTAAGGCGTATCTGCGCACACTGCTGGCGCCGGTTATGGGGCTTTTCTTCCGGCATGGCATCGTGATGGAGCCGCATTTACAGAATTGTGTCCTGATCCATGACGAAGGCACTCCCCGGCAGATGCTGCTGCGAGACTTCGAAGGGGTCAAGCTGACCAGCGATAAGGGAATAGAGTGGTTGGCTGGCGAAACACTGCACCCCCGCGTGAAAGCTTCCATGACTTATAGCCGCAAGCAAGGCTGGAACCGTATTGCTTATTGCCTGTTCGTCAACCATATCGCTGAGGCGATTCTGGCATTGAGTTGGCAGCGTCCTGGCATGGCAGATGCGCTGTGGCAAGACACGCTGGATGAGCTACATCGGGTACGGCTTCTACTGGCGGTGCCAGCGCCAGAGCTGGATGAATTACTGCAGGGCGGTGATCTTCCCTGCAAGACCAACTTTAAGTTGCGGCTGATGGCCCAGGCGGACCGGCAGGCCCAGTATGTGCTATTGCCCAACCCCTGGCAGGCCACCCGCGTCATGGGGCGGGAGGTGGCCTATGGCTGAGCATACCGCATTACCTGAGCATATCCTTGCGGCGATTGAGCAGCATCGCCAGCAATGCAGCGATCCCATGGCGGCGTTTTTCTATGACCTACCAGCCCTGGAGGCCCATGGCCGGGCGATGAAGGAAGCGCTACCTCCAGGGGTAGAGCTGTTCTACGCGATCAAGGCGAACAGTGAAGCCGCCATTGTCGATACGCTGGCACCCATCGTAGATGGCCTGGAGCTATCCTCCGGTGGAGAAATTGAGCGTGCCTGTCACAGCGCAACACCGCGGCCCTGGGTACTTTCCGGGCCTGGCAAGCTTGATTCAGATATGCGCCACGCCATGCTTCAGGGCGTGGAGGCTTTCCATGTTGAAAGCCTGGGCGAAATTGCCCGTTTGCAGTCGGTGGCGGCGGCGTTAGGTCATATCCAGCCCGTACTGTTGCGCATTAATCCCATGCTGCCTGAAGCGTTTTCCAGCCGTTTGAGGATGGCGGGTACCGCAACACCGTTTGGTATTGATGAAGCGCGGTTGGCAGCAGCTGTTACTGCGGTCGATGACGCGCCAAACCTCAAATTGGTTGGCTTCCATATTCATGCCATGTCGCATCAAAAAAACGAACAGCGCCATCAGCAGTTATTAGCCTTTTATCTGGAGCGCTGGCCCCAATGGCGCGCATTGGCCCGTTATCCTGAACAGCTTGCACAGCTCAATGTGGGGGGCGGGATTGGTGTGAATTACCTTCAGCCCTGGCAACAGTTTGATTGGGCCCGCCTCTGTCAGGCGTTGGGTCAGCAGCTGGATGCCATGCCTGAACCACCGCTGGTGCGCTTTGAGATTGGGCGTTATCTCTCGGCTTTTTGTGGCTATTACGTCATCGAGGTTCTTGATGCCAAGGTTAGCCATGGGGAAGGGTTTCTTGTCTGTCGAGGGGGAACGCACCAGTTCCGCCTGCCTGCTGCCCAGGGGCATGACCACCCGGTAATGCATTTACCCCAAGATCCGCAGCGGGCGAGCAAAGGCGAGAGCCAGCCCTGGACGGTCGTCGGGCAGTTATGCACACCCAAGGATGTGTTGAGCCGTCATCAGATGCTACGCGGTGTGGCCGTGGGGGATTTACTGGTGCTGCCGCTGGCGGGCGCCTATGGCTACAACATCTCCCATGCCGACTTCCTCTGCCACCCCCGGCCTAAACAACTCTTCGTTGGTCAGACCACTATGGAGGAGGCTTCCGACACTGGCCCTACGCCTTTCGCGTCGATTGATAGTTGGCGCCACCATGCCCGGATTGAGCAGCGTGTTGTCGGCCAATTGCTGCAAACGCTGCTTTACGAGGATGTGCTGCGCTATACCGTAGAGCCGGACCCAACGGCCTGGCTGGCCGGGGCATCGCGCTTTTCTTTAACGCTGGGGAGTCGCTGTTATCAGGTAGATGGCTGGTTATGCCACAGTTTTCAACTGATTCGTCTTGATCACTCCACCTTGCAGGTCAACCGTTCACAGGGTGCACCTGAGCCAGTGAGTTTGCGACGTTTTATCACCGATCTTAAAGAAGCGATGGGAGATGTGGCGATTCAACCCGGCTTTGTCAATGAGTTGGTTCAGACACTGATCAAGGACACACAATCTTCTACTTATACGGCCAGTTACTCCGCATCACCTCAAAAGCTGGGGGCGGATGCGCTGGAGCACTACTTCACCGATGCCCATAGCTATCACCCCTGTTATAAGTCACGGCTGGGCTTCTCTTTACAGGATAATCAGCGTTACGGGCCGGAGTTTGCCCAACCTCTCCAGGTCGTGTGGTTGGCGGTGCCTCGCCGGTTGGCTCATGCCAGTGCTGTGGAAGGGGAAACGTGCGCCGAAAGGGCGGTCAAGGATGCCGGGCCGAAGGTATTGGCTCGCCTGGATGACTATCTCGCGCAGCAGCAGTGCAGGCGTGATGAGGTGGTACTGATGCCGGTGCATCCATGGCAGTGGGAAAATGCCCTGGTTGATGTGCTGTATCCTGAACTTGCCAGTGGCGAGATTGCGTTTCTGGGGGAGGGCGAGGCGGTTTATACCCCGCAGCAGTCGATTCGCACCCTTGCTCCTGTAGAGAGCAACAAACCCTACCTTAAGTTGGCGATGAGTATCACCAACACCTCCAGCACGCGCATTCTGGCTCGCCACACCGTCACCAACGGGCCGATTATTACCCAATGGCTTCAGCGGCTTGTCAGCACGGATGAAACCGCACTATCAGCAGGCTTTGTACTGCTGGGGGAAGTGGCGGGTGTCGCCCTGGATGAGCGTGCCTTTCCCGCCGCCCGCTATGCTGACGTATATGGCAAGGTCGGCGCTATCTGGCGGCAAAATATCAGCGGTTTCCTGCGCGATGGAGAACAGGCCGTACCGTTCAATGGGTTAAGCCAGTTTGTCCGCACCCCGCAGGGAGAGCCTTTGGCTCCCTTTATCACCCCCTGGATAGAGCACTATGGGCTGGAAGCCTGGACTCAGCAACTTATCCACGTGGCCACGCTGCCAGTTATCCACATGCTGTTTGCCGAAGGCGTGGGAATGGAGTCACATGGCCAGAACATTGTGGTTATTCATCGTGATGGCTGGCCCACCCGTGTGGCCCTAAAGGATTTTCATGACGGTGTGCGCTTTAGCGCCTCTCATCTGGCACGTCCTGAGCTGGCACCCCAACTGGAACCAGTACCACCGCGCCACGCGGCGCTCAATCGCAACTCCTTTATCGTTACAGACGATTTGGCAGCGGTACGCGATTACTCCTGCGATGCCTTTTTCTTTATTGCGTTAGGCGAAATAGCCATTTTTCTGCACCGCCATTTTGGCCTGGAGGAGTCGCGCTTCTGGTCCATCACGGCAGAGGTGGTTACACAGTACCAGCGGGCGAACCCGCAGCATGCTGAGCGATATCGCTGTTTCGATGTATTTGCACCGGAGTGGGAGGTGGAAGCACTGACCCGTCGCCGTCTCTTCGGGGATGAGCAACCCCAGGTCAAAAGAGTGCCTAACCCTCTGGCGGTCTATGCACTCAGGAGGGAAGCCGTATGTTAAGACCCAACCGGTTAAAGCGTGCGCTTGTTGAAGGAAAGGAGGTCTATGGCGTGATGGCGTCCATGCCCACGGCAGCCTCGATTGAGTTGATTGGAGAAGCTGGCTTTGACTTTGTGGTTATCGATACCGAACACGTGCTGATCAACCCTGAAACCATTGAGCACATGATTCGCACCGCCGAGAGCTACGCGTTAACACCGCTGGTACGCGTGGCGGATGCCGATCCCAAAGCCATGCTGCGGCTGTTGGATGGCGGCGCTCAGGGCATCGTCCTGCCCAATGTGGAAGTGCCGGATACGCTGGCTAGTGCTGTTGCCGCCTGCAAATATGCGCCGGAGGGGCAGCGAAGTGTCAATGCCGGGCGCCCAGGCGGATTTGGCAAGTCCTCATTGGCGGAGTATGTGGTGCAGGCGAATAAAGAAGTTATGGTCGTCGCCATGATTGAAAGCCGCCGGGGTGTCGAGCAGATAGAGGCGATTTGTGGCGTGCCTGGGCTCGATATGGTGTTGGAAGGGGCGGCAGACCTCTCCCAATCCCTGGGCGTTACCTGGCAGACCACACACCCGGACGTTATTCAGGCGCTGGAGCATATTCAGCGCACCACCCGTGAGCACCGCATTCCCTACTGTGCCTTTCTACGCCAACCCGATGCCAAGGGGCGATGGCAGGCCCACGGTGTGCATACCTTCATGCTGGGTGATGAGAGGGGGATTGCGTTCCGCGCCCTGCAAAAGAGCCTTCATGAGGCCAGGGCTGGTTCGCATTGATGAAGTTTTTTACAAGTGCCTGATACTTTTTTGGAGTTTGTGATCATGAAACCTGTTAACGCCCAGCTTTATTCGCAACAGCAGATCATGCAGTCTTTGGTAGATGGGTGCCTGGTTGAAGGTCTGTTGGATAATCTTGACTCCGAGTGGATACCCACCACGGAAGCAGATGACCGGTTTACTCGGTTATTCCCCTTTGCTCGGTTATTCCCCATTGATAGTGACTACAACGATTCTGCAAAGCGTATATGGCATTGGCCCCAAGAGCAGGCCCGGAGTATTGCCATATTGCTTCAGCCCGGTATTACCCAGGCGTGGGAGAAAGTGCCGAAAACGCCAGTGGTGTTGTTCAACCACACTGATGATCAGTGGCACAGCCTGGAGCCTGAGGACTTCGCCCGTCGCCTCTTTGCTGCGGGTACTTCTAGCAATACCAGCGATGAATCTTCCCTTACCCAGGGCCAAAAGGTGTTTCTTAACGCGCTTTCAGACAGTCTCTGGCAGGCAGCCAGCTCTGTCGCCCATCAGGTTGACACAGAGGCATTGCTAACGCGTTCTACTGCCGAGCACTTCACGGTGATGGAGCAGTGGGCATCACTGCTCGACCGACCTTATCACCCAACTGCAAAAGCCAAGCAGGGGCTAAGTGAGACCGAGTACCATGCCTATATGGCGGAGTTTAATGCGCCTATTGTGCTGCATTGGGTCGCGATCAATACAAGCTGCCTGATCTCGGGCGCGGGTGTTGGTGAAGAGACGCCCATGCCGGTGCGATGGCTTGCCAGTGAGGCCAGCGTCAAGGCCCTGGAACAGGAGATGGACGAGCGAGGGCTGGCACGTACCCATACGGCAATTCCCGTTCACCCCTGGCAGCATGAACATGCGCTGCCTCACTGGTTACAAGAGGCCTTTGAGGCAGGTAATTGTGTCTCGCTGGCAGCGGTCACAGAGCCATGGCTTGCCACTTCTTCGCTGCGCTCACTGGCGCCTACAGTGGCAAGTCCGCACTTTCTGAAGCTGCCGATGGCGATTCATTCCCTGGGAGCCTCCCGCTACCTGCCCGCCGTCAAAATGATCAATGGCGACCTCAGCGCCCGTTTGCTGCATAACGCCAAAGCGCTGGATGCCCGGCTTGCCGAAGGGCTCTACCTTTGCGACGAGGGCAAGTGGTGGGCCTATATGCCAGCAGGGGCGACGCTGTTTGATGAAGCGCCACGCCATCTATCGGCAATGGTGCGCAGTTATCCCGCAGACTTACTGGAAGATGCCGCCGTACGCCTGGTGCCTATGGCCACGCTGGGTACGCCACTGCCAGGGGGCGAGCACCATGTCTTCGATGACTGGTTAGCCCAGCGTGGTATGGCGGCTGGCCCTGCGTCAGTGACGGCGCTGTTTGGTGAGCTGTGCGACTGCTTCTTTGCTATCAATCTGCGTATGTTCCGGTTGGGTATGCTGGCAGAGGTGCATGGGCAGAATGCGGTGTTGGTCTTTAAGTCCGGCCAGTGCCATGGGCTGCTGCTTCGGGATCATGATTCATTGCGTATCTGTGTTGAACGGCTGGAGCAGCATGGTATGCAGGACCCGTGCTACCGCATTAAGCAGGGCCACTCCAATACCCTGTACCACGATAGTCTTGAGGCACTGCTGTTCTGGCTGCAAACCCTGGCCATACAGGTCAACCTGCGGGCTATTATCGATACTCTGGCAGAGCACTTCGGGGTGCCTGCTCATGGCCTTTGGCAGCAGTTGGCCGCCCGCCTGAAAGCGCAAATAGAAGTGGTTCCGTTCGATCACCATGATCGTGACATGCTGATGAAGCAGCTGTTTGAGCAGGAACAATGGCCCTATAAACGCCTGATTGCGCCGATTATCGAGCGTGCGGGTGGGCCAGGAAGTATGCCATTCGGCACCAGTTCAACCTGTAATCCTTTCGTGCGGGTAAGTGCTCTGGCGAAGGACACAGCAGGGGAGGCGTTAACGGCAAACTGATAAGCGCAAGCCGCCCGCCAGTGCCGGGCGGCTTTAGGCAAGCGGGGGGGTCAGCAGAACCAGTCAGGATGCTCCGTTCTTAGCGCATTGCGTTTTTCCGCCTCCTGCGCTTGTTTGGTCTCCGCTGCATTGGCCAGGGCATCGGCACGGTGAGGGGGAACCACAAATAGCCCATCGTCATCGCCTATGATCAGGTCGCCTGGCGTGATGACACTTCCCTCGATAGTGACTGGCATATTGATCTCGCCTTCCAGCTCCAGCGCCCTGGTGGTTAACGGGCTAGTGCCGCGGGCAAACGTCGGCAGCTTTAGCTGAGACAGGTGTTCCCAGTCGGTGATGGCGCCATTGGTGATAACGCCCGCCAGCTGTTTGCGTAAGGCCGCATAGGCCCTGAACTCCCCCCAGCAGGCACGCTGGTGATCACCGCCGACATCAATCACCAGCACATCGCCAGGGCAGGCCATTTTTAGTGCCTCACGGATAATGCTGCCATCCACATGGGGAATGCTAACTGTTAAGGCAGTGCCCAATAGCCGAACAGGGCGTTGGATAGGCATAAGGGTAGAGATAGCGCCGAAATCGGTAAAGTGTCCCAGGGTCGAGGTGGCAATCCGTTCAAACCGCTGCTGTTGCTGGGGGGTAATGCTTTCCTTGCGTGGTTGGATATGGAACATATGGACCTCCCGGGTTCCTCCACTGGTATTCGAATGAGAGCTTCTCTGGTTAAAAGCTAAGGGCGCTGGTAGCGGGTTCTGTGTAGCAGATAAACAAAGAACGGTGCGCCTATCCCCGCCACGAAAATACCCGCGGGCAGGTCTTTGGGTAAAAAGGCCACCCGACCCAACAGGTCGGCATTCAGCACAATCAATGCCCCCACCAACGCTGACGCGGGAACCAGCCGCGCCATATTGCGGCCTACCAGTTTGGCCGCCAGATGAGGGGCAATTAAGCCTACAAAACTGAGTGCTCCCGCATAGGCCACGGCAGCGCCTGCCAGTGCCACGCTACAGGCCAGCAGGCTCACTCGGCTACGCATAATAGCCACCCCCAGTCCTTCAGCAACGTTGTCGCCCAGCGACATCACATCCGCATGGCGGGCGAAGATCAGGCAAACAGGGGACGCTACCAGCAGCCACGGCAGTAGCCCCCGTACATCGCCCCATTGAGCGGCATAGAGGCTACCGGTGAGCCATACATAGGCCGACATGGCAGCAGAGTCGTCGCTAAGTACAATCAATAGCGTGGTGCCTGCCCCCATGGCCGCTGCCAGACCAATGCCCACCAGCACCATACGTGATGGATTGAGTCCGTTTTTCCAGGCCAGACTGAAGACCAGCAGTGCGGAGACCAGCGCCCCCAGCATGGCGGCGAAGGGCAGCCAGTGGAGACTCAAGGTGCTGCTTAGCAGTGCTAAAAACAGTACTGCCGCCAGGGCTGCCCCGCTGGTAATACCGATCACATCCGGAGAGGCCAGCGGGTTGCGCACAATGCCCTGTAAAATGGCGCCTGCCATCGCCAGCGCAGCGCCAACGAGTATTGCCAGCACAATACGGGGCAGGCGAAGCTCCCAAATAATAAACGCAATATCGCTACTTCGCGGTGCAACAAGCGCATGCACCACATTCATGGGAGAGGTGGGAAAACTCCCCAGGCTAAGCGACAGGCCAGCACTCACCAGGAGAAGCAGGCCCAATACCATCAGCCTGGGCAGCAGGTGGGCGCTCTGGGGCTTGGCGGTAGGGGAGAGAGCGAGTGTCGCGTGCTGTTTCATTGGCCTGCCATTTTGCGTCGTGCCAGATAAATAAAGAAAGGCGTGCCAATCAGAGCCGTCATCACCCCCACCGGGATCTCCTGGGGGGGCATTAAAAAGCGCGATGCAATATCCGCCAGTAACAGCAGGCAGGCCCCCAGTAGGGCACAGGCAGGCAGCAGCCAACGGTGATCGATACCAAACAGCCCCCGTGCCATATGGGGAACGATAAGGCCTATAAAGCCGATCATGCCTGCCAGGGCCACAGAGCTGCCTGCCAGTACAATCACTGTTAGCCCAAGCAGTAGTTTGATGGTGGTGGCCGAAAGCCCCAGCCCTGTTGCCATATCGTCGCCCAGCAACAGGGCATTGGCATGGCGCACCAGCAGGGTGCAGAGTAACAGTGCTCCGCCAAACAGCGGCAGTAACGGCATGACCAGGGAGAGGTCTCGCCCGGAAACCGAGCCCGCCAGCCAGTAGAGAACGCTTTCAAAACTTGGCTGATCAATAATCAGCAGCCCCTGGCTGAAGGAAACAAACATGGCGGTCACCGCCACGCCCGCCAGCACAACGCGTAAAGGCGATAGTTCCCCATGTCGGCCTCTGCTGAGCAGCATCACCAGCAGAGCGGCCACTAAGGCGCCCAACAGTGCGGCCCATACATAGTGGGCGGGAGTATGCAGTGGCAACACAGAGACGGCGACCACGACAAAAAACATCGCACCTGCGTTAATGCCTAAAATGCCTGGCGAGGCCAACGGGTTACGCGTAATGGTTTGCATCAGCGCTCCCGCAATGGCCAGGCTGGCGCCCACCAAGGCGGCAACCACTGCTCGGGGCAAGCGCTCCGTAAACAAAATGATATGGGCGACTTTGCCGGGGTCATAGCGGTGCAGTGCTGCCCATAAAGTTGACCAGGCAATGTCAGACGTGCCTGACATAACGCTCACTAAGAACGCACTCAGCATGGCCACTGCCCCAATAAGTAACCCAATACTTTTGGTGGCGCTGCTGTTTAGCATCCTGCTTGCTCCCCCTGGATGTCTGCACGGCTGTCTGAAAGGCCGGGAAGGCAAGTCTCATGGGTTACCAGAAGCGGCGTGGCGTTATGCTGGTGGTTATAGAGGCCATGGTGGTTATAGAGACCATAGTGGTTATAGAGATCATCCAGCATTGCATTGGCCGCTAATATGCCGCCGCCCATCATCCAGTTAACGGGGTTAACCTCGAAAACCCGCTGGCTCTTAACAGCTTCCAACTGCTGCCACAAAGGATGAGAGGACCAGCGCTGGTAGTTATCGACAATCGCGGGGTCTGGCTCAAGCAGCACAAAAATCACATCGGCATCCAGGATGGGAATATTTTCGGTGCTGGTTAGCTTCATTCCCCAGCCGTGAGTTTGCAGTGTGGCAGGCTGCTCAAAGCCCAGCTCATCCAGAATGTAGCCTGAAAATCCACCGGAATAGATGCGCACATGATCGCTTTTAAAGCGTATCACGGCGACTTTTTGCGGCCAGGCATCGCCTAGCTCAAGGGCTATTTGCTGCCGAAAATCGCCGACTCGGGCATCCCAGCGTTGCAGCAACGCCGTGGCTTCTTCCTCCTGGCCTGTGGCATTGGCCACCATGGAAAGCGTCTGTTTGAAGTCGAAAACGTTAGTGGCCGATACGGTCGGTGCAATGGCCGTCAATAACGGCTGTATACGCTCATGTCGGAAATCAGTTGCCACCACCAGGTTGGGTCTAAGCCAGGCAATTTTCTCAAGGTTGGGTTGAGTTTCCAGTCCAACGTGCTCGACCTCTGTCAGGGCGTCGCGCAAATAGTGGTACATGGGTTTCTCTAACCATGAATCGACCACGCCTACCGGGGTAAGGCCAAGGGCAACTGCACTATCGGTGGCCCCCTGGTAAAGCGTAACAATACGTTGTGGCGTGGAGTTCGCGTCTGTGGTGGTTGCTCCACCCTGGGCCAGACCGAATGAGCCTGTTGCCAGGAAGGCGATGGCTGCCACCACTAATTGCTGGGGCAGGGGGGAGAGCCAGCTAATGCCTGAGAACAGAGTGCGAGTCTTCATTCTGCTCTCCTTGCGGGCGCGGTATGCAGCGAATGCGTTTGGGCTACCCCAGAATGTGTCGTACCTGATGAGCTGGTATCCTGTTTTTCAACCGCGCGCCCAAGCTGCCATGCCAGTGGAAGGCAGAGCAGGGCAATGGCAGCCAGGGCAAAAAAGGCCATGTGAAGGGTCGCGGCACTGGCCTCTGTATAAGACACTCCCTGGCTGAGCGCTGCGTTTACCGTGATGTCGTAATAGATAGAGAGTGCAACGATACCCAGTGATGATAACAGTCGGCGGGACATATTATTCATGGCTGACGCCTGGGCAACACTCTGTTCAGGAAGGTCTTTCATACCCACCGTGGTTGACGGCAGGTAGGCGCACCCCATACCCATACCGCGTAGTCCCATCCAGGTGGCAATTATCCAGACCGGTGTGGCCGCCGTTAGTGTGCCCAGCCCAATTAAGCTGATAACCGTGGCGATAAGCCCTACGCTGATACACCACTGGGGTGGATAGCGGTCAATCAGGCGGCCTGCTATCGGTGAGCAGGCGGCGGCGGCCAGGGCGGTAGCGAGAAAAACCAGGCCCGTGGTCAGAGGGCGGAAGCCCAGCGTATTCTGCATCCAAAGCGGTACTAATAAGATACAGCCGAACAGGATAATAGATTGCAGGCAAGCCAGTATGACGCTGAGACGAAAGCTGGCATGACTAAACAGAGAAAGGTCGAGGAGGGGTGTGGCATGGTGCCGTTCAACCCGTACAAACAGTAGCAGGGCCAGAACTCCAAGGGTAAGCGGCACCAGGGCCTGATAACGCAATAGGTCGGTGAGTGATTCCACCCAACTGAGGGAAAACAGCACGGCACCCATGCCAATGGTGATAAGGCTAAAGCCAGCCAGATCAAACGGACGCTGTGGGTGGTGGGATTCTGCCAAGAGATAACGATAGCCGCACAGTAGGCCCAACAGGGCAAACGGCATATTCATTAAAAACAGTGCCCGCCAGTGGCTAATTTCCAGCAGTAGCCCTCCTACGGTGGGGCCGATTGCTGGCGCAATCATCACGGCAAAGCCCCATACGCCACTGGCGCGTCCCCGTTGTTCGCTGGGATAGGCAGAAAAAATCAGCGATAACGATAGCGGGATCATCAATCCTGCCGCCACACCCTGAAGCCCCCGGGCGAAAATAATCCCATTGAGGCTCTGGGCCATGGCGCCCAGCCCAGAGCCTGCCAAAAAGCCCCATAGTCCGAGCAGATAAATATGCTTGCGGCCAAACCGACCAGCCAAATAGCCGGTCAGGGGCATGGTCATCCCCATGGCAATCATAAACATCGTTACCACCAGACTTACGTGGGTGGCGCTGGCGTTAAACGTTACCATCAATTCGGCTACGGCAAGGTTGAGGGCGCTGTTGTTAAGGCTGACGGTAAAGGTACCTAACAGCACACTGATCAGCACCTTTCCACCGTAGGCAGTAGCATTTGGCATGGGCACTCACTTAGCAGGGAGCAAAGGCGTTTGCCTATAACAGAGTATGGCTAGTTGAGACTTAATAAAGGCGGGAATGATTACACGGCAAAATATGTAATGCAAATCGTTATCATTTTTAATGCAGGTAAGGAAAGTACCCGGTAATGATCAATGTGCAGTGATTATTACCGGGCACTCTGTCTGTTACAGCAATGCCACACTGATCTGCACCACGCCATATATGCAAACCCCTGCGGCCACAGGCCAGCCTAGTGAGCGCACGCGCCACCATACCAGCAGTGTGACGACTAACCCGATAGCCGTTGCAAGCCAGGAGATAGTGTTTGGATTAACGGGGACAATCGATACCCCCAGTACGGCGGCGATCATCATTGGGCCCAGAATCCCCAGCCATTGGGGCATGTTGCTGAGCCCCGTGTCACTATTAAGGCGGCGCTGCATCCATAGGAATGGCACAACACGCATCAACAGCGTGCCCAGAGCAGAAGCTACAACGGCTAACCACAATGCATGGCTCATGCATGACTCCCCTGAGCTTGAAACTTCACCATATAGAAGCAGAGCGCACCACAGGCGGCCCCCAGCGGAATGGCTACGTTGCTCCAGCCATATAGGGTAAACAGTAAGGCAGAGATAATGGTGCAACCCAGAGCCGCCGACCAGCGTTTATCGGTGAAGCGTGGTGCGACCATGGTAAGAAACAGTGCAGGCAACGCGAAGGGCATGATCTCGCCGAGCAGCGGCCAGCGGGCGGTGAATGCTTCACCCGCCGTTGCGCCAACCACGGTACCTGCTACCCACACTCCCCACGCCAGTAGCGATGCCCCTACAAACCAGCCAAACCGCTCAGGTGCTGTCAATTGTGGCAGCCGGGTAAGTGCCAGGGCAAACACCTGGTCGGTCAAGCCATGCATTAGCCAGGGCCAATGACGGCTGCGTGGTAGCAAAGCCGCTAAATTAGGGCCATAAACAACATGACGAACATTGATGAGCAGCGTCATTACCACCACTAGCCATAGAGGCGCGCCAGCAGCCACCATACCGACAAACAGAAACTGTGATGCGCCAGCATAAACCAGCGCTGAAATAGCAGTGGCCTCCCAGGTGGTAAAGCCCGCCTGCATGGCCACCAGGCCAAACGAGAGAGAAACAGGGATATACCCTCCCAGCAACGGAATCGCCTCTTTAACCCCTTTCAATGTGGCTCGGATGGGGGTGTGGCTGGCAAGCTGTCTCATGGCGTATTGCCTTGTTTATTATAGGTAATGGTCAAGAGCATGGTGGCCTCTTGTGCACTGGTTCGGTAAAGGTGTGGCTTATCAGCAGGGAACGTAATGGTCTCTCCGGGCTTAAGTGGCGTGGTAGCGCCTTCTATGCCTGCCTCCAGCCATCCGCTGATGAGCGTGAGCGACTCCTGAGTGCCCGGTGTATGAGCTTCGGCATGGCGTAGGGTATGCGGTGCGCAACGCATCCAATAGGCATCCACCTGTGGGGTGTCTTTGCCCTGGTCGATCAATTGCACCTGTACACCGTCTTCTCCCAGCGGCACGCTAATCGGCGCCACCAAGGTGCCAAAAGGTACATTGAGCTGCACTGCCAGCCGCCAAATGGTATCCAGCGTCGGGTTGCCGTTACCTTGCTCAAGACGGCACAGGTTGGATTTGGCAATACCGGCTGCATTAGCCAGCTGTGAAAGTGACCAGCCACGCTCCTGGCGAAGCGTTTGGAGATGTTGGCCCAAGGTATTGAGTGAAAGCTCATCCATTACGGTGTCTCAGTGTTCCTTATATAGAACGTTCTATATAAGGAACGTTAGCCTGTCAACTGCTTTGCTTAAGGCTCCACTCTTGGCGCGCTTTATGCATTGCCTAGTGGTTAGCACAATGGAACTTTGTCGCGAGGAGAGGTAATGCATTCACTGATGATGCTGAAACCAGTGCGTTCAGTACTCTGGAGCGTTGCGCTGTTACTGCTGGGTAATGGATTACTCAATACATTGCTGACCCTGCGAGGGACAAGCGAAGGGTTTTCCAGCGCCGTCCTGGGTATGGTGATGTCGGGGTATTTCGTTGGGTTTATTTGTGGCACCTGGGTGAGCAGGCGGTTGATCAGGCGGATGGGCCATATCCGCACCTTCGGGTTTTGTGGTGCTATTTGTGCATCGGTCGTGCTTTTACATCTTGTGTTTATTAACCCCTGGGTATGGCTGCCACTGAGAGTTGTGTACGGCCTCTCTTTTATTACCCTGGTGACCGTGATTGAAAGCTGGTTGAACAGCCAGGCTGCGAGCCACGAGCGGGCCAGGATATTTGCGGTTTATATGGTTGTTAACCTGGGGGCGCTGGCCGCTGCACAGCAATTGCTGCGTCTTGCATCGCTTGAGGGGCACCTGCTTTTTGTGTTAATCGCGATACTTATCTGTTGGGCATTGTTACCGATTACGATGACCCGGCGTGCCCAGCCTAAAATGCCAGACCGCCCAAAGAGCAGTTTACGCTCACTATTGGGGTTTGCTCCGCTGGCGGTTGCATCTGCTGCGTTGTCGGGGTTAGCCATGGGGGCTTTTTGGTCGATGACACCGATTTATGCCACCCAACTCGGTTTTGACACCGCCGGTGTGGGATTGGTCATGAGTGTGGCGATTGTTGGCGGCGCCTTATTGCAGATCCCGATAGGGCGTTTTTCTGATCAACATGATCGTCCGAGAGTTATGACATGGGTGGTGCTGCTTGCGGCGCTTTGTGCTGCCGTCCAGCCGTTGGCGCCCAACCAGCACGTGTTATTGGGGTTGTACTTCCTCTGGGGTGGGTTGGCTTTCTCGCTCTACCCGTTGGCGGTTGCGCAGTTGGTAGACCAACTGCATCCGGATGAAATTGTGTCAGGCTCGGCTGATTTATTGGTGATGCACGGAGCAGGTTGCGCCATAGCCCCTGTATTGGCCGGTTCATTGATGAGCGTGGTGGGAGGGCATGGATTACCGTTGTATATTGCGACTGTTTTTGTGCTGCTGGGCGGGTATGCTATTTATCGCCGAGGCCGTGTGACAGCTCTGCGTACCCATACGGCACATTTTGAGCCGATGATTCAAAGTAGTTCAGAAGTCCTGGAGATGGCCTTTGATGATACCCAGCCGGATCTCTTCACCGATCCAAGCTTTTATGAAGAGCATGAGCGTCAGCGCCTGGCTGATCTGTTCAAGCTGGCAAAAAGCTAATGGGTGTTTTCAGGTGGGTGACGCCAGCAGTGGCGCCCCCAGGGCGCCATACAGACGTTTTGTTTCTTTAATGCTTTAGGCAACCGCTGCTGGGGTAACATGCTGTCGCGGGAGAGCTGATGCGTTAGCCGTGGTGCTCAGCATGGCAATGTCAGCATAGCCTTTTTCGGTTAATGCCAGCACATCCGGGGAGGAGCCCCATTTCAGCAGCATTTCATCAATGTGGCGCTCTGCTGCTCTGAACTGGCCGCAATGGCTAAGCAGTTTGGCAATGGTGTAATCACACTCTGGGGTATCAAACATTTCATCCTTGATTTCCTGGATAGCCAGTTGGAGGCCCGCTTGGGAAATATCTGCCAGTTGGTTATGTTGCATGCCATCACTCCTTGTGAATGCCAGTATATATAAAGACGAATTTATTTATACCTGTCTTGTACCATTAGAGAGTAAACCATGGTTTTGTGAGAAGCAATGGTAAATTCACCTGCTGGTTTTATTTCACTTTTGGTGAAAAAAACCGCTCAAGGGCAGGGGTTTTTGTTGCTGGTGGCTGCAATATCAAGTGGGCATGCAAAGGTAGTGTGATAAGCAAGAGTAGCTAGGCAACACATAACGAGCGATACCGGTGCGAGTATAAATAATTTAGATTGTTCGGTTTTTTTTGGATAATACTTTATTGTTATATATGGGTTTTTTATGTTCTTCTGGTATGTCGCCTGTACGGCGGTGCTGCCGGATCATCGTGTCTCCTGGAACTGAGGGAGCACGCTGGTGCTCCCCTCAGAAAAACGATTATTCGGCTGCTTTATGCTTATTTATGTATCGTTGATCCAGCGCTTGACGTGTCATCCAACTGAATGAAAAAAATTCATAAAAGCTATACAGAATGTTAACCGGGATGTCATGAATGGGCGGTAGCGACGGGTCGCTGTGGTAAAAACACATCGAGCTGGTGGTGTTGGCTATCCAGCGGTACCCGAAGCGGCATACTTGTGTTTGTACTGGTGAGATATTCGCCATCAAGCTTTGCGACAACGCCCTCAGTGTGCGGTGCCGTGGGGGCTTGCGCGTTGACCACCCTAATGTGGTAGCGCGTTTTTGCCAGGGTGACGGTGGCACTAAATGCAGGCCAGTCGGTGGGTAGGCAAGGAGCAAGTACCAGCCAGTCGCCCTGGCGATGAATGCCAAGTATTCCTTCCATACCGGCCTGGTACATCCAGCCAGCGGCACCGGTATACCATGTCCAGCCCCCGCGGCCAGCGTGTGGAGCAACAGAGTAAACGTCGGCTGCCACGACGTAGGGTTCTACACGATAGCGGGCAGCTTCCTCTGTTGTGCGTGCATGATTGATGGGATTAAGCAGGGCAAAGAGCTGGTGCGCCTTATCACCATCACCAAGCTTTGCAAACGCCAGCATCGCCCACATTGCTGCATGGCTATACTGGCCTCCGTTTTCTCGCATGCCGGGTGGGTAGCCACTGATATAGCCTGGGTCACGTTCGGGGTGGTCAAAGGGGGGCCAGAACAGCAGTGCCAGTTGCTGCTCGCGCCGAACGAGCTCACGCTCAAAGGAAGCCATCGCGAGTGTGGCACGCTCAGGGTCGCCTGCACCGGAAAGTACCGCCCAAGACTGGGCAATGGAGTCAATCTGGCAGGCATCGCTGTCCTGGCTGCCAAGCCAGGTGCCATCGTCATAGGTGGCCCGGCGGTACCACTGGCCATCCCAGGCGCTATGATCCAAGGCAGTACGCAGGGCGTCAGCCTGGTGATGCCAGCGGGTGGCCCGGCGTTCATGCTCGGGTAAATGAGGTGTTTGCGCCTCGCGCTGTGCTGCAAAAGGGGTAAAGAGCTCCAGGGTTTTCACCAGTAACCAGCCTAGCCACACGCTCTCGCCTTTGCCTCCCGCTCCGACGCGGTTCATGCCATCATTCCAGTCCCCGCTACCCATCAGTGGTAAGCCATGTTCGCCCAACTGGGCCAGGGAGATATCCAGGGCGCGAGCACAGTGCTCAAACAGCGAGGCGGTTTCCTGGGTAACCGTAGGCTGGAAAAAATGCTCATGTTCATGTGGGGACAGTGCTGTGCCATTAAGAAAACTCACTTGTTCGTCAAGCACGCTATTATCAAGGGTTGTTTCAATATATCGAGCGCAGGCATAGGCTAACCAAACCCGGTCATCCGAAATACGTGATCGCACACCTTGCCCGGAGTGAGGTAACCACCAGTGTTGTACATCGCCTTCGGGGAACTGGCGTGACGCCGCCCGCAGCAAATGTCGGCGAGTGGTTTCGGGGCTGCTAAATGTCAGTGCCATGCCATCCTGTAACTGGTCGCGGAAACCATAAGCGCCGCTGGCTTGATAGAAGGCAGAGCGTGCTGTTAGACGGCAGGCGATGGTTTGGTACAGCAGCCAGCCGTTCAGCATGATATTCATGGCACGGTCAGGCGTGTTGACCTGTATGGCATTGAGCTGGGTTTCCCAGTGTTGATGAAGACTGGCAAGCTCTGTATCGATATCCACGTGACGAAAGCGTGCAATCAGTTCTTGTACTTCATCCACTGAGTGGCCCTGCCCCAGCAGCACGACGATATCGGCTGTTTCGCCGCTGTCCAATAAGAGGCCGCGTTGTAGTGCCGCGCAAGGGTCCAGTCCAGCTCCTAATGCACCAGAAAGAGGGTGTTTACTGCGTAGCCCGGCTGGTTCTGCCAGACTTTTTCCGTAGCCGATAAATTCACTGCGGTTGGCAGTCCAGTTGGCGGGGGACTCGCCGATATCAAGAAAGGCCACCTGTCCTGGGAAAGCGGCATTCCATGGGTTGTTGACCAGTAGGGCGCCACTGGCCGCATCCTGGGAGGAAATAAGGAAAGGGGCTGATGCACTACGCGAAGTGCCAAGTACCCACTCGGCATAGGCGGTTACGGAAAGCTTCCGTGCCCGGCCGGAGTGGTTGGTCACCCTTAAGCGCGAGATGCGTAGTGGGGCGTCCAGCGGAACAAAATGCAGCAACTCCAAACCCAGGCCGTCGACGCTGTGTTCAAACTGGCTGTAGCCAAACCCATGGCGGGCCACATAGCCGCCTGCGTCGCGTACCGGGCTGGCGGTGGCCGTGTAAAGTGCCAGCGTCTCTTCATCGCGGATATAAAGCGCATCCCCACTGGGGTCTATCACGGGGTCATTAGACCACGGGGTTAATTGATTTTCTCGACTGTTATCCGCCCAAATATAGCCTGCCCCTTCAGCGGACACCTGGCAGCCAAAGCGTTGATTAGCAATGATATTGATCCACGGAGCGGGGGTTGTCCGGTGAGCATCAAGCAGTGTGACATACTCCCGCCCTTGCTTTGCAAATCCTCCCAGGCCGTTATAAAACTCAAGCGCTGAGGGCGTGATAGAGGGGGGCAGGGCGTTGTCATCAATGGGCTGTTTAGGCAGTGAGCGCTTGGTGTATGAGATAGGGCCGGGGGCCTGTTTGACCGGTAGTGTAATCGACAATTGGTCAGCAATCGCGCCACGTTGTGCGATGAGTGTTATCCGTGCGATTGATTGCAACTGAGACCGGGACGTTACACTTGTCAGGTCGGCACGCAAGGCAAACACTGCTCCCTGGCTGTGACCATTATGGAGGCGAGGCCTGGCCTGGCTGCTGAGTATTGTGGTCTCAATTGCCTGTTGAAGATCCTGAACATAGGAAGAGGAGCGTTCATTAATAACAACGATATCCACTTCCAGGCGTTTCATGCGCCAATATTCATGCGCACGCAGTAGTTGCTGTAACTGCGCTATGTCCTCAATCGACTCGATACGTAGCAATACAATGGGTAAGTCGCCGGATATGCCGTGTTGCCACAGCAGCGATTGGGGGCCTGCACCACGCTGAATGGCGGCTGGGGAGGCTTGAAAGCGTGCGTCCGGGTAGAGCAGGGGGGCAGCCAGACGCTGAAAGTCAGCAGCTTCGTCTGGCTGGGTGCCCAAGTGGCGCAGTTGTACCTGAGCTTGGGTCCATGCAAGCATTTTGGCGCGTTCGAAGGCGCTGTGGTCGTGATGTTTATCGATCAAGTCCATCAGCGCCTCGCGTGAGTCGGCAACCACGGTCCAGTAAGCGATACGGGCAACGCTACCAGGCGTTATCCGCAGGCAACAACGCAACGCAAAAACAGGATCAATGACACTGCCTACAGCACCGGTTAAGCGGTGGCCTTCGGCCAGCGCTGCTGCTTGAAAAATGCTGCGCCCCCGACCGATAAACTGTTCACGATCGGTTTCGTACTGCTGCTCTCCTACGGTTTCCCCTTCCACAACGGCAAAGTGTGCGACCCACACCGGTGCCTCGCTGGGGTCGCGCTGGCGGCGGGTGGCTACCAAAACGTTGAACTCAGGAAGGTACTCGGTCACCACGAACATTTTGGCAAAGCAGGGGTGCGCATTGTCGGCGGCGGGTGTGGTCAGTACTAGCTCTGCGTAGGAGGTCACATCAATATCGCTGGTATGCCGTCCGCTGTTGGTCAGTGATAGCAGACGAACCTCACCGTCGTCCTCACCAGAAACCAGTATGTCCAGGTGGCTGGTAATATCATCGTGTCGATGAGTGTAACGGGCATAATCTTCGGCAAACAGCACATGGTTCGATTTATCGTTAGCACTGTTGTGGGGTTCGGCTGTTTGACCCATCGCGGTCCAGATGCCTGGGTGCCGGGTATCGCGAAGAAAGATAATACTGCCCCAGTGATTGCGGGTTGTATCAGGCTGCCAGCGGGTCAGCGCAATATTATTCCACTGGCTATAACCACCACCGGTTGCGGTCAGCATGACGGAGTAGTTGCCGTTGGAGAGCAGGTGAGTGACTGGCGGTCCACTGATAGCGGTGGGAACGCGGCGTACTGCCTGCGCTTCGTTAGTGATTTGGCTGGCGGTTGATTTCACCTCTTCAGCGCGTGGGTAAGCAATCGCCACGTCGCGGGGAATCCGCTCCTGCAGCAATAGCTCGCTAGCCTGAATCATGGGTTCACGGTGAAAGCGCGCGCGCATTTGTCCACGGTGCAGCGTATTGGCAATGGCGACAATCGTCATGCCCTGGTGATGCGCCATATAGCTGCGCACGACGACACCCTCTTCTCCTGCGGGTAGCCGCGAGCGGGTAAGGTCGAGTGCTTCATAAAAACCATAGCGTCCAAGAACCCCCATTTCGGCCAGGCGTCGATAATTTTTGCAGGCACCTGCCGGGTCAATCATCGTCGCTAACCCGGTGGCATAAGGAGCCACCACCAAATCTGCTGAGAGTCCGCGTTTAAGGCCTAACCCAGGTACGCCAAAATTAGAGTATTGATAGGTGTGCTCAATGTCGCGGGCGTTGTACCCCGATTCTGAAATGCCCCACGGTGCCGAGAATTGCGCGGCATACGCTTGTTGGCGTTTAACGACCAATCGGTTGGTTTGCTCAAGCAGGCTGCCAGCAGGTGCTCGCATCACCAGCGATGGCATCAGGTACTCAAACATTGAGCCTGACCAGGAGATCAACGCCGCGCCACGGGTTAGCGGTGTTGCCGCACGGCCGAGGCGAAACCAGTGGCGGGTGGGTACATCGCCTTTGGCAATCGCGAATAGGCTGGCCAGCCGTGCCTCTGAAGCCAGCAGGTCATAGCAACTGCTATCCAGTTGATAGTCATCCAACGAATAACCTATTGATAGCAACTGCCGCTCAGGGTTGAGTAGAAACGCGAAATCCATATTGAGCGCCAGGCGCCTGGCTTTATCGGCCAGTTGTTGCAGCCGATCCGATTGGGTGTTGGCTGCCATGGCTTCCTGAGTCTGATCCTCGCTATGCTGGGATACCGCTTTATGTGCGGCGTTTACCCAAAAAAGCAGTGTCTCACTATCAGTATCGTGATGGGCTTGGAGCAACTCATACGCGATCTCTTGCGCTTGTTTCGTCAGCGGGAGTAGGGCATCAAGGCGTACAGGCGTCGTCTTATTGTTGCTTAATAGGGCATCAATTTTTTCAAGCTGCTCTCTGAGTTGAGTAATGTCCGGTTGGCTAAATTCTGGTGTAGAAAAAGAGCTGCGTGCCAGTGCTTCGTGAGCCAGGGCAAGGGTATCTGCTACCCCCTGATGAGGGGTAGGTAACGTCGCCGTTTCCTGCCATGTTTCACAGGCATTGGCGATAGTAATAAGATGCCCCGCCAGGTTGCCGCTATCAACCGTGGATACATACCTGGGGTCTAACGGGCGCAGATCGGCGGTTGCATACCAGTTGAAAAAGTGGCCACGGTAACGTGGCAGCGACTGCATAACGGCCAGTGTTTCTTCTAAGCGCTTGAGGGCATCCTGGTTGCCTATCCAGCCGAAGTCACGGGCGGCCACTGTTGCCAGTAGATAAAGTCCCATATTGGTGGGGGAGGTACGTTGGGCGGTGACCGGCTGTGGGGCTTCCTGGAAATTGTCGGGGGGGAGCTGGTTATTAGCGGTGTTAACAAAGGTTTCGAAATAGCGCCAGGTGCTACGTGCGATAAGCCGCAGTTCAAGTGCGACATCTGTGCCTGGTTGCGGCTGGTTAACGGCGCTATTAGCACTACTTAGCCAGGAGGCTAGCCCTGGGGCTATTAGCCAAAGCAGCGCAACAGGTAAAACGATGATCCAGACGCTGCTGTTAAACCACAAGGCACTGAGTGCCACTGCTGATCCGAGAGCCGTACCGGGTGCCATGTGTTGGTAAAACCCCGCGGCGCTCAGGTGGGGGTATTTCATTGTCTGGGCTGCTGAGGTCCACTCCAGCAGGTGACGACGCGTTATGTAAACGCGTACGAGGGTGCAGGCAATTGCATTTAGCATGCGCCACGCCACGTCAGGAAGAAATATGAGCTGGAGCAGCGTTTGCTTCCCTCCCAGCCGTAGTTCTTCCAGCCACTGTTGGAAATGGTGGCGTAGGTTCACGCCTGATCGTAGCGGTATCAACGTTGTACAAAGAGGTAGCAGTACCGGGACGCTTATGATCAGAATAAGCATCAGTGTACTGACGGTGGCCATCATGAAGGGGAGCTGCCAGCTTACCGCAAGGCAGGCCAGCAATAACGGTGGCAGCAGCGAACGCCGCAGATTACCGAGAATTTTCAAACGTCCTGCCAACGGCAAGGGCGCTTTAAACAGCCATGGGAGCAACTGCCAGTCGCCCCTAACCCAGCGGTGCTGCCGCTTGGCAACCACGTCATAGCGGTTGGGAAAGTCCTCAATAACCTCGATATCTGAGGCAAGACCAGCGCGGGCAAACACACCCTCAAACATATCGTGGCTAAGCATGCTGTTGTCGGGGATGCGGCCTGCAAGTGATGCTTCAAAGGCATCGATATGGTAAATACCTTTGCCCGCGTACGAGCCTTCGCCGACCAGATCCTGGTAAAGGTCTGACATGGCGGCGGCATAGGACTCAATACCACCTGGGGCAGAGCACAGCCGCTGGTAAGTGGAGCCGTTGCCAGCCATGGGTAGCGACGGAGTAACCCGAGGCTGGAGAATGGCATAGCCTTCCACCACGCGGCGTTGTAGTGGATCCAGGCGCGGCTGATTTAATGGGTGGGCGAGTTTGCCCACCAGCTTACTGGCGGCACCTCTCGGCAGACGTGTGTCGGCGTCTAGCGTGATCACATAGCGCACGTCGTTCGGCAGTGCTGGTGGATTTATAAAGGTAGTGTCTGTTGCGCCCCGTAACAGCCTGTTGAGTTCGTGAAGCTTGCCACGTTTTCTCTCCCACCCCATCCAGCACTGCTCGCGTTGATTAAATATGCGTTTGCGATGCAGCCAAAAAAAACGTTTTTCGTAACCGGGTGTGCTATAGCGCTCGTTTAACTGTTGGATACGCGTCTCAGCGGCGCTTAATAACGCAGCCTCTTCTGCTACTTCTGCCTGGGGTGCATCAATGCCGTCTGTTAACAGGGCATAACTGACGGCACCGTCACCGCTACTGAGAAAGTGCACCTCAAGGAGATCAAGCTGTTCCTGTAAATCGGTCTTGCTGGTCAATAGCGTCGGTATTGCCACCAGCGTGCGTAGTGAGGGGGGAATACCTTCCGAAAGATCCAGGCTGGGCAGTGGTTGGGCACCGATACTATGAATGACCATACGGTTAACAATTAAGGTCGCCACTTCCACCAGCGGCAATATGCTCAGGCCAGCCAAGAGCAGCAGCCACAGAGGAGAGACTGTTGCCGACGTGCTGGATAGCCACAGCAACCAGCCTGCCAAGACGATTAGGCAAATGGTTGTCACTGTCAGCAGGGTGATATAACCGGGGATACCGTTATGTAGCAGAAGCTTCCGCAACCGTCGGCGTAAGGGAGGGTGAAAGCCGAGGCGCTTCTCCAGGGTGGCCCGCCCATCCGCTATTAAGAAATAACCTGGGTCACCAACCCGTGCTGCTTCCACAGCATCGTCGGCTGTTATCAACGCTTCTCTGCAGGCTTGCAGTGCGTGATCTGTAACGTCCAGTTCAGTGTACGTTGAGCCACGGGCCAGCTCTTCCACCGCGCTGCGGTATTGGTTTCGGGTTGAAAAGTCGTAGTGCGCAAAGTCGCTATGTTGGCTCAGTTTGGCATCAACCAGGCTGACACTTTCGAGCAGTTCAGCCCAGTCGGTACTGGAAATAAAGCGCATACTGGTGATGATATTACGCATGGTAACGCTAGCTGCGCCTTGGCGCTGTTGGGCGCTGTGCACGACATCATCAATGGATTCGCCCTGGCTATTAAGCTGCTCATAAAGCCAGCAGGCCAGTGGGCTTGTGCGGGGGTTAACACCGCGTAACCGTTTGGCTAATTGCGCTGTAAAGGAAGTCGAAAGCGGAATTTTTTGAAAAGTAAAAGAAGGGAAATCATCAACAGCTTGATGAACCTCCGCCGAGCTGTGGTGGACTGAATTTTCGTAAGACCCGTTTTTAAAGGCGCTGCGTTCGGGAAAGTGGCGTTCACGTGCAATCCACTTTGCGGCCAGTGCATCTGCTTCATCTCGTGAGGTTTGTTCCTCTATGATCTGGTCAGCAAGGCGGCGCAGGTTTTCGATAAGCACGATACGCAACGTAATCGCTACGGCCCACAATTCGCCAATCGTCAGTGGTTGTTCACATTGATAGGCACTAATAAAGGTGCGTAGATTGTCAAGCTCAAGATGGCTGTCGGTATGTGCGACAAAAGCCCAGGCAATACCAAACACGCGTGGATAGCCCGTAAAAGGTCCCTCTGCCAGTTTCGGTAACTGGCGATAATAGCCGGGAGGTAAGTTGCCACGAATTTCACGGATTTGCGCTTCGATAAGGTGGTAGTTGTCCAGTAGCCAGGCAGCAGCAGGGACGATATCCCGTCCGTCTGCCAGGGTAGCGGCACAGGCCTGGTAAGCGGAAAGCAGTACATTGGCATTCTCGTCAAGTCGCTGGGTTAGCGGCACTACTTTGGGAGGCGTTTCGGTGACTGTCTGTGCCCGTGCCAGACTACCCGCATGCTGTTCAAGCCGTTCTGTACTGAATAGCTCCTCTCGCACGGGTGCAGTGGAGTTCCAAAGCGCCACAGAGGCATGGTGCTGGCGCGCACGATGGAAAAAGGGCGTTTGGAAAAAAAGAGTCACGGTGACCATCCTGGTTTAACTGCAAAGAGCTATTTGCAAAAACGATGCTGCCTGCCAGGACGATGTGCTCAATGAGTGTCTTTGTCGGTTCGCTAACGCACATTGCGTGCATAAATAGCTACGCGTGATGTTAGATCCTGTAGTCAGAGGAGTGGCTGGGGTAGGGCAGCAAACGGTCACACTCTTTTTTGACCACGGCATAACACTCGCAGCTCAGTTGCTCCAGCTGCGCTCTATCGAGCACGGTAATATGGCCTCTGCGGTACTCAATAACCCCCAGCTTGTGCAGCTTTCCCGCCGCTTCCGTAACACCTTCACGACGCACGCCGAGCATATTGGCGATCAGCTCCTGCGTCATGATCAGTTGATTACCGGGTAAACGATCCAGTGAAAGAAGAAGCCAGCGGCACAGTTGCTGATCAATAGAGTGGTGGCGGTTGCAAACAGCGGTTTGCGACATCTGTGTAATCAGCGCCTGGGTGTAGCGTAGTAATAAGTGGCATAGCTCGCCGTGGGATTTGAACTCCTCTCTTAAGGCGGCGGCTGGCAAGCGTAGTGCGTGCCCGGCACTTTGCACGATGGCGCGATTGGTTGTGCTCTCGCCGCCCATAAAAACAGCAATGCCTATCAGGCCCTCATTACCTACAACCGCTATCTCCGTTGATGAGCCGTTTTCAGTTACATATAGCAGTGAAATAATTGCATCAACCGGAAAAAAAACGTAGGTGGGGGAGGTATCTGGTTCGGATAGAACGTGACCTAACGGCAAAAAATAGGGCTCCAATAACGGCAGGAGTTGCCCCTTTACCGCATCAGGTAGTGCGGCAAGTAAGCGGTTTTTCTTGAGCAGAGCGTCGGAGTCCACGTCTTATCATCCTTAGCATACTATTCCGTTTTGGCCGCCACACTACCGTGTTCTAGTTCTCTTTGTCTTGCGCAGAGTTCAGTAGCTTCGCCAAATCCGTGTGGTTGTTGTGGTGCGAAAGAAAAGCCACGGCAAACAGGGTTTCTGGCAGATAAAGGAAATTCTGCTGTTAATGCACTTTGTTGGGCATTAGCCAGGGCAAAAACCAGTGCCACAGTAGCATGGAAAGCGACATCCAGGCTGATATCGGGAAACCCACCGGCATCGCTTTGGGGGCTTGCATGTGTTGCCATGTTTAGTGATGGCTAATGACTAAGACCAAAGTGGTTAGACTTTGGTTGTAATTATAGCCAATTCGCTGGACTAATGACGCCTTACAGTGAATAAAGGGCACCACAAAAACCAGTGAGGCTGGTTTAAACAAGTGATAGGGCTCTCCATAGTGAAGTGGAGTGGTCTTCCGTCCATCTGACTGCGAGCGGTGTTTCTACAATGCGCAGAACTGCCATGATGACTGTGTGGGATCAGCTTTGGGCTTCCCACTATCAAGTCAAAAATTTATTGATGTGCGCGCTGCCCACGACGGGAGGAACGCTTCCCCCATCAAAATCTGCTGCCAAAAAGCAGGGCAGCTCGGGCGAAGAGCCGCCCCGCCCACCCGCTTATACAACCGCACAAAAGGTGGGTTTGATATTAGGCCCGCTATTATTCGCACTGGTGGTGTTGTTTTTCTATCCGGCTGACTTGAGCTTTGAAGGCCGTATGGTCCTTGCCACAACGCTGTGGGTAGCGGTTTGGTGGATTACCGAGGCGATTCCTATCCCGGCCGCCTCATTGTTACCTATCATACTGCTGCCTCTTACCGGGGCGATGAGTGGTAGTGCAGTAACGGCTGCATATGGCAACCCGATTATTTTCCTGTTCCTGGGTGGGTTTATGATTGCCCTGGCCATGGAAAAATGGGATCTGCATAAACGCATCGCGCTCAATATCATTGCGATACTGGGTACCAGTATTAACAGTATCGTGTTTGGCTTTATGGCGGCCACCGGTTTCCTCTCCATGTGGGTGTCCAACACCGCCGCGGTGATGATGATGCTGCCCATTGGCACGGCAATCGTTTATCAGGTCACTCAGGAGCTGAGTAAAGGGACGGAAGATCACAGTGCAGATATCGATAAGTTCAGTAAGGCGCTGATCTTTGGGGTAGGTTACGGCGGTACAATCGGCGGGCTGGGCACTCTGATTGGTACGCCTCCCAACATTATCCTGGCGGCTATTGTCAATGAGCTGTTCGGAATCGAAATATCATTTGCTGGCTGGATGATGTTTGCTTTCCCTGTTGTGATCGTACTGCTGTTTATCGGCTGGTTGATGCTGACGCGACTTATCTACCCGATCAAGTTCAGCAAGCTCCCTGGTGGTAAAGCGCTTATCAACAAAGAGAAAGAGGCGCTAGGTAAGATCTCCTTCGAAGAGAAGGCCGTTTTATGGGTCTTCCTGCTAGCGGCTTTCTTCTGGATTACCCGTACATTCCTGTGGCAGGGGCAGATTATTAATATCCGTGGTATCGATGACACCATGATTGCTATCACGGCCGCGATCCTGCTGTTTTTGATTCCTGCCCCCAGCAAGGGGGGCTGCTTGCTCGACTGGAAAGTCGCCCGTGATGTTCCGTGGGGTATTCTGCTGCTGTTCGGTGGTGGTCTGGCGATTGCTGCCGGTTTTGGTTCTTCCGGACTTGCCAACTGGATCGGTGAGCAGATGCGGGTCCTGGATGGTGTGAACTTCATTCTGGTCATGGTGCTGGCAACAGGCATGGTGCTGTTCCTGACTGAAATCACCTCCAATACCGCTACTGCGACCATGATTCTGCCTGTGCTGGCCTCGCTGGCGCTGGCGTTGGATATTCATCCATTTGTACTGATGGTACCTGCCGCCATGGCAGCTAACTGTGCGTTTATGCTGCCTGTGGGCACACCGCCCAATGCCATTATCTTCGCGACCGGAAAAATCACTATTATGGAAATGGTGCGTAACGGCTTTGGCCTGAACCTGATTGCCTGGTTCCTGATTTCAGCCGCCGTCTACTTCCTGTTGCCGATGTTATGGGGTGTCGATCTGACAACGTATCCTGACGTTTTCAGGAACTGATAAGACCGAACTCTGCTATACCAGCCCTCATCGAAAGATGGGGGTTTTTTCTCTCATCTGCTTGCTATGATGGTGCTTCATATTCTGCTGCGAGCTTGTTATGCGCTTATTGCATACCGCCGACTGGCATCTGGGGCGGCTGTTTCATAACCTGTCGCTATTGGATGACCAGCGCGATGCTCTTAATCAATTGATCAGGATTATCGATACCGAGGCCGTTGATGCGGTACTGGTTGCGGGCGACATCTACGACCGTTCGGTGCCTTCTGCCGCTGCGGTAACATTACTGGATGAGGTATTGGGCGAACTGTGTGAACAGCGTGGCTTACCGGTGATCATGATTTCCGGTAACCATGATGGTGCGGAACGACTGGGTTTTGGCGCGCGCCATTTGCGCCAGGCGGGGTTACATATTCTTTCCGATCTGACGGCCTGCGACCAAGCTGTCACGTTATCCATAGGCGGCGTTGAGCTGGATGTGTTTGGCATTCCCTATGCCGACCCTGAGCACGTTCGCAGTCAGTTTGCAGTAGACGTGCGCGATTTTGATAGCGCTCACCGCTATCTGGTTGAGCGCATCACTGCCCGGCGCCATGCTGGCCGCCCCACGGTGTTGATGAGCCACTGTTTTGTGGATGGGGGGCTCGCTTCGGATTCCGAGCGCCCGCTGACCCTGGGTGGTGTTGAAAGTGTCTCCTGGGAGCCAATGCAGCATTTCGATTATGTCGCCCTTGGTCACCTGCATGGCCCGCAATACCGTGGGGGGCAGCATATTCGCTACAGCGGTTCACTGCTCAAGTACAGCTTTTCAGAAGCCAGCCAGCGTAAAAGCGTCACGCTCGTTGATATAGACGAACGTGGTGTCACCCATATCGAGCAAATTCCTTTGCTACCCAGCCGTGAGGTGCGGGTGTTAGAGGGGGAACTGAAGGCACTGATCACCCAGGGCAGAATAGACGCGAATGCGGACGACTACCTGTTGGTGAGGTTAACTGATCGCCACGCCATACTTGACCCAATGGGCAAACTGCGTGAGGTGTATTCCAACGTGCTGCACCTGGAAAAGCCCGGCATGCTGGAAGCCCGCGGTCAGCAGAGGCTCAATCGAGAACGGCTACAGTTTAGTGCCCTGGATATGTTCAGTGATTTTTATGCCCAGGCCAGTGGTGAGGAAATGAGCGAAGAGCAGATCCAGGCCATGCGTGAGCTGATAACTTGCCTCAGCCGTGATCAACCAAGTCGGGACCAAGACCAGTTATGACACCGCTCATCTTGACCATGCAGGCTTTTGGCCCCTTCTCCGGACGCGAAACGATTGATTTTACCGCTTTAGGGAAAAGCCCGCTGTTTTTGATCAACGGCCCCACCGGTGCAGGTAAAAGTTCTATTTTAGATGCTATCTGTTTTGCCCTTTACGGCCAGACTACAGGCAACGAGCGTGATGCCGGGCAAATGCGCTGCGACCAGTCAGAGGCGAGCCAGCTCACCGAAGTCATCCTCGATTTTCGCCTGCGTGATGTGGTTTACCGTGTGCGTAGGGTGCCCCAGCAGGAGTGTCCCAAAGCCCGGGGAGAAGGCACGACTACCCAAAATGCTGAAGCACAGGTGTGGCGGCTAACCCCGGAAGGGGAGGAAGGACAGTGCCTGGTGGCGCGCAAGGTCAACGATGCCACTGCCGAACTGCAAACCCTGATCGGGCTGGATGCCAATCAATTTCGCCAGGTAATGGTGCTGCCCCAGGGTAAGTTTCGCGAACTGTTGTTAGCTGAGTCAAAAGAGCGTGAGAAAATTTTTTCCCAGCTGTTTCAAACCCAAATTTTTCAGCGTATTGAAGAGCAATTGCTCAACCAGGCGAAACAGATTGTGCGCGAGGTGAATGACCACCGTCAGCGAGTGCAGGGAATACTGGCGGCCAGTGACGTGGAGAGTGAGGCTGCCCTGAACACCGCGCTGGCGGCGTTAGCCCCCGACTATCAAGCTGCCAAACGTGCCCTGGCCACGGCTAGCGAACAGCGGGAACAGGCCGTGGCCACTGCCCAGGCGGGGGCAGTGCTTGCTCGCCAGTTTGAGCAGCACGCCGCGTTAGTCAGTGCAAAAGCCGCACTGCTGGAGCAGCAGTCAGCGGTATATCAAGCTCAGGAGCGGCTTCGCCAGCACGAACAAACCCAGCCTCTGGCAACACCGTTCTATACGCTGCAAAGCGCCCAGAAAAGTGCCCGTACGGCCCAGCACGAGCGCCGAGTTGCTGAGCAGGCTATTGCACCCCGGCAAGTGGCTCATCAGCAGGCTCAGTCAGTGCTGGATGAGGCCAATGTCCGGCACGCTGAACTACCCACTTTACAGCGTCACGCCTATGCGCTGGAGCATTCCACCGCCAGGTGCCGGGAGCTTGCCAGGTTGGCAAGTCAGCACCACACGCTTGCCCAGCAGGTGGCCCAGGCGCTAGACGCGGTAGAACAACAGCAGCAAGTCGCGATGCAGCGGGAACAGCGCGCCATTGAGCAGGAAGTGCGCTGGCACCGAAGCCAGGCGGCCCTACTCGCTCAGCGGTTGGAGAGCGGCCATCCCTGTCCGGTATGTGGCAGCAGCGAGCACCCATCCCCTGCAGTGCCCACCCAGGCATTGGTCACTCAAGAGGAAGTGCAGCAAGCGCGGGATGCCCATGATCGCGCCCGCCAAACGTGGGTGAATGCACAGCAGAACGCCCAGCGGCTGGCGCAGCAGGCAAACCACCTGGGTGAGCAGTGTCTGCAACTGAGACAGCAGCTAGGCGCGTCCACATCGCTGGAAGAACTTAATGCCTCGCTTGCCAGTGTGAAAGGCGAGATAGAGACCCGGGAGCAGGCGTGGCAAACCGCTCAGGCCCAGGCGCAGGCCGCCCAAACGGCGTTTACCCAAGCGCACACCACACTAACCGGGGCAACTCAGCGCCAGGCAGATGCGGAGCGCGCCCTGGAAACCGCTAAAAATGAGTGGCAGGCAGCGCTACACATCAGCCCATTTAGCGATGAGAAGGCGTTTGCCGCTGCCCGCCTCGACGCACCAGAGCAGCAGCGTCTAAGCGAACTCGTCGCGCACTTTCAGCGGGAACTCGCAAAGCTGGAAGGGCAGCTCGAAGCCAGCGAACCATTGCTGGCGGGTAAAACGTCCCCCGATGTTGCCAGGCTAAACAATCAGGTGGAAGCAGCCAAGGCGCAAGAGGAGGAGAGTCGCCATACGTACCAGCGCCTTGCGGCGCGTTTCGAGCAGCTAAAGACAACGCAACAGCGCTTGGTGGATGCACGTACCGTAGAGGCAGCCCTGGAGGAGCAGTACAAGCTATGGGGAACGCTGAGCGAGGTGGCTAATGGGCGAACGGGCAACCGGATTAGTTTGCAGCGGTTTGTTCTGGGGGTGCTGTTAGATGACGTATTGATTCAGGCCTCCGAACGTTTAGTGCGCATGAGCCGGGGGCGCTACCAACTGGTGCGCCGGGAGGATCCCTCAAAAGGTAATAAAGCCTCCGGGTTAGAACTGGATGTCGCGGATACCTACACCGGCAAGAGCCGTTCGGTCGCCACACTTTCCGGTGGCGAGTCATTTATGGCAGCACTGGCGCTGGCACTGGGGCTTTCAGATGTCGTACAAGCCTACGCAGGCGGTATTCAGTTGGATACGCTATTTATTGATGAAGGCTTTGGCAGTCTGGATCAGGATGCGTTGGAGCAAGCCATCGCCATGCTGAGCGAACTGCAAATGGGTGGGCGTATGATCGGGATCATTTCCCATGTCAGCGAGCTCAAAGAGCAAATGCCTGTCCGTATTGAGGTGCACACCGGTCGTCACGGTAGTTCGGTAGCGGTAAAAGGGGCGTTTATATCGCTATGACAGACCGCGCCTGTACCCAATCATGTCAATTACCGTTATTGCTGACGGTGTTTGCCGCGATTTATTACCAGGGAGTACACGGATGAACGCAAGCAAGATGATACACCCGCTGATGCAGCAGGTGGGTTAATGCTGGAGACGGTTAATTACTGGGTTGCAATTGGCTTTGGCTTGGGGCTAATGCCGGTTGCACCCGGCACCTTTGGCTCGTTATTGGGCTTACCACTGGCATGGTGGCTGCTGGGTCGGCCGTTAGGTCAGCAGGGCGCGATAATGGCCGTACTGCTGATCGTTGCCGTGCCGGTTTGCCACTACGCTTCGTTGCAGTTTGGAGGGGCTGATCACGGCAGCATTGTCGCGGATGAGTACGTGGCATTTCCGCTGGCGGTGATAGGCCTTAAGGCTGCCCGCCATCCCTTGGTAATGGCATTGGCGTTTGGTGTATACCGGTTATTTGACAGTTTAAAACCACCGCCTATTCCGTGGGTGGAGTCGGTGCCCGGTGGGCTGGGCATCGTGTTGGATGATGTCGTTGCTGCGCTGGTGACCTGGCTGGTTATCGTGGTGGTTATCAACCTCTGGAGCCGTCGAGCATCCGTTTGACCTCATTCATGGTTATAAAAAAGCGCCACAAGCAATGCTTGTGGCGCTTTACTAACTACCAGCGCGATGGGCTGCCTTACTCCTGAACAACAATCACCGATTTGGCATTGACGAACTCGTGCATGCCGAAACCGCCATGCTCGCGCCCGTAGCCGGAATCTTTGACACCGCCAAAGGGCATCTCCGGTGTGGCAACGCCGAAGCCATTGATAAACACCATGCCGGTATCAAAATATTTGCTGGCAAGCTCGGTGGCGCGTTTTACATCCTGGGAGATAATGCCGCCACCCAGGCCGTAACGGCTGTCGTTAGCGATACGCATGGCATCTTCATCATCCTTGGCACGAATCAAGGCGGCTACCGGGCCAAACAGCTCATCATCATAGGCGGGCTGGCCTGGCGTCACATTATCCAGCACGGTGACCGGATAAAAGGCGCCTTTACCTTCGGGCTTTTTGCCTCCACACAGGATGGTGGCACCTTTGCTGACGCTTTTTTCTACCTGGTCGTGCAGGTCATCGCGCAGGTCAATACGTGCCATAGGGCCAAGGTCGGTGTCGCTGGCGGTGGGGTCGCCTACCTTCAATGCTTTCATCTTCTCTACAAAGCGCTCTTTAAAGGCATCATAGTTGGCGTCGGTAACCACAAAACGTTTGGCCGCAACACAGGTTTGTCCACCGTTGAATATCCGGCCCTGCACACAGGTGTCGACAGCCACGTCCAGGTCCGCATCATCCAGGACCAGATAGGCATCATTTGAGCCAAGCTCCAGCACGGTTTTCTTGAGGTGTTCAGCCGCTTTGGCTGCCACTTTGCGTCCAGCGCCATCGCTACCGGTGAGCGTTACGCCGCGTACCGCCTTATGGGCAATCACTTCATCAGAAACATCGTGGGAAATGACCAGCGTACGGAACACATTTTCTGGCAGGCCCGCTTCACGGTAAATCTTCTCTAGTAGAAGACCGCTGCCGGTTACATTTTCGGCATGCTTCAACAGCACACTGTTGCCAGCCATAATATTGGCGATGGAGTAACGTACTACCTGATAGGCAGGGAAGTTCCATGGCTGAATACCATAAATCACCCCCATAGGGGAGTACGTGATAAAGCCACGCTCGCCGTTACCTGGTTGTCGCTCTTCATCAGCCAGTTTTTGAGGGCCATGTTCTGCGGTGTAGTCACAAATACCAACGCAAAGATCAATTTCCTGGCGAGCCTGCACGGGGGGCTTGCCCATCTCTTTGACTATCAGGTCGGCAAGCGCTTCTTTATTTGTACTAAGCGCTTCACCAATAGCTCTTACCACGTGGGCACGCTGCTCCAGTGGCTTAAGACGCCAATCAAGAAACGCTTGATGACTTGCCTCGACAACCTGCTTCGCCTGACTGGAATCCATCCGCGTATAGGTTTGTAGCGTTTCGCCGGTGGTCGGGTTCACTGTCGTGATGCTGTTGCTCATAAGATCTCCTATCTTTAGATCAACGATGCGTAATATCTTACGTTCCCTGCCAATAACCAGTCCTTTAGCCGACTGGTCTATTTTTTCTGCCTAATCACTTTAGTTGAGAATTACTGTTTTACCCAAATTAGTTGTCAGCGCTTAAAACAGCTGGTGCCCTACATGGGGCAAGCCCACGTTAAAATCGTTCCGCACAACCTGACTCTGCATATTATTAAAGTGGGCGTTGCTGGTGATGGGTTTAGCTCAGCCGATGGGGCCATACGGTATCCAGAGTATCCAGCGCTGCCAGGATGGTGGGCTCGGTGGCGCGGTCGCTGCGCCATATAAGGCTGAGGGCGCAGGGCAGGCGAATGTTTTCAGCCACCGCCAATCCGCTCTCCTGGCGTTCGGCCATTGCCAATGCATCGCGCGCCAGACTCAGCCCAACCCCTGCGCGCACCAGATCCAGCATACATGCTTCCTGGTCCACCTGGGCAACCCGGTTGGGGGCTACGCCGCTGGGCGCCAACACACGCTCCAGCAACCGGTGATGGGCTGAGACCGGAGGGGTCACAATCCAGGGAAGGCTTGCTAATACCTCCCAGCGCGTATCCATTAATTTGGGCTCCCAGCCAGCTGGAGCGACCACGTGGTAGTGGAAGTGAGTGAGTTCACGCCAGGCAAGGGCATTGCTTCCCGTGCCTTCACCGGGTGGAGCAAGAAAAAAGCCCACATCCAATTCGCCTTGTTCCACGTTGGCCAGTACGTTGCCGCTCATGCCGTGGTGTAGCTCTGTCTCAAGTTGGGGTGCACGCGCCATCAAACGGCTTAGAAAATCTCCCAGGCGAATAAATTCGGGATCAACAATGGTGCCGATCTTCAGTTTGCCGCGCAGCGTATTGTGTAAAGCGCTGGCGCTCTGCTCAAACGCCTGGGCGCTGGCCAGCGCTGTTTCCGCGGCGGGTAGTAGTGCATAGCCATCGGCGGTCAGCGTCAGCCCCTGTGGGCGTCGGCTGAATAGGGTTAACCCCAAATGTTGCTGCAACTGCTTCAACTTTAGACTAATGGCAGGTTGAGTAAGGTGTAGCTGCTCGGCTGCCCGTGAGACGCTGCCTGTGCGTGCTACCGCAACAAACGCCCGCAGCGCTGCGTACTCCTGCATGAGAGAAGACCTATTGTGATTGTGTTATTAGCAAAGCTTATATCCAGGTTAAAAATTACTCAATTGCTTGGCGCGTAGTGCGGGCTAGGATGTGGCTACAGTAGCAATCACAGCATCCCTTATTCAGGTGCTTGTTTTAGTTCTTCTTATAAAGGTAGCCACGATGACAACAACAGCGATTAATCACTTTATTAATGGACAGCTCAATGAAGGCCGCTCTGGCCTTACTCAAGAGGTATTTAACCCTGCCACAGGCCGGGTCACGGGACAGGTGGCCCTTGCTGCCCAGGTAGATGTTGAGGCCGCTGTAGAGGCTGCCCAAGCAGCCTTTCCCAGCTGGGCCGATACACCACCTATTCGTCGTGCCAGGGTGATGTTCAGGTTTTTAGAGCTGCTCAATGCCAATAAGGATGCGCTGGCGGAGGCGATTACCAAAGAGCATGGCAAGGTCTTTACCGATGCCCAGGGTGAGGTGGCCAGAGGAATCGATATTGTGGAATTTGCCTGTGGCATCCCCCAACTGCTCAAGGGTGACTACACCGAGCAGGTGAGCACCGGTATTGATAACTGGACAGTTCGTCAACCTCTCGGTGTTGTAGCGGGTATTACGCCGTTTAACTTCCCGGCTATGGTGCCCATGTGGATGTTCCCGATTGCTATAGCCGCTGGTAACACCTTTATTCTGAAACCCAGTCCACTGGACCCCAGCGCCTCGTTGATGATCGCTGATCTTTTGCAGCAGGCAGGCCTGCCGGATGGGGTGTTTAATGTGGTTCAGGGGGACAAGGCGTCAGTTGAAGCCTTGATAGACCACCCGGACGTTAAAGCGTTGTCCTTTGTGGGCTCCACGCCCATCGCCAACCTGATTTATGAACGCGGTGCCAGGCATGGTAAGCGCGTACAGGCATTAGGCGGAGCGAAAAACCATATGGTAGTGATGCCCGATGCCCACCTGGATAAGGCGGTGGATGCTCTGATTGGGGCTGCTTATGGTTCGGCAGGCGAGCGGTGCATGGCGATCAGTGTGGCAGTGCTGGTGGGTGAGGTGGCCGATAAAGTCGTGCCCATGCTGGCTGAGCGGGCCGCAGCGCTAAAAGTAAAAGACGGTATGCAGTTGGATGCTGAAATGGGGCCGATCGTTACCCGGCAGGCACACCAGCGGATTACCGGCTACATCGAGAAGGGAGTGGCAGAAGGTGCTCAACTGATAGTGGATGGGCGTGAGTTCGATGTTAGCCAAGCCGGTGCTGGTTGCCATGAGGGCTTCTGGATGGGCGGTACGCTGTTTGATCATGTCACGCCGGAGATGACTATCTATAAAGAAGAGATTTTCGGTCCGGTGCTGGTCTGCGTGCGCGTGCCTGATATCGCGACTGCCATTCAACTGATCAACGACCATGAGTTTGGTAATGGAGTCAGCTGCTTTACCGAGAGTGGCAGTGTTGCCAGGGAGTTTGGGCGCCGCATTCAGGTGGGTATGGTGGGGATCAATGTACCTATTCCGGTACCCATGGCATGGCACGGCTTCGGGGGCTGGAAGCGTTCGCTGTTTGGCGACACCCATGCCTATGGAGAAGAGGGCGTGCGTTTCTATACCAAGCAGAAATCCATTATGCAGCGCTGGTCAGACTCCATTGATGCTGGCGCTGAATTTGTCATGCCCACCGCGAAGTAACGCCAATACGTTGCGAGAGCTTATCCATGCCAGAACTAACCAATAATAACGTTGACTATATTGTTGTCGGCGCAGGCACCGCCGGGTGCCTGATGGCCAATCGGCTCAGTGCCAACCCAAATAATAAGGTGCTGTTGATTGAGGCGGGTGGCCGGGACAATTACCACTGGATACATATTCCTGTGGGATACCTGTACTGCATCAATAACCCGCGTACCGACTGGCTGTTTCGTACCGAACCGGACCCTGGGCTTAACGGCCGCTCGCTTATCTATCCCCGTGGTAAAACATTAGGGGGATGCTCCAGCATCAATGGCATGATCTACATGCGTGGTCAGTCACGGGACTACGATTATTGGGCCAATGTGGTCGGCAGCGATGAGTGGTGCTGGGAGAACTGTCTGCCGGACTTTATCAAGCATGAAAACCACTACCGGCTGGATAACGGTGGGGATGAGGATGCCACTCATCGTGAGTTTCATGGCCATGGTGGCGAGTGGAGGGTGGAAAAGCAGCGTTTGAGATGGCAGGTGCTGGATGACTTCGCCGAAGCTGCCGTACAGGCTGGTATCCCCCGTACACAGGACTTCAATCGAGGGAGTAACGAAGGCGTTGCCTACTTTGAAGTCAACCAACGGAATGGCTGGCGCTGGAATACGGCCAAAGCGTTTCTACGCAGCGCCCTTAAACGCGATAATCTAACACTATGGCACTCCACTCAGGTTAACCGACTCCATATTGAAGACGAGAATGGGGTGTTGCGCTGTGGCGGAGTGGAGGTCGTGCGTGGTGGCAAGGTCATTAAAGCGAAGGCGCTGAAAGAAGTCGTACTATGTGCAGGGGCAATCGGCACACCTCACCTGCTGCTGCTCTCGGGTATAGGGCCTGCTGAGCACTTGCGTGAGCATGAAATAGAGGTCATCCACGATCTGCCGGGGGTGGGCGAGAACCTGCAGGATCACCTCCAGATCCGCTCAGTGTATCGTGTCAGCAATGCCAAAACCCTTAATGCCATGGCCAGTACCCTGATGGGTAAAGTGGGTATCGGCTGGGAGTACCTGACTCGCCGAACAGGGCCGATGAGCATGGCGCCCTCCCAGTTGGGCGCCTTTACGCGCAGCGCTGATGAGTACCCGCATCCGAATATTCAGTACCACGTGCAGCCATTAAGCCTTGAAGCCTTTGGTCAGCCGCTGCACCCATACCCGGCCATTACCGCCAGTGTGTGTAATCTAAACCCCACCAGCCGAGGCACCGTGCGCCTGAAAAGCCGTGACCCGCGTCAGGCGCCGTCAATTTCTCCCAACTACCTGAGTACGCCGGAAGACCGCAAGGTAGCTGCCGATTCGCTCAGGGTCACGCGGCGTATCGCTGGGCAGCCCGCGTTTGCCAAATATGCGCCGGAAGAAGTGAAACCTGGGATTGAATATCAAACGGACGAAGAACTGGCGCTACTGGCGGGAGATATTGGCACCACGATATTTCATCCGGTCGGGACCACGCGGATGGGCAAAGTAGACGATCCCATGGCGGTGGTGGATGCAAAACTGCGGGTACGTGGCGTGAGGGGGCTGCGTGTGGCGGATGCGGGCGTGATGCCGACGATTACCAGTGGAAACACCAATTCTCCTACATTAATGATCGCCGAAAAGGCGGCTGGCTGGATTCTGGAAGAAAATTCATTGCACTGACATTTTTTTCCATCATAGTGTTGACGTGCGGCTTGGTTAAGCGCATCCTTCAATGCAGTAGGTTAGCAAGTCGAACGTTGTCAGCAGTATCGAAACGCTCAAGCGTTGAGTCTGGTGAAAGTTTCTTGTTCTACCCACTGCAACTCGGGTATTACCCGGCTCTACATTAAGCTCAATCGAGGATTTCGATCATGGCAACTGGTACCGTTAAGTGGTTTAACGACACTAAAGGCTTCGGCTTCATTTCTCCGGACGACAATGGTGACGACCTGTTCGCACACTTCTCCGAAATTCAAGCTGACGGCTTCAAAACTCTGCAAGACGGCCAGAAGGTTTCCTTCGACGTCACTCAGGGTAAAAAAGGCCTTCAGGCTTCCAACATCAAAGTTCTGGGTTAATTCCAGCTTGATGTCTGCCACTGGTAATTAATACTGGTGTGCTAAGAAACCCCGCTTTGAGCGGGGTTTTTTTGTGTTGAAAGCATACCTGTTTAGCCAGTCGGGTATCTCTTTAGCAAACTCTTCCCCATGTTCACGCTTTCAGGACGTTACCTGTCGTCACCTATGCTGTCCTCACCGTACTGTTCCGCGCGTTAGTGATTACTTTATATTCTTTTTTGATATTAAATTGTTTCTAAAAATAACTTTTTAGAATATCCCGTAGGCGTCACAATAGCCCCATGCTTTTAGGGTAGGGATAAGTGTTATGTCGCTGGACGCTTGGATTGCAGTTGGGGTAGTGCTGACTATTTTTCCACTGATGGCACTGTCGCGGCTGGGGCCAGATATTATTCTACTGGGTGCGGTAGTGGTGTTAATGACGTTAGGCGTGATTGACCCACAACAGGCGTTGGGAGGGTTTTCCAACACCGGTTTATTCACTGTCGCCTTTATGTATGTGCTGGTGGCCAGCATCCGAGAAACCGGGGGAATTGACCTGATTATTCGCTATGTGCTGGGGCGCCCCAACAGTGAGCGTGGCGCACTTGCACGGCTGGTATTGCCGGTGGCCACGCTAAGTGGTTTTCTCAATAATACGCCCGTCGTGGCGACTTATATTCCTGCTGTCATGAGCTGGAGCCGTCGGCTAAGGCTATCCCCGCAACGACTGCTAATGCCACTAAGCTTTGCGTCTATTTTGGGAGGCACCATTACGCTGTTTGGTACCAGTACCAACCTGGTCGTACACGGCCTGCTGGTTGATCGCTATCCAAATCTGGCGATGGGGTTGTTTGACCTGGCATGGGTAGGTATTCCTGTGGCGGTGGTGGGGCTGGCATATTTGATCTTCCTTGGGCCTCGCTTACTGCCGTCCCGGGAAGGTATGTCGAAAGCCTTTGCCAATCCCCGGGAATTCACCATTGAAATGGAAGTTGATCCCGCAGGTGTACTGGTCGACCGCACGGTGGAGGAGGCAGGGCTGCGCCATCTACAGGAATTATTTCTAGTAGAGATAGAGCGCGCGGGCAACGTGGTGAGTGTCGTCGGGCCTGGTGAGCAACTTAAGGCGGGTGACCGGCTCGTTTTCGTAGGCACCAGCGATGCCGCTGTGGAGTTACAGCAGATTCGTGGCTTGATCCCCTCCAGAGATGGAGCATCCAGTCTGGAGAAGGAGTTCAAAGAGCGTCGCTTGGTCGAAGCGGTTGTCTCGAACCAATGCCAGTTCATCGGTCAGCGTATCCGTGATGGCCGCTTTAGAACCCTTTACGGCGCCGCTGTGCTAGCCATTTGTCGTGGTGGAGAGCGGGTGACCGGCAATCTGGGACAAGTGCGTCTACAGCCTGCTGATGTGCTCCTGCTTGAGGCCCGTCCACCCTTTATTGAACGCCACCGCCAATCCAAAGACTTTCTGCTGATCAGTGAGTTGAACGGTTCGGCACGCCCGGTACATGAAAAAGCACCGCTGGCATGGGCGATACTGCTGGGAGCTGTGCTACTGGCCGCGCTGGGTGTGCTGAGCATGCTTAATGCCGCCATGCTGGGGGCGGCATTGGCATTATTAACAGGGTGCTGCACAGTGGGGGCCGCCAAGCGGGGGCTGGATACTCAGGTACTACTGACCATTGCGGCATCATTTGGGGTGGGCGCTGCACTGCAAAGTTCAGGTGCCGCGGATGTCATCGCAGGGGGTATTCTGGCGTTGGTCGCAGGCAACCCGATGTTGCTGCTGATTGGTACCTACTGTGTGGTGGCATTGCTCACCGAGCTTGTGACCAATAATGCTGCGGCGGTGATTATTTTTCCCGTTGTCATGGCGGCGGCGGAAAGTTTGGGTGTCAATCCGATGCCTTACGTGGTGGCTGTCATGTTTGCGGCCTCAGCCAGCTTTCTAACCCCCATTGGCTATCAAACCAACCTGATGGTGCACGGCCCAGGAGGGTATCGGATCAGTGATTTCCTGCGTGTGGGGGGAGGTTTAAATTTGCTGACCGGAGCGATTGCTCTGGCGCTGATTCCGCTGGTCTGGCCGTTTTAACGGATAATGACTCGCCGTAAACGCCACTTTACGCTAGGGTGGCGCTTTTAAATTCAGCAAGGAATCAATCCCATGACAGCCCCTGGCGAACTGATTATTGAGCCGAGAAATGGTCAACCCGCCGATGCGTGTGTATTTATTATTCATGGCTTGGGTGCCGACGGGCATGATTTTGAGCCACTTGTACCCGCACTTACCCTACCCCAGGATGCTCATGTGCGCTTTATTATGCCGCATGCACCGCGCCTGCCGGTCACTATCAATGGCGGCATGGTGATGCCCGCCTGGTATGACATTCTCGCTATGGATTTGGGTCGCCGGGTGGATGAGGTACAACTGCGAAAGTCCGCTGTGCGCATTCAGGAACTGATGCAGGAGCAGTTGGATCAGGGTATCGATAGCCAGCGTATTATTGTGGCAGGCTTTTCCCAGGGCGGCGCAGTTGCCTATCAGGCTGCCCTCTCTTTCCCGCACCGCCTGGGTGGGCTGCTGGCGATGTCAACTTACTTTGCCACTGCCGACAGCATCGACTTGGCCGAAGAAAACCGGCAAATACCTATTGAAGTTCACCACGGCAATTTTGACCCCATTGTGCCGGAAAGTTTGGGCCGTAGCGGCGCAGAACGGTTGAAAGCCATGGGGTATTCGGTGAACTATCGCCAGTACCCCATGGCCCATGCGCTATGCCCACAGCAGGTGGGGGATATTGGCCGCTGGTTAAGTGAGCGTTTGGCTTAGCCGCGCGTCGACAAGCACTGAAAAGGCAGGCAAAGTAATCACTTCCGTAGCCGATGCAAGGTATTAGCGAAGGCGCATGATAGCTTCCTTTGTTTTATTAGAAGGGGTGGTGGCACTCTGCCTGGGGGCAGCAGCGCTTGTCTGCCTGTTTGATCGCCACTTGTTGCGGGCTAGCTGCCTGTTTGTGGTGTTTGCTCTCTTTATGGCGCTGGCATGGTTACTGCTGGGGGCTCCCTGGCTGGCGTTAGTTGAAGTGGTGCTGGGTGTCGTGTTTACAGGGGCATGCTTTTTTTATGCCCTTGGGGTTTTTTCTCCTGGCACCACTTATCCCGCGTATAATATAGATGCAATGAATTACTATGATTATTCACGCGACTCGTGCTCCCATGGGGTTACGCGGGTATTGCTGGCGCTGGCCTGGTGCTTAATGATGGGGGGGGCCATCCGCTACGTTATGCCAGAAATGGTGTACTCACCTACTGAACACCCCCTGGTACTGGCATCAATTGTTATTGCGGCAACCGCCATGGGGGCGTTTGCATTTCATCGCCATCTGCTGCGGCGGTTACTGGCATTTAATATCCTTGGCTCCAGCGTTTTTCTGCTACTGGCGGGTATGGCAGGCACGGTAGAAGGGGCGCAGGCACTGATCAGCGTCGGATTGTCGATTGCCTGGTTGGGCTCTTTATTAGGGGCATTGCTGATTCGCTATCTTCTTATGTTTGACCATGATGCATCCCCCAGGCCTGACGATGGCGTTAGGGGGCAGAGTCAATGATATGGCGGTTTGGCCTGCTCAACGCAACATTCGAGCCACTTTGGCTGACCCACTGGGCGTTAGCGGCTACGTTAGTGTTACCTATTCTATTTGGCCTGCTGGGCGCGCTGTTTTCAACTCGGCGGGTGCTCCCGGTTGCGTTGGCATGCCTACCTATTCTATTGGCCGGTGGTCTGCTGTTAATTGATTATCAACAGGCAGGCTTGTTGCGTTGGCAGTGGCAGGTGGCAGGCGTCACGATTTCGCTACGCTTGAATGGCCTTGGCATTCTCATGCTGTTAGTCACCCAGTGGGTGGGCGCTGCCGCTGCGTTGTACACACCTGGTCATTTGCGTTTGACCAATCCAGGCAAGCTGTCCCGCTGGCTGTGGCCGTTAATGGGCGTATTGATAAGTGCGCTCTCACTGATTTGGGTGGCGGCTGATCTGCTAACGCTTTATGCCGCTCTGGAATTAATGGGGTTGGCAGCGGTAGGTATGCTGTTACTGTCGGGCAAACCAGCGGCGCTGGTGGCTGGGATGCGCTACCTCCTATTAACACTGGTCGGGTCACTGGCTTACCTGCTTGGCGTGGCCCTGGTGCTCGGTTACTGGGGGCAGCTTGATTTGCAGACGCTGGCTGACGTGGTCGAGCCAGGGCCGGTCGCCTGGGTGGCGGCAGCATTGATGGGGGCTGGTCTGGCACTAAAGGCTGCCCTGTTCCCCCTACATGGCTGGCTGACACCAGTGCATGAAAGTGCCTGGACCCCCGTCAGCGCACTGCATGCGGCGCTGGTGATTAAAGCCTCGTTATTCATTCTGGTCATGTTATGGAGCATTCTGCTCCCTGGCACGTCTTTTGCGCCACAATTGGTGGCATGGCTGGGCATGCTGGCGATTGTTTGGGGCGGGCTGGTGGCATGGCGGGCAAACTCGCTTAAAACCTTAGTGGCCTCTTCCACCGTTGCACAGCTTGGCTATCTGATGGTGGTATTTCCTCTGCTGTTGGGGCCGGATATCGCGCCGTTACCCCAGGCGTTGGCCTGGCAGGGGTTTTGGCTTCAACTGATAGGGCATGCGCTGGCTAAGGCTGCAATGTTTATGGCGGCTGGTAATCTGATTCTCGCCACTGGCGAAAGCTCCCTGAAAGGGCTTGCAGGGTCAAGCCGCCGCTTGCCGCTGTCCCTGCTGATCTTTGGTATTGCTTCCGTCACGCTAATGGGATTGCCGCCTAGCGCGGGCTTTACGGCGAAGTGGCTGCTTCTGCAAGCGATGGTGATGACCCAGCAGTGGGTAGCTGTGGCAGCACTGCTGGTTGGGACGCTGTTGACGGCAGCCTATGTGTTTCGTGTCTTCCGTTACTCCTTTGATGAACAGGCACCACGCCATCACTATCAGCCACTTGCTCCTGGTATGGATTTAATTGCGCTCTGTTTAGCGCTGGCCGCTTTTGGCCTCGGCTTACTGGCGCATTTGCCGCTGTCGTTGTTGCATGGAGGTGTCGTATGAATGCGGCATGGTTACCGCTTACAACACTGGCAACCTCTCTTTTGGCAGCAGTGGCGATTTTTATCTTACCGGAGGAAGCACGACGGCTGAGAACCAGCATCAACTTAGTGGCTGCGGTCAGCAAGATTATTCTCGTCACACTGATGATAGGGCGTGTTTCGGAAGGGTATCAGGATACCTTCAGCTTCCAGATTATTGGCGGTATTGATTTTGTGCTGAGAGCTGATGCGCTGGGGGTTATGTTTGCTGGCTTATCGTCGCTGCTATGGTTATGCACCACGATATACGCCATTGGCTATTTGGAGGGGGCCGCCAATCGCAAACGCTTTTTTGGTTTTTTCAGCTTATGCGTCGCCAGTACCCTGGGGATCGCTTTGGCCGGCAACCTGTTTACCTTCCTGATTTTCTACGAAATGTTGACGCTTTCCACATATCCCTTGGTGGTGCATTCGGGCACGGCCAAGGCACTGGCGGCTGGCCGGGTCTATTTGCGCTATACGCTGACGGCAGGGGTAGTGTTGTTACTGGGTGTGGTGATGCTTTACAGCTTAACCGGTGACCACTCATTTGCGTCGGAGCGTGGGCTTGCTCACTATTTAAACGACCACCGTGGGTTATTGACGCTGATATTTGCACTGTTAGTGGGTGGGTTGGCGGTTAAGGCGGCCATGGTACCTCTGCATGGCTGGTTACCCAGAGCCATGGTTGCTCCTGCGCCGGTGAGTGCGCTGCTACATGCGGTTGCTGTCGTGAAGGCGGGGGCTTTTGGCATTCTACGTATTATTTATGATCTTTATGGCATTGAACTTAGCGTTGAGCTTGGGGTAACTACAGCACTGGCCATCGCCGCGTCCATCACCATTATCTACGGCTCAGTGCGGGCTATCGCACAGCAGGAGCTAAAGCCCCGTTTGGCATATTCCACGATCAGCCAGGTTTCTTACGTCGTTCTGGGGGTGAGCCTGTTTGGTCCTTTTGGCACGATAGGGGCGCTTGCCCACCTGCTGCATCAGGGGTTAATGAAGGTGACGCTGTTCTTTTGCGCAGGGAATTATGCCGAAGAGTTGGGTATTCATCGCATTGATGAGATGAACGGTGCTGGCAAACGTATGCCGTTAACCAGCCTGGCATTTACCGTGGGGGCGTTTGGCATGATCGGGTTACCGCCGATTGCTGGGTTTATCACCAAGTGGTACCTGGGGATTGGCGCCATCCAGGGGGGAATGTACTGGGTCGTGGCGGTACTCGTGGCCAGCAGTACCTTAAACGCGATGTACTTCCTGCCTATTGTGCACCGCCTGTGGTTTCGTCCCGGGCCGGCACATGGCCAGGGCGAGTGGCCAAAGGAGCAGTGTCTTGGGCGGTTGGAAACCCATGGTTGGTTGTTATGGCCAGCGGTATTTACTGCCTTAATCAGTTTGGGGGCGGGGCTACTGGCTGGGTTGCCATTTAGCCCATTGGATTGGGCTGCACGAGTGGCCGTCGGGGAGTATTTGCCATGATGAGCTTACTCCTGTGGGTGGCTTTGATTTGGCCGCTATGTGTCGCTGCTAACGTGGTTTGGCAGGCTTATCGAACGCCTGTAGTTACTCGCAGGTACTTTACTCTGCTATGGCTGTCTGCGTCTTGGCCTGCGCTGCTGCTGGCGTATGGGGGCGAAGCCCAGTGGGTGATAGATGCCTGGATGCTGGGAGGGTATTGGGAGTTGAATGCGCTGAGCCGCCCATGGTTGGCATTTACGGCCTTACTGTGGACCTTGGCGGCAGTACATGCGCGGGGATACTTTGCCGCCGAGCAGGATAAGGCTCAAGCGGGTGATGATGAGACTGAGCAGCGTCTGGTGCGTTTGGCGCTGCTATGGCCGCTTACTTTTTTAGGTAATCTCCTGTTGGTCATTGCCCAGGATATTGCCAGTTTTTATCTGGGTTTTGCTTTAATGACATTCGCTGCCTATGGCTTGGTAGTACACAGCGGCAGTGAACAGGCGCGGCTGGGAGCGAAAGCGTATTTGATTCTGGCTGTGATCGGCGAAGGGATGATCCTGGGTGGTCTGCTGTGGGCTGCCGGTGCGGCGCAAACCCTTTCCCTTGAGGGCATGCGTGAGGGTATTGCTGAGGCGGAGCAGGGAGCCGCCATGGCACTGTTGCTGTGGCTTGGGTTTGGTGTGAAAGCGGGCGTTATTGGTTTGCATGTCTGGTTGCCGCTGGCCCACCCTGTGGCACCAGCCCCTGCCAGTGCGGTACTTAGCGGGGCCATGATTAAAGCAGGGTTACTGGGGTGGGTTAACGTTCTGCCACTGGGCGTTGAAGGGTTATCACCCGCATTGATGCAGTTGGGCAACATTATGCTGCTGGCGGGTCTGGCGGCAGCGTTTGGCGCAGCACTTTATGGTGTTTGGCAACGCCATCCCAAGGCGGTGTTGGCATATTCCAGTATCAGTCAGATGGGGATGTTAACTGCACTGGTCGCCATGGGGTTGGCCGCACCTGACGTTTGGCCTTTGCTATTACCGGGTGTGGTGCTGTTTGCCGCCCACCATGCCCTGGCCAAAGGCGCTCTGTTTATGGGCACCAGTGTCAGTGAACATATGCCCCGTTGGCCACAGCCATTCCTGTTTTGCTTACTTGCCTTGCCTGGAGTATCGCTAACCGGCGCATTGGCGGCGGGCATGGTGAGCAAGTGGGGGGTCAAAAGCGCACTGTATGACATGCATCATGAACGTCTGATTATGCTACTGACCTGGGCGGCGATAGGTACGGCAGCGCTGGTGAGTGTGTGCCTGTGGCGCCAATGGCAGCAACGCCAGCAGGGCGGTAGCCATCGATTTCAATGGGGGGCATGGTTGGTCGCACTGATTGCCGCGCTGATGACGCCTGTCTGGCTACCGCTTCCTGAGGGCAGCATTGCACCGCTACCACTCAAGGAGTGGCTGGGTGTTATATGGCCATTCCCCGCAGGCGTGATGCTGGTGGCAATGAGTGTTTACTTAGTGCGTAATGTGAGGGCTGCTGCGCCTCCATCGGGTGATTTGTGGTGGCTGTATAGTCCATTTGCCATCAGGCTTGTGAGTCTGTCACATTGGGTCGCGTACAGGTGTCATGGAGTAAAGACGGCATGCATTGAGGCTTCTCTGGGAGGTGAGCGTATTGTGATGGCGTGGTTGACTCGGTTCTTATCCGCCGAGGGCTGGATGCGCCACCATAGTGGCGGTTTAATGATGGCGTTTGCTGTTGCACTGGCACTGTTACTGATGTGGGAGGGCTTGAGATGACTCGACAGGATGCCCGACAGGAACAGCATGAGCCGAAGCAACACCGGGGGCGCCACGCAACCGCCCCTAATGATATTCCCCGTCTGGGCTGGTACGACATCGTCTGGCGGGTATGGCGGGCAGCTCGCCGGGACCGCATTACGATCTATGCCGCGAGCGTGGCCTTTTATGCGCTGCTGGCGTTATTTCCTACTATTGCGGCGGTTATTTCTCTCTGGGGATTGCTGTTTGACCCTATGGAAGCGGGGCGTCAGCTGCATGAACTCAGTCGCTTTATGCCTCCGGATGCGGCAAACCTTATTGACCAGCAGACTCAAGACTTTGTTGAGAGCGCCCAGGCCGGTAACGTGATGGCCGCGCTGGCGGGGTTGTTGACGGCAATGTATATCGCCTCCAAGGGCGTGTCCGCGTTAGTCATGGGGCTCAACGTGGTATACGGTGAAAACGAGAAACGCCCTGCAGTGAAGCGTGGCGCACTACTTGTCGGTTTAACGCTGGGGCTGATTATGGTGACGCTGGTGTCTTTGGGGGTCATCGCGGTGGTGCCGATGGTGGTGGATATACTGGCGGTGGACCCACCGCTGGATAAAGTGCTGCAGTGGCTACGTTGGCCGGCGCTGCTGGTTATGATGAGTGCCCTGATTGCGCTGTTATACCGGTTTGCACCTTACCGCCGTTCAGCAAAGTGGCAGTGGTTAAGTTACGGTACGCTGCTTGCCACCGCCATGTGGCTACTGGGGTCGGGGGGCTTATCGCTCTATGTGCGCTATTTTTCCACTTTCAGTGAGATATATGGGTCGCTTGGGGCGGTCGTGGCGTTAATGCTGTGGTTTTGGCTATCGGCGTTTGTGGTGCTGTTTGGTGCGGAAGTCAATTGTGAAATGGAGCGCCAAACCTGTAACGACACGACGATTGGTGAGCCGCGGCCACTCGGTGAGCGTAAGGCATTTGCTGCTGACACCGTCGGCGTTAAAAATCCCTGGAAGGATCACTAACAGGGCCGTATGCATCGTCAAACCCAACCCAAAACGTCGCCAGCCCGAACCAGGCTGGCGACGTTGTATGTAGTTAACGAAAAAGGGTTATAACAGCTCTTCGGCAGCCAGTGCCAAACGCGAACGCTCAACACTTTTCAGCGTAATATGTCCTGCGTGGGGCCAGTTTCTAAAGCGCTCTACGACCGCTGCCATGCCACAGGTATTGGCGGTAAGGTAAGGAGTGTCTATTTGTCCCACGTTGCCTAAACAGACGATTTTGGTATTGCGGCCAGCCCTGGTGACCAGCGACTTAAGCTGTTTGGGGGTGAAGTTCTGGGCCTCATCAATAATCAGGAATGTATCGTTCAAGGTCCGCCCGCGCATAAAGCTGGGTGAACGAATTTGTACCCGTGAGCCAATTAACTGCCTTGTGGCGCCGTTATCCCAGCTGGATTCACCCTCCTCATTGCGTAAAAGGTTATCCATATTGTCGTGGAAAGCCCCCATCCAAGGCGACATTTTTTCCTCTTCGGTGCCGGGTAGAAAGCCAATATCCTCCCCCATGGGAATAGGGGCGCGTGTAAAGACGATGCGTTCAAAGTGTTTGCTATCCAGCGTTTGTTGAAAAGCGGCCGCCAGCGTCATAAAGGTTTTACCGGTGCCCGCGTTACCGGCAATGGTGACCAGATCAATCTCAGGGTCCATCAACAGGTTGAGGGTGAAGTTCTGGCGACTGTCGTGGGCGTGCACACCCCATACGCCTGCATGGTGGCGATAATTAGTCAGCAATTGCAGCCGAGCGGAAGAGGCAGAGAGTTCACGTACAATGGCTTCAAATTCGGCGCCATTTTCACTGTCGGACACCAGCATGCCCACATGCCATTGGCGGGGCATACGGCCACTTAGCTGATAGAAGGTTTGGTGCCCTACCCGCTCAACGGTTACTTCAACGTTCAGGGTTTCCCATAAGGAGGCGCCATCCTGGCCTGCCGCCGCATATACCTGGGCGCCTTCTATCATCGCATCGCTATCGGAGAAAGCACGGTCGTTAAGATAGTCCTCTACCGGCACTTTCAGCGCTGCGGCTTTCACCCTTAGGTTGATATCCTTGGTAATCAGGATAACGGAGGCATCGGGACGCTCATCGCGCAACCGGCAGGTTTCGGCCAGGATGCGGTTGTCCGGGCTGTCGTCCAGGGAGTCGAGTGGTTTTAGGTCGTTATAGCACAGAAAACGTAAACGACCGGATTCACCACTGATGCGAGGGATGGGAATCCCCTGCTGAATCTCATTAAAGGTGACCTGACTGGTCAGGTCAGAAAGTGTGCGACTGATCTGCCGCGCCGTGCGAGCGATTTCACGAATACCGTTTTTATGCTTGTCCAGCTCCTCAAGTACCGTCATGGGGATAACCACGTCGTGCTCATCAAAATGGTAGAGCGCTGTGGGATCATGAATAAGGACGTTAGTGTCCAGGACATATAGCCTGGTCGCTTTCTTCTCGAGTCTTACCATCGTGGAAATGCTCCTTGGTTGACGGCAACATCGACACTGGCAGAAGCTCTTTACGCATAGATGACACTGCCTTGTGCCGGTTCTCTAGCGTGTCCCCAAACTCCTTATGTAGCACTTTTTAATAGCGTGGAGGGCATTGGCGTTTTTTTCCACTGTAATGTTTCAACGCAGTTAATTTCATGCAAGTCAATATTAATGCCATTGAAGGAGCGCAGTATGGGGTGTGGGGCATTGTTGACAGCATGAAGCCTAGCGGGTAGTGCCTAAAAAGCGGGCCACACGGGTCAGCAGTGCCGTGGCCACAACACCGAGGCTTTCGCCCTCTACATAACGGTAGTAGTGGCTGTCCAGTGCGAGATCGTGGTTCAGCGCACACAGCTGGTCGGCTTCCAGTGCCTGTTTAACCAGGGGGTGGGGCACAAGTGCCCAGCCGGTACCGTTAATCGTTGCATCGCGGATCACTTCAAACATGGTTAGCCCCAGATAATTCGTCGAAAACAGCGCTTCACTGACCAGTTTGTCGCCCTGGTCGTAGGTTAAACAGACCTGGGTATATTGGGCCAGATCATCCCGGGTGACATTGGGCAGGCGGCTGAGCGGGTGCGTTGGAGCGGCTACCAGGCACATGCCCACCGGGGCAAGGTTAGTGGCGTTCACGGCCGTTCCCTCAGCGGTGTATAGCCCAAAGGCGATATCGACGGTTTGGCGGAGTACAAACTGGGGATGCTCCTGGGGCGGCAGGAGATAAACCGAGATGGCGGTTAGCGGATAGCGTTGCTTCAAGTCATGCATTACCTGCCGCCAGAAGGCTTCAGGCAAGGCGTCGTCTCTTGCAATACACAGCTGGCTTTCCACACCCTGTATATGCTGCTGGCAATGTTTATTGATCCGGCTGGCGCTGGTCAGTAAACGATAACAGTCTGGCAATACGCTTTCACCTACTGCAGTAAGTGTCAGGCTATTGCCGGAACGCTCAAACAGCGCTACTCCCAGGTTATCTTCCAGCGCATTTACCGCGGCACTTAACGTACTGCGCTTTATGCCGGTATGGCGGGCGGCAGCGGCGAATGAACCGTGCTCGGTCACGTCAATAAACGCCTGAACCTGTTCTGCACGCATGGCGTCATCCCTCTTTTTTGAGTGCCAAAAAAATTAGCGCTGAGCGATTGGTTAAATAGTAGGTTACTCACTATGCTGGCGCACGTTTTACTAATTCCTACGGAGTAACAAGCGTGTCCCCCTTTGTTGCCGAGCGCCGTGCGCTCAGATTTTCTGCTGTTTCTGCCAGCCTGTTTGCATTTACCGGGCTTGCGCTTGGTGTTGCCAGCGGTTCAATAACGATTCTATTTGATAGTGGCTATTCGCTATTAAGTTTAGTGCTGGCATCACTTTCGCTGTTTGCCCTTCAGCAGGCCCGCAAGCCAGCGGATGACCGTTACCCTTTTGGCCGGTTAACGGTTGAACCTCTTGCCGTCCTGCTCAAAGGAGTAGTGATTGCGTCAGTGTGTCTGTTCTCATTGGCCTCCGCGTTATGGAGTCTTTGGCAGGGTGGGCGACTGGTAACACTGGACCTTGCGCTGATATTCGGCGTTGTTAATGTCACTGGCTGTTTACTTTCATGGTGGTGGCTGAGCCGCTACGCACGCATTGCCCGTTCATCATTGCTGGCGGCTGAGCTGCGCCAGTGGCAAATGGATACCTGGCTGAGTGTGGCGGTCATGCTGGGTTTTGCGCTGACCTGGGGGCTGACGTTAACGCCCTGGGCAAGTTATGCACGCTTTGCTGACCCCGTGATGGTCCTTATCATCGTTGGCTACTTCCTGCCTATTCCGATATGCATGGTACGTGGTGCATTAAGGGAGCTGATGTTTGGTGAACCTCTGGGTAGTGTGCGCCAGGACGTGGTACAGGAAGTGGCGGATTTTGATATTGCCAATGGCAATGTACGGTTAGCACAGGTAGGCAGTTTCTTAATGGTCGATATCCAACTGGATAAGCAGCAAATAGACGATGCCAAAGAGATCGTTGAGAGTGTGGAGCGGCACTGTAAACTGCGTAATTTACGCCCGGTAACCAGTATTACGCTGGTGACCTGAGGTTTAACGGTATTGATGCGGGCGTTAACGTTGTGTTGATGGCCCGCAATGGGGCGCTTACGTTTCTTTCTTTTGCGGTTTACCCTTGCGTTTGGTGCCCGCCATGTCCTCCAGCTCCTCTTCACTCATCGTGTTGTACATCTGCTTAGAGGCACCGACCAGTTCGCTGGGCCTGGTATCGCCGCGTTTAGCGGACAGTGCAGCACCGGCGGCTTTCTGCTGTGCCTTGGAGGTGGCTTTCATATAAGACTCCTGTCTGTTGCTTCCTGTCGAACCTGCTCCTTTCTAAGCCTAGCAGCAGAGCAGGCGCTTACCAGTTGACTTCTTTTTCCAACTCGCGCTATTACCTGGTTGAGGAAACATGCATGGTTGTGCCCATGCCAATAACGAAGAGAGCATCATGACACCAGCGATTAACAGTGCAAAACATGCAGGCGTTGCATTTAAAATTCATGAGTATCACCATGATACTGCTGTGCAGTCCTATGGGTTGGAGGCTGCTGAAAAGCTGGGCGTCGCGGCTGAGCGCGTGTTTAAAACCCTGGTGGTAAAGCTGGACAGCAGGCAGCTCGCAGTCGGAATTGTGCCGGTAAACTGCCAGTTGGGATTAAAGCAGATAGCGAAAGCGGCGGGAGCAAAGAAGGCGGCTATGGCTGTACCGGACGAGGTTGAACGTACGACAGGCTATGTATTGGGTGGGGTAAGCCCGCTAGGACAAAAAAAACGCCTGCCCACCTTTATTGATGCATCAGCACAGCCATTTTCAACAATATTTGTTAGCGCTGGCCGCCGGGGTCTTGAGATTGAGCTTTCGCCAGGTGATTTGGCATCGCTAAGCCAGGGCCGCTTTGCTGCATTGGCACATGCGTCTTAATCACGTCCATTCGCTAATAGTCTCAATCTTGTGTAAACCCAAGCAGCGCAGCAGGGGGGAGCACTTTCTGGTATGGTGCATTACATTATAGGTTTACCGGGCACTATGGCCCCTTCAGGAATTTTCTGTGTCTGACACCGCTTTTGCTTCCCTGGCGCTCCCCCCTGCGCTGCTGATCAATCTAGACTCGCTTGGTTATCACGAAATGACGCCGGTACAGGCGCAAAGCCTGCCTCCAATGCTGGCCGGGCGTGATGTGCTGGCTCAGGCCAAAACAGGCTCAGGCAAAACGGCGGCGTTTGGTCTGGCGCTGCTGGCTGATTTGCGCATTGATGCTTTTGCTGTGCAGGGGCTTGTGCTGTGCCCGACCAGGGAACTGGCCGATCAGGTGGCGGAAGAGTTGCGGCGGCTGGCCCGTGGTATGCCCAATGTGAAAGTGCTGACCCTGTGCGGGGGAGCGCCATTTGGGCCACAACTGGCCTCCCTGGAGCATGGCGCACATATTGTGGTAGGTACACCCGGGCGGCTTGAGGAGCATCTGCGTAAAGGCTCACTGACGCTAGGCTCATTAAGTGCGCTGGTGTTGGATGAAGCGGATCGCATGCTGGATATGGGCTTCCAGGTTTCAATTGACACGATCATTGCGGAGACGCCAGCTGATCGCCAAACGCTGCTGTTTAGCGCTACGTTTCCAGATGAAGAGGCATCTGGTGGTCTGGCAGCCATGACGCGTGGTGTGATGCGCGACCCTGTTACGGTTAAGGTCGCGGATGTACACGACGCTACCACTATCGACCAGCGCTTCTATCATGTGGCTAACGAAGACACCCGGTTTGCTGCGCTAAAGCAGCTGTTGCTGGCTAACCGGCCGACGACCAGTGTGGTGTTCTGTAACACCAAGCGGGAAACTCAAACGGTGGCGGATGGTTTGGTCGGGGCAGGTTTCAGTGCGCTGGCGTTACACGGTGATTTGGAGCAAAAAGACCGTGACCGGCTGCTGATCCTGTTTGCTAATCAAAGCGCCTCGATTTTGGTCGCCACCGATGTGGCTGCCCGTGGGTTGGATATTGCCCGGTTGGATGCTGTATTTAATTATCAAATTGCCCGTGAGCTGGAGGTGCACGTACACCGGGTCGGTCGTACCGGGCGAGCCGGGGCCAGCGGTATTGCCTGTACCCTGGTAACGCCACAGGAAGCCTACCGTTTGGAGCGTTTGGCTGAGCTGTTGGGAGAAACGCTGGCAACCGAGCCTCTGCCCAATACCCAGAACGCCGAACCGTTTGAGCCCCCAATGGCCACTCTGCAACTGGCGGGTGGTAAAAAGGATAAACTGCGCCCTGGGGATATTCTTGGTGCACTCACCAGTGAAGGTGGGTTGCGCGGGGAGCAGGTAGGTAAAATTAAAGTACTGGCCCGTAGTGCCTATGTGGCGGTAGAGCGTAGCGCTGTTCAAAAAGCCCAGTCGAAGCTGGAACGAGATAAATTAAAAGGGCGCGCTTTCCGCGTGCGCCGGATTCGCCATTAAGTAGGAGTCATCGCGGCAAGCTATGAAAACACCCAAACGATTACAGCCCCTGGTCGATGATGGCCTGATCGATGAGGTGCTGATGCAGTTGATGAGTGGCAAGGAAGCGCAGGTATATGTGGTGCGCTGTGGTGACGACACTCGCTGTGCCAAAGTATTCAAAGAGGCCAAACAACGTAGTTTTAAACAGGCCGTCCAGTATCAGGAAGGACGCAAAGAGCGCAATAGTCGCCGCGCCAGGGCAATGGCTAAAAAGACCCGCTATGGCCAGAAAGAGCAGGAACAGGCGTGGCTCTCCGCTGAGGTGGATGCCTTGTACCGTCTGGCTGCCGCTGAGGTTCGGGTACCCAAACCCTACGGTTTTGTGGATGGCGTACTGCTTATGGAGATGATTACCGATGCGGACGGTGATGTGGCTCCGCGTCTGGATGATGTAACGCTCACCCAGGAGCAGGCACTGCGTTACCACGCCAAGGTGATTCAGGATGTGGTGCGCATGCTTTGTGCAGGTTTGATCCATGGCGATTTATCAGAATTCAACGTGTTGGTAGACGCCGATGGCCCTGTAATTATCGATCTGCCCCAAGCAGTTGATGCGGCCGGTAACAATAGTGCTGCTGCAATGCTGGAGCGCGATGTAAACAATATGCGCAGCTACTTTGGCCGTTTTGCCCCTGAGCTGCTGAACACCCATTACGGTAAAGAGATGTGGGCATTGTATGAGGCGGGGGAGCTGCATCCCGACAGTAAGCTGACGGGGCATTTTGAGCTTGATAGCCACATCGCTAACGTTGATGAACTGATGGAAGTTATTGACGATGCCAAAGAGGAAGAGGCCGAGCGTCAAGCGCGACTGCGTGATGACGATGATGAGGAGTAATAGTGAGACTGGGTTGAAGATGCTCCCCGTTCACTGGATGCCCCAAATTAGCGCAGTAGTGGTAAGCTAATGGTTCGCTTAGCAGGTTAATGATTGCGATAGGGGTATGATCTTGGGCGTTGGGGAGATAGCGTGAAGGACATTCAGATCAGTGCGGGGACCGCAAAGGGCTTGGTGACATCGTTAGCCGTAGGCGCAGTCGGCGGCATGCTGTTCCAGCTCACTGGTCTACCCCTGGCTTGGATGCTTGGTCCGCTGATCGCTAACCTGCTGGTGTCGGCTCGAGGTATCAACGTTGATGTGCCAGAGCCGCTGCGCAATATCTTTCTAGCGGTAATGGGCCTGGTATTGGGTAGCCAGGTGACACCGCAGCTTGCTCAACGTGTATTGGACTGGCCGGTATCTGCAGTGTTGTTGCTGCTGGGAGTGGCTGCCTCAACGGCCGTGGCATCAGCCTGGTACCGTCGGTGCGGCTTTGATCCAGTGAGTGCCTGGTTTGGGGCCGCCCCTGGTGCCATGACCGCAATGATTATGCTGGGCGATAAATGTGGCGGTGACCCCCAGCGTATTGCCGTTGCGCAATCGCTGCGCATTATTCTGGTTATCCTTTTCCTGCCACCACTCTTCTGGGCCTATAACGGAGGAAGTGGGGCGGCTGGTCCGGTACAGTCCGGTCTGGAACACGGCTGGATGCTGCTCACTATCCCGCTATTGTTGCCCCTTGGCAGGTGGCTGCGTATCCCCAGCTCGGCGCTACTTGCGCCGCTTATTATGGCGGCTCTGTTATCAGGGTTTGATCTTGCAAGCCTCACGTTGCCAGGGTGGGGAATGAATATCATGCTGTGGGTGTTGGGTAGTGCTATTGGTTCTCGCTTTAAAGGCATAACGAGACGTTTGCTGGGGCGCTATATGTGGCAATCTGGCGTGGCTACGCTATTGGCATTGATCGTACTCGCCCTATTCGCTGAGTTAATTCATCAATCGTTAGGCGTTGGGCGTGATGTCGCGTTATTGGCACTCGCCCCCGGTGGGATCGGCGAAATGGCCATTCTGGCAGTAGCGCTTAATATTGACCCTGTCTTCGTCGCTTTTCATCATCTGCTCCGTATGGTGACGCTAATGGTGTTTGCCCCATTTTGGGCGCGCTGGTTGTTGCGACGCCAACCCTCTTCCTGATTGTTCATCAGCCATGCCGTCGATAAAAGCTAACGCAAGGACTTTCCATGCTTTTACGTGTGTTGCAGCCGTTATTCCGTTACTTTGAGGGTCGTGTGTACCCCTATCCTGAAGGAGAGGTCACCACACCGCCCCAGGGTCTCCTGCCGTTTATCTGGCACTTCTCAAGACCGATATGGCCTCTGCTTGTGCTGATGTCGCTGTTTACCGCCCTGGTCTCCGCTGCTGAGGTCGTGTTCTTCAGCTATATGGGCGATCTGGTGGACTGGTTGGGCCATGTTGAACGGGCAGGCTTTTGGTCTGAAAACGGCTTATGGCTTGCCGGGGTTGCCCTGCTGGCCATTGTTGGTCTGCCGGTATTGGTGCTGGCGCAGTCACTGGTGACCCACCAGAGTATTTTTGGCAACTATCCGATGATTGGCCGCTGGCTGTCACACCGCCATATGCTCAGCCAAAGCCTGGCATTTTATCAGGACGAGTTTGCTGGGCGTGTGTCTCAAAAAGTGATGCAAACAGCACTGGCGATTCGTGAGACTGTCACCAAGGTAATGGATCTTCTGGTCTACGCCATTGTGTACTTTACCGGGGCGGCCATCCTGCTGGGGCGTGCTGACCCATGGTTGCTATTGCCTCTGGGCCTCTGGTTGGTCGGTTATTTGGGGATCATGCGTTATTTCGTCCCGCGTCTGCGTGATGTCTCTATGGCGCAGGCCGACGCTCGCGCCCGGATGACCGGGCGCGTGGTGGATAGTTACAGCAATATTCAGACCATCAAGCTGTTTGCTGATACCGAGCGGGAACAGCGCTATGCCAAGGATGCAATGGAGGGGTTCCTGATCACTGTACATCGCCAGATGCGCCTGGTCACCATCATGAGCGTCTGTCTGACCCTGCTGAATACGTTGCTACTGATCGGCACTGCAGGAATGGCGATCAGTGCCTGGTATTTTGATGCCATTTCGTTGGGTGTGTTGGCAATTGCCATCGCACTGGTCATGCGTATCCGCTTTATGTCTGACTGGATTTTATGGGAAGTGGCCGGGCTGTTTGAAAATATTGGTACCGTTCAGGATGGTATGAATACCATTGCGCAGGAACCGATGGTGAAAGACCTCCCCAACGCGAAACCACTCCAGGTAACCAATGGCGAAATCGTGTTTGATGCGCTGCGTTTTCATTATGCCCAGGCCAAAGGTGAGCAGAAGACAGTGTTTGATGGGCTGAGTCTGACCATTCATCCTGGTGAGAAAATTGGTCTGATTGGGCGTTCAGGGGCAGGTAAATCCACCCTTGCTAATCTGCTTTTGCGCTTTTACGACCTGCAGGGTGGACGCATTCTGATCGATGGCCAGAATATTGCCGAGGTGACGCAAACCTCGTTACGCCATCAAATTGGCATGGTGACCCAGGACACCTCTCTCTTGCACCGTTCGTTGAGGGATAACATCCGTTACGGTAGCCCACATGCCAGTGATGAGGATGTATGGCAGGCGGTATGTCGTGCCCATGCCGATACATTTATCAATGATTTGGTGGACCCTAAAGGGCGTCGCGGTCTGGATGCCCATGTGGGTGAGCGGGGGGTCAAGCTATCCGGTGGGCAGCGCCAGCGAATTGCCATTGCCCGTGTGCTGCTTAAGAACGCGCCCATTCTGGTCTTGGATGAAGCTACTTCAGCGTTGGATTCCGAAGTGGAGGCTGCCATTCAAGAGCAGTTGGACGCCTTAATGGAAGGCAAAACCGTGATTGCGATCGCCCATCGACTTTCCACTATCGCCATGCTGGATCGACTGATTGTGGTGGATGAAGGTCACATTGTCGAAAGCGGAACCCATTCGGAACTACTGGCAAAAAATGGTATTTATGCCAGCCTTTGGCAGCGGCAGTCGGGTGGTTTCCTGGCGCATGATCTGGAAGACCTTGATCTACATAATGACGCCCCCACCTCACAGTAGAATACCCTTTGACAGGAGGTAGCGATGCAAGCGATTCAACTCCGGCAGCCCGGCGGTTTGGATAAACTGGATGTGGTGACACTGGATGCACCAGGGGAGCCCGGCCCTGGGGAAATTAAAGTACGCCTGCATGCAAACTCGCTTAACTTTCATGACTACGCCGTAGTGGCGGGTATGATCCCCACCGGGGATGGCCGTATTCCCATGTCGGATGGTGCTGGTGTGGTTGAAGCCGTAGGCGAGGGCGTTGACGAGTTCGTGGTAGGCGACGCTGTGGTATCCACCTTCTTTCCCGGTTGGCTGGAAGGCCCTGCAAGGGTGGGGGATTTTACTACCACACCTGGAGATGGAGTGGATGGTTATGCCCGTGAACAGGTGATCCGCCCTACCAACTGGTTCACCCATCAGCCCAAGGGATACAGCCACGCAGAGGCCGCCACACTGACCACCGCAGGCTTGACCGCCTGGCGCGCCTTAGTGGTTGATGGTGGGCTCAAAGCAGGGGACACGGTGCTGGTGCTGGGCACTGGTGGTGTTTCCATCTTTGCACTGCAGTTCGCCAGAATGATGGGGGCCAGGGTGATTGCGACGTCCTCCTCTAACGAAAAACTGGCCCGCTTACGCGAGCTAGGGGCCGAACATACCATCAACTACAAAGAGACACCCGACTGGGGTAAGGCAGTGAAGGCGTTAACCAACGGCGCAGGGGTTGACCATGTTGTGGAAGTCGGTGGCCCTGGCACGTTACCGCAATCCATTGAGGCGGTGAAAATTGCCGGGCATATCTCGTTAATTGGTGTGCTCACCGGGAGCGAAGGTGATATTCCCACTGCTAAATTAATGGCCAAACAGGCCAGGTTACAGGGGCTAATTGTCGGTAGCCGTCGTCACCAGCTGGAGATGGTTCGTGCCATTGAGGCGTCGGGAATGCGGCCAGTCATCGACCGCGAATTTGCTTTAACCGAGATTGGCGATGCGTTTCGGCATCAGGAGGCGGGCAAACACTTTGGCAAGATATGCCTGACGTTCTGATACGCCGCTGGCAGAAAATGCCCGGCCCTTGGGTCGGGCATTGGTAGGTCTCTATCCTGCTGTCACTCTGCAAGCCGACTATATACCACCCCTTTTACCTCAAGCTCCCAGATATCCTCATAGGGAACAGTAACACCATTAATATCACCTGGGTCTCCAGTGCTGTTCTTAATCAGTGTTTCTGGAATTACCTTGACACCGGTTAGGCCTACATGCTGAATACGTGCGCTGAAACGGTTACCGTCATGGTCAATAAGCAGTCGCTCGCCAGCAATGCACTTCTCCAACTTTGCGTGCAGCTCTTCCTCGCTTACATGGACAACGCTCATCATCGCCTCCTGTAGAGTTACAAACCCACTATCGTTGGGAAACCTATTAATAACGACCGTAGTTTAGACGTTAAGTTCTTGCCGCTAATCCAGGCTTGCCCGACTTTACTTTTTGTTAGTGACTTAAAATTGGGTATTGGCGGTGCGGATGAGGCGTTTTCGCAGTATAGCCTTTATGGCCGTCAGCAGTAGGCTGACGACCATGGTGTGGGTGGCGGGAGCCAGTGTAGCAGGCGTTTATTCGCTTTCTTCGGGTAGTTCCGCGCTATGGAACACGTTCTGGACATCGTCCAGTTCATTCAGCATACCAAGCAGTTTTTCAAACATTGCCACGTCATCGCCTTCGATCGGTGTGGTGGTTTGAGGCAGGAACTGGATTTCGTCCACTTCAAAATCAACTTCACCGACGGCATCCAGCAGTGCCTGCTTGGCTTTGGCATAGTCGGTGTGAGGGGCAAATACAGTGATACGCCCCTCTTCCTGCTCAATGTCGGTAACATCTACATCCGCTTCCATCAGCGCTTCCAGCACGGCTTCTTCATCACTGCCTGCAAACGAGAAAATGGCGCAATGGTCGAACATATGGCTGACACTGCCCGGTGTGCCGAGCTTACTTTTGGTTTTGGTAAAGCAGCCGCGCACATCGCCAAAGGTGCGGTTGGGGTTGTCGGTCAGGCAGTCAACGATGACCATGGCATTACCGGGACCAAAGCCTTCATAACGTGCAGGAGAAAAATCTTCGCCGCCAGCGCCGCTGGCCTTATCCAGTGCCTTCTCAATAACATGTGAAGGCACTTGGTCTTTTTTTGCACGCTCCATCAAACCGCGTAGTGCAAGGTTACCGTTAGGGTCCGTGCCGCCTGCCTTCGCACAGACGTAAATCTCACGCCCGTATTTGCTGTACACCTTGGTTTTTGCAGCGGCCGTTTTGGCCATGGATTCCTTACGGTTTTGAAACGCCCTACCCATGTTGAAGTCCTTTATTAACCATGAATCGCCTGCATGGCAGGCGTCATCTTCATCAGAAAAGGGAAAATTTTACCCAACAGCGTACCATGCTAACAGTGTTATTTAAGGGGCAGTATTTATTCCCTTGATGGCGGTGCAACTGGCGTATAATGGAGCCGCTATTTTATGCCTAATGTACATGGAGAGAAGCATGCCGTTGTCACTCTGGCTTTCGCTAGCCGCGATCTGTGCTATGGGCGCCATGTCGCCGGGGCCAAGCCTGGCCCTGGTGCTACGCCATACCCTTGGGGGAGGGCGGCTGCCGGGCATAACCGCTGCGGTATTTCACGCCCTTGGAGTGGGGTTTTACGCGTTGTTAACAGTGTGGGGTCTGGGAGCATTGATTGCTCGTCATCCACAATTGTTTCAGGTTATCACATGGCTAGGTGCTGCTTATTTGGCATGGTTGGGTATTCAGGCACTACGGGCAGGGCAAGGTGGCGTGCTTGCTCACAGCTCAGTGGCGACCACCACCCGTCAGGCAGCCAAAGAAGCAGTATTGGTGGCGTTGGGCAACCCCAAGCTGATCATCTTCTTTGTGGCGCTATTAAGTCAGTTTGTTACGCCGGAGATGAGTGTCCTGGCTAAAGCCGTTATTGTCGCAACGGCGATGGTGATTGATGGTGGCTGGTATGTATTGGTTGCCCTGGGGCTTTCCCACTCAAGGGTACTGCCGTGGCTACAACGCCACGCCCATTGGGTTAACCGAATCACAGGTGGGCTGCTTATTGCATTGGCGCTAAGGGTGGTTGTGGGGCCAATCAGTTAGTTAGCCTCTGGTGCAACCGCCTATGCCATGGCATGGTGATAATAAGCGAGCTAAGGCATGTAGGGGTCTTGCGATGACGATTTATGATCAAGATTGCTATACCCACCAAGGCAAGCCGTTCAATTTACGCGCATTGCGTGGGCAGGTATTACTGGTGGTTAACGTGGCGAGCCAGTGTGGCTTTACACCACAATTAAAAGAGCTGGAAGGCTTATACACGCGCTACCGCGACAGAGGCTTCACGGTGCTGGGCTTCCCCTGTAACCAGTTTGGTCGACAGTCGCCGGAGAGCGCTGAGGCATTTTGTGCTTTTGGTGAACAACAGTATGGCGTGAGCTTTCCGCTGATGGAAAAGGTATACGTTAACGGTCGCAATGCGCATCCACTATTTGTACTGCTTAAGCGTGAAGCACCCGGTGTCATGGGTACCAAGACGATCAAGTGGAATTTCACCAAGTTTTTGGTTGGCCGCGATGGCCGCGTAATCGCGCGCTTTGGCCCTAGAGACCATGGTGTACCACTACGCATAGCGTTGGACACTGCTCTTGATAAGGAGTACGAAGGCTAGTGTTCACCGCGGGCTACCATCAGTCGGTTCATCAACTCTACCCAGCGGTGGCGCACCATCATGGTGGTTAGCCCCGAGAACAGTGCCCAGCTTTTACGTCGCCAGCCTTTCAGTCGCAGATTGTGGTTAACCAACTGTTGCATTAGCTTGTAATCGTTGAATTTACGCCATTCGCTCGCAATTGAGAGCTGATGGCGGGCCATCACGGGCGCCAGCTCCAGACGGAACATCCACTCAAGCTCATGTAGCGACATCTCGTGCTGCTCAATGACATTAATCATGCGGACGTAGTCGCGCTCCGTTGGCTCGTGGTCAAGCCACAGTGGTGCCAGGGCTAGCCACAGTTCACCACGCTCATCGACTAGCTGCTGTGCATTCATGGGGATCTCGCCGGTAAGTAATGGGCATGCGGCTATCCTGCCGCGAATAACGGATAAGCTCAAGGGCGGACAGCGTGCGTCCATACGGCTAGAATACCCCCACTAGCGAATGGCATCGCCATGCTGATAATGAAATCAATCCGATCAAGAGGTCTGACGTGATCATTAAACCTAAAGTACGCGGTTTTATCTGCACCACGACTCATCCCAAGGGCTGCGAGCAGAACGTTCTCGAACAGATCGAAGCGACTCGTGCCCGTGGTTTGGATAAAAGTGCGGGCCCTAAAAAGGTACTGGTGATTGGTGCATCCAGTGGCTATGGCCTTGCGGCCCGCATTACGGCTGCCTTTGGCTACGGTGCTGATACCTTGGGTGTGTTTTTTGAAAAACCCGGCAGTGAGAAAAAAACGGGTACGGCTGGCTGGTATAACAGCGCTGCGTTCGACAGGTTTGCCAAACGGGAAGGGCTTTACAGCAAGTCCATTAATGGCGATGCGTTTTCCCATGAAGCCAGGGAAAAGGCCATCGAGTTGATTAAACAGGACATGGGTGAAGTCGATCTGGTGATTTACTCCCTGGCTTCTCCTGTGCGTAAACTACCGGATAGCGGTGAAGTAAAGCGTTCCAGTCTGAAGCCCATCGGGGAAACCTACCGTGCCACAGCGATTGACACCAATAAAGATGTCATCATCGAAGCGGAAGTTGAACCTGCCACCCAGCAAGAGATAGAAGACACTATCACTGTGATGGGTGGGGAGGACTGGGAACTGTGGATGGATGCTCTGGATCAGGCGGGAGTGCTGGCCAAAGGGGCCCGCAGTGTTGCGTTCAGCTATATTGGGACTGAAATCACCTGGCCCATCTACTGGCATGGTGCGCTCGGCAAAGCCAAGGAAGATCTGGACCGTGCCGCCGCCGCAATTGATGCCAAACTGAAAGAAACAGGTGGTGGCGCCAACGTGGCCGTGCTCAAGTCGGTTGTCACCCAGGCGAGTGCCGCTATTCCCGTCATGCCGCTATATATCGCCATGGTATACCGCATCATGAAGGAGCAGGGCCTGCATGAGGGGACGATTGATCAGCTCAACCGGCTTTTCGGCGAACGGCTTTATGCCGGGCAGGGCGATGGCATGGTTACAGATGAGCAGGGGCGCCTGCGTCTGGACGACTGGGAACTGCGGGAAGACGTTCAAAATGCCTGCCAGGACCTGTGGTCGGAGGTCACTACAGATAACTTATTCGAAATTACCGACTATGCTGGTTATAAGCATGAGTTTCTAAAGTTGTTTGGCTTTGAGCGCGACGACGTGGATTACGATGCAGATGTGAACCCTGACGTTGAGTTTGATGTCATTAACTTATAAGTGGTGATGCGGTTGCGCCAGTGAGAAGCTGCTGTATTCATCCTTTGTACCGGATTACCAGGAGGTGTTTATGGATACCAGGGAAAGTAAAACTCGGGAAGAAGAGAAAGAGCACGTTTTAAACCAGCGTATACCGGAGGATTTTGACGAAGCTGAGCCACAGCGCCAGCCTGAAGCCAAAAAGCCAGCCAGCGGAATGCATAAGCTATTGCCGGTGGTCATTATCATTCTTGGGGTCATCGTGGCCGGGTTTCTGATATTTGGCGTTGGCAACAGCGGTGGCTGACAGAACCCTTGGCGTATTACCTGATTGCCGGGCCTTGTGCCCGGCAATTTGCATTCATGCGCCAGGTTTTTGCCTGTATGGTTAAGGCGCTGCCTTCATGGGAACAATTGGGTAAGATGGCAGTTTTACCCAGACGTTTTCAAGCCGATGGCGGTCTCCATGCAGCACAATGATTTACTATGCCTTCAAGCACATTAATGCCTCCTCCCAGCCGACGGCGGGTGGCCTTTTTGCTGCTGCCAGGGTTCTCTCTATTGGCTCACGCCAGTGCAATTGAGCCGCTGCAAATGGCCAATCAGCTCAGTGGACAAATGCTGTACCACACGGTGACCCTGAGCCTGAACGAAGAGCCTGTACGCAGTAGCGCGCAGCTTTCACTGCTGGCCCAGCATGCATTAGGCGCACCACTTGGCCCGCTGGATATGCTACTGATATGTGCCCCCACACCGTTGCCCTATGCGCTGCCCGCCAAGCTCAATGAGTGGCTGCGTAGCCACCAGGGGCGGGGAGTGGCCATCGGTGGGCTGGCCGGGGGAACCGAAGTGCTCGCCCGTTGTGGGCTGTTGGAGGGCTATCGTGCCACCTTGCCCTGGCAGCGCTTTGATGCTTTTGTTCAGGCATACCCCCAGGTAACGCTCTCCCAACAGCTATTTGAAATAGACCGGGATCGAGTCACCTGCGCAGGCGGCACAGCAGCCATGGACATGATGCTCACATTGATTGGCACACATCACGGCCAGCGTCTCGCTGAGCAGGTGTCGGAACAGTTTGTGTGTGACCGTATTCGCATGGCCGACGAGCGCCAGCATGTGCCGTTACGCAACAGGTTGGGGCACGCTCCGCAAAGCCTGGTTGAGGCGGTCACGCTTATGGAGGCGAATATCGAAGAGCCGCTATCCACACTGGAACTGGCCGAACATTTGGGTATTTCCCGCCGACAGCTAGAGCGGTTATTCAAGAAGTACCTCCAGGCAGTGCCCAGCCGCTACTACCTGGATTTACGGCTTCAGGAGGCGCGTAAGCAGCTACGAGAGAGTGATCGCCCGGTGGGTGATATTGCCTTTACCACCGGCTTCTCTTCGGGCGCGCACTTTTCAACTGCCTATCGGCACCATTTCGGAATGACACCAAGGGAAGAGCGTTTGGGTTAGGGTAGCAACCACCCCTCTTCCACTGCCCCGGTATGGAAGTGCTGTGGCGGCTATTTAAGGCCAGGCGCTAGCCGATGCCCGCGTCGCTATTCATAATTTACCGTCCCATTACTGAAAGCACGGCGTCCATTCGCCCTCGTATACTGTTTTCATTCCTTTACCCCACTGGAGGTATTGCCCCATGAGTTACACCCCAAGCCGTCAGGATTTCGATCACTACATGACGCCCAACTACTCACCGCAGCAGATTATTCCTGTGAGGGGTGAAGGTAGCCGCTTGTGGGATCAGGAGGGGCGAGAATATATCGACTTTGCCGGGGGAATTGCGGTGAACTCCCTTGGCCACTGCCATCCAGTACTGGTCAATGCCCTGAAAGAGCAGGGTGAAACGCTATGGCACCTGTCCAATGTGTTTACCAACGAGCCAGCACTCAAGCTTGCCAAAACGCTGACCGAGCGCACATTCGCCGACAAGGTATTCCTATGTTCTTCGGGTGGTGAAGCGAATGAGGCCGCCCTAAAACTGGCACGCCGTTGGGCAGTAGACCACCACGGTGAGCACAAAGATAAAATCATTTCGTTTTATCAGTCCTTCCATGGTCGTACCTTCTTCACGGTGAGTGTTGGGGGGCAGCCAAAGTACTCCCAGGGTTTTGGCCCGGTGCCTGGCGGCATTCTGCATGCCAGCTTCAACGATCTGGAAAGCGTGCGTGGGCTGGTCGGCGATGACACCTGCGCCATTATGGTCGAGCCTATGCAGGGGGAAGGTGGCATCGTACCCGCGACCCAGGAGTTCCTCCAGGGCCTGCGTGACCTGTGTGACGAGCACAACGCACTGCTGATCTTTGATGAAGTGCAAACCGGCGTCGGTCGTAGCGGCGAGCTTTATGCCTATAAAAATTTCGGTATTACCCCGGATATCCTGACCAGCGCCAAGTCCCTGGGTGGTGGTTTCCCGGTTGGTGCCATGCTAACGACCGATGCTATCGCCGCCTCCTTGGCGATTGGTACCCACGGCTCTACCTACGGTGGCAACGCGTTGGCATCCGCAGTTGCGCTTGCGGCAGTGGAGTTTATCGATACCCCCGAGGTGCTTGAAGGGGTCAAGTATCGCCACGACCTGTTCCGTGAGCATTTGGAAACCATCAACCGCAAACATGGCGTGTTTAAAGAGATCCGTGGGATGGGATTGCTGATGGGCGCACAGATGTCAGATGCCTTTGAGGGCCGCGCCAAGGATATTCTGCCACTGGCCATTGAAGAGGGCGTCATGGCACTGATCGCAGGCCCCAACGTACTGCGTATGGCACCGTCACTGGTGATTCCTGAGGCGGATATTGCTGAAGGCATGGCGCGACTGGAGCGTGCTATCGAGCGGCTTGTTGCCAGCGCATGAATAGGCAGCAGGCCACACAAGAAGGGGCATTAAGGATGCTGGTAATCCGACCGGTAACAATGGCTGACCTGCCCGCTCTGGAGCAGTTGGCAGAGCATGCGGTTCCCAGGCTGACTAATCTGCCCGCCAACCGTGATCGGCTTGAGGAGCGCATTTTGCGCTCCCAGGAAACCTTCAACAGCCAAATAGAGTTCCCCGGCAACGAGCATTACATGTTCGTTCTGGCGGATGACAGCCGCAACGAAGTACTGGGTACGGCCACTATTCGTGCTCAGGCAGGGGCGGCGGAGGCATATTACACCTACCGCCAGGAAACTCTGATCCACGCCTCCCAACAGTTGAATGTACGCCGGGAAGTGCAAACCCTGGCGCTCTCCCATGAGGTATCCGACGCGACGCTGCTTTGTGCGTTGTCTCTAAACCCACGCTATAAAGGCACCAGTGCGGAAAGTCTGCTGCGCCGGGCACGTTTGATGTTTATCGCTCAGTACCCTGAGCGCTTTTCGCGCATTTTGGCCGTGGCATTTCCTGGCTATTTGGATAGCCGGAACGAATCACCTTTCTGGGAGAGCGTGGGCCGCCACTTTTTCGCCCGCGGTTTCCAGGAGATGAATCACACGGCAGGTGTGCGCTCAAAAAGCTTTATTGCTGAAGTGATGCCGCAGTTTCCGCTCTATCTGCCGCTGCTGACGCCTCAGGCCAGGGCGTCGATCGGCCGGGAGCACCCTGCTCATGAAGAGGCATTACAGGAAATGCTGGCTGAAGGCTTTGTACGCTCAAGGCATGTGGATATTTTTGATGCGGGGCCAATCGTGAAGGCCGAGCGTGAGCGATTGGAAACGTTCCGTGGCGCTGCCTGGCACCCGGTACGCACACGGCCTGAACATGCGCTGCCCGATGCGGAACCGGCGATGATTGCCAACCAGAAACTTGGTGATTTTCGTTGCATTGTGGCCCGCTATGCCCTATCACCCACGGGCCAGCTCATGCTTTCACCGGAGCATGCCGAGCGCTTGGGTGTAGAAGAGGGCCGAGCGGTGCTGGCCGCACCGTTAACCTTGCCAAGCGCAGTAGATGCGCTCGATGAAGGAGAGATGTAATGCGCATTCGACCCATTGCCCGAGATGATTTGGATGGGCTTCAGGCGCTTGCGCAACAGGCTGGAGTGGGGTTTACCTCGCTGCCGGATAACCGCGAGTTTCTGGCCGGGAAAATTGAAGCCGCCACCCGCGCTTTTGAAGAGCGCTCTCCTGTCGATGACCGGCTCTACTTCTTTGTACTGGAAGATGAAGCCAATGGAGAACTGGCAGGCTGTTGTGCCATTGAGGGGCAGGTAGGCCGAGAAGTGCCTTTTTATAACTACCGGTTGGGCACCCTGGCACATTCGTCTGTTCAACTGGATTTACACCGTACCATCGATACGCTGTTCTTAAGCTCCGACCATACCGGCGATGCTGAAGTGTGTTCGCTTTTTTTGCGTCCTGAATACCGCGGCGAAGCCAATAAACACCTGCGCAACGGCGCGCTGCTTTCCAAGGCGCGCTGGCTGTTTATGGCCCAGTTTCGCGACCGCTTTCCCGACAAGGTGCTGGCGGAAATGCGCGGCGTGTTTGATGAACATAATCGTAGCCCTTTCTGGGAAAGTCTGGGCAAGCACTTCTTCCCCATGGATTTTAATGAGGCCGACCGGCTGACGGGCCTGGGCCAGAAGAGCTTTATTGGCGAGCTGATGCCAAGATTCCCCATCTACACCACCTTTATGGCTGAAGAGGCACGCGCCTGTATCGGGCAGGTGCACCGGCATACCCGCCCGGCCCTTGAGATGCTTAAAAAGGAGGGGCTGCGCTGGGAAGGCTATATCGACATTTTCGACGGTGGCCCCACCGTAGAGGCCTATATTGACGATGTTCGGGCCATCCGCAATTCACAACTCTGTCAGGTTGAGGTTTCGGCCAGTGCCCCCCAGGAGAGCATTAGCCGCTGGCTGGCCGCTTCCACTGAGATGCAGAGCTTTACCGCCAGTTGGATAGGTCGTGCGCCCAACCATGACAACACCATCGTACTTAGCGAGCAGGAAGCAAGCCGCTTGGGTGTTACCGCAGGTGGCCAAGTTCGCTTACTGGAAACCTAAACACCGCATTTGGCAACGTCTAGGAGATAAACATGCACGCCCAACAGCAGCAATTGATCAATGGCGCCTGGATGGCAGGAGATGCGGATACGTTCTTCAAGCATGACCCTGTCTCCGCATCGCTACTCTGGCAGGGAGCGTCGGCCTCCAGTGAGCAGGTTGCCGCGGCTGTAGAGGCTGCGCGGAGTGCGTTTCCCCTTTGGGCGCGTACGCCTTTTGCCGAACGGCAGGCGCTGGTAGAGCGTTTTGCCGAAGTGATCAAGGCGCGTAGCGAAGACCTTGCCGTTGCCATTGCCAGTGAAACTGGTAAACCACTCTGGGAAGCGCGAACCGAGGCAGGGGCGATGGTGGGCAAAGTCGCCCTTTCCATTAAGGCGTATAACGAGCGTACGGGGGAGAGGGCAAAAGATGTGGGAAGTGCCAAAGCAGTGTTACGCCATCGCCCCCACGGCGTCATGGCGGTGTTCGGCCCCTATAATTTTCCTGGCCATCTGCCCAATGGTCATATGGTGCCTGCGTTGTTGGCAGGTAATACCGTCGTATTTAAACCTAGCGATCAAACACCGTTAACGGCAGATTTGACCCTGCAGTGCTGGCTGGAGGCCGGGTTACCTGCTGGTGTTATTAACCTTGTGCAGGGTGGCGTGGCGGTTGGGCAGGCGCTTGCAGCGCATCCCGATATTGACGGCTTGCTATTTACCGGTAGTGCCAAAGTGGGCGGTATGTTGCAGCAGCAGTTTGCCGGGCAGCTGGATAAAATTCTTGCCCTGGAGCTGGGTGGCAATAATCCACTGGTAGTGAAAGACGTTGATGACGAACGCGCTGCGGTGCTGACCATTTTACAGTCGGCCTTCCTTTCCGGTGGCCAGCGTTGCACCTGTGCGCGCCGATTGATGATTCCCAAAGGGGAAGTGGGCGACCGCCTGATTGAGGCACTTGCCAATGCCATTACCACGCTGCATGTGGCTGGGCAGTTTGAGGAAGCGCCTGCTCCTTTTTATGGCGGCCTGGTTAGTGTGGCAGCGGCGGATGGCCTGCTGAAAGCCCAAGATGAGTTGGAAGAACTGGGCGGTACCGTCATTAACCGTATGCGGCGTTTGAAAGAGAACACCAGCTTACTAAGCCCCGCGCTGATTGACGTGACCGGGCTGGATGTACCTGATGAGGAGCACTTCGGCCCGCTGCTGAAAATCCACCGTTATAGCGACTGGGAGGAAGCCTTGGCGTTGGCCAATAATACCCGCTATGGACTTTCCGCAGGACTGATTGGTGGGCAAAAAGCTGACTGGGATGACTTCCTGCTGCGTATTCGTGCCGGGATCGTGAACTGGAACCGCCAAACCACGGGTGCTTCTGGCGATGCGCCCTTTGGTGGTGTTGGTGATAGCGGCAACCATCGCCCAAGTGCCTACTATGCGGCAGATTACTGCGCCTATCCGGTTGCTTCCGTGGAAGCCGAAGCCCTGGAGATGCCAGAAACCCTGCCGCCAGGAGTCAACCTATGAGTGACGTTTCTAACTGCAGTGTCTGGGAAGTTAATTTCGATGGGCTGGTGGGACCCACCCATAACTACTCAGGCTTGGCCCACGGCAACGTTGCTTCCATGAGCCACGGCGGCTTGATATCCAACCCCAGGGAAGGAGCATTGCAGGGGTTGCTGAAAATGAAGTCGCTGATGGGGGCGGGCTACGCCCAGGGTGTCCTGCCTCCCCAGCAGCGCCCTGATGTGGGGGCGCTGCGTGACTTGGGCTTCAGTGGCAGCAACCGGGAAGTGCTTACCCGCGCCGCTGCCGAAGCCCCGCAGCTACTACGGGCAGTATGTTCCGCCTCCAGCATGTGGACAGCCAATGCCGGCACTGTTACACCCAGCATTGATGCAGCGGATCGCCGGGTGCACTTCACTCCGGCCAATTTACAGTCCAGCTTCCATCGTTATCTGGAGCCGCAAACCACCGGTCGCGTACTGCAGGCTATTTTCCGTGATGAGCAGCACTTTGCACACCATCCGGTGCTGCCTGCCACACCTGCTTTTTCCGATGAAGGGGCTGCCAACCATACCCGGTTATGTGGTGAATACAGTGAACCGGGGGTACATCTGTTTGTGTATGGCCGTCAGGCGTTTGGTGGTGAACACAAGCCTAAGCGCTACCCTGCCCGTCAAACACTGGAGGCCAGTCAGGCGGTGGCTCGCCAACATGGTCTGACCGATGTGCAAACAGTCTTTGCCCAGCAGCACCCGGATGCCATCGACGCAGGCGTGTTCCATAATGACGTGATAGCGGTTGGTAATGGTGCCGTGCTGCTCTACCATGAAATGGCGTTCCTGGAAGAAGAGCGCACCCTGGATGAACTGCGCGCCAAGATGACCACGCCACTCATTCCGGTGCGGGTGCCTCTGGAAGCTGTCAGCATGGAAGATGCGGTGGCCTCTTATCTGTTCAACTCCCAGCTACTCTCCAATCCAGACGGTTCCATGACGCTGGTGGTACCCGGTGAATGCCAGGAGCGTGAAGCGGTATGGCGCACCATTCAGGATCACTTGCTGGCGGGTAACAATCCGATCAATGAGGTCATCGTGAAAGACGTTAAACAGAGCATGCGTAACGGTGGAGGCCCCGCCTGCCTGCGTTTGCGCGTTGTACTTTCGGAAGCCGAACGTGCTGCGCTCACTGGCCGCGTACTGCTGACCGAGGCACTGTTTGATGATTTAACTGCCTGGGTAAATCGCCACTACCGTGATCGTCTCGCTCCTGACGATCTGGCTGACCCGCAACTGGCGGAAGAGTCCCTTACCGCACTGGATGAACTGACGCAACTACTGAAAATCGGCTCGGTGTATCCGTTTCAGTTGGGGTAGGTGTATTACCTAAGCTGGAAAACAAAACGCCAAGGCAATGTCTTGGCGTTAGTCGTATAGAGGAGAGCCGATACATCGCTCAAAGATTAACTCTAAAGGATGGTAGTCGCAGTAGTAGCCTGCGATATTGGCTTCTATCCATTCCCTTCGCGGAAGGGATGAACGACATTTAAATCTCCATATAGCTCCGCACACGCTGATATTAGGTCTGCTTTTTCAAGTTGAGTGAAGTGATTATGCTCTGCCAGCTTGGTGAATAGCTTTTCAGCCTCGGGAGCGATGCGGTTGACGTTGCAAAATCGTGTGTCGCCTTTTGCGATATCGATGGTTCTTATTTCCCCTGCCCAGTCATACAGGTCATGAAATAGCTGATGATGTAGGCGTTTGAGATATGCAAAGTCATAGGGCGGTAGCAATAGGGATCCTTCCCTGTCCCGTACTTATCCATCAGCGAATTTTGTGCTTCTGATATTTAGCCAGTACATCATCCTTGTTGGCTTTTGGTGCTTGAGAGTCAACAGTGATTCCTTCCAGCGCCATACTCGCTTGATAATTGGAGCGCCGTACCTTCGCGTAATAGCGACGCTTTGTTTCCAGAGAAACATTATTCATACTACCTCCTTAGCTATTAAACCTAGTATAGCGGAATGATAATGCAGGGTTCATCCCATACCTGAACTCATGTTGTGCAGCGTCGGTAGCTATCTGTGCAGGTAAGTAGGCTGAGATTTTGCAGTGCGTAGTAAGCCTGATACGCACCCACTTTCATAATATGTCTCTCTTGGCCTTGTTAACCTAGGGAAGTTGTTTGGCTTTGCCAATATTAAGCAGGGCGATACCTGCACCAATCAGCAGGGTGCCCAGCAGTAAGCCCTCGGGGGCGGTTTCTCCCTGCAGCAATATCGCGACGGGCACGCCCACCACAGCACCAACGGATCCCAATAGGCTCAGTAAGACAGGGCCACCGCTTTTCTGTAGCAGGAAAAGCAGTAGGAACTGGCCTGCGAAGATCATCGCCTGGAGGATAATCAGCATCGTGGGTAGCGGGCGGTCTGTCTGAACGCTAAGAGAGAAGCCCGGCAGAAAACCCACGCTGAGCAGGATAACCGCAGCGGCGATTAGCATCCCAGGTGCCAGCGCATCGCTGGATACGCCTTCTGGCCAGCGCAAGGTTCGGTAGAGATTGCCAATGGCCAGCAGTACGGGGCCAATCAGGGCAATGAGTATCCAGAGATAATCAGCATCCGGTGCAGATAGCTTATGGAAGGCCAGGGTGACAGCCCCCGCAAGGGCCGACATGATCCCCGCCGCACGCATAACCCGAAACCGTTCCATTTTTAATGTTATCGCGCCAGCGTAGGTGAGCAGTGGTGGCAGAGTGATGATGAGTGCCACGAACCCAGCACCCACATGGGGAATAGCTGAGAAAAAGATCAGGTTGGAGCCAGCCACGCCCAGCAACGCAGAGACGGCATAATACTCAATGTTGCGAATGCTAACCGGCGGCAGGTTGCGACGTAACGCCGAGATCACCACCAGAATCAGCGCTGCCCCGGCAATTGACCAAAACAGAAAGGCAAGGGCTGAGAGGTGTATGTCACCGGCCAGTTTCGCCAAGTTAGTCGATAAGCCCAGTAAGGCACCACCGGATAACAGATACAGGAGGGGGGCAAGCCAGGATTTTTTAGGTGCGTAGGTGGGGGGCGTGCTTGATAGTGCCATTAGCAGTGTTCTCATTAGTACCGTTTTGGAAATTATCTTGATATCAAGATATGTGTCATTAATCTTGACGTCAAGATAATTAAGCGCAAAATACTCCCATGGATCATGTAGACACTATTCTCAAACAGTGGCGGCGAGAGAGGCCGGATCTTGATGTCGCGCCGATGGGCACCCTCGGGCGAGTCAAGCGACTGAACCACTACTTAATGCGTGCGATGGAGAAGACCTGGGCGAAATACGGTCTGACTGACGCAAGCTTTGATGTTCTGGCGACTCTTCGCCGGGAAGGGGCGCCCTATGCGCTATCGCCAGGGGACCTGATGGCGTCCACCATGGTGACGTCGGGCACCATGACCCACCGTATTAACCAATTGGAAAAGGCCGGGTTGATTGAGCGGGTCAAGAACCCTGAAGACGGTCGCGGTTTTCTGATCTCTCTGTCGCAACGTGGATACGATTTGATTGACGAAGCGGTTGCCGCCCATGTAGACACACAGGCTCAGCTGGTGAGTGGCTTGAGTGAAGCACAACGGGTTCAACTGGATGAGTTGCTGAAGCAGTTTCTAATGGGGTTTGAGCAGGAGTAAACTGCGTTACGGCGCTAAAACTCAACACTTAAAGGCCCCTACCGTAATGACCACCTCGAACCACCGTTTTTCCGATGCTGAGCAGCGAGGGCTTTATCGTGCCATCCATGAACGGCGCGATGTGCGTTCACAGTTTCTGCCTGATCCTATTGCACCAGAAGTGTTGGCACGGCTCTTACAGGCTGCCCACCATGCTCCTTCGGTAGGGTTCATGCAGCCCTGGGATTTCATCGTGATTGAAAGCCGCGTGATAAGAGAAGCGGTGTTGGCGATATTCGAGCAGGAGAATCAAAAGGCTGCCGGGCGCTTTGAAGGAGAACGCCAAGCACATTATCGCAGCCTCAAGCTTCAAGGCATTATGGAAAGCCCATTAAATCTCTGCATTACCTGTGACCGCAGCCGAGGTGGCCCCCATGTATTGGGGCGCAACAGCATTGTGGAAACCGATCTGTTCAGTACCTGTCTGGCAGTGCAAAACCTCTGGCTGGCAGCACGGGCAGAAGGGATTGGTGTTGGTTGGGTGAGTATTCTCGATCAGGAGCAATTAAGTACTACCTTAAACTTACCTGAACATGTTTATCCACTGGCGTATCTTTGCCTGGGCTATGTCAGCGAGTTTTTAGACCAGCCGGAGCTGGAAGCGCAAGGCTGGCGCTCCCGACTGCCGTTGAACGAGTTGGTGCACAGCGATGTCTGGGGCCAGTCATTGACGGACAGCCACTTTCAGGATGCGTTGAGCAGACCATGAGATGGGCACCAGGTTTGCGACGCACCCCGCCAGAGTGGGCTGGTGAGATGCGCCATATGTGCCAGCAGATTATTCGCTTACTGGGCGTATGCGGCGAATGTGATCCCCTTGCGGATCGTCCTCACCACGTGATTTGTTGACCGCAAAGATATTGCCCTGGTTATCTTCATGAACATGGTTGGGATAGGTACCACCGTCCAGATTAGCGACGAGTTCACCACTACGATCAAGAACGGCAAGCGTGCCGGAGGCACGGTTGCTGACGTAAGCCAGGCCACTTTCATTGTCAAAGGCGACGTTGAGTGGACCAGCCCCCACAGGTACATCATGCACGATCTCGCCTGATGCCAAATCCACATATAGCAGGTTGTCGGAACCTTGGGAGACGACCAGCAGCCGCTCACTCTCGGCATCGAAGGCAACCCCTGAGGCTCTGTGGGCATTGGCCAGTCGAATTACTTGCTCGACGCTGTCGCTTTCAGTGTCAATCACTACGGCTTCCGGGGTGTTCAGGCTGGTAGTGAACAACCGGCCCGAAGCTTCGTCCAGCTCCAGGCTCATCGGCACGAACCGCTCGCCGCGAAGCTGAGAAGCGATTTCGATGTTGGTGATGATCTCGTACGAGGCTGTATCCAACACCGTGATGTAATTCTCGCCAGTTGCCGAGACGTAGGCCTTGCCTCGCTGGCTGTCGATGATCACATCGCGGGAGTGTGGCACTGTGCCGATGTCGAACTGCTTGACCAGTGACAGGTCGGATTGGCGGTAGATGGCGATCGTATCTTCACGGGTATTGGTGACCCAGACGTTGCCATTAGTGTCGTCCACGCCAACGCCATACACCGCGAATACCCGGTTATCCTCGTATCCTGGTATGGCTTCCGGGGTGACTTGGGCAATGACCTCAAGGGTATCGGGGGCGACTTTCAGCAGTGCCGATTGGGTAACCGGAGGGCGGCCAACCGCAGAGGTGACGAACAGCGTATCGCTGCTGGCACTATAAGCCGTCTGATACAGTCCCTGGGGCAGTGCTGCTACAGAGATATCGAAAAGTTCCTCGCCGGAAAGTGGTATCTGCGGGGAGATCTTCAGGTCGATAATACTGGCGGCATAGGGGGTATTGGCAGTGAGCACGAGAGGATGGCGCCCTGGTACCGCGTCGTCCGGTATCGTAATTGTGCCGCTGAAATTACCTTCGTCATCAGCGACATAGGGTGTTGCATTGAGCACCGTGTCACCTCGCGACAGGGTAACAGTCTGGCCGGGGGTAAAACCTCGTCCGACAAACTCGACATCGCTACCAGCAACGATCAGTGGGGTGGCTGGACGTACACTGCCGTTGAAGTTCGGGTCGGGAGCATCGAAAACCTGTGCCGTAGCTAGTGATGGCAGTGCCCACATGGCGACGGAAACGGCTGCAAGGCAGCTCAAGTGATAGCGGTTGGGAAGGCGTAGCATGGCATTGCTCCATCAAACATCGTTTAGGGAAGCGATGACGAGGATGTCATCGAATGGTGCCGCGGGTGTTGCTGTGATCGGAGATACCCACCGTCTGATGTAGCGCGTCCATGAGTGATGCGCGCAAGGTCAGGCCATGGGTCAGTTCAGGAAATTCGCGATAGCTTGCGGTGACGCCTGGAAGTTGTTCGAGGCGCTGAGCAAGGGTCGCGGCTGAGTCTGAAGGGGCGCTGGCAATTCGACGCAGATGCGCTTGAACGCGTGGATCGTTCATGTCGCGATTGCTGATATCGCGGTTGCGCTCCCCCCCGCCCAGCGTGAGTAGGACACGCGCAGGGCGGCCTGCATTATTGGCGATGAAGCGTGCTTCGGGCTCAGCTAAAATGGCGCCATCGGCCCACCAAAGTGATGGGCTGCCAGCAGCGTAGCTGGAAAAAGCACCACTACGGGTATAAAGCGTATGCAGGACAAGCAGGCCGCCCAGTGAGTGGCCCCATAGGGTTTGCTGGGCCGGGTCGGTGGCTATACGGCGCGCGATTTCTGGACGGATAGTGCGCTCGATGATCTCCAGGAATGCGTCAGCGCCACCTCCGGTGTACTCCGATGGCGTAGTGTCGCTATGATATGGGTCGGTGACAAAGGTATAGTCCCTTGTGCGGGCCGGGTCGATACGCAGGTCGTTGTCATACCCGACAAATACCAGCAACGGCGGGTTAGTCTGAGCGATCAGCTCATCCAGTAAGCGAGCATCAAACTCCATTAGCGCAGCGTTGCCATCCAACATCCAGAATGCGGCAAAGCCATTTTCGGGCACCGGACGCTTGGGAATCCCTAACGTGACACGCCAGTGTCGCTGTTGATCCGGGCTGGCGACACTGAAGCGTTCAAACCGGTAAGACTCAGAAGGTTCGTCCAGCACGGTATGGTGTAGCGATAGGCTTGGGTTGCGTGGTTGGGCCAGGGTGATGGTGCTCCAGAGAGATAGGAATAGTATGAGGGTTGCCACGTGAAGGGCATGGGACAACCCTCTCATTCCATAGTGGTGTGTAGTCATGAATCATCCGTTCAAAAGACGCTTAGTCAGCAGGAAAGAGCGGGTATAGTGCGCATTTGCTAGCTGAGCCAGTTGCATAAGATCCCAGTATTGATAATCATTAATCTTTTTAACAATAATTAAGTTCATGATTTTTCTTTTGTTTCTTGTCACTAATGTTGTTTTGCCACGTACCGGCTGTTAGTTGGCGTACTATTCAGCCTAAAGCTCAGGGTGGCTATGATTTAGATGGATTGCTGTGCCCATCTGGGGTGCCAGTCTCCATTGGTGTCTTCCCTGGATGGTGCCAGGCGTCTGCAGCAGGTTATCCAACTGGGTAGCACTGGCGTGTGCCGACTCAGGGCGTATTGGGTGGATGTACCCTGCCCATAACAGTGTTTGCAGCACTTGATTGAGCAGGCCGGGAGCCTGCTGATAGGCTGTCAGGCGGCGCAAGTGAGAAAAGCGACAAGGCGCTGCCTGCAACTCACCCAGTACCGGCATAAAGAGTTTGGCAGACCCGGTGATCGGCCCGATGCGGGTATCGAATACCAGATCCGTAGCTGAGTCAGGCACTTCGGTAAGCAGGGTGAAGGCGATGCTATCGAGGGCTTCCTGGTGCGCGGTGGTGGTTAGCGCGTGGTCGCCTTTCTGGTAGAGATCGCGCCGCAGGCTTTGATGACGGGCGATATCCTTGAAGGTTTCCACCAGTGAGGTGGGCGCCTCCGCCAACTCGCGCAGTTGAGCGTGCAGCTTGCCAGGCAGCGATAGAGTATCGATGTTCTCCAACGGGGTAGCGCTGCCCAGATACCCACAATCCGCCTGGGCGAGAGCGTTCAGGGTATCGGCCACATGTTGGGGATGCCAGCTGTCGGCCAGAAACTCGTGGGCCAGATAGGCCGGGTCCTCGGCGGCCAGATGTTCCAACTGGCGCTCGATGCCAGGGTGTTCGGCAAAATAGCCGCTGCCCGAGAGTTGGCGGGCAAACCTCAGTGCCTGGGTTACCCTTTGTACGCTGCTGCCCTGGGCCGACCGCGCGAATTCGCGCATCAGCTTGCTCAAGGCGATAAGCGATGAAGAGCCCGGGTGCGTCATGTAGCTTACGTAGACTAACCCGCCGGGCTTGAGGTGATGATGAATAAAGGCTTGTATGCCTTCGCGGGTGGTGGCCTCCACCCATGCCCAGACACCGTGGGTGACGATAAAGTCGCATTGGGTTGGAATGACATGCGTGGCGTTGGCGAGGTCAGCAGCTATGAACTCAACGTTGTTGATACCTGCACGACGTGACAAGTCACGAGCCCGTTCAACTTGCCGTATATCAATATCTATTCCGAAGAATCTACCCATAGGGTTGGTGGCTGCTGCGGTCAGCGTGTTCATGCCCCCGCCACACCCCAACTCGCACCAGGTGTAAGGTTGGGTTACATCAGGGGGGCGATGACCCAGCGCAATGGCAGTGCTACTTAACCATAACGGCATGGTTTCGCGGTGAAAGTGATCGGGATACGGCGTATCTAGAAGCAGAGACGTTGATGACGATGACATTGATATTCCGTATGAGGTAAACGTTGGTGTTGCCCATTGATGTCGCTGGGCCTCTAAGGTGAACGCTGTCTTGATAGTGCTTGCCAACGGCTTGCCTGGCAGTGAGGCACTGACAGGCAAGCGGTTGGCGTTAGTAGTGTTAGGGGAGGCCAGTCACCTAGAAATCCATATTGAGTGACATGAAGTAAGCACGTCCTGGTTCGTTGTAGGTCGCTGCTCCTGCGCCACTGCTATTGCTCTCACGATAGAGACGCTCATCGAAGAGGTTTTCCACGCCAGCTCCTACTCGGATGTCGTTGGTGAGGTAGTACTGCGCGCTTAGACCCCAGACGCTGTACGGCCCACGTACATTGAGTGCCTCGCCGGTCTGCGGGCTGCCGGTCAGGCTCTGCGTGGGTGGTTCCTGTTTGCCGTACCAGGTGCCGGAGAGCAATACCGAGAGGTCGCTGGTGACCCACCAGTCGAGGGATGTATTGAGCGTAAACTCCGGAATGATCGACAGGGGTTGTCCGGTTTCTTGATTTTTGTTTTCCACCATATACGTAAAGTTATTGTTCCAGCTTAACGTACTGCCGTCGTCACCAATCAATGGAATGCGTAGGTTGCCTTCAAAGCCACTTACCACGGCTTTGGATGCATTCTCCCATTGGAAGATCCCGCCATTATCGGCCACTGTGCGGCCGACTTCGTCAAGACCCGCCTGGATGCGGTTGTCATAATCATTGTGGAAGTAGGTGAGTGAAGCGTGGTAGCCGTTATCGGCCCACTCAATGCCCAGTTCCTTGTTCAGACTGGTTTCCGCATCGAGGTCGCTGTTGCCCAACACGTAGCAACCGCCGCCACTGTTGCCGGTGTAGCCGAATGGGCAGCCATTGCCCATGGTGTAGTAGAGATAGTTGTCGTTGGCCTGGTAAAGGTTGGGTGCCTTGAAGGCTTCCGCGATGCCACCTTTGATGGTGACGGTGTCGCTGGCGTGGAACTGAGCGTTCAGACTGGGGCTTGCGTGGGTACCGAACTGGCTGTGATGATCGACACGCAGCCCAGGCGTGACGATCCAGCGGTCGCCCAGATAAATATTGTCCTCGACGAACAGCGCGTAGGTCTGAGCATCAGCTTCGCCATCCTGGTTGTTTGGGTCAAGGCCGGGAATGGAGTCGCCATAGTTGATGGCTCCCTGAACGGCGTAGGGGTCCTCCAGACGACTGTCGCGGTACTCGAAACCAACCGTCCAGACATGTTCGTTGCCCGCCAGTTGGGAATGAAGGTTAACCTCGCCATCCAGGTTGTAGTTGCGCAAACGCGAGGTAGATCCGTCGGCTTCGGTATTGATGCTGCCTTCAGCGCCTCCTGCCAGCCCCTCGTTCAAACGCCAGCTGTTGGTGCCCTCGAAGCCCAGGGTTAGACGTGAAGTATTGCCCGCGCCCCAGTTGCCCCGGTGAGTGAGCGAAGCCGTGTTGCGATACAGACGGTTGGTTTCGGCATTGCTATTGGCAAGCTCATTGAGCAGGTCGCTACCACTTTGGCTGACCGCGCGGTCGCCAGCGTAGATGTTGCCCTGGCGGCTGGTGCCGGCCTCAAACTCAATAACATTGGCAGTGTTGACATCCCAGCGCAGCAGACCATTGATATCACGGTTGCGTACGCCTTCACTCCCAGCAGGCGGGGTAGCATCAGCGCTGCTTGCGAAATCAGCGTTGATGTCCAGTGAGTCGGCATCGCTGCGGCTGACGTTGCCGTATAGACGGAAGGAGAGATCGTCAGCAACCGGTCCACTCAGTACGAAGCCGGCACGCTGGCTGTCGCCCTCGGCACTATCTTCCTGTATACGACTATACAGATTGAGTGAGCCACTTAACGTATCGGAAGGCTGCTTGGTGATAATGTTGATGACGCCGCCTGAGGCCCCGGAACCGTAGCGCGCCGCTGCTGGCCCGCGCAGCACTTCGATTCTCTCAACGGCGTCCGCAGGCACCCAGTTGGTGTCTCCACGGGTATTACGCTCGCCGCTGCGCCCCATGCGAATGGCGTTGCGCGAGCCGATCGGGCGGCCATCAATCAGAACCAGGGTGTTTTCCGGCCCCATGCCACGCAGGTCGATCTGTCGGTTATTGCCATACTGGCCGGAGGCGCTGTTACCGGTCAGGTTGACACCGGGCATTCGACGAATAATCTCAGAGAGGTCGTTGGCGGGTGGGCGCCGTTCGATATCCTCAGCGGTGATGGTCGATGATCCCAACGCCTGGCTGGCGATGGCTTCCGCCGTCACGTAAATTGTGTCGAGTGTTGCATCGTCGTCGGACGTCGTGGTCGCCTCTTGTGCGGCAAGTGGGTTGGAAAATGCCATGGCGACGGCGACAGTAAGGGCAGAAAGCGCAAAAGGGGTAGACACAACGGGTGACGACATGGGAAGCGGATCCTGAAGTGATGAGCAGTAAGTAGGAGTTTGCGAAAAAAGAGCAGTAAGGAAGGGAACTTTCTCTCTATTCAGCAATACTAATGCTAATATTAATGATAACTGTTTTCAATTGATTTTGGATATCTGATCCTGACCATTTCGCTATAGGCAAAGCGGGTGGGTGGTCGGACAAGAGAGTGATAGCCGTGGCGCCCGCCTGAGCAAGTGCGGGAAAGCGCTACCTTTGATGATGAGCTGCTGATGAAACCTTGCCTTGTATGGCCGCTGGCATGCCTGACGTGCCTTGTGCTCGCCAGCGTCAGTTGGGCCGAGCATGATATGCCGCCCGAGCCGATGGAAATCCTGGATACCGATAGCGTGCCCGCCAGTCCGGCGCTGAGGCGTCTGGCTACCGAACTGGCGCATGAGCAACCCAGGGCGCTGGAGCGTTTCTGGCGCCGGGCGGAACAACACGGTACGCCGCTGCTGGAACACGACGAGAGGGGGCGTTTGCTGGCCACATTCCTGTGGCGGGCGCTGCCCGAAGCGGGCGAGGTACGACTGCTCTGGCCCTCCCGCGATGTCAATACCCGCCGCTTCGACCATCTGCCGCGCAGTGACGTCCACTACCTGAGCCTGAGGGTGCCGTCTGGGTTGCGTGCCTCCTACCGCATCGCTTCGGGCCTGCCGCCCCTGGATGACGTCGAGCGCGGGGTTCTGCGTCAGACGGTTCGCGATGCAGCCCACGCGGACCCGCTCAATCGCCACACTGATCGTCAGGTACCTCTGGAAGGGCACTCGCTGGTGGAACTGCCCGGTGCTCCTCCGCAGCCATGGCTGCGGCCCCGTGATGGAGTACCGAGCGGTCGTGTGGAGAGCGTGGTATTCGAAAGTCGGCGCCTGGGCAACCGCCGCACACTGGCACTCTACACTCCGCCCGGATTCACCGCTGAGCATCCGGGCTATCCGCTGCTGCTGGTGTTCGACGGACAGGCTTACCAGGAGCAGGTGCCGACGCCGGTGATTCTCGACAATCTGATAGCCGAGGGACGCATCCCACCGCTGGTCGCCGTGCTGGTGGATAACGTGGATCGTGACAGCCGCGCGGTGGAACTGCCCTGCAATCCCGATGTTGGTGACATGCTCGGCGAGGAGCTGTTGCCATGGCTGATGCATCGCCTGCCGCTGTCGGACGACCCTGGCCAGCGTATCCTGGCCGGATCGAGCTATGGCGGTCTTGCGGCCGCCTGCTATACCTACCAGGCGCCGCAACGCTTTGGCATGGCGCTGGTGCAGTCGGGGTCCTTCTGGTGGGGACCGGACGGGCAGCCTCAATGGTTGCTCGAACGCTTCCGCGAATCCCCGCGCCTGCCTATCCGCTTCTATATGGATGCCGGCCTGCTGGAAGGTGCCAGCCCGGATATTCTCGGCAGTAGCCGGCAACTTGCCGCTATCCTGCATGAAAAGGGTTACCAGGTGGCGTATCGCGAATTCGTCGGCGGCCATGACTACGCGATGTGGCGCGGCACACTGGCGGATGGACTACAGGTATTGCTGGGCCCGGAGTCTCGCTGACCGGGTGGCGAAGCGTAGAAGCCTCAGAAAGCCTGGAGTGATGCTGGTGCTTACTAAAGAGTGGGCACACTGAGGTCAATATTGAAATAGCAGAAGACACTCTGTAGGTTCATGCTGATGTTATCGATAACATCAGCATAAAGGTGATGCCATGCCTGAACTGCACCGTCTTACCGCTACCCAACTACTGGCGGGGTATCGCGCTAAAACCTTTTCCCCCCGTGATGTGGCAAGTGCGCTAATGGAGCATATTAGTCAGTGGGAGCCGCGTATCAATGCACTCTATGCCTACCAGCCGGAGGCATTCCTTGCCGCTGCAGAGGTCTCCGCCCAGCGCTGGGCCAAAGGAGAACCCCGCAGTGCTCTGGATGGTGTGCCCGTTACCCTCAAGGAGTTGATTGCCACTAAGGGAGTACCAGTTCCTGCCGGGACAGGGTTGGGTGAACAGGCAGTGGCTGGCGATAACGCCCCTCCAGCGGCACGGCTCATTGAAGACAATGCTCTGCTGTTGGCCAAAACCACATGCCCCGATTTTGGCATGCTCTCATCAGGTCTTTCCTCATTTCATGGCTTAACCCGCAACCCCTGGGATTTGACGTGCAATACCGGTGGTTCAAGTTCTGGCGCGGGGGCTGCGGCTGCGGTGGGATTTGGCCCGCTGCATGTGGGGACCGATATTGGTGGCTCGGTGCGTTTGCCTGCAGCGTGGTGCGGTATCGTAGGCTTTAAACCCTCTTTGGGCCGTATACCAATTGACCCTTACTATGTAGGCCGCTGTGCGGGGCCAATGACGCGTAGTGTAGAGGATGCGGCACTTATGATGACAGTGCTTGCCCGTACCGACCGGCGTGATGCCATGCGTTTACCGCCGGAAAAGATCGACTGGCAGGATCTGGCGCTGAACATGCCGGGTTTGCGTGTGGGAGTAATGATGGAGGCAGGTTGTGGACTGCCGTTGGATGAAGAAATTCGCGAGCACGTCGAGCAGGCCGCAAAGCAACTGGAAATTGCCGGGGCTACTCTGGTGCCACTTGAACCGGTACTGAACCGCGAAATGCTGGATGGTTTGGACCACTTTTGGCAGGCACGCCAGTGGAGCGAACTATTGAAGCTCTCTGCGGCAGAACGAAAGAGGGTGCTGCCCGCCATCCTGGAATGGGCGGATGGTGGTTCACGATTAAGCGGTATAGAGGTGGTGCAGGGCTTTCAGCAAACCATGGCCATGCGTCGCGCAACCGAGGCCGTTTTCGATGAGGTGGATGCAGTGGTTTCACCTACTACGCCAAATATCGCTTTTCCAGCGGAGTGGCCATCGCCCACCAATGATCCACGCCAACCCTTTGAGCATATTGCCTATACCGTGCCATGGAACATGGGAGAGCAGCCTGCGATCTCGCTTAATGCCGGGTTTGGTTGTTCCAATATGCCAATTGGTGTGCAACTGATCGGGCCGCGTTTTGCCGATCACTTTCTCCTGAAGTTAGCGCATCAGTTAGAAATGCGCCTTGCGCTTCCAACACGCTGGCCGTCATTGCCATTGAACCACTAACAGGGAACATATCGATGCGACGTTTCATTGTACTGCCTGCTTCCGGTCGGCAACCGTATTATAAAAAAGCCGGGCGATTTATCGCCCGGCTTGTTACTTAATGGTGATGCTTAGCTGCTGCTGGCAGCACCGCCAACAATACCGCTACGGAAACCACTTTCACCACCGTTGTTGCTGCGATTTTTAAGGTGGTTGGCAACCGTATCCTCGGGGGAGCCCGCCATTTCACGGAACATACCCATGGAGCCCAGTAAGGCCGAGGATTCATAGGGTACGAATACCCGCTCTCCATCTTTGGCCATATTGGGAAGGCTTTTGATATAGCTTTGCCCCAGCAGATAACCCACTACCGTGCGCTTGTTTTCCTCACTGTCGCCAATAGCGCTGAGTACCAGCTTGATGGATTCCTGCTCACCCTGGGCGCGGAGGATCGCCGACTCTTTATCACCTTGGGCGTTGAGAATGGATGACTCACGCTGGCCTTGGGCCATGGCGATAGCTGCCGATTTTTCACCCTCTGCTTCCGTTACGGTGGCACGGCGCTTACGTTCAGCGGCCATTTGCAGGCGCATGGCGGTTTCCACCTCATCCGGCATGGCAATATCCTGTACCTCAACCCGGGAGATTTTAACCCCCCATTTAGAGGCAGGTTCTTCCATTGCTGCCTGTATCTCGTTATTCACTTCCGCGCGAGACTCAAACAGCTTATCCAGCTCCATTTTGCCTACGACTGAGCGTAGCGTGGTTTTCGCCAACACCTCCACCGCCTGGCTCATATTCTCTACTTCATATACAGCGCGTTTAGGGTCAATGATCTGGTAGTAGAGAGCGCCATTGATTCGCACAGTCACGTTATCGGTTGTGACCACGGGCTGGCCGGGGAAGTCCATGACCGTTTCGCGGCGGTCGATACGGATCTCATCGGTGGTAATCGCTTGATACTCCTCCCCCAGCTTGCGGTATCGCAGCATGGTAATGGCGCGGGGTTGCTCGATAAAAGGGATAATAATGTTGATGCCGCTTTCCAGCACGCGATTGAATGAGCCCAGCCGCTCAATCACCATCACTTCCGATTGGCGAACAATCACCAACCCTTTCGAAATAATCAGTATGCCGATAACGACAATAATCAGGCTTATTAATAAACCAGGGCTAATGGGTAAATCCATAGTTAAGGCTCCTTGCGATGTGAGTTATCGTCCTGACGAGTAAGGTCTGCCGGTTGATACAGCATGACCAATGCAGTGGTACCCTCAAAGCGTTTGAACACCACGGGAGTACCCGAAGGCAGCTCGGTTTCGCCGCTCTCCAAAACACGCAGCCGGTAGAAGTCACCATTTACCTTAATACCGGTTGCGTTATCAAAATCGCGTTTTAATGTTATGTAGTGGTTTCCTTTTTCAACCCCTGTACCCGTAGTGCCATACGCCACTCCTCTGGGTGAAAAACGCGGGCGGATCACCATAACACCTACCGGCACCAGTATGCCCGCGAAAATACCCATGCTGAGCAACTGCCAGGGCAGCGTTAAACCAAATGCGGTTACTGCGGCAGTCAGCGCTGCGGCTACTCCCAGCGCAAGCAGTACCATCGCACCTGACGTCAGCTCTGCCAAACTTAGCAGCAAGGCGATGACCAACCAACTATAAGCAGGGTTCCAGTCCATAGGCGCTCCTTTGAAATATATAAGTGATGCTCCCTCTAGGGTAACTCACTCCATGCATCTTGACCTGTAGGCAGCACTTAGGTTTTACACTTTAACTGATACCTAAACTTCTTCCCGGTTCTTTCAAAAGGAGAGTTGCTATGCAGTTTTATCGTTCCTACCAGCGGTTATGCCCATTCTTTCAACTGACGGCAAGCGTGTTGGTGGTAGCAGGGTTGCTGGTCGCTCCCTCCATTCAGGCCCAGCAGCATCAAGCAGCAAGCCATGGTGACCATTCTGCCTCTGATCACCTTCATGAGGAACAACCCGCTGTAGCCGCCTACAAGGCCGCTAATGCCCGTATGCATGAAGACATGTCGATGTCGTTTACCGGCGACCCTGACGCGGATTTTGCGAAAGGTATGATTCCCCACCATGAAGGCGCCATTGCCATGGCGGAAATAGTGCTTGAATACGGTGAAGATGAAGAGATACGCCAACTGGCCGAGGAGATTATTGCCGCCCAGGAGAGTGAAATTGCTTTTTTGCGTGAGTGGCTAACGAAACACGGACATTGATAAGCAGGAAAAGGCGAGCTGAGTGGCTTCGGACAGGCTTAAACTGGCAAGCCACTCATTGATCAACCGCGGTAAAACACTGACGGGCGAGCCTATCGTTCCGGGCTTTTTTGTCTAAGCGTGATCCATATACTGCCATGAGCGCCTACGTCTGACGCAGATAATAGCGAGGTGAACGGCCACCGAATGCTTATGGCAATAAAATTGTGTATAGAGATCTCCTATGATGTTTCCGGCTCTTCGCCCGAACCCGGCTAAATCCTGGATGCTTCACCAGGCATATCAATGCCGCGCCAGGCCAAAAAGCGATAATATCGGCTACCGATGCTGGCGTTCGCGCCCCCGGCCTGAAAGCGTAGCGCCTGATCGTCATCATGGCGGTCATGGATGCCATAGCGGAACAGATACGCAACGCCAGGGCTATGCTCGAACGTGGCTTCCATCTCATAACGCGCCGCCTCTCCCCCTACTCGGGCTATCCACCGCTGTGCCCACTTGCCTTCAATGGCCAGATGCCGCTGGGCATATCGGCTAATCTCATTGGTTGGCGTAAAGTGCTGGGCGTTGATGGTGCGCGCCTCCTGATCGACCTCCGTCAGCCAGCCCCAGTGCGCTTCCAGTTCCGCCAGCCCCTGCTCGATCTCCTCAGCGCTGGCGACGATATTCTCCCACTCATCAGGCCGGGTCAGTGAGGCCGTCGGCACGCCCAGCACGCCGCTGGGCGTGCGGCTCGGCAACGCCGCGAGCCGTTCCTCCAGCGCGGCTTTGGTGTCGCGGTAGATCAGGTAACGCTTGGCCAGCCAGACGAGGTACAGCTCGGTGTGAAAGCGAAAGCTCTCAGCGCTGGGCGCCTGATGCCTGCGGGTCGCTGCGGCATAGGCCTGGGCCAGCGACGGCAGCGTATGTCCATTGATCTCGTCATCAATCATGAAATAAGCTGCCACATCGGGGTTGCGCTGGTAGAGCTGCTCCAGGCTGGGTATTGGCACACCCGCCCGATGCGCCAAGCGGTACATGCGGTGCAACGCATAGCGCGACAGCTCGGCACTAACCTTCTGCTCGCCGGGCTTGAGGCCACCCCCCACATCTTCGCTGATGCCCGGTAACAACTCCTCGCGCCAATTGGCCCGTTGCCCACCAAGGGGACGGCAGCGGCGGCTAATCCGCCGCTCGTGGGCAGCAATCAGATGCACGGCCCGGCGGCAGGCGGGGTGCAACGGGCCACCGTCATCAATTTCCGTAACGGCAGGCGTTAGGGCTTCCAGCGGCCCCATATCGGGGTGGGTGCGATGCACGCAATCGAACAGCCCGGCAAAGGCCACCACCACCTCGGCACCCTGATAGCGATAGATATCGCCCTCACGCTCGCATCGCTTATCGAGCAGCTCGCGGATAAAGGCCTTGGCCAGGGCCGCACCAAAATCGAAGCCGAACACCGTGACACGAATACTGCGCAGCGGCATCCCGGGGGAATTCGCTAGTGCAATTTCTTCCTCGAACTCGCGCGTCGCCTTGGTTAGCCGCGCTGCCGCACCGCTGGTCAATAGGTGCGCCATTAACGGTGTATCGCGCAGCGGCGACCAGGACTCAATGCCGATGCGTGCAAGCGCATCGCGGGGTGCGGTTACCCAGCCCTTGAGCGAACTGAACTGCTGGGCCAGGGTACGCCGGGAGGTCTCCCACCAGGCGCGTCCGCTCTCTTCCAACAGCCCACGCCCCACCGCCTTGCGGGCGCTGCCGCTTACATGCCCCTCAAGGGTGCTGCGGGCCTCACCGGGCGCCATGCGTCCCACCGTGGCCAGGCTCTCGGACGTTTCGCTCTCCAGTGGCGTGCCCAGGCCGGGAAGATAAAGTTTGCGGAAATACTGGCCGGGGTGATCATGGGCATCGGTTGGGTATACCCGGTATAACCTCGCAACGTTACTCATCCTTCCCGAACTTTCGTCTTGTTCGACATGTCGGCCAATGCCATCGAAGAAGATGCCGATTTCCAGCCTACTATGGCAGGTCATGGTATTTATCGAGGGCATATCCTCCGCGATAGCGTTCAACGCCTCGCAGTTGGCCACAATCTCCTCTTCGGTCATGGGTTGGCTCCTTCGTCGAGTTGGTTCAAACGCCTTGGCAAGTAGTCATAGGGCGATACCAAATTTGGGCTCCAGCCCAGCTTGACCTCGTTATTGGGCAGAAAATGCACATGCAGGTAACGATCTTCCCGGGCACGCTCCGGCATTGGCAGTGTTACGTTATGCCTTTCAGGCTCATCGTCACGCTCGAACTCCTCGACGGTTCGCCCATACACCCACACCACCTCGGCGGTATCGCCGCTGATACGCTGGCAGCATACTGTCCCCCCCCCCCCATAGGGATCAAGATTCCCCCCCCAACGACCGTTAACCCAAAAGTGATTTATGTAACGATCAATATGGCTATGCCCACGAAGGGAGGTATCCGTGGGCATAGGGTGCAGACTGGGCAGAAAAAACAACCACACCAGATAACCGGCAACCAGTGCCCCCAGCCCCCAGCGCGCGCCCTTGGGCAGGCCAAGCCAGATTTGCCTGAACAGCCAGTTCCAAATCCATCTCACCAGCATGGGTGACTCCTGATAATATGGCAGGGCGTGGCATCCACCGAGGGCATATCCTCCGCGATAGCGTTTAATGCCTCGCAGTTGGCCACAATCTCCTCTTCGGTCATGGGTTGGCTCCTTCGTCGAGTTGGTTCAAACACCTTGGCAAGTAGTCATAGGGCGATACCAAATTTGGGCTCCAGCCCAGCTTGACCTCGTTATTGGGCAGAAAATGCACATGCAGGTAACGATCTTCCCGGGCACGCTCCGGCATTGGCAGCGTTACGCTATGTTCCTCCACCACCATACCCTGTCGCTCCTGCTCCCCCGTAATGCTAAGAATCCACTCCACCTCGGCGGTATCGCCGCTGATACGCTGGCAACAGACGACCCCCCCCCCCTCCATAGGGTTCAACATTTCCTCCCCAGCGACCATTAATCCAGAAATCATGAATGGGGCGGTCGATATGACTACGCCCTTCGATAGAGGCTTCCGTGGGCATAGGGTGCAGACTAGGCAGAAAAAACAACCACACCAGGTAACCGGCAAACAGTGCTCCCAGCCCCCAGCGCGCGCCCTTGGGTAAGCCGTGCCAGACTTGCCTGAACAGCCAGTTCCAGATCCATCTCACCAGCATGGGTGACTCCCAATAACATGGCAGGGCGTGGCATCCACCGAGGGCATATCCTCCGCGATAGCGTTCAATGCCTCGCAGTTGGCCACAATCTCCTCTTCGGTCATGGGGCGTCTCCTTCTTCACGTTGATCCAAACGTTTCGGCAAGTGGTCATAGGGCGATACCAAATTTGGGCTCCAGCCCAGCTTGACCTCGTTATTGGGCAGAAAATGCACATGCAGATAACGGTCTTCCCGTGTGCGCTCCGGCATTGGCAGCGTTACGCTATGTTCCTCCACCACCATACCCTGTCGCTCCTGCTCCCCCGTAATACTTAGAATCCACTCCACCTCGGTGGTATCGCCGCTGATACGCTGGCAGCATACTGTCCCCCCCCCTCCATAGGGGCCAAGATTTCCCCCCCAGCGACCATTGACCCAAAAGCGATGAACAGGACGATCGATATGGCTATGCCCACGAATAGAAGTGTCTGTGGGCATGGGGTGCAGGTTGGGCATCAACAACAGCCATACCAGATAACCGGCAACTAGTGCCCCCAGCCCCCAGCGCGCGCCCTTGGGCAGGCCAAGCCAGATTTGCCTGAACAGCCAGTTCCAAATCCATCTCACCAGCATGGGTTGGGTGACTCCTGATCACGGGCCAGTAAGCGGCGATAAACATAGGCCAGACGTTCGTCGCGTTGAACCACACCCGCTTCGGATGCAGCCAAGAGCGCCTCTTCCACTTGCTGTGAGCGAGCACAGCCACACACGCCATTCAAAAGCTCAGGATGCTGCTGGGTAAGTAAGCGGGTAAAGGATCGAACCTCGGGATCGCCTTGCAGTGCCTGGTAAAGCGAGGAGGACAGTGTTAATTGCCATTGAGATTCCAGTGGCTCCTGCACCGGCATGGCACCCAGCGACTGCCACCCTTGCTCATCGTCTGGTCGCCACCACTGTTCGATGCCACCGAAGAGCGAGAGGTGCCAGTCAGCATGGGTCTCGGCATGTAGGTGCCTGATTACCTGAGGTAGGTAAAAACGTAGCAGGGAGGGAGGTTCATCCATAGGGCACGCCACCATGGCGGGTGCTAACTGAATGGCCAACTGCTGGGATGATACTCGACTCTCAATCCATGCATGCAAAGCACAATCAAGCGCCTTGTGGGCGGTAAATTGGGGTATTGATTCGCGGGTTACCTCAAGTAACCATGGGCCTTCTGCGGTTAGGTGTGGCTGCCGATGATCCTGTAATAATGGCACGGCTGTAATATCTTGCATCTCAAACAGGGTGGTACGCTCAGTAGGGGAGAGAAGACCAAGTTCAATCAAAGCCAGGCGCTTTTGTGTTTGTGCCGTTGGCCAGGGCGCGTGTTGCCAATCGATAGGTATATGGGTGATGTCTGCCATGCGCTACTCCTCGGCCTGAATCATCGTTTGCCCTGAAGAAAGCGCTTCTCGCCAGCACTCTTCGCATATCTCTGGTGTTTTGAGGTGAGTAGCAAGCAGAGCCTTTTGCGAGAGCTGATTAATTCGCTCAGATGCTTCTGTTATCACATGGCCAGGAAGCAAGGGCATTGCTACCGATTGACCGCTGCCCACGCCAGGGCGGCCGCCGGAGTTGATTCTGACCTGAGGCCCCACGATAGTAATGCCACTGGGGTCGAGCTTGACGAAGCTACCGCCCGCTTTAAGGGTGATCTCTGCCCCGGCATCAA
>NZ_JALPZO010000143.1 GCF_023507745.1 Vreelandella olivaria | reverse complement strand
TCCCTCAACGCAGGTGGCAGCTTTCTGAAAATCGACCCCAGCGGGGTCACCCTGGTTGGCCCACAGGTCAAAATCAACTCCGGCGGCAGCCCCGGCAGTGGTCGCGGGCAGGCGGCACAGGCACCGCAACTGCCTGTGGAGGGCGAGGCGCCGCCCGTGTTTACACCGGTAAAAGCACCGCAACAAGCTGCACTTTTGCAACAACAGGCGCTATGCCCCGTCTGTGAGGCGGATAGTCAATGAGTACCTGGTCACTAAGCAATGGCCTGTCAGGTGAAAAGTGGCAATGGCCGGTAGATCGTCAGGTGTATCTGCTCTTGGATGGCGTACGCGTTAAGCAATTAGCTCGGCGACTTTATGAGTGGTCAGCGGAGCATCCTCTGGATGCGGATCTGCTGTATGCCGGTACTCCGCTGGCAGAGGTTAGTGATGTTTCCCCGTGGCTTGTCGCATTGCCGGATACCCACCATCCCGTCTTGCAGGCTTTCCTGGCGCAGGGCCTGGAGGACGAATGGGGCTATTTGCTTGAAAGCCAGTCATCGCTTGAGCATCTTGGCAATCATCTGCGCCAATTGCTACAAGTGCGCCACCCGTCCGGGGTAGCCATGTGGCTGCGTGTCGCCGACCCCGCCATAATAGCTGCCCTGCTATCCGACCAAAGTAATCCAGCCATGATCCCATGGGGGCCGATTGATTGCCTGATACGCCCCGATGCGGTGGCAGAGGAATGGGTGAAAAGCTCTCCTGCTCAGGGGGCCTCAGAGCTACCGGCAGCGATTCCCCATCATGGCTATCTACTTAATGAAGCGCAGCTCAACCGCTTACAAGCGTGTGATAAGCGCCGTGATATACGTGCTCTGCTGCACTTTGTGGCGAAGCATTGCCCTGCGTTACCGCTGCCGGTTAAGCAACGTGAACGTTATGAACGGTTGGCAGCATTAACTGAATCCGCGCGAGGGTATGGTTTTAACAATCCACGCCAATGGGGCCTGTTGTGTACGCTCTTTTCCCGGGAGCGTTGCAATAGCTGGGCAGCATTAAGCGGGCAGGCTCCCAAGCTGCACACCTGCTTAACGAATACAGCAGAAGCTTCTGTGTCTGCAAGGCTCAAGACAGCCTTTGCGATTACGTCCACCTACTCCGAGACGACATAGGGAGTTTGTCATATGTCTGCGTTTGAGCGTCCTGCCGATGACCGGGAAGATGGCACATTAGCTGCCCATGAACTCCCATGCCGCGATAGTGAAGAGGGCGCCACCTGCCCGCTGCTGCAAGGCAAAGTGCAATTGCTGCCGCTTCGTTATGGGCTGGTGGAAACGTTAACGCCCGGTATCACCACACCCTATCAATTGAGTGCCCGGCCATTAGGCATTCGTTTAATCCGTAACGGATATTTATATGTGCTGGATGGCAATACCAATGAATTGGAGGAGTACCCGTTCAGCGAAGAGGGCAGCAGTGTCAGCGGTAAGCTCGAATATGAAACCGACCGTACGCTTTACGTCTGCTTTTCGGAGGTCGAATGGACCGATGCAAAACGCGCCCAGGTGCAGGAAAGCGAAGAGGAGCGCGATGCCTTTATGCAGGCGGTCAATCTTGAAGGTGCCAACCCGATCACCGGCGGTAGCGAGCACCTGATCACCACCGCCCAGGCCGAAGAGTGGGTAGCCGAGTTTGCAGAAGACGCTCAGCCAGAGATGCCCGAAGGTGGCCATGAGCAGGAAGGCGAGGCCTACCATTGGGAAAACGACCACTACTACCACAAGACCCGACTGGGCAAGCTGCTCAAGCAGCACGACGTCGAGGATCGTGATGAGTGCCTGTGCCTGATCGTGCGCGATGATATCGGCGTCATGCGTGATTTGGCACAGTTTCAGGATAACGTGGTGGATTGGCACGAAGCCTGGGAAACGGAAAGGGAGGGAAAAACAAAACGGGATTACGTGCTGGGTAGCTATATCGACTCGCTTATCTCTATCAATGAAGACAGCTTTCTGATGCGTGCACAAGGGGGAGATGACGAGGCTGTCGCCTTATTGGAAGAGACTGATGAGGCACAGAGGCAGACGATTTATGATCATCTCATTGCCAAAAGAGATCATAACGGAGCAATACCCATCGGGACGGAGTCACATTGGCGGGATAAGCGCTATGCGGACAATGAATATGTGCAAACCTTTTTGGCGATGCGGGATTCCCTGGGCGACGCGTTGTATGAAAAGCATCGTGATTTGATCACCAGACTGAACCTTGAAACGTTTCATACCCTTAATGGGCGCAGCCTGGGCCAGCGCGGCATCAACCAACTGATTGATCGCGGTCGAATGGAGCAAACGTTAGCACAGGAAGGCGCCAAATTATCCCGTTGGAGCGCCATTCTGGATGCTATCAGTCGAGACCGTGCCGATATGCTATGTCAGGGTCGTTTCCATAAAGCAGCGTGGTACTTTGATGCACAGCATGAAGAACAGCTAGCCCTTGCGTTTGAGACGGAGTACGCCTGCACCCGTGATATTTGCCGTAACGATGAGAGCATCGACGCCATTGCCGATTGGCTGGAGCAGAGCCCCGAGTTTGACCGGCCACTCTTTCACACCCTGACGCTTCAGGATCAGGGGGCAATGGCTATCGAGTTGGGTAATCTGGTCTCCGCGAGTTATGCAGTCGGCACCCGGTCCATTGCGCTGTTGGAGAATCTGGACGAGTGGGCCGATAGATTACAGGCGTTGGAGCAGGGCAAACTTCCCGATATCACCGAACTGCCAGATGACGTTCATGCGACAGCGGTATTGGCGCGTGAAAACCTCACGCCTGCCGTGGGCCGTGGCATTGCCAATGCCATGGAATCAATAGCGTTAGTGCTGGAAGGCAACGGCGTATTGCCACCGCTCGAAGAACTCTTTCGCAACTTGCCCAAGGCGCTGGGCCACCGGCTGATGAGTGCTGCCAGGGAAGGGGGAGTCACCTTCCAGTTGGCTAATGAGGGTGAAGTCACCCACTTACGCCGTCTGATACAACACGTCTTGTTGTCCAGGATTCAATTGCGTCGCTTGAACAGCCAGATGTCGCAGCTTCGTGACCGTCGGCAGCATGGTTCAGAGCGCTACGACCAGCTAAATCAAGAGAAAAGGCAAGTACAGCAGCGTCTAGCCCCCCTGGAGGAGCAACTGGCCAGGGCGATCAGCCCGATAGAAGGCTTGCCCGCCGGTGCCGAGCGGGTAACGGCCCCCGGTGACGCGGCCAGTGTCGGCAAGGCGCGCGCCGGGCTGACTATCGTTGCCAGCGGTACTGGCGTATCCAGCGCACAGCTTCAGCAGTCAGGGGGGATGATCCGCAGTATTCGCCAGGGCTACCGTTCGGCATCCTCCATCGCAAAAGGTGGTGATGCCTTGTCGCTGCTGATCTTCCTGGCCCAGGCCGTCAACCTCTGGGCGACGGTCAAGGAGTCGCAACGCTTCGCGACTTCCGATCCCTTGGCTGAAGGTGAAACAATCAAGTTTCTCCAAGCGGTGTTTGGTACTGCTGCCGCTGGATTACTGGCCGCCCAGGCCGTCGGCCATACCGCCCTCTCCAGCCACGCCCATACGCTGACCCAGGCCCTGGGCGCAAAGGCCCAGGCGACCAAAACTGTTTATGCTCAAATGGGACGACTGCATATCCTAATAGGAGGCTTTGGCTACCTTGCGGGTTTCGTAGCGGCACTATTTAGCCTTCGTAACGATTTCAGCAACTGGCAGGCGGCACTACGCAACGGCAACCGTACCGCCCAATATGGTGCGCTGACTGCCGCGGGCGGCAGCGCTGGGTGGGTGGGAACTCTCGGCTATAGCCTGCAACGAAGCGCCATTACAGGGCGTGATGTATTATTGCGGCGTATCACCCTCGCTGTGGCAGGCAGGTATCTGGGCCAGGTGCTGGTTCGGGTCAACCTACTGAGCCTGGTTTTTTCCCTGCTTCAACTGGGCGGCACCTGGGTCTACAACCGCCACAATCTGGATCGGCACGACCGCTGGCTGACCACCACCCCTTGGGGCAGCGCCAACCGGGAGGCGTCTCTTGACGCCTATACCGCCGAGTTGGCTTCCATCACTCAGGCGGTGCATATCACCCTGGCCCGGCGTGACGACCACTATGTGGTGGGCATTATATTGCCCAGCCTCGCCAAAGAGGCGTTTCAAACTCCCTTGGGTGGGCGGCCCTCGCTGCGCATTTCCTGCCAGGCCTGGCAGATACGCCCCGAGCCACGCAACCGCCGCATCGGCCCCGGCCCGGCGCAGCCCGGCGAGCGATGGCGCTCGATGGGCGAGGAGTTCGGCGCCTCCCTGCGTTTGTTGACCTCTGCCAGTACCACGGGAGTTGCTATTCATGGCCTGACGCCCTCACGGCGCTCTACTCCAGAGCATTATGCGCTTGCCGTGCGGTTTGAGCGTTTGAATGACGTGGGGGAGTATCAGTCCAATGCCCAGGATATTCAGCTGCTCTATCTGAACCCCGCCCTGGGGACGGGGCCGGGATCGCACTACCAGCCCACCGATAGCGTAACGGCCCCCATTGAGCCAAATGGCTGGTACGTAATGGACCCGCGCACGATGGTCATCGATCCGGGTCATCAACCCGTAAGCAGGAGCCTAAATGGCTAAAAAACGCAAGGGCCTTGCTGGGCCAGACCCAACCAAACCGCAGCAGGCGGGCAATGTGGAGCGCCTGCCGGGCGGCAGGCTTATGTTTCTCGCCCCCCACCCTCTGCCCACTGGGGAACCGGCGCTTAACGAAGGGGCGGTCAGCGAGCTTAACGATACCTGGCTGGACTATGGAGCTGGTTGGCCCGGAGTCTTTGGTAATCAGCTAATCATTGCCTTGTCATTTTGGTCTTTTCTTGTGGCCGCTTTTGTTTTTCCTATGATGCTATCTCCATTTGTATCGGAACAGTTATCTATTTTGCTTTATCAGGACTTCATGAAAACTGGGATTTTTATGATATTTATTGGGCTCTCAGTAGGCATATGGGCCACTATTGAGGTCTATTCGAAGCGCAAGAAAGTAATCCCTGCGCGTTTTCACCGACAGCGCCGTGAAGTGTGCTTTGTGCCGGAAAAGAAGTGCGGCGCGGGCCATGAAGCGCCGGTCT
>NZ_JALPZO010000142.1 GCF_023507745.1 Vreelandella olivaria | reverse complement strand
TCGGGGGAAGAGCAGATCTGGCTCCACGCCCAGAAAGACCTCGGCCTGCTCACCCTTAACGACCGCAGCGAAGAGATTCGCCGGGACAGCCACCTCAAAATCCACCACGACCGCATCAGCGAGATCGCTAACGACGACCACCACACGGTGCATGGTAACCGCTTCGAACATACCGAAGGCCAGCAGCATTTCACGCTGCAAGGCTCGCTGCATATCAAGGCAGGGCAGGCATGGTTAAGCGAAAGTGGCCGAGAGCTGCACATTAAAGCGGGTCACAAAGTCGTGCTGGAAGCGAGTGATGAACTCACCCTGAATGCCGGGGGTAGCTTCATCAAGCTGGAGGGCAGCGGCATCACCCTGGTAGGCCCCAAGGTACGCATTAACGCAGGCGGCAGCCCAGGCAACGGCACCGGGCAGGCGGTGGAAGGCCCGCTGCTGCCAGGGCATGTGGCGGCGGAGGTGCATGAGGCAATTCCTCCTACCTCACTGCCCAAACTAAAGGATTACCAGCTAAGCGAGGCCGCTATTATGCCGCTCTGCGGCAAGATCAATGATACCCAGTGCACCCGAGAGGATTGCCCATGCCTCGCTGGTTGAGCCAACTGGCCGAACGAGGCCGTCAAGCCCCCATGTTGTCTGGCGTCATGTCAGCAGGGCAACCCTCCTATGTCGTGCTTGATCAGCGGCGTGCACCGGAGCAGTGTCGCGCTCTGCTGTCACGTTCAGGCAAGCAGGACTTCATTTCACTGTTTGCGGGCACTTCGTTGTCGCCGCTGTTAGAGGCCAGCCCTTGGCTACTGGCTATCCAGAACGGCAGTGACGCCTGGCATTACGCGGCAGCGCTCTGCCAACAGCGTTTGGGATGGGTGTGCCAACCCTCAGCACATCACACCTTACAAAGCATCGCCGATCATCTTCAGACGCTGTTTGTATTAGATGACTCCCACGGTGGAAAAACGCTGATCAATCTTCAGCAACCTGCCGTCTGGACCGCCTTGCTTGCCAGCGCCCCCGCCAGTGTTTACGCCCACTGGATAAGCCCGCTGCATCACGTGGCCACCCCCACCCCTCAAGGCCAGTGGTTGATGTGGCAGGCCGAAGAGCCAACGTCCCCGGTTCCTGAACGCTGGCAGCTGAGCGCTGGTATGGAAGCCGCGTTGAAGGAAAGCCAGCAGGCGTGGTGGTTAAGCGAACATACACAGGAAACACTCACTACCTTGCCCGATCAATGGGTAAAGCGACTAGGTAGATGCACCCAATACGGCATTACCAAAGGTAGGCATTTAGCAAGGCTGCTTCCTGCTATCCAGCAAGCCGACGAGGCAAGCTGGCAGCGTATTGAAAATACGCTGTGCGAACCCGGTCAATCGGTCAAACAGCGGATTAAAGAAGTGGAGAAAAACGTATGACAACCGATAGCCAAGGTAGCTTTCCTCCACCCATTGTATTACAAACTCACCAGCCTGAACCCTATGAAGGCAGCGTTGAGCAAGCCGCTGGTACTGTCTGTGAGGATAAGTGCTGGGCAGACATCATCTATATCACCGGAACAGGAGACTTCTGGCTATTAACCCACGAGGTTGCCGAAGCACTACACGAAGCGTCTGATGAGTTAGCCGAATGGGTGTTAACGGAAGATCCTGAACAGCGCATCCGCCATCTGGCAGAAGATGCTGGCCTTATCGAATGTTTTTTACCCGCACACCCGGAAAACTTTCTCAATCGCGATGAACGCAACAGTGCCAGGGAAAAGCTGGAGCGTTTAGCCGAACTGCTGAATGCGGATAGAAAAGAGGGGGAGGAAGCCATTGATGCCGGTCAACGTGTCAGCGAGTACCGACCGCTACTGGAAAATGGCTGGCTATGGCTCTCACCACTGATTGTATCCGGCTCGTATGCCTGGGATCGACTCACCCGCCCAGAAGAAACCCGCCTGATCTCAGAGCTACATGCGCTGTACCAGACAGGTACAGAAAAGGCGAAAGAGGCAGGCTATGTCATTGATGGTGGTCACTACTTCGGACCCTGGGAAAGCGAGATTGAACAAGCCCTGGAGGTTTATCGCCAGTGTCGTGAGCGGGTTATTCGAGACGTGGTCTCCGTTTCCAGCCCAGGGATGCTGATACCTGTCCGCGAAGCATTGACGGAATATCAAGCCTTTCTGGCAGACTGCGAATCCATGTCGCCGGTGGACTCCTCACGCTGCGAGGTCATTGGAGACTACTTCCGGCAGTCAGCTGAGCAATTGGATGAAGATGTCTCCACGTACCAAATGAGCATCTTAACACTTGCCACCTTAGGGGTTGCCACACCCGAATGGGCGCTGGCCGATGCCACCACGACCAGTATGCAGGGGCGCCTGTCGCCGGGCATTAATGGGTTCGATTACTACAACGATGTGCTCAAACAAGCCGCGGATTTGTTTGGCGACGTTGAGAGTAAATTATCCCAATGGGCAACCGCCACCGCCCGCAATGCCAATCTTCCGTTACATTTGTTCAATGACGAACGTAACACCTTCCAAAGGCTAACCCGCGAGCTGGACGCTCTTTACGAGCTTGCCGAAGCCCAAGTAGAACAAATGACACCGCAGCGGGTACTTTTTTGGCAAGCCGATATTGAAGACCACCGGCATGCGCTCGGCTACACCCGCCAATCCATTGATGTACTGGTCCGCGATGACTTTCCACTAAGAGAGTTTAGCTCGCCGATGGGAAGCCGCTCATTGAGCCATATTAGCCTGCGGCACTTAATGCGTGACATGCCCGATAGCGAGCGGAACACGCTGGAAAGGCAGCTTAAGCAAGATGGCATACTACCGGCCACCTTATGGGAGGCCAAAGAGACAGCGCTAACGAGCTGGCTTGCCCAACGAGGCTGCGAACGCCTTCAGCGCCAGGCGGAATGGTTTGAAGAACCACTGGGTTTCTTCCAGCCACACCACCTTTACGCAGCGCTCGACGCCCAGGGCCATACGGTTGAATCGCTGCAGGATGAGAGCGCCAAAACAGGTTGGCAAGACACCCTCAAAAAAATCATCTTCACCGGCCCCAGCCGTGAAAAACTAAGACTGTTTGATGCCAGCGCCCAAGCACAAATGCTGCGCCTGGTCGGTATGCCCCATAGCGAGCTGAATGAAGCGCTGGGGGGTCACTTCGAAGACACCGTGGCGCTTATCGAACGTAATGCCACGTTGCAGGTATTTGAGCTGGAAGAAGTACACACAAGCGCAGGGGTGAGTACGTCAGGCCGTGTGCAGCAACGCCATGAAGCAGGCACCCAGCGCAATATAGGCGGCCCCAACCATCAACACTGGCACAGCACTCATCGCCCTGGCTCGGGAAAGGCCAACATCAGCGGCGGTATTCATCATCAGCTCTCCATCAAAGGCACCTTTAGCCTTGCGCGTGGAGCCATTAGCCTGGGCACCCTTCACCTGCCAGAAGAAGCCAATGCCCAGCCCCTATATGCCGTGTTGCGGGAGAACGGCGGAGAGCAGCGTAATTTAGGCCGCTATTCCCTACAGGTATCGGCGGTTGCCAAAGGGTTTGCCGGTGCCTCTCTTGCGCTCACCGCCCAAACAGGGCTCAGTTTCGACCACCAGGGCATCAAAATCACCGGTACGGAATGGGCCAAACGTGAAGCAGAAGGCGCAGCGCTCAAAGCCTTTGCGGGCGCCACGCTGGGCGTGCAAACCAACTGCTCCCTACGCTGGCAACCCCCCATGGACCTGACCAGCCAACTGCCCCAGTTGGCTGATCAGGACTGGCTAACCCTTAGCGTGCAGCAGAACAATCTGGAGGCCTGGCGTTCACTGGGTAAAGCGGTACTGGGGCTGGAGGCCAACGGCGGTATTGGTGGCGAGCTAGGTATGCGGCTGGGCCTCCATCAAGGCAAATTTATTGCCTATACGCGGGCTAAAGTGGTGGCGGGGGCGGGCGTAGGTGGGCAAATCGCGATTGAGCTAGACCTGCAGCAGCTTAACCTGTGGATGATGATGCTCAGTCAGGCCCTGCGCGACAATAACTACGGGTTTGTCGATTGGGTAGATGCCGATGCGTTTGAAGGGCTGGGTTACCTTTCCTACCTGGCCACCACCACGCTACTGGATGTAGGCCTGCTGGCCGCCAGGGGCATTGACGGCATTAAGCGCCTTTATGAGCTAATGACCCAGAGTGATCGGGCAGGCTTGATTGCCTACGCCATTGTGGATGCTTCAAACAATCCCCAAACTGGCCCCGAGCTTTCTACATGGGTACAACACCTTCCCCCGGAAGCATTGGGGCCACTGCTGAATACACTGATCACCCCGCCCGGCTGGCGGGGCTATACCGTGGATAGAGAAAGATTTGATAGAGGGCAGGCAATTGACCTACAGCAAATTGCTATCGCCAGCTGTTTGGAGTGGCTGGAGCGGGGGTACTTAGGCCATCACTATACCCGTGATGCCGCCCAGCAGCTGTTTGAACGGGCCGTGGCAAAAATGACCCCAACAGGCCGGTTTGATAGCGACGCTGCCTGGGTAGAAGCCTACTGCCATAACCGCGAAGCATTAGATGCCTTTATGCGGCGAAATGGCCGTGGTGGCCCAGCTTCGGTAAGAGCACAAGACAATTATCGCCAAATATCCCGCCGTTTGGGAACCGATATTGATGAATATCGTGAAACCTATTCCACACGGCGCGGCACACGGGTGCGCTATCGTGAACATTAAACGAGTGTTTTTCGCCATGTTATTTAAAAAAAGTGTGTTTGTTGCACTGTTAGTTTGGTCACTCAATAGCTGGGCGTTACCCGCGGATATCCAGGCCGCCAAAGATGAAGGTATGCGCCTTTACAATATAGGGCATTCAACAGATGCCATGCCTTATTTACGCCAAGCGGCTGATGCTGGCGATGTAGACGCTATGTATTACATGGGCGAGTCAGAACGCAGACAGAATATGCTGGGCTTAACCACCGAAGCGATGGCGTGGTATTTACAGGCTGCCGAGCAAGGCGACCCCTACGCCATGCTGCAATTGTTCAGAGGCGGTGCCTGCGTAGCCGGCGACCGATGCCCTGACAACAGTGCAGGCTGGCGAGAGGCAGCGTTGGACATTACCCTGCCCAATGCCGAAGCGGGCGACCCGGAGGCGATGCTGGCCCTGTACTATATCTACGCCAATCTGGATGCTTCCCGACTGACCCAGTTCTACAACCTGCTGGGCATTCCCACCCGTGCAGGCAACTGGCTAAAACGGGCCGCTGAAGCCGGGTTGCCGGAAGCCCAAACCCTGTGGGGTCGTCAGATTATGAATGGTCGGGGGTGGTACTTCACCAAACGCCGCCGCCTGGAAGCGGCGGAAAGCTGGTTGAGCCGTGCAGCGGAGCAAGGCCATGTGCC
>NZ_JALPZO010000141.1 GCF_023507745.1 Vreelandella olivaria | reverse complement strand
CTAAAGCACAACCTCTCTGGCCTGTGGTCTAAGCGGATATCACAGAAAGATCGTTTGATATATCGATTCGATGACAAGTTCATTTATATCTTCGCTATTGGTGGTCACTACGATCAGCCCTAACGCCAAGCTCAGCCGCGCTTGACAATGGCCGCCCGGAGCGGCAGCGCAGGGTGGCCATTGTCAAGTGTCGGTCTGCAGCGCCTTGTTAGGCGCAGGAGTCTATCCAGATTTTCCCTTCTACTTACGGGATTTGTCCAAATGCTGTAAGACATCCGAAAGCCCCTGGCAGCGAATGAATGAAAGAGACAAATCTCTTAACTGGAACTGGGCACGAATGAGATTGTCGCGATCATACTTTTTATTCCAAGCCATCAATTCTATCTGACCGCGGATCGTTTCCTTCCTGCTCCGATCAAAACCAATCTTTCGCTTCAAAAAGCGCCGGAAAATTCGGAGCTGCCTCAGCCAAAGAGGGGGATTAAGAACGAAAATCCAATCGGCAGACTGAAAACTCTGGGTCGGCCACCGGTCATAGGCTCCCTCCACTATCCAACTATCCTTCTGGATGAAACGACGGAGAGCCGCATCTCTCTGAATGGGATCAGCCCGAGACGCGTAGTCTTTTATCTCATGGTCCCAGAAAATATCATCAAGATCGAGGATGGGAATATCATACCTCTCGGCTAGATGTCTAGCGATGTAGGTCTTTCCGCTTCCAGGGCCACCAATGATGTGTATTTTCATTCTCTTTGCCAACCACGGGGATGCCCGCCCATCCATAATCATGCGACCGACAGGTACCAACGGCCTTTCGGAGCGTGAGGGCTCCAATCATCGCAAAAGACTCTGGGCCGCCAGCGCCTAACGCCCGGCTTTGGGGCGGACTTGTAGCCGCGCAGCGGCGGAAAGGCCGTCCCAGCCCCATAGGGGCGACAACAGCCGTTTGTTATGCATTTTTCCCAACTCTTAACTGGAAAATATTACCTTCACAATCACAGCCATCACATACTTGGCGACCACCAAAATTCCAACTCTTGGGTTGATATAAAGCTCCACCTTTTTCCTTTATTTTCTCGCCAACTAGCTCAAGAGGGGTATCGATAAAAAATGATGGCTTTATTGGCGTATCTTCTCTGGCTTTGCCTGTACTAGACGCCTTTTTCGAAACCTCAGTTTCAAGTAGAACAAGCTCGAAGCTACCAGCTATTAGCAAGGCGTATGATTCATCTTTTTCGGAAACTTCAAAGCCAAAAACATGGCAGTAGAATTCGGCTAAGCGGTGAATTGACGAAGAGTAAATAACCAACCCTGTTTTCACATACCCTCCTTACTTACACACTCGAATGCATAACGCCGCCAACACGGGCTGCTTTGTAGTGGAGGCAAAGCCGCAACGAAAAAGCTGTCCCCGTGCTTGGCCTTGTTAGCTGCACAACGCCTGCTTGATGGATTGAACCCGTGGATCACTTAAAATTGGCCCTTTCAATATCAAGATGTGAGCATTCACATGCTCACGGTACGAAGCGTATTCCCCTACAACTTCGTGGGGGATCAGCAACGCTTCAATAATGTGGAAATGCTCATCATAAATTACGGCTGCTAGAGCATCAAAATCTTTCTCGGCGTACTTCCTGATAGCGCTAAGCTGACGCGAATTATTTGTGGGCGTAACGCGGCGGCCCTTGATCTGTATACGCACACCATCTTTACTGACACCGTCATACCCAGCTTTGGAGTTTGCTTGAAGCTCAAGATCCAGAGCCTTCGCTACTAGCCACTCCGTGTAATCGCCGAGCGGGTTATTCTGTGTCCGGACTACACCCCTGGCTTTAAGCTCATTTGTTGCGGACGCTTGAAGCTGCAGAAGCTCTTTGTCTGTAAGATCGCTGAGTCGCACTCGCTCTCCTATTCAGCTAACGTCTAAGCTAAGCGGCGCGGCGTTAGCCGCGTCCGGTGGAGCGCGAAGCGCGGAACGAACTTGAGCGACTTGTTAGGCTTTGCTTCAATCTTTTGGAGCATATTGCTCGAAGACTTGTTGCCCCGTCATTTTTTTGGTTTCGTTCTTCAGCTCATAAAAAGCTGGTTTCTCGTCAATGAAGATTTCACTCGAAAGGTTGAATTCTTGATCTTGGAAAAGGCCCGCTGGAAGAATGTACTCGTTGCTGGGAATCAGGTGATAGAAGAGGTGAGTTCCACACGTTGGACAAAATCCCCGCTCGGCCCAGTCGGATGATTGATATCGCGATGGCTCTTGGCCATTGAAGCTAACGTCAGAACCACAATGAACGGCGAACATCGGGCCTCCTGTCCAGCGTCTGCACATTGAGCAATGGCAGAGCCCAACTTCATTGTGATCGGTTGTATCAACCTCAATAGAGCCGCAAAGACATTTTGCTTTCATATCCTCTCCTCGTGTGTTCGATTTAAGCCTAACGCTCGGCTCACCGAGCAAATTTTTGATGGCGGCTTTTTTGCGTGTTTTTGCAAAAAAGGTGACAGCGAAAATTTGTCCGGTGCAGCCGTTTGTTATGCCATCTCACAGTTTGATATTGCAGTCTCAAGCAGCCGTTTCACGCTATCTTTGAAATCCTTGACTCGCTCAGATGTTGCAAACGGGGGAACGGAGCGTTTTAAGATCGCCTCGATATCCGCTCTACGCAAAGATGTTGACCCACGCCCACTGTAACAATACGCGGCATTCCATTCCTGGTGAGGAACCCTGATGATTTCGTGACGTGCGAAGTCGATCACCAATTTATTGAACTGCCTACGAATGCTATTTAAGCTTTCTCTTTGTAGAGTATCACTTACCTCTTGCTTCCAAGCGATAGGTTTTGCTATAAAGCTATCCATCTCTTCATTCAATTTTTCTTCAAAATCGGTTATTGGAGTAAACATCCTAAAACCGTCAATACCCATATCCATTCGCCGATTAAAAGCCTCAACTGTCTTCCAGTGCTGTGCGGACAGCATATCGCGATACAAGTCATTAAATTTCTTTGTTGACTCAACAAGGAAAGCGGAAAGCATTTCGAAATCGTAAACTGGAGCCACAAAGGATTGCTGGAAGCGCGACATCTCATGCGCCTGCTCGAAAACCTGGTTTAGCTGCTGCACCCCTGCTTCATACATCTCTTCATTTTGAAGACCTCCAAGGAATAAAATCTTGTTTTCGTCTGGCTCAATGTCGAGACCATCATCCCGCAAAGAAGCCAGTACATTTACTAAGCCATCTCTAACATCCTCAATTCGATCCTCATCAGTGGGGTCTTCCGAATCGTATGGCTCAACTTCGTCGAGCTTAGTGAAAAGCAAAAAAAGCTTATCGCCATACCCGCGCTGAAAAATACTTTTCAAGGCGCTCTTCCCTCCTGCGACAAAAGGCTTTTTGCTCTCTTCAATTAAAAGAATCGCATCGGAATCATAAAAATAATCATAGTGTCTAGAGTCTAATTGCCCAGCCTCTTTCGTATCGTGACCAATACCCTCACCATCAATAACGACTGCTTCTACGCCTTCTCGTAGCCAAGGAGCCTTTAAGTTCCCACGCAACCGAGCGTATTCAATGACAGGTGATATTGAGTCGATTTCGCTAGACAACAACTCTTTGCACTTTTTTACGAAATACTCTCTTGTCGTTGTTTCGTACTTATGGAGCCTCCATTCTGACCCCAATGTTGCTCCTTCGCATGATGCAGCGGTGAGTCTTTGTATCTCTGCTATTACGGCATTGCGAATGTCAGAATATGGGGTGCCAAGTTCTGATATTACAAACTCAACGAAGATACCGGTTTCGTCTTGGTCTTCTGGAAAATCTTGTTGGTAGCCGCGAACGCCATCTTCTAAGGCTGGAAGAAGACTGGCTATTTGATCGGCTATTTCTCCTGAGAATTCCGTTGAAAGAAGATAATACAGACGGAATCTTTGGTCGCTGGTTTGACGGATATTTTTGACTATTTTATCTTTGGCCCGATCTTTGTAGAACTTGCCAATGGCATCTTTGAGAATTTCATCTACGTAGCCCTCTATTTCCGAGAGTGGTTTCAGTACGACCGTAAGATCAAAGCCTGTTCCGTTGCGTATTACGTATTCAGTTGGTGCTACCGTTGTTCGTTTTTGACGGGTGGTTGGGAATTTATTTTCCTCTGTGCCAAGAAGCTTTCTGATGATCGTGGTTTTGCCTGCTCCGGTGTCACCAAGAAAATACAATTTTGGCAAATCAAGGGGCGCAGGACTTACCGCATTTAACTCGTTTTGGATTTCTTGGTATCGGCTCATAGCTCTACACTCCTTTGATGTGTTGTTTTTTCAGGCATAACGCCTTGCTTTGGGGCGCTGGAGCGACAGCGGAGGCGTCCCAGCAGCGCGCTTTTTGCGCTGCGACAACAGCAATTTGTTATGTGTGGTTTGTTTATAGGAATATAGCAATGCAGACCCCCGCAATAATGATAAACATCAGCAAGAAAACTAAAACCACCAATTCGTGATATGAGACGGGCTCTGCCTTGAACCGCTTCCTCAGGTACCTCTTGATTTTCCATTGTAGCTCTCCGTCTCGAACTCTATCCCACTCCTCCTTCAGTATATCTCGCATCAATTCTTCAATTTCGTGACGATTCTCTTTGAATTGTTTAGAACCACCCTTTTTTCCCATATATATTTCTGGGATTTCTTCGACTGATTTTACGAGATTCTGGGATGGTTCTTCATTCAGGTTGAGAAAAACCTTGGCTTGATATATTGCCTTTAGCAATTTCACCTTCTCTCGGTAAGCTTCTTCATTGTCTTGATATGCTACATCCGTAAAAACCTCAGCTTGTAGAAGGACATCCGAGAAAACACCCCGCAGCGAATTTATCCAATCCTGCCGAAATGTTGAAATTGCTTGGGCCCGACCAAGCAGTGAAGATATGAATATACCAATTAAGGAACCTATAACAGTCCCGAGCGCAACATACATGGCCACATCATTTTCGCTCAACTAGTACTCCTTTGATTGACTGGCTGCTTACACATAATCGGGATAGGGCGAGGCCTCACGGCCCCGCTCCTCCCACACCACCGGGCATACGGATCACGTACCACGGCGGTTCGTTTACTTACTGATCATTATGCTGCCAGCGATGGCAACCCCAAATTCATAAAGTATCTATTCGGCAACGCCCTGTACAGAGCCGGACTCATGCTCAGCCTCCAAGGGCCATGCGCAGATTTGGCTGTATTCCAAGCCAATTGCCTGTCGACTCCTAGTCGTCTGAGCATCCGGTAACCTTTACGGCCCCATTGCTTCCACAGATAACACCGCAACTTCCGTCGTATCCATTTGTCCGTGTCTTGCAGCAGGCCCTTCACTTCAGCGATGCCAAAGTAAGCTCTCCAGCCGAGCAGGCTTTTCTTCAGGTCTGCAATTACACGGCCAATACTATGGCCTCGTGTTCGACGGCATAGTCCGCGCACCGTGTCTTTGAGCTTCTCCAGTGCCTTGTCTGACACTTTCAATGCATGACCGGGGCGCCGACTAAAACTAAAGCCAAGGAATTTCCGGTTCCACGCCTTGTCCACCGCACTTTTCTCGTTATTCACCATGAGCCGTAGGCTTCCTTCGATGAAGTGCTGCACGCTGCTCATCACCCGCTCGCCTGCGCGTTGGCTGCTAACATATATCTGACAGTCATCCGCATAACGGGCAAAACTATGGCCGCGTTTGTCCAACTCCCAATCCAGCTCATTCAGCACGATGTTCGCCAACAGTGGCGACAGAAGTCCGCCTTGTGGCACGCCCTCAATGCTTTTACTGGTTTGATTCCCGACCTGCACGGGCGCTTTCAGGTAGCGCTTGATCAGATAAAGTAGTGGCTTTTCCCGGACTTTCTCCCGCAGTTTTTCCATGAGCTTGTCATGGTTCACGCGGTCGAAGAATGAGGCCAGGTCGATGTCCACCACCCACTGTCTGCCGCCCACCATCAGTTGCTGTGCATGGCGTACCGCTTGATGCGCGCTGCGCCCCGGCCGGAAGCCGTAGCTATGTTTGTGGAACGTCGGCTCCCATTGTCGACTCAACACTTGCGCTACTGCTTGTTGGATAAACCGATCGACTACTGTCGGTATGCCCAGCTTGCGCTTGCGTCCATCTGCCTTGGGGATCTCCACTCGCTTCACCGCTTGGGGTTGGTAGCTTCCATTCAAAAGTCGTTCCTTCAACTCGCGCCAGTGCAGCTTTAGGTACCCCGGCAACATTGCCACCGTCATCCCATCCACGCCTGCCGCTCCCTTGTTGCGTTTCACTTGTTGCAGCGCCCGCACCAGATTATCCGGCTCCAGTACTTGCGCCAGTAATGATCCAGCAATGGGGTGTTGATGCTGGCTGTCATTGACAGCCGTTTCCTCCACCGCTAAGGGCGGTGGCCTAAGTTCAGGCTTGGCAGAGGCATTACGGCTGTCCTTCATTCCGATCAATCCCGTAAACGTTCAGACCTTCGGAAGCACGAAGGCGCTTCCTACTATGTCGTTTGCTGACTTCTGCCCTGCGATCACTGACAGTTGCCTGTCAGTCAGTTGATCCCTCAACACAGAACAGACCTCTCGGGGTAAGGCACAAAACTGTCGTGACGTGAATGCCGGATTTATAAAACACAGCCCTTGCGCAGATGGAAGGCTTCGCGGTTGCGTGCCCGCTCGCCTCAGCTATGTCACACCTCATATCCGATTCTTGTTCATCACCCCGTCACTTCGACGCCGGCTTCCTTCAGACGCCGCCTCGCGACGACGCCCTTGCCATTGCCTAACCTTCGGCTCTGCGAACACCTGGTAAGAGGACTTGCACCTCTCTAGTTTTGTGTCATGCCCGACACACACGCCTGAATTAAGCCGCGCCGCGAAGCGGCGTCGGCTTGAATGAATTGTTAGGCCTTTTTGATACAGAGCCGTGGCATGAGCGCAAACACGCCCCAGCCCAAGTACTCTCGCGTGTAAGCTGCATG
>NZ_JALPZO010000140.1 GCF_023507745.1 Vreelandella olivaria | reverse complement strand
AACCCGTCTTTGGAAACATTGGCACGACGAAAAGACTGAACCGCTTCAGTCTTCGGGGCAAGAAGAAAGTACAGGGCCAGTGGCAGCTTTACTGCCTGATACACAATATTGAGAAGTTAGCGAATTATGGTCATTTAGCCGCGTCATGAAGGGCTTAGAGCGGGGTAAGTTGCTTTTTAAGAGCAAAAGGCCGTCTTCAACAAGCTTTAGCTGGGCGCCCAAGTGGCTAAATGCCGATATTAAGATTACTCAGCCAGATGACTGGCTGAGTAAGTAAATTAGGACGAGAGGCGGTGGAGACGACTCGAAATCGGTTTTTTCTACAGCCTCGTTAGATTTTTCGGGAGACTTGATGGAACTATACGAAACTGGAAATGCAAACATCTGGTCGAACTCCTATGTTCGCGAGCAACTGCTGAAAGCACACCTCAATCCAGATTCTGATGCAGCAAGCCGTAAGCCAAAAACGATCAGAGCAACCGTTGACTGGGTTCTCGAGAATCAGTCGGGTACAGGCTCTATCATTGATCTTGGGTGTGGCCCAGGTCTTTATACTCAGGCGTTTGCCGCTCGCGGATGGTCGGCTGTTGGTGTGGATATCAACGAATCAGCGATCAACCACGCTATTGAATCAGGAAAATCAAAAGGACTGACGGTTCAGTATCTGCATCAGTCTTACCTCGACAAAATTGATGCAGGTGATTTTGATGTGGCAACCTGCATTTATTGTGATTTCGGCGCACTGACAAGCGAACAACAGAAAACGTTTCTCTTGAATGTCTATCAGTTACTTACCCCAAGTGGTGTGCTGGTATTTGATGTATTTGGCGCAGGCATTTCGCAAACTAAAACGGAGGGACGTTCTTGGGAAAGGGCAGATGCCAATGGATTTTGGTCAAAGTCACCTTGTTACGTGTTGTCAGAGTGTCAGCATTTTGAAAAAGAGCAGGTTTGGGGGCAAAAGTATATTGTCATTCCCGACTCGGGCGAATCATTCACCTATGTGCTATGGGATCACTATTTCACAGTTGAGAAGCTGAAGTCATTGCTTTTAGAGGCTGGTTTTTCCGTGATTGAAACAAAATCGGACCTCGTTCAGGAAAGCGATTTTACTTCTGGGGACGTTTTATTTGTACGTGCCAGAAAAATCTAACAATGCAATTAAATTCGCTCCCTGCGGTCGCCGGACGCTCGTTCCTCGCTCCGTTTATGGCCGGCGTTGTGCATTGAAACCTGGTACGTTACAGGGTACATTTAGGGAATGATACGAAGCTTTAAACACAAGGGCTTGGCCAAGTTCTTCAAGTCCGGCAGCACTGCAGGGATTCAGGCCGCTCATGCAAAGAGGCTTCGGCTTATTCTCAGTAGGCTTAATGCGGCTTCTGGCGCCAAGATATGGACTTGCCGGGCCTTCGGCTCCACGAGCTTTCCGGCAATCGGTCGGGAATCTGGTCGGTGACGGTAAGCGGCAACTGGCGCGTGACGTTCCGTTTTGAGGATGGTGACGCCGAGATAGTGAATTACGAAGATTATCACTGAGGTACTCCTATGTTGATGCACAACCCTCCCCACCCTGGTGAAGTAATAAGAGAGCTTTGCCTAGAGCCTCTTGGTCTATCTGTGACAGCAGCTGCGGAAGCGCTCGGGGTCAGCCGGAAGACGTTAAGCGCCGTTTTGAACGGCAAAGCCGGTATTAGCCCGGAAATGGCAATTAGGCTTTCTATCGCTTTTAATACCTCATCGGAGAGCTGGCTAACCCAGCAGTCTCAATATGAGCTGTGGCATGCTGAGCAACACCGTAAAGACCTCAGGGTCAAGAAGCTTGTCGCCGCGTAGTAGAGCACATAACAAAGCCATTAAATTTGCTTTCTGTGGTCGCCGGACGCTCGTTCTTCGCGCCGTTTATGGCGGGCGTTATGTTTCTTGACCGCACCTGTTAACAGGTGCTATTAATGGTGCCCAACCGTTGGCTGAGTGATCACTATGCAAGTGAAATTTTCCGAGGATGTCATTCCTCTATCAGACCTGAAGATCAATCCCGGAAAGGTGGTTGGTCGAGCGCAGGATACGCATCGCCCAATCCTGCTTACCAGTCGTGGCCGCGGTATAGCTGTTGTTCAGGGGCTCGAAGATTATGAGAGAACCGCAGAGGAATTGCGGTTTGTAAAGGCGGTGGCGCAGGGGCTTATGGATGTTCGCGAGGGCAACACCGTATCGTTGGAGGACGCCAAGAAAACGTTGGGCATCAAGTAAATGGAATTACGCATCGCACGGTCCGCTCTTGAGGACTTACAGGCTATTCAGAAGTATTACAAAGAACAGGATGTTCCACATATCGGTGATGATTTCGTGGCGGCTATCCTGGAACATAGCGAAATGCTTCAAATCCACCCCGATGCTGGCCGGGTTGTTCCTGAATTCAATCTGGATCGTATTCGCGAATTGATTCACGCGCCATTTCGAGTTGTCTATCTCAGGCAAGCTAAAGAGGTTGTGCTCATACGAGTCTGGCGAAGCGAGAGGCAGCTCGAATTACCAGCAAGCGAAACATAACCAGGCCATGCACCGGATGTCAAAACCTCCGCTTCGCTGTTGTTCTGTCACCGGTGATGGCGGGCGCTATGCTCACAGAGCATCAGGCTCCACCCTTCGGACTTGAGAGTAATCCGCACGGAGGTGCCGATGATCCGCATCATCATGATCGCTATACCGGCAGCTGGCCATGTCAACCCCAGCGTGCCGCTGGTCCGTGAATTGGTCCGGCGCGGCATTAACGTCACTTTCTACGTCACCGAGGAGTTCCGCGCTGTTGTCGAGCAGGCTGGGGCCACCTTTCGCGCCTATCCCGATGGCACCATCTCCTCCAAGGTCATTGCCGATGCCAACGCTCACGGCGGATCGGCAAGGGTCGTGCAGCGTTTACTGGAAGCGGCGCAGACACTATTGCCGCTGCTGGAGTCTGAACTGCGGCAGGACCCGCCGGACGCGGTCATGTTCGACTCGAACGCCTTATGGGGGCGAATGCTCGCAACCAGTCTGCGCCGCCCAGGGATCTCTCTTATGACCACGATCCTCGTCAATGCATCTGTGTTCCGTCGTTTGACAGTACGCGAGCGTCTCGCCGTAGTGTGGGAGAGTGCGACTTCTCTGCCGGGAACCCTCGGCGCGCGACGCCGGCTACTGCGAAGCGTAGGTCGTGATCTCTTACCATCGAGTCCGATGTTCCCGACCCGAGGTGATCTAACGATCTTCCCAATTCCTGCATGGATTCAATCTCCCGACGACCGCTGCGATGCGAGTAGCCACTTCGTCGGCCCTTCCATTGATACCGCGCCACGTACCGAGGAGATTGATGCGCAACTCGAACGTCTCCTTGAAGATGAGGCCCCACTGGTGGTGGTGTCTCTGGGAACGCTGCACCGTGGCGGCGAAGACTTCTTCCGATCTTGCATTGAGGCCTTCGCGGCGCTGCCCGCGAACGTGCTGCTGGCCGTCGGCCGTGCCATGGGCCCCGCCGATTTCGAATCAGCGCCGTCGAACATCGTGGTACGGGCCGTTGTGCCCCAACTTGCGGTGTTGCGGCAGGCGGCGGTGTTCGTGACACACGGCGGAATGAACAGTGTGATGGAGGGGCTCCATTTTGGGGTGCCGATGGTCGTGATCCCCCAGCAGGTCGAGCAATTCCTTATCGGCCAGGCGGTCGCCGACCGTGGCGCGGGTCTTGTGCTGCGCCATCACCTCAGTGGGCGGAAGATAGCCACGAAGGAACTACGGACAGTCGTGAAGACGCTGCTGGACGATTCGTCATACACGGCCTCGGCTCGTACTCTTGCAGCCACTCTGAGCGAGGGCGGTGGAGCAATGGAGGCAGCCGACCAGATCGAACGTCTTCTCGGCAGGGCTATCCAGACTTGCCACGAGATCTTTGGCTAAAGCTGAGCGCTCCCGTTCGGAGAGCGTCATGGCAGCGTTTCTGAGGGTTTCGAGTTCGGGCGCTGTCATTTGACACCCCACGGAGATAGACATAGATAAATGATGCAGGGTGTTGCACCCCATACAAGCTACTGCACCGTAAAAATAGCTCTCTGGTGCTCTTTATGTTCCGGTAAGTAAAACGTTAATTCCCAGCACTGCAAGGTTTAACGCTCCAACCATCTGAACCCTAAGGCACGGCACTCATTGGCATCTATTTTATGGCGATGGGAGTGGTTCTATTGGTTGGCTCTGTGGGTATTAGTCGGTTGTGGGCGTTGCTGATGGGGCTGCGGCGTAGTGTAGCTGACGGCGGGTTAATGCCAGGTTATGCACCATGATTCGGTGATCTATCGGGAACTGTGCCTGGGTGTTGTAAAGGCTGGTGCTAAAGCCGAGTACCTTGAGATCATCACCTCGTCGGCAGAGCGGGGGCACAGGGGGGGGATTCTGGGATGTACTGAGATTGGCCTGCTGATTCAGCAAGCCGATACCGATGTGCCGCTGTTTGATACTACCGAGATTCATGCAGAACAGGCGGTTCAGCGGGCGTTGGGTCGTGTCTGGTTTTCGCTACACAGCTTGAGCGTGGGAGCTTTGTAACGGCAAGTCCTTTCTCTAACCAGTCGCCGTAGTCTGCTATAAAGGTCTGGTTGGTACCATGCGATAAAACAAGTGATTGGCGCCTGAAAGCTCCGCACGTGTGGCGATAATACCCTCCGGCGTTAGCGCATTTTGAAGGGGTTTAGCCCATTGGCCTGCTGCATCATCATGCGCTTGGCGAACGGGAGGCGTTCGGTAAGATGCAGGCTGAGATCGCCTAATTGTCGCAGTGGTTTTGCGCCGGTAAACAGGTGGTGAAAGCTGTCGGTGGCGGCAATCATTGCTTGATTGGCCAGGCGGCGCTGGCATTCGAAGCGGTGGAGCATGACCTTGTCGCCGGGGTCGCTTCCATTGATGATCAGCTCTGCCAGGGTGTCGGCATCGTGCAGGCCGATGTTCAGCCCTTGCCCCGCCAGGGGATGCACTACGTGGGCGGCATCACCAATCAGTGCCAAGCGTTTACCTATATAGCGCTTGGCGTGTTGGCGCTTAACCGGAAAGCTGGCCCGCGCCACGATGCGGGTCAGTTTACCCAGGCGTTTGGGGTAGGTGGATTCGATGGCACTCATCAGCGCCTCGTCATCAAGTGCTTCGCGAGCGTGAGTAGCCTCATGGCTGTCGTACCACACCAGAGAGGCACGCTGGCCGGGCAGAGGTAGCATGGCAATCGGCCCCGTGGGAGTGAAGTATTGCCAGCTGATATCCTGCTGGGGTAGTTCGGTTTCCACATTAATGATCATTGCCCGCTGGTGGTAGTCATAGCTGCTTACGCTAATGCCCGCTAGTTCCCGAAGGGTAGAGCGTGCGCCATCGGCACCAACAATTAAACGGGTGCTTAATGTTTTTCCATTATCCAGCTCCAGTATGCGAGCTGTGCTGGAGGAGATGGTGCTTAGCGGCGCACAGTGGGTATAACAGGTAACGCTGGGGAGGTGTTCCAGGCGTTGCCACAGCGCATATTGCAGCGTTCGGTTTTCGATAAAGATGCCGAAATCGTCCATCCCGCTATCCTGGGCAGAGAACAGCGAATGACCGGAGCCATCCTGGTTGGCGACATCAATGTGCCGGAATGGGCAGCAGCGCTCTTCCGGCAGGGTGGTACCGCTGGCTTTTACAAAGGCCAGCGAACGGGCATTGAGCGATGAAATGCGCAGGTCATAATCGCCGCTGAGTGGCGTAGGGGGACTGCCTCGCTCAACCAGCCCCACCGAGATGCCCGCATGGCTTAAGCGAGCTGCCAGAGCTGCGCCCACCATACCGCCGCCGACAATCACAACATCATGATCCTGTTGCTTGGCCCGTTGCATGAAATGCTCCTTTAATGAGTAGCCGTTGCGCATTACAGATGTTTTCGTTGTCATACAGTATCGTCGAGACTCGGTAATATTGCCTAGAGGTGAACTATTGACGCAGGTAGTGGAAATAGCAAAAACCGTTCAAAAAGCCGGTGAAGAACTGGCGGCTTTTATTGAGCACTACCCTTCATTGTGGGTGATTACCGGGGCAGGCGTGAGCACCGATAGTGGTATTCCTGACTATCGTGATGCCGACGGGCAGTGGAAGCGTCCTCCACCGGTGCAGCATGGTGATTTTATCGGCTCCTTGGCAGTGCGCCAGCGCTATTGGGCACGGGCATTGGTAGGTTTTAAAGCCATGCGCGAAGCCCAGGTGAGCGGGGCCCACCGTGCCTTGGCAGCCTTAGAGGCCATGGGGCATGTGGCGCTTTTGGTGACGCAGAACGTAGACCGGTTACATCAACGGGCAGGGTCCAGAAAAGTCATTGATTTGCATGGGCGTGCGGATATGGTGGCGTGCATGGCCTGTGGTTATCAGATGATGCGCCACGCGATGCATAGCGAAATGGCGAAGTTAAATCCGGCTTTTGCGGTGCTGGAGGCCCGGCATGCACCAGATGGCGATGCGGATTTAGAAACCGATTTCTCTGCCTTTAAAGTACTCGATTGCCCACGTTGTGGCGGTATTTTAAAACCGCAGGTCGTCTATTACGGTGATGTGGTGCCACCGGCGAGAAGAATGGCCGCCCAGGCGGGCCTGCAGCGTGCAAATGCCGTGCTGGCGGTGGGCACTTCGCTGATGGTCTACTCCGGTTACCGCTTCTGCCGCGATGCACATGCCATGGGGCTGCCCATCGCCTCGCTTTCGTTGGGCGTTACCCGTGCCGATGTGCTTCTGACCCATCAGTGGCGGGCACCGCTAACGCCAGTGTTAGAGCATGCCGTCGCCTGCCTCAAAAGTACTTAACGCATCTTCGGTACCATATATTGCCTTCTATCCATAACCGCCAGAAGGCATCGCAATCCGTGGGCGGGAACTTGAGTAAGCTGCTAGGGTATTCCCCAGGCCTTTATTTTAAAAGCGGAGTTGCCCGTGCTGACCTTTGAACACCAGTTTGCCACGCTGCCAGAACCATTGTGGGTCGCCTGTATGCCGACCTCAGTGGCTGAGCCGAGCTTGATTGCCTTTAACGACGCGTTGGCAACGCACTTGGGCATGCAGGCACGGCCTGAGGACGCCGTCCTGGCGGAATGGTTTAGCGGTAACCAATTGCCGCCAGGGGCAGAACCCAAAGCACTCGGCTACGCTGGCCATCAGTTTGGCAACTTTGTGCCGCAGCTGGGCGATGGCCGGGCGCTTTTACTGGGTGAAGTCATCGACCAGCTGGAGGTACGTCGCGATATACAACTAAAAGGCAGTGGTCGCACGCCGTTTTCCCGTGGAGGTGATGGCCGCTCGCCGCTTGGCCCAGTGCTGCGTGAATACCTGGTGAGTGAGTTTATGGCCGCTGTAGGGGTGCCTACTACCCGCGCACTGGCCGCTGTTTCCACTGGCGAACGGGTTGTGCGCCAGATGGTTGAGCCGGGGGCGGTGCTAACCCGAGTTGCCAGCAGCCATATTCGGGTAGGGACGTTTCAGTTTGCTGCCTTGCGACGCGATGGAACTGCTTTAAAAGCGCTGGCAGACCACGTGATTACCCGCCACTACCCTGAGGCAGCCAACGCCGAAGACCCTTACCTGACGCTGCTGGAGGCTGTTACTGCCCGCCAGGCGGCGCTGGTCGCTCACTGGATGAGCCTTGGTTTTATTCATGGGGTGATGAATACCGACAACTGCAGCATTGCCGGTGAAACCATCGATTACGGCCCCTGCGCTTTTATGGAGCAGTTTGATCCGCAAAAAGTATATAGCTCGATCGACCAGAGAGGGCGCTACGCTTTCAATAATCAACCGGCTATTGCCCAGTGGAACCTGGCCCGCTTTGCCGAAACCCTGCTGCCGTTGATGCGTGAAGAGGGTGATTCGGTGGTTGAGCAGGCCACCGAGATTATTCGCCGTTTTGAGCCGCTGTTTGATGCTGAGCAGCAACGCTTTTATGCCGATAAGCTGGGTTTGGCGTCCGAAAGCACCCAGGCCGCTACGCTGATGGAGAGGCTGAAAACCCAAATGCATCAGGGATGGATGGATATGACCGCCACCTTTGATGCGCTGACCCAATTTGCTGCGTCGCCCAATGATGAACAGCGCGATGCCTTGTTGAAATTGACAACCCAGCCTGATGAGTTGGCGGCGTGGCTGGAAAACTGGCAGGCAGCACAGGCGGCTAGCCAACAGAATGAACGCCTGGACGCCATGCGCCGCGCCAATCCGGTGATTATCCCCCGCAACCACCGTATTCAAGAGGTGATTGATGCTGCTTATGAGGGGGACTTTACCCCGTTCCATACGCTGCTGGCGGTGGTGACGCAGCCTTTTGATGACTCGTTTGAGGCACGTCGCCTGGCAGCCCCCGCTACGGAAAGTGAGCAGGTGTTACGCACTTTCTGTGGTACATGATTTGAACCAGTCGATATGAGCCGAGAAGCCTGCTCAGCGCTGCTACGAATACCTGTGATAAACTGTGCTTTTTTACAGGTAGTGGCGGAGGCAAGGTCGGCCTGTGCGCAAAATTATTCATTGCGACTGTGACTGCTTCTACGCAGCGGTAGAGATGCGTGATAACCCCGCGTTAACCGATATTCCCATTGCGATTGGCGGCAGTGTGGAGCAGCGCGGGGTGGTGGCGACATGTAACTATCCGGCACGTAAGTTTGGCATTCACTCCGCCATGCCCATGGCGCAGGCGCTTAAGCGCTGCCCGCACCTCACGGTGATGCGTGGCGATATGGCGAAATACAAAGCGGTGGCACGCCAGGTGTTTGCTATTTACCGTGATGTGACTGAGCTTATTGAACCGCTCTCATTGGATGAAGCATTTTTAGACGTCTCTGATGTCACTCTTCATCATGGCAGTGCGACCCGTATGGCTGAGGCGATTCGCGAACAGGTGCGGAGCGAAGTGGGGATTACCGTCTCGGCAGGAGTGGCACCTAATAAATTTCTCGCCAAAATTGCCAGTGACTGGCGCAAACCCGACGGTCTGTTTGTTATCACTCCCGAGGCTATTGATGATTTCGTGCAACAACTGCCCGTCAAAAAGATCCATGGTGTAGGGCCGCGTACTGCGGAGAAGCTGGCGGAATTGGGTATTCGCACCTGTGCGGATCTGCGTGCGTGGCCTCTCACTGAACTGGTGGAGCGTTTTGGACGCTTCGGCTATCGGCTGCATGAGCTGAGTTACGGGCGGGACGAACGGCCAGTGAAAATCCACCGTGAGCGTAAATCCATCAGCACTGAACAGACTTATCCCCAAGACCTACCTACGCTAGAAAGCTGTCAGCAGGAACTGCCATTATTGATTGAGGATTTAAAGCGCCGTTATGCCCGCCTCGAACCGCCGCCTGCGGTGCGCGGGTTAGTGGTGAAGGTAAAGTTCAACGATTTTACCCAAACCACCGTCGAGCACGCCGACCCTGCGCCGAATCTTGAGCAGTTCGAAACGCTGCTAAGCGTAGGTTGGGCAAGAGGTGCCAAGCCTGTTCGTCTATTAGGTGTTGGATATCGCTTGGCAGAAGAAATCACTGCACAGCAATTGCCACTGTTTTAATTAGCTTGTTAATACTTATGTCGATTGACGCTCTGTCAGGAGCGCGTTAAAACAGACGTATGATAGTTTGTTTAAAATAATAGATAACGTGGATGCTTCTCCCGCGTTGCTTTCCTGTCTGATTACTCTGCGAGCCCACCATGTCTGCCGATGCTGCCCAACGCCCCCATATCGTGTTTGCCCATGCCAACGGCTTTCCTGGCTTAAGTTATCGCACACTGCTTGATCCGTTAGCGGAAACCTTTGATGTGCTGCCGCTGGATCGCCTGGGGCACCACCCTGAATATCCGGTTAATCATAACTGGGGGAATTTAGTAGAGGAGCTACTGAGCTACTTACCGGAGAGTGATACACCGTTACTGGGGGTAGGGCATTCACTGGGTGGAACCTTGATGGCGATGGCGGCGGATAAGCAGCCAGAACGATTCTGTGGTGTGATCATGCTTGACCCGCCCTTGATGCTGGGGCCGGATGCCTGGGCCATGAAGGCCGCCAAGCGGTTTGGTTTTATTGATCGCATTACCCCGGCCGGTAAAACCCTGGGCCGCCGTAGTGTATGGCCAAGCCGTGAAGCAATGGCGAACTCGCTTCGCCGGCGGGGACTGTTTCGTCGCTTTACCCCTGAGGCACTTAATGACTACATTGAAGCAGGCACACGACTGCTTGAGGACGGAAGCGCGGAGTTGACCTTCGACCCACGGATTGAGGTGGAGATTTTCCGTCACTTGCCAGACCATTTGTCCCGTTTGCCACGCCGGGTAGGGGTACCCCTGGAACTGGTTGCAGGCCAGGAGTCACACTTACTTACCCCGTCACGGGTTAAACGGCTAAAACGCCACGGTTTGGCGATCAGCCATGTACCAGGTACTCATATGTTTCCAATGGAGCATCCAGATGAGACGCGTGAGGCGATTATCAAGGCGTGGCAACGTTTAGAGCATGAACGTCATAAACGCTCGCGGATGGCGTAAGGAGGCAGTATGTATCTTTCTGTACAGCTCAGCTATTACCCGCTGGCCGATGATTTTAAGCCGGTTGTGAAAGAGGTGGTTAAACGCCTGGAAGCCACAGGGCTGGAAGTTCACCCTAACCGAATGAGCACTCAGGTGTTTGGTGAGTTCGATGAAGTGATGGTGGCGTTAAGCGACGTGATGAAATGGTCGTTTGAAACCCATGGCAAGGCGGTTTTTACAGCCAATTTTCTGGAAGGCGATCGGCGGCCTCGTTAATTAGAGAGCCTGCATGACCGAAACAGACCTGGGTGGGGGCGCTGTAAACCCTTCCGTGGGTGCTACTTTTGCCATCTGACCGCCATGGATAGCGGAAATGCCGGAATGGTAGGGAACGTAATTCCGGCCATAGTAAAAGGCCCCTGCTACGGGCTGTTATCGGCCTTTCAAGTTAAATGGCCTGTCAAATCAGCGCTTCCAGGCAGGATTCAATAATATCCAGGCCTTCGTTCAGCACGTCATCTTCAATGGTGACCGGCATCAGGAAGCGGATGGTGTTGCCGTACATGCCGCAGGAAAGCAGTATCAGCCCCTCTTCCCGTGCCTTTTTACATAAGACTGCTGCCAGCTCTGCATTCGGTATCCGGTCTGTTTTGTCAGATACACATTCGAATGCCGCCATAGCGCCCATATTACGTATGTTATCTATGCATGCGAACTTGTTTTGCCACTCGCCGAAGCGCATCGCCAGTTTGTCGCCCAGGGCCTGGCTTTGCTCAAGGATGCTCTCTTCCTCAAACACCTCTAGTACCGCCAGGGCGGCGGCACAGGCGGTAGGGCTGCCGGTGTAGGTGCCGCCCAGTGAGTTGGGGCCAGAGGCATCCATGAGGTTGTCTGTACCGACAATGGCGGAAATCGGCATGCCATCGGCCATACTTTTCGCCATGGTCATAATGTCGGGTTCAACACCGCTATGCTCAATGGCGAACATTTTGCCGGTACGACCAAACCCTGACTGCACTTCGTCGATAATCATCAGCATGCCATGCTCATCGCAGAGTGCGCGGATTTTCTCCAGGAAGCTCGTGGGAGCTGGGTAGAAACCGCCTTCACCGAGTACCGGCTCGAGAATAATAGCGGCTGTGTCTTTGGGGTTGGCATCGGTTTTCAGCGTCATTTTCAAACCACGAATGGCTTCATCTTCGCTAACGCCGTGGTAGGGCACTGGGTAAGGGGCGCGGAAAACTGTACCAGGCATCGGCCCAAAATCGCTTTGATAGGGAGCGACCTTGCCGTTCATGGCCATGGTATAAAAAGTGCGTCCATGGTAGCCGCCATCAAAGCAGATGACATTGGAGCGACCCGTCGCGGCCCGCGCAATTTTAACGGCGTTTTCCAGCGCTTCTGCACCGGAATTCGCCAGCATTACCTTGGCATGGCCGCGTACTGGAGCAAGCTGGCTGAGTTTTTCAGCCACCCGGACATAGCCTTCATAGGGCATGACCGTTTGGCAGGTGTGCATCACCTTATCAAGCTGGGCTTTGACCGCTGCCACCACTTTGGGATGGCGATGCCCAATGTTAAGAACGCCAATTCCCCCAGCGAAATCAATAAACCGGTTACCGTCAGCATCCCATATTTCGGCATTTTCGGCGCGATCCGCAAAAGCGGTAGCGGGGCTAGCTGCGCCCGCAGCGACATATTTCTGCTTCAGCTCATTTAGCTCGGCATTGCTCATGGCTCGCTCCTATCACGATAGGGTGTTGATTGAAGGTTATTGCATAAGCATAGTGCGCAGTAGGCGTTATGACATGGTGGGAATATAGTGATAAGCGTAGTGCGAAAAAGCCGCATCGCCTCTAACGATCCTGCCAGCTGGGCACGGCGAAGCCGATGCGCCGGAATGCGGCCTCGCGCAGGTCATGCACTGCCTGACGTGCCTCGACGCCAGTTCTGCGTTTCAGCGCCTCGCCGGTCGCTGGCAGGTTCAGCGGGAGGCGCAACCAGGCGGGTACCTTACCAAACACCAAACAACACACCTGAGAAATATATAGCCGCCGCAAAAATACCGCATAGCATCCACGAGGTGTAGAGCCATACCAGCAGACGTCTTAGTCTCACAGGCGCCTGGTCGATCAGCTCCGGCTTGCCTTTCATATAAAAGCGCTGCATAAACCAGTATTTCCTGAATAATATGCTAAAGCCATATCTGGTCATACGATGAAGGGAAAAGGGCAATCCCTTGAGATATTTCTGTTCGGGAGACTCCCACGCTCCAAAATAGCGATCCGCCTCATCGATCTTG
>NZ_JALPZO010000139.1 GCF_023507745.1 Vreelandella olivaria | reverse complement strand
TGGTGCCCTACCACCTCCCCGGCGACCCCACACTGGGGGAGGCGGTGCGGGGGCTGGCGGGCAAGCACAGTGCGGTGCTGTTGGCCAACCACGGGCCGGTGGTGGCGGGAAAAGATCTCGAAGCGGCGGTGTATGCCACTGAAGAGTTGGAAGAGACCGCCAAGCTCTACCTGCTGCTGCGGGGAGAGAACCCGCGTGGGCTGACGCCTGCGCAGGTGGCAGAGCTGGAGGCGCGTTTTCCGCGGGATTAAATCGGCACTTTATGGGTCGAGACCACCTCCCGCAGCCCCATAAACGAACGAATCTGGCGCACACCGGGCAGGTAGAGCAACTGCTCGGCGTGCAGTTTGTTGAAGCTTTGGCTGTCTTTGGTGCGCACCAGCATGAAATAGTCAAACTCCCCGGTCACCACATGGCACTCCATGCAACCGGATACTTTTTGAGCCGCCGCCTCAAAAGCCGCAAAGGATTCCGGCGTCGAACGGTCCAGCACCACGCCGATCAATACCACCATCCCCGCCTGCAATGGCTCAGGGTCCAGGTGAGCAACAATCCTGCTGATCACCCCATCCCGCTTCAGCTTTTCAACCCGGCGCAAACACGCTGCGGGGCTGAGATTCACGCGCTCCGCCAATGCCACATTGGAGAGTGTGGCATCATCCTGGAGCAACTTGAGAATACGTTTGTCGATTCGATCCAGCTCAACCCCCAACGGATCGGTAACGAAGCGGGGGTGCATTCGCTTTGCACACACAATTATTTATCTCTTCACTCAATATACGAAATATATAAACCAATAAAACATCTTTTGTCACTTTTAATTGCTTAAAAACCGATAACTTCACAACACAAAAAATCCGCTTAACGCATAGTATAAACAGCAGGGAGTACGCCAACTTTTCACGCCAACTTACTTACACCATCCATCTCCAGGCGACTTATCCATATCGCTTTCAATGCCTTAAGTAGGAGCAAGTTATGAACCTCGAACGCTTTCCACGTTATCCGCTTACCTTTGGCCCCTCCCCCATTACCCCCCTCAAACGGTTAAGCGAGCATTTAGGCGGTGAAGTGGAACTTTACGCCAAACGTGAAGACTGCAATAGCGGCCTGGCCTTCGGCGGCAACAAAACACGTAAACTGGAATACCTGATTCCCGAAGCGCTGGAGCAGGGCTGCGATACGCTGGTTTCCATTGGCGGTATTCAATCCAACCAGACCCGTCAGGTCGCCGCCGTTGCGGCCCACCTGGGTATGAAGTGCGTGCTGGTCCAGGAGAATTGGGTTAACTACTCCGATGCGGTCTATGACCGGGTGGGTAATATCGAAATGTCGCGCATTATGGGTGCTGATGTGCGACTGGATGCGGCAGGGTTCGATATCGGCATCCGCCCCAGTTGGGAGCAGGCAATGGAGGATGTGCGCCAGCAGGGCGGCAAGCCATTCCCCATTCCGGCAGGCTGCTCCGAGCACCCTTACGGCGGTTTAGGCTTCGTGGGTTTTGCCGAAGAGGTACGCCAGCAGGAGAAAGAGCTCGGTTTCACGTTTGACTATATCGTGGTGTGTTCCGTCACCGGCAGCACTCAGGCAGGTATGGTGGTGGGCTTTGCCGCCGATGGCCGCGCCCAGCGAGTCATCGGCATCGATGCTTCTGCCAAGCCCGAGCAAACCCGCGAGCAAATCCTGCGCATTGCCCGCAATACGGCTGAACTGGTGGAGCTGGAAGGCGGCATCGCCGATGACGATGTGGTGCTGGATACCCGCTATGGCGGCCCGGAATATGGGCTGCCCAACGATGGCACACTGGAAGCCATTCGCCTCTGCGCCCGTCTGGAAGGGGTGCTCACCGACCCGGTCTACGAAGGTAAATCCATGCACGGCATGATCGATATGGTGCGCAACGGTGAATTCCCGGCAGGCTCCAAGGTACTGTATGCACATCTCGGTGGTGTTCCCGCGTTAAATGCTTATAGCTTCCTGTTCCGGAATGGGTAAGCGCTAAACCTCTCTCCACTGCTTCGCCTGATCCGACGCTTCAATCGCGTCGATCAGGCGGTTATGCATTAAGCCAGTCGTTAGGGTTTTCATTGTCATTATCCCAATGGACTCAGCAGGCCGGTAGCGGGGTTGTAAACCGGTGCATAGCGTTGATTTTTGGCTGGCCGCCAGTTGGCCGTTAAGCTGACCATTAAAATAGTGAGATAACGTCTGCATACAGACTCCTCATTAAGCGGTGGCGGTAGCACTGACAACGGTAAACCCCGCTTGCTCAGCAAGTTGATGGAGGTTGCGGTACCCCATACGGGCATAGGTCATCGGGTGCGCCACTTCGGGGTCCTGTTCGGCTTCAACCACCAGCCAGCCTTGGTAACCCTGCTCACAGAGGTGAGTTAATGTAGCCAGAAAGTCTACATTGCCATCGCCCGGCACGGTAAACAGGCCGTCCAACACACCATTTAGAAAGCTCTTGTCACGGTTACGCACCGCTTCCAGCACGGGGAAGCGTAGGTCTTTGCAGTGCACGTGGTGAATACGCTTGCTATAGCGTTTAGCGACCGTCAAGGGGTCGCCATCAGCACCCCGCAAGTGGCCAAAATCGAGCAGCAAGCCTACCCCTTCTCCGGTGTTTTCCATCAAGCGCTCAATGTCGGCCTGATGTTCGATCACGGTACCCAGATGATGGTGGTAAACCAGCTGGATACCTTCTGATTTTAAATAGTCACCCACCACATCAAGCCCGTGGGTCAGCCTGCGCCACTCCGATTCGGAAAGGTGCGGGCGTTGAGAGAGCGGTCGCTGCTGGTCACCATGCACGCAGTGTGTGACTTCGCAAAACACCATGACCTTAGCACCACACTGTTTGAGAAGGTGCAGGTGGCCTTGGACGGCACGGATCTCCTCCTCAGGGCTGCGCTCCAGCAATCGGGCGGAATACCAGCCCGAAACAAGTGCCAGATCGTAAGTGTTAAGCACCTGTTCCAGGGCATCGGGGGTGCGTGGAAACTTGTTGCCCAGCTCAAAGCCGCTAAAGCCCGCTTCGCGCCCCTCCTGCAAACAGGTTTCCAGCGGAGTGGAGGCCCCCAGGCTGGGCAGATCATCGTTGGTCCAGGTCAGTGGATTAATGCCCAACGTTACGGTTGGCATAGCGTCATTCCTTATTATTGTTTGGCTGATTAGTGGGCTTGGCGTTGCTTTGCCTCGCGGTACCCCTGATAGGCGACATTGACCTGCTCTCGTTTGGAAACCTCAGGCACAGCCACTTCCCACCAGGCGCCGCCCTCTTGAGTGCTGGGCAGTGGATCGGTATCCAAGGCAATCACATAGGTCGACGAGGCGTTGCGGGCACGTATCAGTGCTTGTTCCAGCTCAGCAATACCGGTTACCGATTCCGCTTGGCAGCCCAGCGACTGGGCATGGGCGGCAAAATCGGTTTTCGGTGCACCCGCGTCGATGCTGCGGCAGTCCTGCAGCAAATTATTGAATCCCGCACCACCTGTGGCGTGCTGTAGGCGATTAATACAGCCATAACCACGGTTATCCAGTACGACCACCACCAGTTTGTAGCCGAGCATGACGGATGTTGCCAACTCAGAGTTATGCATGAGATAGCTGCCATCCCCTACCATTACAACCACTTCCCGCTCGGGCTTAGCCATCTTCACGCCCAGCCCACCGGCAATCTCGTAACCCATGCAGGAGAATCCATACTCCACGTGATAGCTGCCAGGCCCCGAACATTGCCACAATTTATGCAGCTCGCCCGGCAGGCCACCGGCAGCACAAACCACCGTGGTATCGCTACCTGCCTGACGATTGACCGCGCCGATCACCTGGGCATCCGTCGGCAGCGCTAACCCTTGATCGCGCGTTACGCTGCGCACCACTTCAGCCCACTCATGCTTGAGCGTTCTCGCCTGTTCACGCCACTCATCGCTACCGCGCCATTTGCCTAGCGCTGCATCGAGTTGCTCAAGCCCTATCAAGGCATCACAGGTAAGCGGCAACGCGTGGTGCTTCACACTGTCGAAGCGTCCAACGTTGAGCGCTATCAGCACCTTATCGCTGCCTTCAAACAGTGCCCTGGAGCCGGTGGTAAAATCCTGTAGCCGTGTTCCCACCGCCAGAATGACATCCGCCTGTTCCGCCAAGTGATTGGCAGCCGCGCTGCCGGTAACGCCAATCGCGCCCATCGCATAAGAGTGGCTGTCGGCCAGAGCCCCTTTGCCTGCCTGGGTTTCAGCCACCGGAATGCCACGAACTTGCGCAAATGCCGCTAACGCCTCGCAGGCCGATGCGTAATGCACGCCGCCACCGGCAATGACCAGCGGACGTTTGGCATGTTGCAAGGCAGCCACCGCCTGGCGTAGCTCAAAAGCATCCGGTGGCAAACGGCGAATGCGGTGCACCCTGGGCGCAAAGAAAGCAAGCGGATAGTCGTAGGCAAAGGTCTGTACATCCTGAGGAAGCGCCAATGTGGCAGGGCCACAGTGCTCTGGGTCCAGCAGCGTAGCGATGGCCTGAGGCAGGCTGATCAGCAACTGTTCAGGGCGACTGATACGGTCAAAATAGCGCGACACCGGGCGAAAGCAGTCATTGACGCTAATGGTAGGGTCACCAAAATGCTCCACTTGTTGCAGGACCGGATCAGGCTCCCTGGTGGCAAAGGTATCCCCTGGTAGCAACAGGATGGGCAGACGATTGGCATGGGCCAGCGCGGCGGCAGTGACCATATTGGCTGCCCCAGGGCCAATAGAGCTGGTTGCAGCCATTAATCGTTTGCGCCCATTGGCTTTGGCAAAGGCAATCGCTGCATGGGCCATGGTCTGTTCGTTATGGGCGCGAAAGGTCGGCAGTGTATCTTGAACGTGATAAAGCGCTTCTCCTAGTCCCGCCACATTGCCATGACCAAAGATCGCAAATACCCCTTCGAAGAGCGCCACCTCTTGCCCATCCCGTTCTTGACCATCTAGCTCAATACGCTGTGCGGCAAGGTATTTGACCAGTGCCTGGGCCATGGTGAGTCGAATCGTATTCATCTCACGCCTCCTCCGTATGAACTACCGCTTGCCGCTGGCTGTCTCTCAACTGCCGCCAGGTATCAATCAGTTCGGCATAGTTATGAGCAACACGCTGCACTAACCCGGCATCATCAATACGGCCTGCCAGCCAGTCACGGCTTGCGCTGGAAAATAGGGTGCGCCCCACGGTAAAGCCTTTACAGCACGAGTGTTTGGCCGCGTCTGTAAAACCTTTTTTCATATCCTCCATGGGCGCATCCAACCCAAGTAGCACCACGCCTCGACAGTAAGGGTCTTCACGCTTGATAATCTCGCCCACCGCCCGCCATGTGGCATCTGGCATGGCGGGTAGCTTCCACCAATCGGGGCGAATGCCTAAGTTATAAAGACGCTGCAAACTGCGGGAAAGTGTGGTGCTGTCGCTGGGCATCTCAGCGGGGGGAATGACTTCAATTAATAGCTCCAACCCTTGTCTGCAAGCGGCTTGATAAAGCTGGCGAAGGCGCTCTTCTTGCTCGATGCGTAACGAAATTTCATCGTCCGGATGGTAGAAAACCAAGCATTTAATAATCTGTTCCCGGGGCCAATGACGCAGACAAGAACCCACGTCATCCCCATGCTGAAAACGCAACGGACGTGACCCTGGAAGCTCTACCGGTCGGCCAACCCACCAACCTTGCCCGCTGGCTTGATTGAGCGCTTCCTGGCCGAGCACGTCATCCACCAGTATCGCGGGAGCCGACAGGCCGCCCAGTTTTGCGCCCTCTTCAGCGGCAGTTACCAATAACTTCTTGAGCGTAGGTAACCGTGCGTTATCCGCATGCTCCTCTCGGGCCATATCCGTGAGCTGTCGGCGGTGATCAAACGCCAGACCCAGTACCTCCGGCCACTCAGCGGGCACCCGCGTGGTCACTCGGTGTAAATGATTGAGGCGTTGATCAATATCCGGACGAGTCACTTCATCACGACGTGCCAAGTAATCAAATAACTCATCTTCCGTGGGCATGGCAGGAGCACAGCCATGACGGGACACCACCAACGCCCCACAGGCGTTGGCATAGGCGGCGCTGGTTTTCCAGGATTCACCACGTAACCAGCCCCGCAGTAGCCCGCTCATAAAGGCGTCTCCGGCTCCCAACACATTGAGCACCTCAACCTGAACGCCCCCGACAAAAATACCCTCTTCGATACGCGCAGGAATGGCTTCTTCAAACACAACGCAGCCAAGTGGCCCCAGCTTGCACACCAGGGTAGCTGCACTTATCCCTCGCACCGCCCTCAGGGCCGTTAAGGTATCTGTGCTTCCCCCGGCTATATGGAACTCCTCCTCGGTACCCACAATCAGATCAAAATCGGGCAGCCAGCGCTGCAGATCCATGGTCACTTTTTCATCGGCGATAAAGCGGGTTTCACCATCTCCGGGGTTGGTCAGCCCCCACAGTACCGGGCGGTAGTCGATATCCAGCACTCGCTTGACACCATAGTGCGCAGCGGCGTCCAGCGCTTTGCGGCACGCACGCTGGGTGGTATCAGTGGAAAGGTGAGTGCCGGTAATAGCCAGCGCCTTCGCCCGGCTAATAAAGTCAGGATCAATGGCATCAGCATCAATGGCCATATCGGCACAGTCGCGGCGGTAAAACAGCAGCGGAAAACTTTCACGGTCTTTCAAGGCCAGCAGCACAAGGCCGGTATGACGCTCAGGGTCATTCTGAAGGGCCGTGGTATCTACCCCTGCACGCGCAAGCTCTTCACGTACAAAGTTGCCCATCTGTTCGTTGCCTACCCGCGATAACATCGCTGATTTCAATCCTAGCCGTGCGGTGCCATAGGCCACATTGCCCGAGCTGCCCCCCAGGTACTTGGCAAAACTGGCGACATCTTCCAGACGGCTACCAATTTGCTCGGCGTAGAGGTCAACTGCCACGCGCCCCAGGCAAATCAGATCAAGCGGCTGGTGTTGTCCATTATTATTCAACATAAACGTCTCCCCACGTCATATGCCGTGGCTGCGAAAGAGGGTATTGGATGTCATCACTAATGGCTTGGATCACCCCCAACTAATACCCGCCTGCCAGTCGTGCATTAGGCATATCGGCATCCACATCACCATCCGTTGGTTTTGAAACCCTGCTCGTTTTGCGTTCGTTGTCACTGCGCTGAAACTCAGCCAGTTCTGCATCGAGACTTTCTAGCTCGGCCCCACCTGCCATCATGTTCAGTACTTCCTCACGGCTGATATCTTCCTTGCGGAACGACCCCAAACTGCCACCACGTTTTAACAACGTGAAGGCATCAGCGACGGGATAGGCATGGTGCACGTTGTGGGTGATAAAAATGACCGCCAGGCCATCGGCCCTGGCTTTGGCGATATAGCGAAGAACAACAGAAGCCTGCTTAACACCTAATGCCGATGTCGGCTCATCCAGAATGAGCACCTTTGCGCCGAAATAAACAGCACGTGCAATCGCCACGCATTGCCGCTCGCCACCTGAAAGGGTACCTACCGGCTGGCCTGGGTCGCGCACGTCAATTCCAATCTTAGCCATTTCTTGTTTGGCAATACGGTCAGCGTATTTCCAGTTAATTCGCTTGAATGGCCCCCAACCAACAGTAGGCTCTCTTCCCATAAAGAAGTTACGCGTAATCGACATTAAGGGAATCATTGCCAAGTCTTGAAAAACAGTGGCAATACCAGCATCTAACGCATAAGCAGGTGACTTAAACCTTACTGGCTCACCATCTAAAAGCATCTCCCCATGAGTAGGCTGATGTACACCGGACAAGGTTTTTATTAGCGTTGATTTACCGGCGCCGTTATCGCCCAGAAGGCACATTACTTCACCAGAGCAAACCTTCATTGAGATGTCTTTTAGGGCAACTACACTGCCAAAGTGCTTACTAACATTGCGCATTTCGATCATGGGCATTTGAGCAGTCATGTTATTTTGCCTCCATGACTTTTTTGCGCATAAAGTTGTTAAACAACACCGCAATCAAAAGCATTAAACCGAGAAAGACCTGGAACCAGTCAGTATTAACACCGGTATAGAAAATCCCCATTTGAACCAAACCGAAGATCAATGCGCCCAGCGCGGCACCAATCGCTGAGCCATAACCACCCGTTAGCAGCGCTCCGCCAATCACCACGGCAATAATCGCTTCCAACTCTTTCAAAAGACCTCGAATGGTGTCCGCCGACCCGGTATCCATCACCTGTAGACAGGCAAAGATCGTGGCCGAAAAGGCAGTAAACATGAACAGTGAAATTTTGACACGGTGTACTGGCACACCCGAGTTACGTGCAGCATTGGCATCGCCACCACTGGCATAAATCCAGTTACCATAGGGTGTACATAACAGTACCCATGTGGCGACAGCCGTTAGCCCAAGCCACCAAACAATGGAGATGGGGATTCCTGTTACGACAGGGTTGCCAGCAAAGTTAGTTGCTATCCATCCATGGGTAGCCATCCAGCTAAATAGTCCAGTAGCCACCTCACCAGAGAACAGCATTGCCAGCCAGTCTCCCTCTATATGGTGATGTATACCGCCAATCTGAGTGCGACCGGTGAGTAACCGACTAATCCCAATGGCCATACCACGCAAAATAAAGAGAAAGCCCAGCGTGACGATGAAAGAAGGCAGCCCCGTACGATTTACCAGATAACCGTTAAGCCAACCAACGAGGCCTGCACAGGCAAGAGCAACCAGAATAGCGGACCATAAAGGAAATCCATACTGCACCACTGGGATAGCGATCAAAATACCCGCCAGCCCAATCATTGAACCTATTGATAGATCAAACTCCCCTCCAATCATTAACAATGCAGCAGCTGTAGCGATAATCCCCAACTGAGCCGCCACCTCCAGAAAGTTGACAATGCCCGCTGGCGTAAACATGCCAGTTCCCCTGGCAGCCACGATAAAAAAAGCCAGTACCAGCACGGTGCCGGCCAGTGCACCCAGCTCCGGCCTGCTCAAGGCTTTCTTCCAGAGGGGTATGGCTCTTAAGCGCTCATCTTGCCGTGCAACACTTTCCGCCGAGGAGGCATTACCAGTGGAGGTAGAATGATTGGGTTGCATAACTGTCAGCTCCTAGGCTCGGTATGCCGAGCCTGTTTTATTATTAGACCGAACGGCTTAACGAATACCCTGGCTACTCAGCTCAATAACCTGAGCTGCATTCTCTTGGGTTACAAAGCCTGGCCCAGTAGCGACATCGCCTGCGGGCATTAAGCCATTCCTGGCAAACTGATCCAGCAACATGACGGGTAGATACCCCTGTAAGTACTGCTGTTGATCAATCGCAAAGTCCAGCTCGCCCGCTTCCAGTGCCTCAAGAATGCCTGGTGATAAATCGAAAGTACCCAAAGTGAACATATCCATGGCGCCCTGGTCGCGCATGGCACGAATCATTGGGTCTGCGGCCAGCGCACCCAGTGTTAAAATACCTTCGATATCATCGTTTTGATTGAGATAAGCAACTACCGCATTGCGAATTTCGACTGGGTCGTACGTCGTCGCCAACTGCTCTGCGTTCCCATCGAAACCGTCAATAAAACCGTCACAACGCTGATCCAAACCTTGGTTGCCTTGCTCATGATTGATACAAAGACCCTTCTCTACTCCCATCTCCTGCATTCGCTCGGCAGCCTGCCTACCTGCTTCATACTCACTTTGGCCGATATGCAGGCTGGCTCCATATTGCCTTGCAGCATCGCCACCTGAGTTAATCGTAATAACAGGGATGCCATTATCGACAGCGCTTTGTAGCGCACCACCAAGGGCATCCTCATCGGTAAAAGAGATGATTAGGCCATCAGGATTTGAAGCCACTGCGGCTTGAACCAGTTGCTGCATACGCGCCATATCGAAAGAAGAAGGCGCACGGTATTCAAGCGTTGCGCCAACCGTTTCCGCAGCAGCTTCCGCGCCATTTTTAACGACCGACCAAAAAGGATCAGAAGGAATACCATGCGTGACCATTACAAACCGCTGGCTTTCAGCATAAGCGGCTGAACTTATTACACTGGTCGTTACTATGGCGGTTAACCATATTGCTGCTCGCTGTGGAAGGCCTTGAGCAGAACCTTTGGAAGGACGTGCCATAAATAATTCCTCAAAAAATTATCATTGTTGGTTAGGAAGAGACACTAAACGTCTTGGCGATATGAAATATAGATTCCAAAACATAAAATTATCAAACTATTTATTCTATACTTTAGTATAAATGGAATATTTATTTCAAATGACTAAACTGCATACCAGCACCACGTTGTTCAGTGGACCATATTTAAATTAGAGGTATTGCCATGCAGCAGCCGCCGCAAAGCTACCGAGAGTTGGAAACGCTAATCACCGCCGAGTACACCACGCTAAGCAAACGCTTGCAGCAAACCGCTCGTTTTATGATTGATCATCCACAGGAAGTCGCCTTGGCCACGGTGGCAAAAATTGCCGAACAGGCAGATGTCACCCCCTCCACGCTGATTCGTTTGGCTAATAGCCTGGGGTTTAAGGGTTTTTCCGAAATGCAGCAGCTGTTTCGCAGCCGCTTGGTAGACGAACTGCCCAACTACACCGAGCGGATTCGTGCGGTGCGCAGTGCCACTGGGGAAACTCCCGACAGTACCCAGTTATTGTGGGAGTTCGCTGATGCCAATCGCGCGGTGCTGGAGCAACTGCCTAGCCGCGTTGACCCGGCAAGTCTGGAGAAAGCGCTGGATATTTTTGAAAAAGCCAATGCTATCCATGTGATGGGGGCACGGCGCAGCTTCGTGGTTGCCAGCTATATGACCTATGCCCTGGCCCATGTGGACAAACCCGCTTTGCTGATCAGTGGATTAGGCGGTATGTACGGCGAGCAGCTACGTGCGATGGGGCCACAAGATGCTTTATTAACCGTTAGCTTTTCCCCCTATGCAGAAGAAAGCCAGCAGGCCTGCGAAGACGCCAAACAGCGCGGCTTGCCTATTGTGGTCATCACAGACTCTAACCTCAGCCCACTCGCCCACTTCGCTGATGTGGTCTTTGTGGTTCATGAAGCCGAAGTGAAAAGTTTCCGCGGCTTGACCGCTTCACTCTGCTTGACCCAGGCCCTGGCGATTGCGCTGGGAGTGCGCCAGGACAAAACACGCGATAAAGGTCACCGTAAACAGCGTAAAGCGTAAATATCACCACCAAGCCAACACTAACAACAAGACAGGAGAGCTTATGAAACTTGCGCTAATTGGCGCTGGGCGCATCGGCAAGGTGCATGCCCAGGCCATTCATTCACACCCGGATGTCACGCTAGCTGCCATAGCCGATTTTCACCATTCCGCCGCAGAAGCACTGGCTATTCAGTACGCTAGCTATGCCACTACTGTGGATAATATTTTCGCGGATGACACTATTGACGCCGTGTTGATTGCTTCGAGCACACCTACCCACGCCGAATATCTGGAGCGCGCCGCTCGCGCAGGCAAAGCCATTTTGTGCGAAAAGCCGATTGCGCTGGATCTAGCGCGAACGCGGGATGCCCTGCAGGTACTCAGTGAACACCCTGTGACCTGTGCATTGGGGTTTAATCGCCGCCACGACCCACAATTTGCAGCGCTTAAACACGCCATTGTTCAAGGTCGTCTCGGGGTGTTGGAAACGCTGACCATTATCAGCCGGGACCCATCGCCACCACCGGCAGAGTATGTAGCAAACTCCGGCGGTCTGTTCCGGGACATGATGATTCATGATCTGGACATGGCACGCTGGCTGCTTAATGAGCCTATCGAAAGTGTCTTTGCCGCAGGTAGCTGTCTTATCGACCCAGCGATTGGTGAAGCGGGAGACGTAGATACAGCCATGGTCACTCTCGCCACAGCAAGTGGAAAGCTTTGTCAAATCAGTAACTCACGACGCGCCAGTTACGGTTACGACCAGCGTATTGAAGCCTTTGGCAGTCAGGGCATGCTCCAGGCACAGAATGAAAGCGATACCCGGCTGCGCTTCACCGGCGAGGCTGGCCAAGTGGAAGAGAAGCCCAAGTGTTTTTTTCTGGAACGCTATGCGGACGCCTACCGGCTTGAAATTAGTGATTTTGTGAACGCGTGGCAGACGAAATGCCCTCCATTAGCGGGCGCCCAGGATGGGTTAGAAGCATTACGGTTAGCCGACGCAGCGGAGCGTTCGCTGCAAGAAGGCCGGAAAATTTTGCTTGATACCACCCTCTAAGTGCTCGCCCAAGCCCCTGTTTTCATGCCTAAACAGCTAACTGCTACCTCTGCAGCCATGCCGTTAATAAGGAGTGATAATATGACGTCTCTACTAGTACACCCCACCCTCCCAGACGAGCAGGGTACGGTGATCAACGTCACTCCAGCCTCTGCAGGCTGGGAGCATATTGGTTTTCGTGTTCATCAACTCGTGAAGGGAGAGCGCCTGAAAGCCAATACTGAGCACCAAGAAGTCTGTCTCGTGCTGCTTACCGGTCGCGCTAATCTAGTCTGCGGTGAGCACCGCTTTGAAGATATCGGCCAGCGCATGGATATCTTTGAACAGATTCCCCCTTACGCGGTTTATCTGCCCAATGGGGTTAGCTACGCCGTGGAAGCAACCACCGACCTTGAACTGGCGGTATGCGCCGCCCCTGGCCATGGCAATCACGACCCAAGGCTGATAACGCCTGACAATATCAAGCAAAGTACCCGTGGGCAGGGCACCAACACTCGCCATATTCACGATATCCTGCCGGAAACCGAACCTGCGGATAGCTTGCTGGTAGTTGAGGTCTTCACACCGGCGGGCAACTGGTCAAGCTACCCGCCCCATAAACACGATGTGGATAACTTACCCCATGAGTCGCTGCTGGAAGAAACCTATTACCATCGCATTAACCCCAGCCAAGGGTTTGCATTTCAGCGTGTTTATACCGACGACCGATCACTTGATGAAACCATGGCGGTAGAGAACGGTTGCTGTGTTTTGGTACCTAAAGGCTACCACCCTGTTGGTGCGCCACACGGTTATTCGCTCTATTACCTAAATGTCATGGCAGGCCCCAAGCGGGCATGGAAGTTTCATAACGACCCTGCTCACGAATGGCTTATGGAAGCCTAAACACCGCCCCCTTTGGCTGCTAACATTTATCCGTGCGCTGTTTACCCCGTACTATGTTTATCCCGTACTATGTTTATCCCGTACCATATTTCAGTACGACGCGCTGAACCCCGCCTAAAGCGGGGTTTTCACGTTAGGTTCTTGACTCTTCTGGCTGCCAAGGATGTTCCATGCTACCTGATTACTCCGCCATCGCCTGGTTGTTGATCATATTTTCCGTTTATCTAACCGGCATTTCGAAAGGCGGGTTTGCGGGTGGTTTTGGCACGCTCTCAGTGCCGCTAATGGCGCTGGCGATTAGCCCTACCCAGGCAGCGGGCCTGTTATTGCCACTCCTGTTGGTGATGGATGTATTTGCAGTGAAGGCGTGGTGGGGCAAACACTCAAGCGCGGAGGTATGGCGCTTTGTGCCAGGGCTGTTTATTGGCGTTACTGTGGGTACGCTGCTGTTTGGCAGCCTGAGCGAACAAGGTGTGCGGCTGGTTCTGGGCATTCTCTCGGTAATGTTTGCCGCCTATATGCTACTAAAACCAGTCGCTAAAAAACCGATCTCTACCCGTTGGGCACTGCCTGCCGCCAGTGTATGCGGGTTTACCAGCTTTATTGCCCATGCGGGTGCGCCACCGATGAATATGTATCTGATGCCGCGCAAGCTGGCGAAAGAGACCTTCATCGCTACCTGCGCAGTCACATATGCTATGGTCAACACCATCAAACTTGGCCCCTATGTATGGCTTGGCGAGGTTAATATGACCAGTGCCTGGGCATCGCTGTTGCTAGTACCCATTGCCTGGATCGGCGTACGCAACGGCCTGTGGCTGCAAAGCCGTGTCAATGAAGCGCTGTTCTACCGCTTAGTGATCATCGCCATGTTCCTGGTGGGCATTAACCTGGTTTGGCAGGCGATGAAATAGTCCTGCCATCCAAATGACTTTATCACAAAATTTTCTCTCTAATATCTGCCAACAGATACATTGTTGCTATCGCTTATGACAGCTCACGACGACAATCGCTTGTTCAACATCCCCCTTCTAACGCAACCTATCGCGTTTGTGCCTGACCCCCTCTCGTGGCCGATTCGGGAATAGCTGGCATAACTCATCAAGTGGGGTATCAAGGTGCTGACGCAAGCACTCCAGCTCAGCTTCTGACCAGTGCTTGACAGGACTCCATTTCAATTTATAGCGCTTGTTAATTACCGCGCGCTTGTTCCGATGTGGAAACAGTTTGGACAGCGCTTCGGCTGGTAAATCACGATTTGTTTCTAAAAGGTGAAGCTCTTCAGCGCTCCAGGGATCTCCCCACTCTCCCTCACCATGGGGAACGTAAACAAGTCCTTCAGCCCGACTCCGCACCTTGATAGCATCCACGGTACGATGGGGTAGTCGTTGATTAACCCACTTAGCCCCTCCCACCGGGAACTCGTTGCGCAAAATCGTCAGTTCCTCGTCAGTCCAGGGCTTTACCGCAAACCTTCTTAAGCCAGCTTTATTTGCCGCCTGGCGTATAGCCAACACACTACGATGGGGTAGGAAACGACGCTGTATTTCAGATAGCTTGAGTGAAGAAAAGTAGCGCATAACCAAGCGCAACTCCTCTTCTGTCCACTTCGGCTGACCATACTCACGCCTACTAGTCTTGTACTTCTTTAACCCCAGCTTACTCGCCATCCTCCTCACTGCCCCAATCGTGCGATAGGGTAGATATTGAGCCTGCAACTCCCGTATCGTCAACGCATGAAAGTGGCGCTCAAGCAGCTCAATCTCTCCTAAAGACCATTCGCGGCTTCCCCCTTTACTGCGGCGGCGTGAGCGTGGAGCTACCATAAACTATTTTCCTATAAATGAATCAAGTCATAAGTGCATACCGAACTTGTGATGACGTACTTTTGCCGTGCCAGAACTGAAAGGCGGATTAGCCTCGTCTACAAGTTGAGCATCCAGGGGTATTCATGCAATTAGAGTGCAACACTCGTCAGCCCTTACCTCTATGGGCTACGCAATTTGAATGTGCGGACTATGCATTGAGAGAACTAAGTTTTTTACTAGCACGGTCAGAATTGCAACGCAAACCATGTACCGCCCGCCTTACCAAACCAAAATCTCTTTTTCTGTAAGCCATTTCTTAAAATTTTGTACGATATCGCTTACATTGTTGTAAGACATCGCTGACACCTGCCTTCAAGGGGTTGTGCTTGGCTCCTGGCTCGTTATTATCACTGTTTCTCATTAACAGTTGATGATTCCAGGAGGGAGCATGGCGCTCAGCACGGGACTGCACTTCACCATCACACTGCCCGGCGTGGATGAGATCGCGGTGATCGACTTTACCCACCGGGAAGCCCTCTCCCAGCCCTTTGAACTCACCGTTAATCTGGCAA
>NZ_JALPZO010000138.1 GCF_023507745.1 Vreelandella olivaria | reverse complement strand
AGAACGGGGTCACGATCCACACGACAGGCGTTTAAAAGACCTGCCAGGTCGAGCGCTAGAGAAGCCGGTAGCCACTATTATCGTAGAGGGTGATGGCATTCAGCTTGAGAAGTAGACATAACACATGCGCCCTTCTTAGTGCACCCGGATTTTGCCGGTGTCGGTTTCTCGCTGCCCGCGATAGGACAGCGTTTCGCCGGATGGGCAGAGACACGTTAGCGCTACTGGATCAACATGAAACGTGCTGGCGGGTGTCGTCTCTCGCCAGCCTTTGTCCGGTTGGCTCTGGTGGCGTTTACCATATTTGTCTTTCTGGTCGGCGAACTTCGGAGATACTCTCGGCAATTCCCAGCTTTTTAAAACGCACCACTTGCGACCGTCTCTGGTTAATTGCTACTCAACCTGCCATTTATTAATCATAATTAATTGATAAATTATGCTTCGGTCACGTATTAAGCGAAAATTTGGCCAATTAGTGGGACTTACATGCAGGGTGAAGTGCTCTCTCACTCGGTTTGAGCCGCATCCACTCTTTGATTAGATTAGGTGCTTAGCTTGCATCATGGCACCGCTGCGCGGTGCATCCGCGGGTGCCTTATTACTCGTCCCTCGCAACTTCGTTACCACGCGTTACAAGGTTGCTTCCTTACATTTCAGCAACACCGCTGGCTTTAACGGCTCAATCGTCACGCGCTAAAGCGCCCTTCCCATATTGAACTAGCCTTCCTCTGCAAATCCGATTAGCCTGCTAATACACCACCAAGGGTTTGAGATGCGAGAGACAATAACGCGGCAGCGTTTGGCAGGCGTATTGATTCTGCTGGGGCTGTTAACACAGATAGCGGGCTTTACCGGGGCGGCGCCAACGGCGCAGGCAGTCAGTTATTTGCTATGGGTAGCCGTCGCCTTATTGTGGCGTGATATCCCCCGCCGCTCTCGCCTTCAGGCTGGTGTATTAACCGCTTTGGGTGTGCTGATGCTCGTGGTGGCGAGGGCGCTTTATGGCGCGGAGGTGAATTGGCCCGCCATGCTTCAGGGTAATGTGTTTGTAGCCACCATGCTGGTAGGCGTTAGCTTTATTTCACTGATTGGACAACAGGGCAATAAACGTGCACCGGGCAGGCGACTTACCGGTGCTAGCGGTGTACTGCGTACCTGGCTGGGAGTGCATTTCCTGGGCACCATTTTGAACCTGTCGACGGTATTGATGGTGGGCGACCGACTGGCAAGGCGCGCACCTCTAACCACTCCCCAGTTATTGGCGCTCAACCGTGGGCTATCCAGCGCGGCTCTGTGGTCGCCCTTCTTTGCTTCTATGGCTGTCGTCATCGCTCTGGTGCCGGGAGTAGAGTACGGCCAGATTGCCCTGGTGGGCTTTCCCCTCGCCATGCTATCGGGCTTATTGACCACTCTGGAGTTAAGGCGGCGATTTGATTTAACGGAAGTGGATGGTTTTTCCCTTGCCCCACGCAGCCTGCTCATGCCGGTGGGAATGGCAGCACTGGTGATGCTGTTTCATTTTTGGCTTACTCCTTCACTTACGATTGTCAGCATTATTACCTTCCTGATACCTGGCATGGCGGTACTGAGCAACTTACGCGAAGGGCCGCGCTTTACCTTACTCCGGATACGTCAACATACCATTACCCGGTTACCCGGCATGCGCGGGGAGATTTCACTGTTTTTAGCTGCGGGACTGTTAACCATTGGCCTTTCAACGCTGGTTGCCGCCGCTGCTGGCGACGGCTGGACACTGTTTGCCCGCTTTGGCACCTATCAGGCAATGGCAAGCTTTATGGCAATCGCGCTAAGTGCCCTGGTGGGTTTACACCCGATTATCGGTGTTTCCGTACTGGCTTCCATCCTTAATCTGCAAGGTGGCGAGCAAACACTGTTTGCCTTTGTAGCACTGAGTGCATGGGCGGTGGGGACCAGCGTAGGGCCGCTTTCCGGTATCAACCTGTCGCTACAAGGGCGATACGGGGTAAGCGGCTACCGGATGATGAAAGACAACCTGTTGTATGCGGCTATCATGAGCCTGCTTTCACTAGGCGCGATCGCAGGCATTAGTGTCTTGGTCACTTAGTCAATCAGGTTTCGATGATTTTAGCCGGGAAGCGGTAAAAGTAGCGATGCCCACATTGATGGCAAGGTTCTATCCGTGCCACGTTATTGAGCATTACCTGGGCATCACAGTGCACGCAGGCCATCAGGCCGGGTGCCGCCAGTTCGCCTTCACAATAGTCAGCGCGGGCCGCTTCCAAATCATCTTCGAAGCGCTCACGTTCCACAATGGTACGGTCAGCAATGGAGAGCAATGACTCTGCCACCCGCCTCGACAACCCATCCAGATCAATACCCAGCCAGCTGGCCACCTGCTTACCGGTATCCGCCATGTAGTAACGCATATCCTTTAAATCGCGCTCTACCCAGGCACGTAGCAGTGCCAGTTCATCTTTCGTGTACTCTTCCAGCTCCTCCTCGAAAGCAACAGCGTCGTCCAAATCCTTTTGTAGGTTTTCCCAGGTTAGCTCGTTAGCGCCATCCTTCATCCGTTCCAGCAGGCGCTCATAGCCTTCACGCAAACGATGATCGTCATGTTGTTCCATGGTACCTCTCCTTTTGTCGACCCAGTATGTACCTATCAGCGGCTAACCGTTCAAGGATACACCTGCATAGGATACAATCGACACTACTTATCTGACAGTCGTCATCTAACATTCACTTTGCGCCCTTTTTGGGCGAATTACGCCAAGGCATTGAAAATAACCGATGGACGCACACTACAGCCCTTGTGAAATCGAACGTGATGCTCAGCAGTACTGGGACAAACATCAGTGCTTTAAAGCAGTGGAAGACGCGAATCGCGAAAAATTTTACTGTCTTTCCATGTTCCCCTACCCCAGCGGCAAGCTGCATATGGGGCACGTGCGTAACTACACGATCGGCGACGTTGTGTCTCGCTTCCAGCGTATGCAGGGTAAAAATGTCATGCAGCCCATGGGCTGGGATGCCTTCGGTATGCCGGCGGAAAACGCTGCTATTCAAAATCAGGTTCCCCCCGCCAAGTGGACCTACCAAAACATTGATTACATGCGTAATCAGTTGAAGGCGCTCGGCTTCGCTTACGACTGGAGCCGAGAGTTCGCCACCTGCGATACCAGCTATTATCGTTGGGAACAGTGGTTTTTCACCAAGCTGGTGGAAAAGGGCCTGGTATATAAAAAGATGTCCACGGTGAACTGGGACCCGGTTGACCAGACAGTCTTGGCGAACGAACAGGTCATTGATGGCTGCGGATGGCGCTCTGGCGCACCGGTTGAGCGTAAAGAGATTCCTCTGTGGTTCTTGAAGATCACTGACTATGCCGATGAGTTACTGGCCGATCTGGATAAGGTGGAGTGGCCTGAGCAGGTAAAAACCATGCAACGCAACTGGATTGGTAAATCCCGTGGCGTTGAGTTGAGTTTTGATATCAGGGCAGAAGACGGCAGCAACTGCGAACCGCTGGCGGTATACACCACCCGTCCGGATACACTGATGGGCGTTACCTATGTTGCGGTGGCAGCAGGCCACCCTCTCGCCAAACAGGCCGCTGAGCACAATAGTGTGTTGGCTGCCTTCTGTGAAGAGTGCGCCAAAGGTGGCACCTCGGAAGCAGAAATGGCCACCAAAGAGAAACTGGGCATGCCCACCGGGCACAAGGCGGTGCATCCGCTGACGGGTGATGAAGTACCGGTATTTGTCGCCAACTTTGTACTGATGGAATTCGGTACCGGTGCGGTTATGGCGGTTCCCGCCCATGACCAGCGCGACTGGGAGTTTGCCAATAAGTATGGCGTTGAACTCAAACCAGTGGTAGCCGATGAGAACGGCAAAACGCCTGATATCTCGGAAGGGGCTTACACAGAGCACGGCAGCCTGATTCATTCCGGCGAGTTCGATGGTTTGGATTTCGAACGGGCATTCGATGCAATAGCCGCTAAACTGACCGAACTTGGCCGTGGCGAGGTTAAAACCAACTTCCGCCTACGTGACTGGGGTGTGGCACGCCAACGCTATTGGGGCGCTCCCATTCCGGTGAAGTATGGCCCTGAAGGCCAGACCGTACCGCTTTCAGACGATGAACTGCCGGTAGCACTTCCGATGGAAGTCACCGTGGATGCCTCCGGCTCGCCGCTAAAGAAAATGCCTGAGTTTTCTGAATTGGGTGATGGCTGGGTACGGGAGACCGACACCTTCGACACCTTTATGGAGTCTTCCTGGTATTTCGCCCGCTTCTGCTGCGCCGACAACCACGACGCCATGCTGGACGAGCGTGCCAATTACTGGCTGCCGGTGGACTTGTACATTGGTGGTATTGAGCACGCCATTCTTCACCTGCTTTACGCCCGCTTCTTCCACAAACTGATGCGTGATTTTGGCTTGGTGGATTCCGATGAGCCGTTCCAGCAACTGCTCACCCAGGGCATGGTGATTGCGGAAACGTTCTACCGCACTACCGAGAATGGCGGCAAGCAGTGGTTCAACCCGGCGGACGTTGAAGTCCAGCGGGATGACAAAGGACGTCCACTCAGCGCCCTACTGATAAGCGATGGCCAACCGGTGGAAATGGGTGGCATTGAGAAAATGTCCAAATCGAAGAACAACGGCGTTGACCCACAGTCGATGATCGACAAGTTCGGGGCCGATACCGTACGCCTGTTTATGATGTTTGCAGCACCACCGGAGCAGTCACTTGAATGGTCAGATTCCGGCGTTGAGGGGGCTCATCGCTTCCTGAAACGTATTTGGCGTCAGGTCACCGAGCATATCGGCGCAGGCACACCGGGTGAACTGGCAGTGGATGCGCTTAATGATGAGCAAAAAGCGCTTCGTCGCAAAACCCATGAAACCATTAAAAAAGCCAGCGATGATATTGGTCGTCGTACCACCTTTAATACCGCGATTGCAGCGGTAATGGAGCTTTCCAACGCTATTGGCAAATTTGACGATACGTCCAGGCTTGGTTTGGCCGTTAGCCGCGAAGCCCTGGAAGCCTGCGTACTGCTGCTGGCGCCGATTACACCACACCTGTGTCATAGCCTATGGCAGCAATTGGGCCACTCCACACCGGCTATTGAAGCCCAGTGGCCTAACGTCGATGAAGCTGCACTTGCCCGTGACAGTATTGAACTGGTTGTGCAGGTAAACGGTAAGCTACGTGCCCGCCTGGAAGCCCCGGCCAGTGCAGACAAAGCAGCCATCGAGACCCTCGCGATGGAAAACGAGAACGTTCAGCGTCATCTGGAAGGCAAAACCGTGCGTAAGGTGATTGTGGTGCCAGGTAAGCTGGTAAACATCGTGGTGAGCGGATGAAACAGCCTACCCCACTAACACGCCGACGTTTTTTAGCTACCAGCATCGCCGCCTCTGCGGCGGTGCTGCTGGGCGGCTGCGGTTTTCGGCTACGCGGCACAGAGTCGATGCCCCAACTGCCGCCGATGTCGATAGAGGGCAATGACAATAGCCCGTTGGCTCAACAGTTGCGTAATCGTCTGCAACAACTGGGCACTGATGTGAGCGCCGGTGCCCCCTGGCGGTTAACCTTGGGTACCCCTTCGGTCCAGGAGCGGCGTATTGGCGGGGAAGGCCGCGCCAGTCGTGAGCACGAGCTGACCATGAGCACAACGCTCTCAGTGCAGGAGCGTGCCACGAATGCCTACGCACTCAACAATGCCACCCTCTCAAGCAGTACCCGCATCAGGGTAAGCGATGACGACCTACTCAACCGCGAGTCACTCTTTAATGAAGCGGAACGCACATTAACGCAGCAGCTCTCCCAACGCATTATTGAACGGTTAGCCAACCTTGAGGCATTGCAGTGAAGGTATTTGCCGACCAGCTACCCGCCGCTTTAGCCAAAAAACTGCCCAAAGCGGTGATTGTGGCTGGCGACGAGCCGCTACAACACCGGGATGCCTGCGATGCCGTACGAGCAGCCGTCAGGCAGGCCGGGGTTGAAGAGCGGGAGGTGCTCGACGTTGAACCTAATTTTGCATGGGGACGGCTATTAGAAACCGCCAGCAATTTGTCGCTGTTCGCCTCAAGCAAGTTGCTGGAACTCCGCCTGGGTAACCAGAAACTGGGCCAGGAAGGCAGCAAAGCCCTCGCCCAATATGCTGAGCTAATGGAAGGCAGCGACGATATTCTATTAATCAGCATGGGCAAACTGGATGCCAAACAGCAAAAAAGTGCCTGGTTTAAATCCCTGGATAAACACGGGCTGTTTGTTCCTGTATGGCCGGTGGATATATCACGACTGGGTTACTGGCTTCGTGATCGTGCATCGCTGCATGGCTTGCAAATTGACCTCGAAGCTGCCCGACTGCTTGGCGAGCGCACAGAGGGTAACCTGCTTGCCGCTGAACAAGAGCTACAGAAGCTGGCACTTATCCATCCTCAGGGAATGCGCTTAAATGTAGAGAGCATTGCCCAGGGCGTGGAAGATAGCTCCCGTTTTGACGTCTTTAATCTGGCGGATGCCTGTCTTAAAGGCGAGCCAAGCCGGGCTTCCAGGATTATTAACGGGCTGCGTAGCGAAGGGGTTGAAGCGCCTATTGTATTATGGGCACTCAGCCGCGAGCTACGCACTTTGCTGTCACTGCACCAACACCTCGACCAGGGCCAGAGCTTTGAGCACGCCTGCAAAAGCCAGAAACCCATGATTTTCGATAAGCGCCGCCCGGCCTACCAGAAGGCTATCCATCGTTTGTCCATGAAGCGCCTGCACAAGTTACTGTTAATGGCGCAACGCCTGGACCTGGCAGTCAAAGGAGCCTCCGCAGTGCCCTTATGGCCCGGGTTGAATGACCTGGCCATGACAATGGCAGGTGCAAAAGGGATTCTGGCAGAGACCCCCTGGACCTACCGCATTAGTGCAAATAATTAGCACTTTTCGCATTGGTCTTAAAACCTTTGCCTTTTATTTCTATACTATTGATTCAAGCCATAAAAAGCCTGTTTCCCGACTAGTCTAAGGAAGAAGACGATGAAAACTTTGCGTGCTTACCTCTCGACCCTCTTGATTGTAGCGCTTGTCATTACCAGCCTCCCCGTGGCTGCGGCTCCTGTTGCACCACAATCCATGGATCTGGTTTCTACGCAATCCGTTTTAGCAGGTGACCGTGCTGGTGCCGACCGAGAGCGCATTAACGAAATTCTGGCCCGTGCTGATGTGCAGGAACAACTATTACAGCAGGGTGTTGACCTGGACGAAGTTGAGGCTCGCGTTGCGGCACTGAGTGACGCCGAAGCCCAGCAAATGGCGGAGCAACTGGAGCAGTTACCTGCTGGTGCTGGCGCGATTGGTGTGCTGTTTGCCGTCTTCATCATCTTGCTGATTACCGATATTCTCGGCCTGACCAACGTTTATCCATTCACACGCTAATCTGATCACTATGAAGACGTTGTCCACTCATGCCCGTAATGCCCGCTTTGCGGGCATTTTTTTGCTGGTTGTATTGCTCTCTGCCTGCGCTCGCAGCCCGGTACTTTTGGAGAGCACGAGGGAAAAGCTTGCGCCGCAGATTGAGCTGAGCCATGTCCCCTTTCACGCCCAGACGGAATACCAGTGCGGCCCTGCCACTCTCGCTATGGTGCTGAATTACCAAGAGGTCGATGCCAGCGTTGATGACTTAATTCCCCAGGTCTTTTTGCCTGGGCGTGACGGTAGCGTTCAGCCCGAAATGCTGGCGACGGTTCGCCGCTATGGGCAGTTGGCGATTCCCATTCGGGGAACCATGGATGCCCTGCTTGGTCATTTAGCGTCAGGTGAGCCGGTGGTGGTGATGCAAAACCTTGCGCTACCAGCTTTCCCTATGTGGCACTATGCCGTTGCCATCGGCTTCGACTTACCTAACGAAACGCTTATTTTGCGTAGCGGAGAAATTGAACGCCATACCATGTCTTTCAGCCGTTTTGATGCCACCTGGGCACGTACACAACGCTGGGGGTTTGTCGTGGCGGCGCCAGGCACACTGCCCCAAGGCGTTAGCGCACACAACGCTCTGGAAGCCATCAGCGCATATGAAGAACTCCACGGTCCACAGGCAACACTTTCAAGCTGGCAGGCACTGGCTAAACGCTTCCCCGAAAACGCCATGGCACAATTTGCAATGGGCAATGCCCTGTATGCCGATGGGCAACCTGAAGCTGCACAGACTGCCTTTAGGCAGGCGGCTGAACTTAACCCGGCAATGGGGGCAGCATGGCTGAATTTAGGTATTTTGCTACTACAACAGAATGAGCAGACGGAGGCTCGTCTGGCCCTTACCCAGGCAGCCGCCATTGAAGGTGAGTGGCAGCCACGGGCACAGCAGTTACTGGATAATATATAACTCCCCTAGTGTGAGAGCTCAAAGGAAGAGCTCCCACAATGACATTATCTTAGAAAACCCGGTTTAAGCCGTTCTGGGCGGCAACGCGGTAGGCTTCCGCCATAGTGGGGTAGTTAAAGGTCGTATTAACGAAATACTTAAGGGTATTTGCCTCTCCTCTCTGTTGCATGATTGCCTGGCCGATATGCAAAATTTCAGAAGCCTGATCACCAAAGCAATGGATCCCCAGAATCTCCAGTGTGTCCTGATGGAAGAGTATTTTTAGCATCCCTACCGTATCGCCGGTAATCTGTGCCCTTGCCGTATCTTTGAAGAACGCCTTTCCCACTTCATAGGGGACTTTAGCCTCGGTCAACTCCCGCTCATTGGGACCAAAGGAGCTGATTTCGGGAATGGTATAAATACCGGTGGGAACATCACTAACAAAACGGTACTCCCTCTCCAGCAGTTCGTTACACGAGTTAAGCCCCTGGTCATAGGCGGCACTGGCAAGACTTGGCCAACCAATCACATCGCCAGCCGCATAAATATGCGGAATAGCCGTACGATAATGTTCATCAACACTCAGCTGTCCCCGGCCATTTGCCTCCAGGCCTATATTCTCAAGCCCCAGGCTATCGGTGTTGCCAGTGCGTCCATTCGCCCATAAAAAGGCATCGGCCCGGATTTTCTTACCCGATTTCAGATGCAGCACCACACCAGACTCATCGCCCTCAACACTGGCATACTCTTCGTTATGGCGAATCAGTACACCATGCTTGCGTAAGTGATAAGAGAGCGCGTCACTAATCTCATCATCAAGGAAGGAAAGCAGGCTGTCCCGGTTATTGATAAGGTCAACCTTCACACCCAGCCCTGAAAAAATGGAGGCATACTCACACCCAATCACCCCTGCACCAAAGATGATTAGCGTACGCGGCGTATGGGAGAGACTCAAAATCGTATCGGAGCAGTAAATGCGCGGATGGCGGAAGTTAATATTCGCCGGTCGATAAGGACGGGAACCAGTCGCAATCACGATCTTTTTAGCCACCAACTCTTCCATACCTTCCTGTCGGTCCCGCACAACTACGGTATGTTCATCTTTAAAACGGGCAACGCCGTGAAACAGGTCGATGCGATTACGCGCATAAAACGTGGTACGCATTTCCACCTGCTTATCGATAGTGCCGCGGGAGCGTTCCATCACCTTGGGAAAAGAGAACCAGCGTGGTTCACCAATATCGCGAAACATACGGTTGGTATTGAACGCCATGATCTGCTTAACCTGATGGCGTAGCGCTTTCGAAGGAATCGTGCCCCAGTGGGTACAATTACCGCCCACCTGGGTCTGCTTCTCTATAATCGCCACACGCATGCCATGCTTGGCAGCGTTAATGGCAGCGCTTTCCCCTGCGGGGCCAGTACCTATTACCACGACATCGTAATTGTGAACCGCCATACAGTTTGGATCTCCTTGTTCTCATTACATAAACGCCCGCTGTGTTAGCGAGCGCTTATGGTGATATATTGCTGAGCATTATACAGGCGACTAGCGGCGCGTTGCGTTATACCCCAGGTCTGCACCGCGACTTTCATCACTGCGCCGACGCTGGCTACCACGCTTACGATTTTCCTCTTCGCAAACTTCATCTTTGCCACCGCAGATATCGCAGCCATCTTTCATGCCGATTTGGTTAAGCCCACCGCAGGAGCCTGCAATTGGCTTCCTCCCCATTAGCACACCAACGGCCATGGCCCCCATAATCAGTGCCATAAATCCAAATACCAGTAGCCAAATTGCCATGTTACCTCCCAGCATTGCATTAACTGCCTCACCTGCCGACAACGGTCATGTCGATAAGTGCCCTAAGACTAAGATGTTTGAATGGCGGGCAGCTTGTCTGTGTATGCTGTCTTAACCACTCGCTACTCTTTATGAGCACCATTGTACCTCAGACACTTCAAAATGATCAGGCAGATAGCATTTTTTCAAACAACCAATACAAACGGGGCTGGCCAAAGGCCAGCCCCACTTATGCCCAAAGGCAACTGATACTAACGAAACATTAACCGCCAAAGTCATCCAGCAGAATATTTTCAGGCTCAACCCCCATATCAAGCAACAGCTTGATAACAGAAGCATTCATCATGGGCGGTCCACACATGTAGTACTCACAATCTTCAGGCGCCGGATGATCCTTCAGATAGTTTTCATACAGTACATTGTGGATGAAGCCTGTCGGCCCTTCCCAGTTGTCTTCCGGCTGCGGATCTGACAGCGCCAGATGCCACTGGAAGTTCGGGAACTCCTCTGCCAGTCGGTCGTACTCTTCATTATAGAAGGTTTCACGCCAGGAGCGCGCGCCATACCAGAAAGAGATTTTACGGTCAGATTTCAAACGTTTAAGCTGATCGAAGATATGGCTACGCATCGGCGCCATACCCGCACCGCCACCGATAAAGACCATTTCAGCATCGGTATCTTTGGCAAAGAATTCACCAAACGGCCCCATCACCGTTACCTTGTCACCCGGCTTCAGGCTGAAAACGTAGGTAGACATAAGGCCCGGAGGATGACTGGTACCCGGAGGCGGCGTCGCAATACGGATATTGAACTTGAGGATACCTTTTTCATCCGGGTAGTTCGCCATGGAGTAGGCGCGGATAACTTCCTCGTTATTCTTATGGGAAATTTTGAACAGATCAAATTTTTCCCAATCACCACGGTACTCTTCTTCGATGTCGAAGTCAGAGAACTTGATGTCATACTGCGGGGCGACCAACTGAACATAGCCACCTGCACGGAAGGCAACCTCTTCACCTTCCGGCAACTTCAGATTCAGTTCTTTGATAAAGGTGGCAACATTGGGGTTGGCAATAACTTCGCATTCCCACTTCTTCACCCCAAAGACTTCTTCAGGCACTTCAACTTTCATATCCTGCTTGACAGGTACCTGACAAGAGAGACGCCAGCCCTCTTTCTTTTCACGCATGGTGAAGTGCGACTCTTCGGTCGGCAGGATTGAACCGCCGCCCTCTTCTACCCGGCACTTGCACTGAGCACATGAGCCACCACCACCGCAGGCGGAAGATAGAAAAATTCCATTGGCCGCCAGAGTATTCAGAAGCTTGCCGCCGGCCTGAGTTGTCAAGGTGTGCTCGGGGTCACCGTTGACTTCGATGGTCACGTCCCCGCTACTCACTAGCTTGCTACGCGCTGCCAGAATGATCGCCGTTAAGCTGATAACGATGACCGTGAACATGACAACACCGAGCAAGATGACAGATGTATCAACCATGTCGGTTTCCTATTGCTGAAGGTTTTGTGTACCTCGGCAGCCTTGGCTGCCGAGAAAACCGGCCCCTATTAGAGCTGAATGCCAGAAAAGGACATAAAGCCCAAGGACATTAAGCCAACGGTGATAAACGTGATGCCCAACCCTTGTAAGCCACCGGGAACGTCGCTGTACTTCAGTTTTTCACGAATACCTGCCAGCGCGGTGATAGCCAACGCCCAACCAACACCAGAGCCGAAACCATAGATGACGGACTCTCCGAAGTTGTAGTTCCGCTCAACCATAAACAGTACACCACCAAGAATGGCGCAGTTCACGGTAATCAACGGCAGGAATACGCCCAGTGCGTTGTACAGTGCGGGCACATACTTATCCAGAAACATCTCAAGGATTTGTACAAGCGCGGCAATAACACCAATGTAGCTCAGCAGCCCCAGGAAAGAGAGATCGATATTTTCAGCACCGCTAATCCCAGTCCAGGTCAGCGCACCTTCTGCCAGCAGAAGGTTGAATACCAGGTTATTAACCGGTACTGAAATCGTCAGTACAACAATAACCGCAATACCAAGACCAAATGCAGCAGAGACCTTCTTGGATACGGCCAGGAACGTACACATCCCCAGGAAGAAGGCTAAGGCCAGGTTCTCAACAAAAACCGAAGCAACGAAAAGGCTTAGATAGTGTTCCATGTTACACGGCCTCCTTCGGCTTGGTGTTTTCCTTCATCTTGAACTCGTTATCTTCTATCTGCTCGGGGCTGAACGAACGCAACACCCAGATCAACAGACCGATAATGAAAAAGGCTGAAGGTGGCAGAAGCAGCAGGCCGTTAGGCACGTACCAGCCACCATTCTGCACTGTGGGCAGGATAGTGAAACCAAAGATGCTACCGGCACCCAACAGCTCACGGAAGAAGCCGACTACCATCAGCACGGCACCATAACCAAGGCCGTTACCGATACCGTCAATAAACGACATGCCCGGCGTGTTGGACATGGCGAAGCCTTCCGCACGCCCCATTACGATACAGTTGGTGATAATCAGACCAACGAAAACCGACAGCTGCTTGGACATTTCATAAGCATAGGCTTTGAGGATCTGGTCAACCACGATTACCAGTGACGCAATGATCGTCATCTGAACGATGATACGAATTGAGGACGGAATATGGTTACGGATTAACGATACAAACAGGTTCGAAAACGCCGTAACGAAAATTACCGCCAGCGACATCACCAGCGAAACGCTCATGCTGGTAGTCACCGCCAGTGCAGAACAGATCCCCAGGATTTGCAGTGCAATGGGGTTGTTCTTAAAAATTGGCGCTACTAAGACATTTTTTGCATTAACATCCGCCATGATCAGGCTCCTTCCGCTTCGAGTTCGACATCGGCGTCCTGGACATCTTCCTGATCAATACCACTGCGGAACTTGGCGAGATACTCACCAAAACCGAACGGACTCAACCAGAAATGCAGCATATTGTTTACACCGTTAGCCGTCAGGGTAGCACCCGAAAGACCATCGACCTGGTGCTCACCGCTACCGCTGCCCTTAACAACGCGAATGGCAGGGACTAAATCACCGTCTTCCTCAAAGATCTCTTTGCCTTCCCACTGGGCCTGCCAACGGGGGTTGTTTACCTCAGCCCCAAGGCCAGGAGTTTCACTGTGGTCATAGTAGGTAATACTAACAATAGTGTTACCGTCACCTTCAACCGACAGGAAGCCCATCATACGGCCCCAGAGGCCCTGGCCACGAATGGGTAAAACAATTTGATCAGGGCTTTCAGGATCTCCCACTAAATATACAGCAGCATATTGTTCGACCCTGGAAAGACCAGCGATATCATCCTGACCGGAAAGCGTACGCCCTGTAGCCGGGTCACGTGCTGCTTCAAACCCTTCAAAGGTATCGGCATCGAACTCATCGGTGTATTCACCGGTTTCAAGCTCAACGACACGGGCAGTAATCTGCTCACGGAACGCCTCTTCCACATCCATTCCCGGCTCGTAAAGACCCGCTACGTTAAGGATGTTGGTTTTACGGTCAAGCTCCTGATTAAGCTGCTGCGCAGGACGCAGTGCAACGGCCGCTGTTGATACAATCACCGAGCACACGATACACAGCGAAAACGCTACGATCAGGACTTTCTTGATGGAGTTGTTACCTTGTGCCATTAGGCAGTCTCCTCGGCCGGTACGCCAGTACGCTTGATGCGGCGTTTGATATTGGCCTGGACGAAGAAATGGTCAATCAGTGGTGCAAACAGGTTGGCAAACAGAATGGCCAGCATGATGCCTTCCGGGAATGCCGGGTTTACCACACGGATCAGCACGGTCATCACACCGATCAACGCACCAAATACCAAACGACCATGGTTGGTCATGGAAGCAGACACCGGATCCGTTGCCATGAATACCATACCAAATGCGAAGCCACCAATCACAAGGTGCCAGTACCACGGCATGGCAAACATCGGGTTGGTATCAGAGCCAATCAGGTTGAACAGTGTACTGGTCACCACCATACCCAGGAACACACCCAGCATGATGCGCCACGAGGCAATACCCGTCCATAGTAATACAGCACCACCGACAAAGATCGCGAGCGCCGACACTTCACCGACCGAACCTGGCATAAAGCCCAGGAATGCATCCCACCAGCTAAGGGTGTTAGTGAGTGTCGTCATGCCATCCTGGAAAGCTACGGAAAGCGCAGTGGCGCCCGTATAGCCATCAGCGGCAACCCATACTGCATCACCGGAAATTTGCGCCGGATAAGCAAAATACAGGAACGCACGACCGGTAAGCGCGGGGTTCAGGAAGTTTTTACCCGTACCGCCAAAGATCTCTTTACCGATAACCACACCGAAGGTGATACCCAGGGCAACCTGCCAAAGCGGAATCGTTGCCGGCAGGATCAGTGCAAACAGCACGGATGTTACGAAGAACCCTTCATTCACTTCGTGGCCGCGTTTGATCGCAAACAGCACTTCCCAGAAACCGCCTACCGCAAAGGTAACGAGGTAAATGGGAAGGAAGTAGGTGGCGCCCAGCACGAAGTTGGCCCATAGGCTGCCGGGATCGTGCCCGGAAGCCAACGTCATCATAATCGCTTCGCGCCAACCGTCCAGCGACGCGTAGCCAGCGTCAATCGCCGTGTTGGTCTGCCAGCCGGCGTTCCATATACCGAATAGCATCGCCGGGAAAGTACATATCCACACGGTGATCATGATGCGCTTAAGGTCAATACCATCGCGCACATGAGCAGTGGTTTTCGCAACACTGGGTGGAGAGTAGAAAATGGTATCCACCGCCTCATAGAGCGGATAGAACTTCTCGTACTTACCACCTTTATGGAAATGCGGCTCGAGATTATCGAGTGTTTGTCGAATACCCATCATCAGGCCTCTTTCTCGATCATGGTGAGATTGTCACGCAGGATGGGGCCGTACTCGTACTTGCCTGGGCAAACGTACGTGCAAAGCGCCAGATCCTCTTCGTCTAACTCAAGACACCCAAGTTGCATGGCAACTTCAATGTCGCCCACGATCAGCGAACGCAGCAGCTGAGTTGGCATTACATCCAAAGGCATAACTGCTTCATAGGCACCGATCGGCACCATGGCACGCTCAGAGCCATTGGTCGATGTGGTAGGTGCATAATTGCTCAAGCCTTTAAATTTAGACAGGTAAATGCCGAGTACTGAATGACGGTTGGTGCCCAGAGACAACCACCCCAGAAAGGCGCGCTTATTGCCTTCTTCCAGCATGCTCACCTGATTATGAAAACGCCCCAGATAGGTCAGCTTGCCCTCAGCAGCAAAGCCTGAGAACACAGAACCTGAAATCACGCGGGTGTCTTCCGGTTTGATAACCTCACCTGCAAAGAGTTCATCGATGCTGGCACCCACACGGGTACGCAACAAGCGGGGATTCTCTGCACGCGGGCCACCTACCGCAATAATACGGCTCATATCCAGCTTACCTTCCACGAACAGCTTACCGAACGCGATTACGTCCTGATAGCCGATATGCCACACTGATTTATGCAGTGCGACGGGAGAAAGATAATGGATGTGGGTACCCACGAGACCTGCTGGATGTGGCCCAGCAAAACTTTCTGTTTTCACACCGCTAACATCACTACCGGGGATAGAGGCGTTAGCACCCGTGCAAAGAAAAACGTTGCCCTCGGTCAGGTGGGTTAGCACCTTGAGGCCGTCTTCAAATGCCTGGGCATTGTCGTTAATAATTAAGGCAGGATCAGCACTTAGTGGATGCGTATCCACCGCAGTGACAAAGATATCAGTAGGTCTGCTGTCGAGTGCTGGCGTACGTGAGAAAGGACGGGTGCGCAAGGCAGTCCAGAGTCCTGACTCAACCAGTTGGTCGACCACGGTCTGACGATCCAACTGCCCTAAAGCCCCACGATCATGAGAAGCGAATGTCATCGCTTCTTCATTTTCATCGACTTTAATAACCACAGACAGCAAACGGCGTTTTTCGCCACGGTTGATTGCTACCACTTCACCACCGGCAGGCGCTGTAAAACGCACGCCGTCAATCTTCTTGTCGGTGAAGAGCAATTGGCCCAGTTTGACCTTATCCCCTTCCTGAACTGCCATCGTCGGTTTCATGCCAACGTAGTCGGTGCCCAGGATTGCCACATGGCGCACAGGCCGCGCATCTTCAATACGCTGCTCGGGCGCTCCCGTGATGGGGAGATCCAGGCCTTTTTTGACTTCGATCATAGTCTCGCCCAGTTGATGGATCGGATATACGAAGGTAAGGGGTTCGAATGCTTATTTTCTGTTCAGTGAATTCTTGTTTTGCTGTTCAGATTGTTACCAGTCAGGCCCAAGCGCGCTTGAACCACCCCGAAAAATCTACCGCATTATAAAGATAAGCGCGGCCAATGACCACATCCCTGAGAGCCTCCAAAAGTGCTATATCCGTTTAGAGGGTATTGGATTCTGGTACAAAAAACGCCACCCGAAGGTGGCGTTGGCAGTAGCAAAATCTCAACAATGGCTGAAAAGCACTAAATTAGCCCTTTCTGTGAGACATCTTCCTTTAACTGGCTTGGCGCGGCAGTTTCAGAAATTGCA
>NZ_JALPZO010000137.1 GCF_023507745.1 Vreelandella olivaria | reverse complement strand
CTGTCAATTTCATTTCCTAGACTTTGTTCTCATATCAGCCAGCCTCAATATGCTGTTTGGGTATACAGCATTTTCTACTGCATGTACTAGGCTGATAGTGGGTCTCGCTCGCTATCGCGCAAATAACAATGTATATACACCCGGCTGCATAACCTCAATAAACGTGACGGCACATTCATTGGGGTTATACAGCCATCTTGAATGACTCTACCCCATTGATTCTTCTAGTGGCAAAGCCAATTTTGGCAGTATATCCAAAATTCGTGTGCCTGCGCGTTTTACCCTGCCTAATAATACTGCATAGAAAAACACTGCTCCGCCAGGGGGAGTCAGACCTTTGGCGCTGGTGAGTCAGCGGCCAACCAAGGCAAAACGTGAAATGGTAGACTTGAGCGACGTTCCTAGCTGAGTTCAATGCACACCATTTGCCCCTCAAACCACTGCTGCCTTAATCCACGCTGTTTCTCCAGTAGCGTTAGGTAGGGTCTTAGCGGGTGTTGTGGCTCCAGGTTTACATGAAATTGACGTAGGCGGCGTTGGAATGGAAGCTGTTGGGCGGGCTGGTGCAGGAAAGTGGCATGTTGGGTTAGCCACTCTATTTCAGGTAGCAGCATATGTGTTGCGCCGCTGTCCAGCGCTAGGGTGATGCCCTTGGCATCAAAGTCGCCTGCGTAGATATGCGGCCTGCGGGTTTTGCGCCACTCTTCGGCCAGCAAGGCAAAGCCGCCGCCGTAGTGGCTATCGCCACGATACACCACCAGAGGGTTGGCATAGCCGCTTAGCGCGGTTATGCCGGGGGTGAAGGCGTAGAAGCTATCCAGGTTTTCCACCTGGATCAGAGCGCCAAAGGCTCCGAGCGCAAGGCTTCTTAGGTCTATATCGCGAATGCTGCGCGGCTCACTGGCAAACCCTGGGGTAGGCTGGGGCGGCAAGCTAAGCAATACCCGCCAAACGCGGGGGCCTTCGCGGCTGTGTTTGTCCTCTTCCACGCCCTCATTTGCCTGGGCGCTGCTGGTTAGGCCGCTCAGTGAACGCCCCAGTGGTGCCATGCGGGCACTTTCAAGTACCTCATTAATCTGCGCCAGCAGGGCCGGATCAAAACGTAATGCACGACTGCTCAGCCGCGTGCCCAGGTCAATATCCTGTTGATGGCACCATGCCACCACATCCTCTACCCACTGGCGGCGCGGCTTCTCCACCGTAGGCTGACGGTAAAGCTCGCGAGCCACGCCGTTCAACCCATTGCGAGCACGGCTGGGGAGATTCATAGTGGTATTGCCAGTTGCAGCGCCACGTCGTGAATCAGGCGCAGGTCATTGAACGGGCTTGCCGGTGACTCATCCTGGTGGAGGCGAAAGGCGCGCTGCTCACTACGCGGCAGCCCCTGGAATTCAGCAATCACTTGAAACAGCCAGATTTCATCTGGCCATTCAAGTGAGCTTTCATGGAGATAATCCAGAGCACTCACCGGCTCGGCCTGGGGCTGGTCCAACACGGCCAGGTAGAAACGCTCAACATCCTGTTTAAGCGCTTGCTGACGTGCCGCCGCCAGACTGTTTTCCGGCAGTTGGGCGGGGCTGGCAGCCGCCACAATCTGAGCGGCGTGGCGCGGCGTAGGCAGTTGATGCAGCAGCTCAGATAACACGTGGCTATCCAGTGCGCGGTCTAGTGCAGGGGCAGCAGCAGCGTTGAGCGGTGCCGCCTGATTAAACAGGGCGGGCACTTCGCTGCGCCGAGCGTAGTTGCCCGGCACAAAACCTGGGTGTTCGCGCATAAAGGCCACCATACCGCTAACCAAGCGGCTGCGTGCCTGTTGTTTGCGAAAACGTGCCATCAGCTCAATTAACCGCCGCTGCACTTCGCGCAGACTGGTGTAGTGGTGACTTAACTGCTGCTGCAACTGGCTGATTAATAACTTACGCAGGCTACCGTCACTGCCTACCAGCTCAATCAACTCGTCAAAGTCGATCAGCGCCAAACCATCCAGTAAGCGGGCGATCTGCTTCTGGGCACGGTCATTCTCGCGGATTTTGTCATTCAATTGACTGACAAAGCCGAAATCGCTGTTCAGCCGCTGCCATAGGCTGTCGATAGCGTCGGCAAAGCGGCCATTAAGATCATCCACTTCCTGACGCAACCGGAGTAATTGCTGCGCTTGCCGCCAGTGCTCACCACGGCTACGTGCTTCGCGGTAGCTATGTACCAGTGAGCGAATCAGCTCCAATGTCTCTGCCACATCAGCATTCACATGCCGACGAGTTTCATCGGAGAGCATTTCAGCGATTAATTCGCGCACCTTGGGCGCCAATTTTACGCCGCTCTGCTCGTCTGGCCGCCATAGCAGGCGCGCAGCCAGCAACTTGCGGAGTGCGCTGTCACTGAGATTGTCCAAAGGCACTTCGTCGCGGGTGTAACCCTGCATCAACACATCGGCGTGCCTGCCCAGCAATGCCAGCCGCTCGCTGCCGGTTTTGAGCAAACGGCTTTCCAGCGCATGTTCACCGCTCACAGCAGCGACTCCTGAGCGCCCTCTTCGCTATCTGCATCAATAGGCAAATTCTCTTCGTCACGAATAAAGCGTACCAAATCCACCAAATAGTCAATCTTACCTGTAACTACAAATACCTGGCGTTCAGCGTGGGGTTGCATCAGGTAGCCGTGCTCCTTCAAGCGTTTAAATACCTGCTTTACCTGGGCATCCAACTGCTCGCTTTGAGAACCAAAAAAGCTATCCGTCGCCAGCCGCTCCAAACGCTCCCGCAGGCTTTGGTTATCTTCGCACTTGGCGCTGAATTCAGCGGGCTTCAGTACATCCCCTGGAGCTGCCAGGGTGTCCCGTCCCAACGCTTCCTGCACCAGTTGCAGCCACTCCAGCAACGGCAGCAGGCTGTTCACCGTATCCCCCAACTGGCGAGACAACTGTTCCCGTGCTTCGTCATTCAGTTGCCGCCAGGCGAGGAAGTAGACGCTGGCGTCCTGATTGCTGGCCAGGCGACGGTTGAGCGGTCGCAGGTAGCTGTCGATAGCGTCGCGGGTCTCGTCACTGGAGAGGTGACGGTGGGCATTCTCATCACTGACAGCACAGATAAACTCCCCTGCTAACAAGCGCTCAAGTAGCGGGCCATGCTCAATCATGTTGTCTCCTCCTGCTGCCGCTCCTTAAGACGTTGAGCCAAACGGCTCAGACGTGGCTCAATCCGTTTGAGCTGACGTTGATGAGGCTGGCTGATATCCCGTTCAATGAGGTAGCGGTTCGCAAACAGCAGCAATACGTCCGACTCGGGGTTGGGGAAGGCGCCAACAATATGAATGCGGTTGCTGTCACAGGCATCGAACAGCTTTTCAACGTTATGGTAAGCCAGCGTGCCGATCTCATCGATTGGCCAGTGGATACCGATTTGCGCATCGCCCCGCAGCAGCCGGGTGAAGGCCAGCAGGAACTTGCATAAAATCAGATACGCCATGCCGTGGCTGGAAGATTCCAACAGCTGGCGGTCGTTTTTGATGATCAGGTCTGTGCCGCCTTCATTAAGGTGCAGCTCCAGACGCAGCAGGCTTTCAAAGCTGTACTGCTGGTCACTGCGCAATAAGTCGACAACATCTGCCAGGGCGTTGAGGTAGTCATCGCTGGGTAGTGTCTGGCCGGATTCCCGCCACTCTTTGTAGCGCTGGGCAAACAGCTTCAGCGGCTCCCAGAACCCCAGCTCATCAATGGTGGACTGAATGCGGACTTCCGCCTTGCCGATGCCATCCAGGCGAAGGTCATCCGCCACCTCTTCCGAAAGCCGACGGCTTTGAGCGCTAATACGCCGGTTCAGGTCGCGGAAAACGGTGAAAAATTTGTCCAGATCGTCGCTAAGGTTGCGCCCTTCCTGAATCAGCTGTTGCTGCTGATCTTCCAGCAGTTTCAACATACCGCGTAGCAGCGGTAACTGCAGCAGAGGGTTGTCACTTGGCAGCTTACTGCGTTCGCTCTCCAGGGCCTCGGCAAAACCGCTACTGGCATCTTTGATTAACTGGCTCTCCACTTCCAGGCAGCCGCGGCGCAACTGTTCTAACTGCTGGTGACGGCTGCCAAGCGCTTGCCGGGCACGCTCGATACGCTCATCCACATCCCCTACGGGTGCCTCAGTGGGCAGCCCTTCAGGTGCAATATCAAGCGCTTCCAGCTGAATGAGCAACGGTTTTAAGGCATCCAGACAACGGAGTTCGTTTTCGCGCTGGGCTTTGAGTGTATTGACGGTGGTTTGATAGGCGTGGCGCGCCGCCTGAAAATCATCTTTCAGGCGGGACTTATCCCGCTGAAGCTGTTTATCAACCTGCTCAAGCTCCGCTTCCCTGGCCACGAGTTGCGGCTTTTGCTGCCCCCACTCAACACGCATAAAGCGGCTGTATTCAATGAGTTCATCCTGACGGGCCGCCGTGGCACGAATGCGCTCATCCTGTTGAACCAGACGCGCTTTAGTGGCTTTTAGCTGTTCCGGGTCCACGCCCTGGTCAGCCAGTTCCTGGCTAAAGGCGGCTTCCAGTTCGCTGCGCTGCTGCTGATGCTCAGTGTTGGTATCGTTTAGCTGTTGCTTGTACTGACGGAGTTGGGCATCCAGGCTATCCAGTTGGCTTTGGCTGTCAGCTTTTAGCTCAAGCAGTTGGCTTTGGTGGCTCTCGGCCAGGGTCGATAGCGCCTGCTGCTTCTCCTCTCGCAACGCTGCCTGGGCCTGTTCCTGACGAGCCAAGGCCGCCTGATGAGCAGCGCGGCGCTCCTGCTGGCGCTTGGCGTGGCGCTCCTGCTGCTGACGACGCGCCTCCAAGGCATACTCAACTTCCTGTTCAGCACGCTTATGGGCCATACGACCCTGATCCTGAGCTTCATCCGCCTGCTGCACCCGCTCGTTATGCTGCTTGAGTGCTTTTTCTGCCGCCTGGCACTCGGCCTGTACCTGCCGCTTTTTGCTGTCGGCCTCCTCAATGGCAGCAAGCAGGCTGGACTCGTCCTGGGCGTAATCAGGCAACGCAATGGCTGTCAGATCCAATGCCAACCCGAACAGATCATCACTGCCATTTTCCGCCAGAGCTGGCGCTAAATCCCGGCGTTCCAACAGCTCCGGCGCGATGACTTTACCGAGCTGCTGCTCCCATCCAGGGCGGTGATAACGCAAAAAATGGCGTAGGCTGCCTTGCTCCGGGTCGCGCTGCTGATAGAGTGCAAAGCAGCGCTGCTCGGCACGTTCAAACTGCTGGCGGCGCTGCACCAGATGCTGTTCAGCACCGTCGCGCTCGCGCTTATACTTTTCAAGCTCACGGCGTAGCCCATCAAGCGTTGAGGCAGCGGCGCTCCGCTCCTGCTGCGCCTGATCGAGCCTGGCCTGGGCTAACTCCGCCTCCTGGGCCTCTTCCGTGGTTTGGGTGGCCAGCGCAAGTTGTGCTTTTAACTCCGCGAGTTGCTCCACCCCCAGCTCCAGCTGGGCCTGATACTCCCCTTCAAGGCGCTGGCGTTCACGCTGATAGCGATCATTATGCTGCTGCTCTGCTTCCCACTGCTGCTCCCGGCGGAGGGCTTTTTCCTCTACCAGCGCATCAATGAGTTCCTGGGTTTCCTGGGTTTGGCGGGCGAGCAGCTCGGCCAGCTCCCGCAGCCGCCCATCCAGGCGGGCCTGGCTCTCTTTGACCGCATCCTGCATTTCCCGCAGGTGGGCTTGCAGTTGGTCGCGCTGCTCTCGCCACTGGGGTAGCGCATTGATATCCCGCTCAAGGCCGGGCATATCCGCCTCGGCGTAGCATTCAAACTGGGTCTGCAGATCATTTAAACGGCGCTGAGTCTGCTGCAGGTCGCTGACCACTTCACTATGGCGGTCGTTCAGTTCATCCCGTTGCTGGGTGTAGTCATTCTCATACTGCTGGAAATCACGCTGATGGCGGTTTAATTCACCATCCAGGTCGGCCATGCGTTGCTCTACCTGCTCTCGATCAACGGTTAACTGCGGCGTCAGTTGCCAGAGCGTGGATTCCAACTGAGCAAGTTCCCGGTCAATACCCGCCAGCCGGGCAAGAGAAGCTTGCAGCGGCTCAAGCCGCATGGATTGGCGCATCTGGGCAATCCATTCACGGGCCTTGGTATTACGAATCCTCGTCACCGGCAGCTCAACACCATCCTCTTCAAAAATGGCAGCCAGCATGGTTTTGAGGGTATCCATCTTGCCCTCTTTCGCATGCACGGCCGATACGAGCTTTTCGATATGACGAATACGCCGATCGGGGTTTACCAAACTAAATTGCGATGCGATTTGACGCAACTTGAGACCATCCCGACTATTACCATGCAGTTGGGTAAAATCATTTTGAATCACCGAGCGAAACTCGGATGTTGCGCCCAGTTTGGGGGAAACGGAAATCCCCGCCCGACGCAGGCCACTGGCCCATTGGGCGTAATCCAGCGCTGCGACTCCGGCCTCGCTGTGCACCAGATAATCTTCTGGCTGATAAGGCGCGCCGACAAAACGATACTCCACCCCGCCTTCTGCCTTGCGGGTCAGGACTGCCTGGCAAATATTACCGGCTTCGCGGCGGTACTCATAAATCAGGTAGCTATTGCGGTTAGGCAGGTAAAACGCGTCAAACTTCATGCGGGTTTTAGGCACAACCTTGTTGGGTAGCTCGCCATAAAACACCGGCACTAAGCGCTGGAGCGTGGTTTTACCCGAGGCATTGGTACCGCAAATATTGGTGTGGCCATCCACACTTAATTCGACCACCCCGCTTAGGTGGCCGTGAATCATCACGATGCGTAGCAATTGCGCCATGCCGTGTCCTTGATCGATAGAGATTCGAAACCACTATCTTGCCAGACCCAGGGCAGAGCGGCACCCGTTCAATGTGGCTGACGCCCCCAACGGCACATAAACAGGGCGTATGCCTTCAACGTCTGGCGGATCGATTCAATATTGACCCGCTCATCCACACCATGGATAGCGTCGGCGATTGGGCCATAGCAGGTACCCGGAACCCCCGCCTGATGAAATGCGCGCAGGTCAGTGGTGCAGGTGGAAAGATAGTGCCTGGGGCGCTGCTGGGTCAGGCTTTCGTGGCACCCACTCAGCAAGGCAATGCCAGGGTGCTCCAGATCCACTAAATGTCCCTCTGAACGGAAGCCGTGAAAGCTGACCCTGGGTGGCTTGACGGGTAGCGCCAACTTGGTATGCGCTTGCAGTATGGCACGCTCCAAGCGCTCCATCACAGAGTGGGGAGAGGTACTGGGATCAAACCCGATTCTGCCCTCAATCACCGCGTGAGCCGCCACGCTTGAGGCCCAATTACCTCCATCGAAGCGGCCAATATTAAGATTAAAGGGGTGCTCAAGCGCATCATAGGGTGGTTGGCGTTCTTCATTAAGTGCTTCCTGAAGTGCCTTTAACGCAGGGAACAACTGCTGCATTGCCTCAATGGCATCACAACCTGCCGAGGTATCCAGCACATGCGCCGGGGTACCCTCAACCTCAATCTTGAAGCGTACAACTCCCACTTGCCCAGTATAAATCCGGGCACCAAACGGCTCGGGTATCAATACGAAATCACCCTGGTAACCGCGGCTGACACAGGCTAATGCGCCATTACCGCTGCACTCCTCTTCAATCACCGCCTGTAGCGTGAACGGATAGTCCATGGGATGCCCAGCATCCCGTACCGCTTTGACCGCCATGCTCATGGCAGCCACTCCGGCTTTCATATCGCCTGCGCCACGACCATACAGCCAGCCCCCTTTTCTCCAGGGCTCCCAGGGGAGTTGCGTCCAGCTATCCACAGGCTCAGCAGGTACCACATCCACGTGCCCGTTAAACACCAGATGGGGCTTGTTGCTCTCTGGGTTAAGGCGCGAGACCACACTATAGCGCCCCACCCCTGACCAACTGACTGGTGCGTAGCCTGGATGCACCAGCAAGGAGCCATCATCCAGCCCCACGCGCTCCACCGGTAGCCCCTCGCTCTCCAGCCACGCTTCCATCACACCAAGGGCTCGCTGCTCTTGGCCCAGTACGCTGTACTCACGTACCAGATGTTCAGTCAGGACCAGGGTATCCTCCAGAAGTGCATCACAGCGCTCCATCACCTTTTGCTCTATCGGGTTTAGTGGCATCATCAAGTCTCCGCTCTGTTTCCCCCTATACCTCCCCAATGCCACGCACGACAAACTTACGGGCAACGCCAATATGGTAATCCATCGCCTCCCGACAGGCGGTGGGGTTACCGCTTGCCAGCGCCTCAAGCAACTGGAAGTGGCTGGTCGCGATAGTTTCGGGGGCTTCATGGGTTTTGGTAATCAGGGTAATACACAGGCGCAGTTCATGGGTTAAGCCATCAAACGCCCGCAGCAAGCGCTCATTACCTGCGTAATGAATCAGTAAACGGTGAAACTGCAGATCCTCCTCTATTCGGCGTGTACCGTCGTTGCTGGCGGCTGCCTCACAAAGCACCTCTACCTGCTGCTCAAGCGCTCGCTGGGCTTCACTGCTATAGCGCTCAACCAGACGGTTAATGGCATGGCGCTCCAGGCAAAGCCGTAGATCGAACACATCCTCCAGTTCAACGGAATTCAACGCTCTGACAAAAAACCCCCGCCGCGGCTTAGAAATCAACAATCCCCGACTTTCCAGCAGACGAGCCGCCTCACGAACCGGCGCCCGACTAACGCCTAAATCGCGGGAAAGCTGTACTTCGGAAAGCCGCTCACCGGGCAAAAAGTGTTGCTGGATAATCGCTTGGGTCAAATAGTCAGCAACTTGCTCAACAAGATTCTGCTGCTGAATAAAGGCCTTTGGGGCGCTTTTGGATGAGGCCATAAGGAGTACTCATTAAAGTGTTACGTGCTTTCAGTATGACGTAAAAACCCTTCCTGTCGATAAACGACTGCCGACTGTCGACAGTTTTGCCTAGCACTGCTATGGTCAAAAAAGCCCCAAACAAACCTTATAACCGGGCTGTTGACTCGCGCCACGCCTCGCTCGCCTAACGACGACGTAATTTGTTTACGTTCCAATAAACCGAGGAGCAGGAAAAATGAAGACACCATTAGCTTTGGCAATCTCCGCTGCCGCACTCACACTTACCGCCGCCGCCATGGCAGATGAACCCAGGTCGGGTGGTACGGTTAATACCATTATTCAGCCAGAACCACCGGGCTTGGTGCTGGGCATGGTCCAGAACGCCCCCACCCGAACCGTTGCCGGTAATATTTATGAAGGGTTATTGCGCTATACCACCGAACTGGAGCCAGTGCCGCAACTGGCGGAGTCCTGGGAGGTCAGCGAAGATGGACACACTTATACGTTCCACCTGCGGGAAAACGTGACGTGGCATGACGGCGAGCCCTTTACTGCCGATGATGTGGTCTTTTCTGCCGATGTTTTCCACCGCGAGTTGAACCCCAGCGCGCGGGCGGTGTTACAGCATGTGGAAAGCATCGAAGCGACAGATGACCACACCGTTGTGTTTACCCTGACCGAACCTTTCGGCCCATTCCTGATTTCCTTTGAGGCAGGCACCTTCACCATGGTGCCCAAGCACCTGTACGAAGATACGGACTTCCGCAATAACGAACATAATGACCACCCTATCGGTACCGGGCCATTCAAGTTTGCCAACTGGGAACGTGGCACGGTCATCGAACTGGTTAGAAACGATGACTACTACGAAGAGGGGATGCCCTACCTGGACGGCGTGAACTGGCACATTATTCCCGATGGTGGCTCCCGCGCGGTGGCCTTCGAAAATGGCACCATTGACGTACTACCGAGTGGTACGGTTGAAAACTTCGATATCCCGCGCCTCTCTGCGATGGATAATGTCTGCATGACGGAAGAAGGGCACGAATACTTTAGCCCCTTTGCCATGCTGTGGATGAATAACCGCGAAGGCCCCACTGCAGACAAGCGCTTCCGCCAGGCAGTGATGTATGCCATGGACCGTGAATTTGCCCGTGACGTGCTCTGGAATGGGCTGGGTGATGTACCACTTTCTGCTTTTGGTTCCAACGCCCGCTTCCAGCATGATGGTCTTGAGCCCTATGACCATAACCCCGACCGGGCCCGTGAGTTGCTGGAAGAGATGGGTTACGACGGCGAAGCAATCACGATTCTGCCACTCCCCTATGGCGAAACCTGGACCCGCTGGGCTGAAGCAGTACAGCAGAACCTACGCGAGGTGGGCATCAATGTAAGCACGCAAGCCACCGATGTGGGCGGTTGGAACCAGCGCCTGGGCGACTGGGATTATGACCTTGCCTTTACCTACCTCTTCCAATATGGCGACCCGGCGCTGGGTATTTCACGCACCTATTTATCCGACAACATCGCCAAGGGGTCGCCCTGGAATAACGTGCAAGGCTACGAAAACGAGCGGGTCGACGAGCTGTTCAATGCAGCCGCAACGGCTTTCCCCGATGAGGAGCGGGAGGCACTTTACCGTGAGGTTCAGGAGATCCTGCACGAGGATGTCCCCGTGGGTTGGTTGATGGAGCTGGGCTTCCCCACCCTCTACCGCTGTGATGTTCAAGATCTGGTCACCTCGGGTGTAGGTGTCAACGACGGCTTCAAGGATGCCTGGCTAGACCGCTAATCAAGCCCCACCCAGGCAGTGCTCACCACTGCCTGGGTGATTCAGCAATGTCAGGAAGGTTCCTATGCTTTACGCTCGCTTGATTGTCATGCGGCTTTGCAAAGCCGTTATTGTGCTGTTTTTAATCGTTATATTTAACTTCTTTCTTATCCAGATGGCGCCTGGAGACCCGGCAGCCATTCTGGCGGGGGAAGCCGGTGCCACCGACCAGGAGTTTCTTGACCAGTTGCGCGAGCGTTTTGGTCTTGACCAGCCGCTTTATGTGCAGCTTTGGCGCTATGTTTCAGGCATTGCGATGCTTGATTTTGGTTACTCCTATCGTCTTGGAGCGCCGGTCTTCGACCTGATTATGGCGCGTCTGCCCGCCACCCTACTACTTACAGGCACTGCGTTTGTGCTCTCTCTGGTACTGGGCATTGTGGCTGGTTCCATGGCTGCGGCACGGGTTAAAAAGCCTTCGGGCTCGTTGATCATGGCATTGGCGCTGCTATTTTATGCCACCCCGCTGTTCTGGGTCGCCTTGATGTCCGTAGTGGTCTTTTCGGTCTACCTTGGCTGGCTGCCCGCCTATGGGCTTTACACCGTGGGGGCAGGCCATACCGGCTTTGCTTTAGTACTGGATGTGGCCAGGCACCTGATTCTGCCAGCCACCACCCTGGCACTGTTTTTTATGGCAATTTATACCCGCATGACCCGCACCTCCATGCTGGATGCGGCACAGCAGGATTACGTTAAAACCGCCCGCGCAAAGGGCTTGAAACCGGGCATCATTCAGCGCCGCCATATTCTGCGCAACGCGCTGCTCCCCATTATCACCCTGGCAGGCCTGCAGGCAGGGCAAATGGTAGGGGGTGCGATTCTGACCGAAACCGTGTTTGCCTGGCCAGGCATAGGGCGTTTGATGTTCGAGGCACTCCAACAGCGTGACTACAACCTTTTACTGGGGATTTTCTTCTTCTCTGCCGCTTTGGTCATTGTCTTCAACATCATCACCGATCTGGTTTACCGCTTGGCGGATCCGCGTATCAAGGGGGGCTCATGAGCTTTTTCGCACGCTTTGCACAAAACCGGGGCGCCCTGGCAGGGCTGATCATTTTATTGGTGATTATCGCAATGGCGATACTTGCGCCCCTGCTATTCCCGGAGTCTCCCTGGCGCATGGTACAACGCCCTTTCTTACCTCCGTTTTCCCAGGATGGTTTTCCCTTGGGAACCGATACCATGGGCCGTAACGTCGCCGCTGGCTTGATGCATGGTGCCTGGGTATCTCTGCTGATAGGCCTTGTATCCACCAGCGTAGCCCTGCTCATTGGTGTGCCTCTGGGTGCTATCGCGGGCTACTACGGCGGATTGATTGACGATATCCTGATGCGCTTTACCGAGTTTTTTCAAACCATCCCCAACTTTGCGTTAGCGATAGTGCTGGTAGCCATTATGCAACCCAGCGTTACCTCCATTGTGCTCGCCATTGCCCTGGTGAGCTGGCCACCGGTAGCCCGGTTGGTAAGGGCTGAATTTATGTCACTGCGCAACCGCGAGTACGTTGAGGCGGCCCGCTTGGTAGGTCAGACCAACCGCACCATTATTTTGCGCCAGATTCTGCCCAATACCCTGTCGCCCATTATCGTGCTGGCCTCACTCATGGTGGCCACCGCCATTCTGCTTGAGTCCTCCCTCTCCTTCTTGGGGTTAGGCGACCCCAACGTTATGTCCTGGGGCTACATGATTGGCGCAGCCCGCACGGTGATCCGCCAAGCATGGTGGCTCAGTTTCTTCCCAGGCGTTGCCATTTTACTGACCGTCCTGGCGCTAAATCTGGTGGGCGAAGGACTGGATGATGCCCTGAACCCTAAACTGTCCCGTGAACGCTAGGAGCGCTTTATGTCTGTAATAGAGACCGACCAGACGGCTGACACGGTGCTAAGCATTTGTGACTTGAGCGTGGCCCTTCCCAAAGGGGCAGATCGCCCACTGGCAGTGGAAAGTGTCAGCTACGATGTGAACCGAGGCGAAATCATGTGCGTAGTGGGGGAGTCCGGTTCCGGTAAATCCATGGCAGCCAATACCGTGATGGGCTTGTTGCCAAAAGGGGTTCGCCCCGTACAGGGGGAAGTTATTTTTGACGGCCAAAACCTGCTCACCCTGACCGAAAAACAGCACCGAACACTGAGAGGGCTTAAAATCGGCATGATTTTTCAAGAGCCGATGACAGCCCTTAACCCCCTGATGCGGGTGGGTGCCCAGATTGCCGAGGTCTTTGAAGCTCATGGGCAGCACACCCCGAAACAGCGCATGGCGCGAGCGCTGGAACTCTTGATAGAAGTCGGCATTCCACAACCGGAAAAAGCGATCAGTGCCTATCCGTTTGAGCTTTCCGGCGGCCAGCGCCAGCGGGTAATGATCGCCATGGCGTTAGCGCTAGAGCCGGTTTTGTTGATTGCCGATGAGCCCACCACCGCACTGGATGTCACCACCCAGGCACAGATTCTGGAACTTATCCGAAACCTGCAGCGCAAACGCGGTATGGCGGTGATGTTTATTACCCACGATTTTGGCGTGGTCGCTGAAATTGCCAATCGGGTATGCGTGATGCGCCATGGCCGGATTGTGGAAATCGGCGAGGCCAAGGCCGTGCTTGAGAACCCGCAGGATGCCTATACCCAGGCATTGATTGCGGCCATACCCAGTAATGCCGTGCCACCCCACCGTGAACCGGGTAACGCCGCCCCCCTGTTGGAGATTAAGCAGCTTAATAAAGTGTTTCGCTCCCGTGGGGGCTGGTTTAAGTCCGCCCGTGAAGTGCATGCCCTCAATAATGTCTCGCTGACCCTGGACCGCGGTGAAACCGTGGGGATCGTAGGCGAATCAGGTTCCGGGAAATCCACACTGGGCCGTTGTGTGGTAAGGCTTGAACACCCGGATAACGGCGAGCTACTACTGGATGGCGTTAACCTTTCGCAACTAAAAGGGGATGCCCTGCGCCGTGAACGCCATCGCGTGCAGATGATTTTTCAGGACCCTTACGCCTCTTTAAACCCGCGCACCCGTGTCGGTATGGCGATTGCCCAGGGGCCGATGGCTAACGGCACACCCAAAACCGCGGCACTTAAGCAGGCCGGGGAACTGCTCGATATGGTGGGCCTGGGAGCCAGCGCGGTGGAGCGCTACCCCCATGAGTTTTCCGGCGGCCAGCGCCAGCGGATTGGTATTGCCAGGGCGCTGGCTCTTAATCCAGAACTGATCGTGGCAGACGAAGCCGTCTCAGCACTGGACGTTTCCATTCAGGCACAGGTATTAAAGTTACTGGAGGAGTTGAAACAGCGACTTTCGCTTTCACTGCTGTTTATTACCCACGATCTACGGGTAGCCGCACAGATTTGTGATCGTATTGTGGTCATGCAGCATGGCTGTATTGTCGAGCAGGGCAGCGCTGAGCAAATCTTTTTACGCCCCCAAGAGGCATACACCCAATCGCTACTTGAAGCGATTCCCGGTCGCGAGACGCCAACAGCAGCGACCGCTTAGCAATCACATGGAACGTACGTAAAGGAACACATATGCAGATACCCCTGGAGGCGCTGCGCGCCATTGTTGGCCCGGCCCATGTACTCACAGGTGATGATGTTCATAGCCGTCGTGTGGATTGGATGACCGGCGCCCCCTGCCTGGCAGGGGCCATTGTGCGCCCCGCCGATACCGAGCAGTTAGCGGCGGTTATGCGCGTCTGTTACGACTTAAAGCAGCCCGTGGTTACCCATGGCGGGCTCACCGGCCTGGTACATGGAGCAGAAGCCACAGCGGATGAGTTAGTGATTTCCCTGGAGCGTATGACCGCCATTGAAGAAGTCGATCCGGTAGGCGGCACACTGACCGTACAGGCAGGCGCGCCGCTCCAACTGGTTCAGGAAACCGCGCAAGAGGTCGGCTTACAGTTCCCCCTCGACCTGGGTGCCCGTGGCAGCTGCACGATTGGCGGTAATATTGCCACCAATGCCGGGGGAGTTCGGGTCATCCGTTACGGCATGATGCGCCAGCAAGTGTTGGGCCTGGAAGCCGTCATGGCAGACGGGCGTATTGTCAGTTCCATGAACCGCATGCTGAAAAACAATGCAGGGTTTGACTTAAAGCAGCTGTTTATTGGCAGCGAAGGCACCCTGGGCATTGTCACCCGGGCGGTATTACGCCTACAGCCTCCCACCCCCGTTGAACAAACCGCTCTGGTTGCCTGCCCGTCGTTTGAAGCACTCACCGTCCTGCTCAGCCATATGGGTAAAACGCTGGGGGGAGCACTGGGTGCCTTTGAAGTCATGTGGCAAAACCACTACCGGCTGCTCACCGAAACATTGGGGCGGCACACACCACCCATCGCCCCGGAGCACCCTTTTTACGTGATTATTGAATCCCTGGGCAGCGATGCCACACACCTGAGCACACAGTTTCGTGAAGCCCTTGAGCAAGCACTGGAAGACGAACTCATTGTGGATGCAGTGATCGCCCAATCCGCCGCCCAACAGGATGGGCTGTGGGCCATTCGTGAAGATATCGAAGGGCTGGTAAAAGGAATGGAGCCCGTGCTGACCTTCGATGTCAGCCTGCCTATTGCTGAAATGCAGCGCTACACCGCTGCCCTGGAAGCCCGGATCACCCAACGCTGGCCCCAGGGGCGCCTGGTGGTGTTTGGGCATTTGGGGGATGGTAACTTACACATTTCCGTTAGTGTTGGCAGCAGCGCCCCCGAAGAGCGCCACGCCGTGGAAACGTTGGTCTATGAGCCTCTTAAAGCCCTGGGTGGTTCGGTCTCGGCGGAGCATGGTATTGGGCTGGAAAAGCGTCCCTGGTTAAGCACCTGCCGCTCAAACGCGGAGATAGATTTAATGCACACGCTGAAGCAGGCACTGGACCCCTACCAACTGCTTAATCGCGGTAAAGTATTGAGCTGATGATTTTATTTCTAGGATACCGTTATGCCCCGCTACCCTGAACACCTGACCGGTGAAGGCCCTGTTAATCCGTTTCCTGGTATTAAAGTCCTGGAACGCCGTATAGGTCGTGAGATTCCCCACCGGCTAGGCTCCAACGAAGGCCTGGATATGCCGCACCGGGCGCTACGTGAGCATTTTGGCGATGCGGTGACTGAACACGTTTACTGCTATGGCGACTCCGAAGCACTCGGCGTACGTCAGCGGCTAAGCGCACAGCAGAATATTCCCCTGGAGCATCTGCTGGTGGATGCCGGCGCCGACAGCCTGATCGCCCTGGCACTGCGCACCACCTGTGAAGCGGGCGAAACGGTAGTGAGCACCGCGGGCACTTACCCTACCTTTGGTTACTTTGCCCAGGGCCAGGGCTGCCGCCTGATAGAGCCAGGCTACCTTGAGGCCCCCGGCGTACTGGCACCTGACCTGGAAGCCCTGGCGGCTGCGGCCCACCAGGAAAATGCCCGCCTGGTCTATCTGGCCAACCCCGATAACCCCAGCGGCCACCTGCACAACGACAGTGCCATTCTCAAGTTGCGTGCTGCACTGCCCGATACCTGCTGGCTGCTGCTGGACGAGGCGTATGGTGATTTTCGCGATGATGCCAACAGCGAATTCACCGCCAGGGCGTTACCTGGCGTCATTCGTTTGCGCACCCTCTCCAAAGCCCATGGACTCGCTGGATTGCGTATCGGCTACGCCATTGCAGAACCCGCCGTTCTCGCCATAATGATGAAGGTACGCATTCATTACGCGCTCTCGTCATTGACACTGGCAGCGGCGGAAGTGGTACTCGATCACCCGGAAGAAGTGCGCCAGCATATCGCCGATGTCAAAAACCGCCGGGAGCAGCTGGCGGCGCACTTTCGTACCCTGGGAGCCGACGTGCTGCCGAGTGCCACCAACTTTATCGGCATTCGCTTACCCAATGCCGAATTGGCCGGGCGCATTAACCGCGAGTTACTCGAAGCGGGCCGATTAATTGCCCGCCCGGCTCACCCGGCACTGGGCCATGTGCTGCGCATTACCGCTGTGGCGGATGCACTGGAACCAGGGCAGTTGGCGATTCTTGAGCGGGCCATAGCCACATCGCCTTAATTCAGGCATTTATCTCAATATACCTAATTGCAGGGATAGCGGTAGACGACATCACTTGCTTAAATACCGTACGCATGGATGAAGCATTCATCAGTATTTCCATTACCGTTATCCCCGTTCCTCATGCAAGCAGCGATGATGAACCACGGGAGCCACCTGGGAGCCGTGATCATGAATCGTTGTTACCGCACCGCCTGGAACCATCGCAAGG
>NZ_JALPZO010000136.1 GCF_023507745.1 Vreelandella olivaria | reverse complement strand
CACGCTCTACCACCTGTTTAACGGCTTCGATTTTGAATTCTTCAGTGTAACGGGGACGGCTCATGGATCCTCCTAGATACCTTTAGTATAAGGCCTAGAGGTGTCTACGAAACCTGGGGCGATTCACCATCATCCTAAAACGGAGCGTGCTGTCAGAGCATCGTGGGCGCGTTTAAAGCGCAGAATAAAAGCGGAGCCACCCTCATGAAGGAAAACCAAGCTATAGGTTGCGATGAGTGTGGTCGAGATGTTCCCAAGCTGAAGCGACGGCACAAGGGGCACGGTTACTGTGCCACCTGTTACGCCCGCGTTTTCAAGCGACGACTGTGCCCACGGTGTGGTGAGTTAGCCCGCCTGCCGCATGATGACCCTGATGCTGTCTGCCACAAGTGTGAAGTAGACAAGCCGTGTACGCGATGTGGGAAAGCGAGCTCAAGCTATAAGATAGGAAAGATCACTCCCTATGGACCGGTCTGCAACGCCTGTGCTCCTCATTTTAGAGAGCCAGAACCGTGCGAGAGTTGTGGGAAGTCCTCAAAGCGTCTCACCAGAGTGAAGCGGTTAGGCCATGATCATCGGCTGTGCCCAAGCTGTGCCACGGTAGATCATGGCACCTGCTCCGCGTGTCGCCGTCATCGGTTATTAGTCATTACGCCAGATGGCGAAAAGATGTGTAAAGCTTGTTGTGATCAAGGTGAGATTACCTGCCCTTCATGTGGTAACCAAATGCCAGCGGGGCGAGGTGATGCATGTGAGTCTTGTTACTGGAGCAAAACGTGCCGGAAGCGAATAGCAATAGGCCAAGCTGCTTTCGCCTCAAGAGAGTTAAGTATTGAGTTCGGAGAGTTTGGTGAATGGTTGATAAGTGCCACTGGGCCCCATAAAGCGGCGCTCAAAATTAATCGATTCCTGTCGTTTTTCCTTGAAATCGATCAAAAATGGCAGCGTATACCAAGCTATCCTCAGCTGCTCAATTACTTTGATGCTGAGGGCTTACGCCGAGTGAGGCTTCCCATGCGATGGCTGCATGAGGAAAAAGGGATTGAGCCTGACCATCAGGCAAAACGGATCAACTCGGAGAAAAGGCGTATCTATGAATGCCTCTCCTCAATACCCCCAGCATCCTTGTTAGGAGGGGCTCTGCAATCCTACTGGCATCAGTTGGAAGCCCGTATTGAGTCTGGAAGAACTTCTTATACATCAGCAAGATTGGCAGTAAGAGCCGCGGCAACGCTGCTGCTCAAAACTGACCAAGCCGGACAAAGACTTCCAGGCCAAACTGATGTTGATCTTTACCTGAACACTGCTCCCGGACAAGCTTCGACTCTAACCGGGTTCACCAATTTCCTGAATCGTGAATACGGAACCTCATTGAAACCCGTAATCGACACAAGACGGGCAAAAAAACGGCGGAAGGAGAAATTAGCTCGATCAATTATGCAAATGACCACAAGTGCTGAAAAAGACGATGCTTGGATGTCTCAGTGGGTGCGGTTGGGCATGGAATATTTTCATGACAGGAAAATTTCAATAAAAACAATTGGTCAGCGTAATATAGAAACCTCAGTTGATGGTGTATTGATAACTCTAGATGGTGAGCGATATTGGCTGCCAACTGCATGAGCTGCTTTAAAACAACAGCGAAGACCCTGCAATTGAGCCCATGGCTTTTTATATTCATGCACGCTCCAAGAATTAAGCGATGGAAGAGGGGTTGAATAAGGCCAAAGGCACTTTAAATTTAATGGCAGTACTTTTGTTCGCCGCTTACGCCTGCGCAGCTATCATTGCCATAGTTATTGAAACTCGGCTAGAGAGCGGGAGTGAGCCAACCTCAATTATGGTAGGGTTCGTGCAATTTTCAGGGCTGCACGCCTGAAGGGTGGCATGGCCACATGACTGAACTGGACTGCACTATGACGATGAAACGCACGGAACTACTTGAAAGGCTTGACCAGCTATCGGCCTCGGAGCTCAGGGCTTGGTTAGCCCAGGAGCTGACGCAAAAACGTTTGGGTTTAGCGTGGGAGCGGGATGCCATTGAGCACGACAAGGCCTTGAACGGAAATATTGTTCTTCCTGCAGTCTCCAGCGAGTTATCTCATTTTCCAGAGTGCGGCGAGACGGGAAATCTTATTATTGAGGGAGATAATTTTGACTCTCTACGCCTGCTGCGCAGCACGCATGCAGGGAAGGTTCGGGTGATATACATAGACCCTCCTTACAACACGGGAGCAAAAGACTGGGTATACAACGACGCATATGTCTCAAAAACAGATAGATGGAAGCACTCTAAATGGCTTGAGTTCCTATATCAAAGGTTATTGATAGCCAGAGAGCTTCTTGCACCTGATGGTGTGATGCTTATCTCTATCAACGATGAAAACCGATCAAGACTCGAGCTTTTGTTGGATGAGGTAATGCCAGGGCGTCGATTGGGAACGATGGTCTGGCGAACCCGTCAGGGTTCCAATGCTAATCAAGCGTTTTTCATGAGCGCGGATCATGAGCATATTTTGGTTTACGGGAATCCTGGTTTCTCTTTCCATGGGTTTGAGAAGACCTATGATATGTATTCCAATGATAACAATGACCCTCGCGGGGCATGGCGCCTTGACAATTTGACGCTAGGATATTCTTACAAAGAACGACCAAATTTATATTACCCCTTAAAAGACCCTGACACTGGGATCTATTACCCACCGAACCCTGATCGCGTGTGGGTATATGCAACAGAGAAAAGACTAAAGCCTGGGCAAAAAGTACAGGCTAAAACAATGGAAGAATTTATTTCTCTAGGACAAGTCGCCTTTCCGGATGACCAACAAAGAGTAGCATTTTGGAAGTCAATGGATGACCTACTGATGGCAATTGATTGTGGAGATGTTCCTAAGTCAGGTAAAACCCCTCTATTACGTAGGGGGCTACCCGATTTAGAGCGCTGGGTTGGGGTTCCAGTGGGGTTTGGAAGACCCCAATTTAAGCGTTACAAAGCAGACCTGAAAAACCAGAGGCAGCCTCTCTCGAGTTGGATCGTCCCTAGATTTGAGATGAGTGAATACGACGCGCCAGGTAGCTTCGTGTCCACAACGAATAAGGAAGGCGCAAATGGCATTGCTGAAATTTTTGGCAGCCGAGTTTTTAACTATGCGAAACCGCTAACTCTTTTAAGGCACTTACTTGATCAGGCAACAGGCCCTGATGATATCGTACTTGATTTCTTTGCTGGGAGTGGAACCACTGGCCATGCAGTCATGGAACTGAACGAGAAGGATGGAGGTAATCGGAAATTCATTCTGTGCTCTAGCACTGAAGCTACTAAGCGTGAGCCAGACAAAAATATATGTCGGGACATTTGTGCCGAGCGCATTAGAAGAGTGTTAAAGGCTAGGGAGAGAGATGGTATTAGTAATGCCAATGAAGGCTTCGCATATCTTAGCCTAGATCTTGTTGAAGAGGCCGATCTTGATTTCGAAGGAATGCCTGATCATGCTAGTGCTCTTGTCGCACTTCGCAAAACAGGGCTTTTGCGATCTCACTTAGAGGATGATGACATACTAGTGGCAGCAGAAGATGAAACAGCTGCCATTTTGATATGTCGTCGTGTAACAGAAAAAACTCTCTCACGGTTATCCCAATGGCCGGCTCAGAGATTGGTTATTTATTCCCCTCGACCAGACTCGGTACGCAGTGCGTTAGCAGAAAAACGAACAATCGATTCTTACCCTCTAGATGATGCTTTCCGCCGAGCTCAAAGCGTGCGTAAAGCTTTTGAGGAGGTAGTTGAATGACTCTCCCAGCCCGCTCACTTTCTGAAGCCATTACAACGGCTCAAGGGCCACTGTTGGTTCCTGAGTCCTTTCAGTTCACATTGATTGATAATATAACGGATGTAATTCAGAGCAGCGCTGAACCTCCGTGCTTACTGCGAGCTCCTACAGGCTCAGGTAAAACCTTCATTCTGTCACGGGTGCTAGGAAATGTTTCAACACTGCATGACGTTTTATGGCTGTGGTTTGTTCCCTATGTCACGCTCTTACAGCAGACGCTAGATGCTCTTGCAACCAATGCTACTGAGCTGAGTGGTCAGTTGTTGAGTCATGGTTTGAACCAACAGCCTGCACCTGGCCAAGTGCTTTTATCGACAACGAGCGGTGTCTCTCGCGCTAGTTGGCGTAGAGCAGGCTATGACGCTGGAGGAGGTGAGAGTCTACGAACTCCTGCTGCGTTTATTGCCCTCGCCCGTGCTAATGGGATGAGGATTGGTGTTGTCGTTGATGAGGCACATATAGCCTTGGATGAAGCGACCGAGTTTGGACAGTTCGTTAAGTGGCTGAAGCCACGCTACCTAGCCATGGCCACAGCTACCCCGAAAAGTCAGCGGATCAATCAGTTTTTGGCCAGTGCGGGGAAGTCGAGTTTTGAGTCATTCGGTGTCAGTCGATCAGATGTCGTTAAAGCTCGTTTGAACAAGGCATACATTGAAGCGGTGATGTACCAGCTTGGACAAGCAACTCACGATGTGACCGATTTGAAAGCTACGGTCATTAAACAGGCATGGCGTCGCAATCAGCATCTGCAGCGGCAGTTAGTTGATGCGGGAATAGCGATGGAGCCTTTGTTGCTTGTTCAAGTAGAAAACGGCGAAGGAGCTATCGAGTCAGCAGAAAAGATTCTAATGCATGAATGTGGCATTCCGCCCCATGCTATCGGAAAGCACTCAGCTGATGCGCCGGATCCAGTTATGATGTCAGCGATTGCCAATGACACCTCAAAGAAGGTACTGATCTTTAAACAGTCAGCTGGCACAGGTTTCGATGCACCCCGAGCAGCTGTCTTAGCGACAACCAAGTCTGTCAATGATCCTGATTATGCGATGCAGTATGTTGGGCGTGTTATGCGGGTGGCGAAGCCAATACGCCAAGCGTATGCCAATGTTGAAGATATCCCACCCGATTTCAATACAGCCTTTATTTACTTAGCAAATGCTGAAGCGCAGGCTGGCTATCAGGCCGCTGTCAACAATGCTATGGCGGTTAAAAGTCGGCTTGAGGGCGAAACTGAGAAAATGGTGTTGAGAAACACTCGATCCGGAGCGCAAGCGTTCACAAATCAGACGACAAAACAAAAACCACTCTCGTATGCTTTAGGAGCCCCCACCTCTCATGGGCAGGGCGCAACTGGAAGTGTGGCGGAACACGCCTCCCCTACGACACCTGAAAGCGGAATTCCGAGCAGTAGCAATAATTCTGGCCATTCTCAGGGCCATTTATTCACAGACGAGGATCTAGACACCATCGTATATGGGGAAAAAGACGTAATAAAACCTTCGCCTCTTGATGCGCTGACTGAAGATGAGCTTGAAGAGCGCCTACGCTCATTCGGCATTCGCCTGTATCGTTGTCAGCGCACACTACCCAATGTGCCATTGTCACTGAGACGAGAGAACCGGCCTAATGCGTTAGACATGGCCAAGATCACAGAGCGGGCGGCGACCCAGGTTCCAATTTCACCGTCTTTGATGCGTGAAGCTCAGCTAGCAGCAAGAGATAGATTAAAAGAAATCGAGCGTCATGTTGAGATGACCCAGCAAAAGGTCTCTACCCAGTCTGTTCGCATTTCTTTGGATCGTAATGCCTTAGCTAAGCAGGCGAACGTTGTTATGTCTCGACTGCCAAACGTGGAGCAAGAAGACCGAAGGATCCTAGTTAGCATCATGGCGCGACAAGCCGAGCCTCATGTTCGGGATGCACTAGAGGATGCGGATCAGGATGTAGATGAGTCTGAAATTCAGCGGATGTGCCGCTATGCCGCTCATTGGATTATACGAGCCAGTGCGACCAAACTTTCTGAGGCTTTTTGGGCAGCCTTAGCGGAGCACGCTGAGACTGCAGAAGCGGAGGCATTACCCGATGCTTTACTTTTTGCAGAGAGCATGCCGCTGCTGAGCTCTGAGAAGCATATCTATGGTGTCTTGCCACCGGATGCACAGCAGCTTGGTGAACTAGACCAACATCTTGAATACGATGCTCAGCGATTGATGGACACGGCTACATGGAATCTCGAAACTGGCGTATTTCGCACTGGACGATTCGATTTCACCTATGCCCTCAACAGCGATGAGCTTCGCTTTGCAGAAGCATTAGACAGAGCTGAGTTCGTAACCTGGTGGTTTCGTAATCCTGAGAAGAAACGCTACGCTGTTCGTGTTATGCGAGGCGATCATAAAAATTATTTTTATCCTGATTTCGTCGTATGCCTCACACACATCCCAGGCGATCCTCCCCTTCAACGACTTGTCGAAACCAAGCATGATATTAAGGATGCCGTTCGAAAGGCCCGACATACTCCTCCTAGCTACGGAAAGGTAATGTTCCTGACTCAAGATGGTGGGCATTATCACATCATCAACTCTGACGGTAGTCTTGGTGAAGAAGTGGATTTTGGCGATCTGGCATCGATGCGTGAGAAGTTCAAGCAAACTATTGGATCTGTAATGTGAAAATTGCTTAATTGTTGTTCCTCTTTAGTGTTTCACACTCAGCTTCACATGCGGGCTGAGTGAGTGGCATTTGGTATGTTCTGAGCCATGATTATTCTGTGATAGCTTGACCTCTGGCTACAATATTTGATTCCTAATACGTTAAAAATAGGATGGAATGCGCCATGAGATAGGCTAGTCGGATAAGCACCCATACCATAAAGGTTGGGCCTAACGCAGTGTTGCCAACTTAGCTAGCATTGGTGGACTTGCTCTCCCCAAAGGATAGTTTAGCTGGCCTAGCATCGTTTTAAGTAGCTAATTTGACAGTCTTTTGCTTGCTATACATGGCTCCTTCTACTTGTATGGAATACTGCCGAAACTCACAAGTCCAGTTAGATTTCTACATGTACTAATCAGCCTATTACTTGTCATCTCTTACGTATAAAGGGTCCCAATCGAGAAATTCCTGTTCTTGAAAGACAGGATTTTCCGTAAGCCCTTTAGCCTCCTCACTCCACCCATATTTCTCGCATATGACTGATACCTCTGCGATTTTCTTTTCATGAACGATCATCTGCTGGCCTGTTGTTACTTCCAGGGGATTCATTCTCCAAAGTCGAAGTCGATACCCCACGGTTTGAACACTATCAGCTAATCTGGCTGCAATCCTAAACCCTCCTACATCGATATCTCCCCAGTGCATGACTTCTGAGGGCTGTAACGATTGCAGTATCCGATTGTAGGCTGCAAGGAAAGAAGGTGTCGGATTTCCTGCGATGTAGACGAGTAGCATATCTCTTGGTTTTCTTGCGTCCTCTGCAGCTTCATTAAAACTCGCCAGATTTTCTATGGTTAGTATACGTCGAACAGAGCCACCAGCAGCGTTCAAACCGCTGATGGTGTCTGGTCTTAAGCCAATATAAGGGGAGGTTAATGGTATGAGTGAACTACCAATCTGAACGCTGAAATTTGATGGGCCGCACAAAAGCATAGGCTGAGGATGCTTAACGAGTCCAAGGCGCGCAAAAACATCGTCTTCTTCAGCTTCGTTTGACTCTCCCAGTAGAAAGGCAAGGGGACGTGATAAGGCCTCTATCCGCTTACTATCGTTAAAAAGCCTAGCACTCAGCTTTCTGAGCAATATATCCCGTCCGTCTTCAGCCAACTGCTGCGCAGCATCAATGACTTTCATACTGTCAACTAATTGATTTGCCCTCTCTGCTGAAATGGCTCCTGGTGCCTTTCCTCGGCACCATGCATCAATGATATGGTGAACGCTGGGAAGACCATCCTTAGCAGCGCATTTGATGCTCTCGATAGCCCATGCCGCTACCTCCCAAGGTAGCTCATCATCAAGAATCTCACTTGCAGCCTTCGGATCGATCAGCGTAATTCTTGAAAGCTGTCCCCGATCTCCGGCACCGGCGTCCCATTCGGGTTTGATGGCTTTTACATTCACATATATCTGAAGGCGAGCATGATACTCCTCCCGGTCTGCAAACCGTGAGAGGCGATAGTATTCCGGCAAACTCGTGTTCGTGGCCGGCAAACTCACAGAATACTTATCCACCGATGGTTCCAACATACCATCAGCGAAAATGCGACGTGCTGCCTTTTTGATGAGACGACGAATGCTTTCATCGCAAGAATCTGCACCCTGACGCCGCATCATTGTCTCCCATGGTCTGCTAATGGGTGTTCAACCGGTTGCTCAAGTCCAAGTTGCTGGTAAGCAGCTTTCATTACCTCGGGGTTTTCTTCAGGCATATCGCTCACCAGCAGTTTATTGGCTGCCTCCTTGAACTTAGTTCGCTCCATTTGTAGATCTAATCCCTCTCGGTCCAGGTCGTAGATGGTCTGAGTTACTGGGGCCAACTTCGTACGTTCAAGCTCTGGACCGGCCATAATGAGCTGTAAGCCGATATTTTGCAGGAAACGAGCTGTTGCCATTGCATTGATCGTATCCATCCCCTCAAAAGCCTCATCCAAACAGATCAGTCCGATACCACTTTGCTTTCCCTTATTGCTATGGAGACGATAAGCCTTGGCCAGAGCTGCGCCCGCTGCAATATACATCGGTGCTATGTGCTCCCCGTTAGAACCAGCTCCTTGCCGATTACTCATTCGGTCAACCCTTTTCCCATCGACCAAGATGTCGAGATCAAAAGTATAGAACTGCCGGTAGTCCAGAACTCCTCCGGCGTTACCAGACTCGGCAGCGGCTTCTACAAGATTTCGAAGTGTTTCGTTGAGCTCGTCGGGGTTCTCTGAGAACAGTGAGAGATTGTTATCGTTGTGTGCAATCTGGTTGATGTATCGCACGAGCGCTTCATAATGAGGCACCACTGAAGTCGTAAACTTGTACCGTTCTCCGCCCGTAAAGGAGGGACAGGATTCAAGTATTCTGTTTCGCTCTCGGCGTTCCAATTCCATCTCTTTGAATCGATCGTGAAGAGACATAGCGATATCTGAGCGGAGTGTTTCTTCAGAAGCCTGGCGAGCGAGTTCAGCCTCTTGCTCGTAATGATGTAACTCGGTATTAGTGAGCTTCGTTTTCTCTTCAAAAGCCCAATTATGGCGGTCATGCCAGTCCATATATGTAACCTGAACGTCTAAACGTTCATCCTGGACATAGCGAGCTAGTTCAAGAGACGCGTTTTCCGCTGCCTTTCTCAATCTAGGACGGTTGTGTTCGAGTTTTCTTTCCACGTCACTAAGGCGCCGCTTGTAGTCGGTTTCGGCACGTTCAATTTCGTCTTTCGTGCTGTCCAGCCATTCACTATCAACTAACGGGCTGGCGACTGCCGTCTTTTGCGCTTCAATCGTAGCTGGCAGTTGCTGCCTGAGCTTCTCCCTTTCCTCAGAACGCGTTTCTATTTGATGCTTAAACCCAACCGCTAGATGATCGTGTGTCGTATACTGCTTATCCAGTTCATTGTATTTTTCTCCAGCTGCATCAAGCTGGGATCGATATTCTTCCAAGTGGGACACGTCCAGGCCCGAAAGTTGCTGCTGAGCCTGTACAATCGCTTGCTCAGCTTCAGACAGTTTCCAACTAACATTTGAATCGTCATCTGATGCACTGGGTGCGAGTGCTTTTTCGAGTCTCTCGACGCAGTCTCTCTGCTTCTCAAGCTTATCCAGATCTCCTTTCAACTCAGCCGCATGCCGCGATAATTTAGAGGTGTCCCGAAGCTCCTTACCAATGCGAAGATCACTGATAGGAGCAATTCGAATGGATTTGGTCACCCCCCCCTGGCTCAGCATTCCATCACGAGTAATCGCTCTCGAATGGATCTCGAGATCCAGCTCCGTGTCGACTAAACGCATGTTTCCAAATTTCTGCCAAATGAAGCGGCGCGCTGTATCGTCATCGGAATCAAATATACCCAGCGCAACATCATCCCCTTTCACATGGGTTTCAACATTGCGAAGGTGATACGGTTGAATGATGGCTGCCCCATTCATTCTGTGGCCTTGACGCATTGCTTCGCGCAATAGCTTGACTGCGTCACGGGTATTACCATCCGTAATAACTAGAGCATCACGATCCCCACCTAGATAGGCTTCCAAAGCGGGTGCCCAACTTGGGTCTGAAATACGTAACAGGGCGGAGAGAGGCTGAGCATTCATATCAGCGCGATTTAGAATTTCCAGTAGCAGTGCGGCGCCGTCGCTCAACAGTCGGCCAGTTTGTGTAACTGCTGATATCCGACGTCGAATAGCTTCCAGCTCCTCGGTTAATTCAACATGCTGTTTCTGAATCGTAGCCAAGCTCGTTTTCGAAATAGCCCGAATTTGTGAGAGCTGAGCATCTAATCTTCCAATCTCTTTGATCAACGCATTATCTGAAACATCATGTTTCCTAGCGTGTTCAAGCTTGTTGATAGCGGTAGCCATAACGCTACGAATGCCCGAAAAATTTTGATCATCAAGCGATTCCTTCAATGCATTGATCAATTGGTTGGCACGGGACATCGCAGGATGCTGGTAGGCACTGATTACTTCGCGCTGGAAGTTGATCTGCTCCTCTAAACGCTTTCGGATCTGTTCATTTTGGTCGCCTTCGAGGCGCACCTCTAGATTGGTTATTTCCTTTTGCTTGAGGTCTCGGCCGCTCTTTGCTTTGGCAGCGAATTCCATTGCCGTTTTTTTCTGGCTTTCCAGAGTATCTATTTGAGCATCTAAATCATCAACTTGCTTGCCCAACCATTCGACGTTGAATATCGTTTTAATAGCTTCTAGGGCCGCGATACGACGCTCAGCCTGCCGGGCGCGATTAAATTCAGAGAGGATCCCAGTAAGCCGTGAGATTCTTGCCTTTGTTTTCAGAATCAGGTCACGAAGCGCAACAAATTGCTCGACCTGTTTGCGGAACGTCGCAATATCAACCGGATTAGACTCAACGACGTAATCTCGAACAAACTGATCAATCGAATCGACGTTCTTTAGAGTCATCGACTTCACAAATGACGACATAAATCGTCGAGCATCTGGCATTCGTTCGCCATTCAACGCATACAGCATCTCTTGCACATATTCGCTCGACTTATCAGTAAAAATAGGTGTACGGCCATTCTTTCGAGCTTGCTCACGCATGTTTTCACGAAAATCAGCAAACGAGATCGGACGCCGATCGTTACCGTCATAAACGATACAATCGTCAGCCTTTAGAGCTTGCCCTGGAAGAACGAAGAGACCTTTCACCTCATGGTCATAGGTGTCGGCATCTGCCTCAATGCAAATCCCCGCTGAGATCCACCCCTTTTCTGTGCCATCACCAAATACTAATACAATATAGGTTCTCGCCTCGTCTCGTGCTCGTCCAATAACCTCGCTGTCTTTCTCCGGATTGCGTAACATTCCAAGACAATAGCTAGCCAAACTTCGCCGCTGCTTGCTAGATACTGACTGAGTGTTAAATCGTGCGTACTGCTGATTTCCCCCCAGCATTGCTATTTGTATAGCATCCAATGTCGAGGATTTTCCCGACCCGTTGGGACCCAAAAATGCGGTGGTGCCTTCAATCTCAATATCGACGGCTTCATGAAGGTAGAACTGAACCAAGGAGATACGTTTAAGCTGTTTCACGAATCTTTCTCCTCATGTTGCTCCCTTTTTTCTATTCCATCGGGCTCATACAACAACTCCGCATGAGACTTCAGCATTGCAAGAGTGCGCTCATTGATAAGGCTTTGAATACCTGGGAAAATTTCCGCAAACCATGTGGCTTCCTCAGCAAGGTTCTCAGTTTTCACTAAGCGACCAATTCCCCACCTTTTCATGGCATCCATCAACCCTTGCAGTTCTGCTTGGGGCTTCATCGGTAAATCACGCCCGGTGGATTCCTGGAACGCTGCTTCTAGTTCGGACAGGCTAACACCCGCTATACCCGCATTAAGTGTGCCAAGATTCATGTGGTGGTCGTATAGTTTCCTCAACACTAATGCCAATAGCGTGTGCATTAGAGGAATTTTGCTAACTTCAGTCACTGTGGGCACTGCTGCGGCGTATCGCTCCTGAAAATTGAGATCGAGCATGCAACCAAAGAGATCCAGGGCTTCGGCAAACTCCTTTTCATGGGCTGCTACTAAGTCATAGTCTGACCTCTGCTTGGGATTTGCCTGATACAACACTTGATCCACGATCAGTCGCTGAGCAGCCTTCTGAAAATCTCGAACAGTGTATGCCTCGTTTTGCTCTGCAATACGGTTCCAGCTAACTGGCATTTTTTGTACCCCCATCTTCTCGCCGTCGAATCCTTACAGCGGGCGCATCAAGGTATTCATTTTCAAAACGCTCACCCGTGAGCTCAATCTCAACGTGCTGTTCGAGTTCCCTGTAAAGCTTCGGGCGAACAATGCCTGCCCGGGTGTTCCTTTCCATTCGTTCAGCGATCAAACCAAGTCGAGAGAACGTTGCCAATACACAAAGATCGTTTATGGAATCCACTTTCATAGAACTGCTCTCCAAGACACCACCTGGATTGACATGGCGATTGATGTACTCAACGATTCGAGCCTCGGATACGTCGCGGTTGCCTTTCATTATTTGGCGAACCAGCCGCCGTGCTTTTTCTTCTGGTGACAAATGGCGCTTTTGGATGATTGCGCCTGTGCGTTTTATTGGTTTTTTCGCTGGCATCTTCAGGGCGTGCTCGCTAAGAAGTCCCCCTTGAGACCAACCCATCGGTATGGCGAATGTGGCGTCATCCCTACGTGACTCCGCAGCACGAACAACCGCATCAATCACCTGATCCGTCTTCACATCAAAATTACCTTGTGAGCGCACCTTGTATTCGAGATAGCCTAGTGCCTGATCGTTTGCCCGGGTAACGGCATCTTTCAGGCGTGTAAGTAACCGATCGACCTCGCGCAATGCCAGTACACGAGCCGTATCTTTTTCAATGTATGAATCAGCTTCCTCATCAGAACCGCAACGAAGGTTTTTTCGATACCATCGTCGTAGTTGTTGCCGACTTTCTGGATCTTCTGTAATCCGGGAGGCGATATCGACGATGTCCCAACGAGAAGCGAGTGGGTGGTTACGAGAGAATAGGTCTGAGTAGTCGCCGATATACAGGCTCGATATGTAGTCTCCAAAAAACTTCTGGAGAAAGAGAGACGTTGATTCCTGACTGCGCAAGAGATCGCTTGCTTCGCGAACACGCATACGCGTCGTGTTTAACATTTGTAGTAGCGCGGAACACTCTTTGGCAGCGACCTGAAATACTGCGGCATTTGTTTTAGGATCCGCCTGCACCTGCAATAAATTATTCCAAACCGACTGAACACGGCCGCCGATAAACTCAGGCCCCTGTTCGGCAAAAGTTTTGAGCAGCTCAAAAAGGCTTTGAACCGTTGGGCGCATGATCACGAATGGAGTAAATCCAATTCGGTCAATGCTGAGCCATCCACTATTCAGAAAGTTTGAGAGGACGTCATGTGCTCGGGAGTTGAGTTGTGTTAATCGCTCTTCGGGATCGATTTCATGCTCATCATCCCAGCGAAGTAAGAAGCGCTCGATCGATGCCATAACCCGCTTCTGCGTCCAGCCTTCGCCTTCAGGAGGGTCAGCCTCAGGCGCAAAGAAATCGTTATATAAGTGGCCTATGAGCGACCAATTACGTCTCGCATGCTCATTCGCCCCCAGTGGTCGAAAAATATGCTCCGGCAAACGATCAAAGAGGTTATTCGCTTCCTCATACATAGGACACCAAATCCACGTAGACGATGAATTAACATTGATGTTAAATTAACATCAATGTTAATTGCAAACTAGTTGAGATCCATGGCAGTAGATGACCGCACCCGAATGCAATTCGAATTCATAGAAATGTTGCTGGCATACGAAGGTCAGGTAACCAATCAACGGTTGCGAGAGAAGTTTGGTGTTACCAGCGTGCAAGCTTCACGAATTCTATCCTCGTATCGAGAAACGTACTCACATAACACGCAACCACTTTTGGGACAGGGGCGTGGGCGGTATGCCCCGACAGCCCGTTTCAAGCCTGAAGTCGCCCAACTAAGCATCGAAGGGTATTTTCGGTCGGTTGGGGCTCGACTTGACCATGTCGTCGTCGAGGACACCCAGAAAGACTTCACCAACGTTGACCCTGCGTTATTTCGAATGATTCATTCCGCAATGAATCATCGTCATGCTGTTAGGATCCTCTATCGTTCTATGAATCATCCGGATGGGCTTGAGCGAGTAGTCCATCCGCAGGCCTTCGTGTTCGCTGGGAGGCGGTGGCACCTAAGGGCATTTGATGAAAGTACTGCTGAACACCGTGACTTTAATTTAGCCCGTATATGGCAAGCTGAATCGGCGTCAAAGAATACAGACACGCCCATTGATGCCGATTGGGAAGAAAGAGTTCACCTTGAGTTACGAACGCATCCTTCTCTGACGCCTGGGCAGCAGCTATTGATTCGTGACGAGCTCTTCAAGGGGGCTATTGGCAGACGCGTAACAACTCGGCGTGCATTAATCCGGTATGTTTTGAGAGATATGGAAGTCGCAGAAGATCCAAAAATTCAGCAGCCACCGGAGTATCAGCTCTATTTGCATCGAATTGAGCCAGCAGAATTTGTAGCTTGACAGACTACTGATTAATCTAAATGCGTAATTAGTTCCTAGTTCTCTACTCAGCAAGGCTAGCCTCATCGATATCTGTTAAATCGGAGTGCACCTTGCTTAACAGATAAATCTGTAATGTTATGTCAAAAAAGATTGTTGGGTTACTTTTTGAGTATTGGTCTGTTATTGGGAATTGCTGAATTATCATTAAGTTATATGAAATAATTAGTACTAACGTCCCTTTTTAGATTGCTTTGCTGATAACTACACATGAAGACATTTGAGTTAATTATTCAAGCCAGCATAGAAAAAATATAGATAAGAGAGCTGATGGCAGCGTCTATATTACAAATGGTAATCAATAACTCTTAGTGCCACTAATGCATGGTTATAAATACAGTTATGTCTTTTCAGTCTAGAGTAGTAAGAGCTTTATACACGATAAGCCCTCGTCGTACCGAGTCATTTTTGGGACATTGAAGCTTATATACAGTGCATCTACTTGAGGTTCCTCGATGTGCAAAAAAATGTGTCAAGTGGAATATAGGTCAATAGATTCTAAGGTTTTCTTATGTTATAAAAAATTTAAGATCAAAAAAAGGGATGATTACAGTATGGGAAAGCCACGGCAGACGTTATGGAAATTGGATGAACATTCTGAGGGTAAGCATTTAGTTTTAAAATCTTACCTAGATGCTTGGTTTCCAATATTATCAAAATATAATAAAAGACTACTATTTATTGACGGTTTTTCAGGCCCAGGAGAATATTCAAATGGGCACAAAGGGTCTCCACTTATCGCTCTTGAAGCAGCTTTATTGCACTCACATAAAGACGTTCGGAATCAAGAAATAATATTCTATTTTGTTGAAGATGATGAAAGCCGTTTACAACATCTTAAAGATTTAGTGGCTGAAAAGTATCCTGTGCTACCCACTAAGTTTTCAATATATTATGCCAACAGTAAATTTGATGAGGCAATTGATGAGCTTTTGTCACTAATAGAAGAGCAAAACGCTAGGCTAGCACCTTGCTTTGCAATGGTAGATCCTTTTGGCGTGTCGGATACACCAATGTCAATCTTGAACCGTTTGCTGAAAAACTCAAAGTCGGAGGTTTATATTTCGGTGATGTATGAAAATATAAATCGCTTTCTTCGTTCAAAGGAATTTGAGCCACACCTAGATAGGTTATTTGGCAGCGAAAAATGGAGAAAAGCTCAAGAGCTGGATGATCGTAAGAAGAGAAAAGAGTATTTGTATGATTTATATAAAAAAAAGCTTAAAGAGTCAGGAGCCTCTAATGCAATTCACTTTGATTTGAATAAGGGAGACCGGCACGTATACAGTATATTTTTCGCTACCGGTTCCTGGATGGGTACGGACAAAATGAAACAGGCAATATGGAAAATTGCTCCGGAAGGTGATTTTGTTTACCGAGGTGGTGCTGGCAATGAACTTGATCTTTCTGTTCCAAATTTTCAACCCTTAATCCAAGCTATTAGCGATGAGTTTTCTGGAAAGTGGGTAACAGCCAAAGAGGTTGAATCATTTGTAGGGTCTGATAAGACTATTTTTCACTCATCTCAATATAAGAAAAATGCATTGAGGCCGCTTGAAGAGAGTGGTCAGCTTGTTATACATCCAGACGATGTTAATAAGCGGGCACGTCGTTTTACGTATAAAGATAACATAAGGTTTAAAATAAACTAGGGTTTGAATTCTGAAATGGAACTCAGCTTTTAGAAATTCTCCTTTCTAATCTTTCCTATCGCTATAATACAGTTTGCGAGCAACTCAGCATCACGTTCGTCTCCAGTCCATACTTCAGCAAGTGCATTCATTAAGACCTCCGATTGTCGGGGGTCTACCCTTGGCTGCATATCTAATAAATTCTCGATTTTTCTTATGCTTTCTGTTTTTCGCGTCCATTCTTGTCTCAAAACTCTGCTAATTAAAGACTGACTTACACCCAGGGATTTTGCGATTCTAAACTGTGTCAAAGAGTGCTCATCCATATAGTTTTTTAATGCCGCAGCCAGCTTTACTCTATAGGTCATAATTATTCACTTATTTACATTTATATAAATATTTGACTATGATACAATAAATGTTGCTTTAACAGTACCTGGTCTTTTATACAAAGGACTGCGCTGAAGGAGGATTGGCTATGAGTAACAAGAGTTCGATTGAGTGGACAGAGCATACGTGGAACCCTATGACGGGATGCACCAAGGTCTCACCGGGATGTAAACACTGCTATGCAGAAGAAATGGCGAAGCGCTTGCAGGCCATGGGGACGCCGGGTTATGAGAATGGCTTTGAGTTAAGTCTTTTGGAAGAGCGTTTAGAACAACCCTTCCGCAGAAAAAAGCCTACTAAATACTTCGTAAATTCTATGAGCGATCTCTTCCACGAGGCTGTTCCAGTCGAGTTTCTGGATCGCGTATTCGACGTAATTCGTCGTACGCCTCATCACACCTATCAAATACTTACCAAACGCGCAGAGCGTATGAGTCGTTATTTTGAAACCATCGAAGCACCTACTAATGCCTGGATTGGCGTATCAGTAGAAGATAAAAAATACGGTGTACCTAGAATTCAGCACTTACGTGATGTCGCTGCCACCGTTCGCTTTCTCTCCGTTGAGCCATTGCTAGAGGATGTAGGGCCACTTGATTTGACCGATATACATTGGGTTATAGTTGGAGGAGAGTCTGGTCGTTATGCTCGCCCACTGAAGGAAGAATGGGTTAATCAAGTTCGTCAACAATGTGAAGATCAAGGCGTCGCTTTTTTCTTTAAACAGTGGGGGACTTGGGGAGCTGACGGCAAAAAAAGGAATAAAAAGGCTAATGGTAGGGAGCTACAAGGAAAAGTTTGGGATGAAATGCCCAGAATTTCCGCATTACATTTATAATAACTATTTTTAGTATGTGACGTAGCGATAAATGAAGGAACCGTATGCCATCAAAAAATGGATATGACTGGTCTGATTTCAATTTACCTCCAGTTATTGATCAGCATAGTATTGCCAAGCATGAGGTTATTTGTGATTACCTTAAGCGATACATCAGGGTTTTTACAAAGAACCCGACCATCGAGAAATTTCGTATAAATTTGATAGATGGTTTTGCTGGTGGCGGCCGATATAGATTACCTAACACCTCCGATATAGTACCTGGATCACCGCTTCTCTTGCTTAAGACGATGAAAGAAGCAGAGGCAGAAGTTAACGCATCAGGTAGGCGAAAACATTTTCAGATAGATGCAAATTATTATTTTGTAGAAATTGATGAAGCGGCTTTTAGGCATCTTGAGTTTGCGCTCAGTGAGCATGGATATAGTTCGCATGATAAAATAAAATCTCTTAAAACAGGTTTTCTTGATGCGCTGCCAGCTATTATGGCTGATATTAAAAAACGTCAAAGAAGCCCAAGAAATATTTTCATATTAGATCAGTATGGTTATAAAGATGTGCCCACTAAAACGATAAGAGGAATATTTAAAGAGTTTCCGAAAAGTACAGAAGTTATTTTGACTTTCTCGACTGATAGTTTGATCAATTATATGTCGCATGATCCTCGATATGTATCCTCGCTAACTAAAATTAATCTCGAGGGTCTTTTAGAAAATCCTGAGTTACAAAATAAAAATGATGTATCAAAAAGTAGACTTCTAATTGAGCAGTTACTTTATGAGGAAATTAAAGAGCAGTGCGGCGCATCTTTTCTGACACCTTTTTTTATAGTTTCTCAAAAAAGTAATCGTTCTTATTGGCTAATTCATTTATCTTCACACCCGACTGCGCGAAATGAAATGCTGTTGACTCACTGGGACAGTCAAAATACATTCGAGCACCACGGAGGAGATGGCCTAAATATGATGCTTGGCTATAATCCAACTTTGGAGGCTCTTGCTAATCAGGAAACTTTTGATTTTTACTTTGATGATGATGCGAATAAAAGAGTTATAGCGGCACTGCTGGAAGAAATACCTAAATATATCGAGCGACACGAAGGTTTAAACGTCCAAGATCTGATATTTGATACCTGCAATAACTCACCTGCAACTCTCTCTCAATATAAAGAAGCTCTCTTTACACTACAAAGCTCTAAGGTATTGAAAATATTAACTTCATCAAACCAGCAAAGAAGAGTGGCTGACACAATTAATTTTGAGGATCAAATAGTTATCTCCAAGCAGCTGATATTCTTGCTATCTTAAGATACTGCTCATGTTGGTAGTCTGGTCTCGATACTGCTTTTAACAAGGAAAGGTTATAACGGCGTTGCACGTGGTATTGTTGTAACGGTATCACGTATCACCTCATGGGTACTTCAGGACAATCCTTTATAATCGGTAAGTCAAAGCCGAATGCTTCCGGTGAATTTCAACCCAGTTGTCCAAATGGCTGCCTCTAAGCAGCCTGTTTATTACGCTCAACTTCCTGCAGCTTGCCAGGGTTGAGCGATACCGAACCGGGTACCTCCCAGTTTCGGGTCTTGCCCGACCAACGCTGTGGATGTCGGCGCTTAGCACTTTCATAAACTGCTTTGCGGTGCTCAAGACGTTCTCGGTCGACACCTCGATGCCGATCAGCGGGTGTCACGTACCGAAGGCCACTATGCAGGTGCTGTTCGTTGTAACCCCGCTCGAACGTCAGCATCCAGTCACGCACTGCGCTCAGCGATGCAAAGCCCTTTGTGGGCCACGCTGGGTAATATTTGACGGTGCGGAACAACGCTTCCGAGTATGGGTTGTCATTGCTCACTCTTGGTCGGCTGTAAGACATCAACATCCCCAGCTCTGTTAACCTCGCTTTAAGCGTATAAGACGTCATCGGCGCGCCATTATCCGAGTGCAACACCGGGGGCTGATGCCAGCATCCTTCTCGCAATAAGGCGCGTTCCAATAAGTGTTTCGCTAACTCGCCTGATTCTGCATCATGGACTTCCCAGGCGATGATTTTGCGACTGTAAATATCCATGATCAGATAGAGATACCAGTGCTGGCCACGCACAACGGAAGAACAGTAGCTGATATCCCAGCACCAGACTTGGTTTGGCCCGGTTGCAGTAAAGCTTGTCGGCTCAGGCACTTGGCGGCGTGGCTTCATTCGCCCTCGGTGCTGCTGCTGTTGGTGCTTTTTCAGTACTCGATAGAACGACGACTCGGAGGCCAAGTAGGTCCCTTGATCTGCCAATGAGGGCACGATTTGAGACGGCGGCAGGCTCTGATACTCGGGGCGATTGCAGGCGTTTAAAATGGCCTGCTCCTCCTCGTGAGTCAGCTGATGCGGCTGACTGCCTTGTACCGCGAGTGGACGCTGATCCTCAACCACAGCGCCACACCCAGAACGCCAGCGTTTCAACGTGCGCTCGCTCACGTCTATCATCGCCGCGGCTTTGTAACGGGAAGCGCCTCCCGTTACCGCCTCGTCAAACAACGTAATGAGCCTTGCACGTTCCTCAAGAGGCGTCAGTCGTCCTCGCCGCTGTTCGGGTCTTCGCCGTACAAGGCGTCTAGCTTTTTTGAGAGCACCAGCAGCGACGTTGTTTCCGCTAAGGCTCTGTCTTTGCGGCGGACTTCCGCTTTGAGCTGCGTGATCGTCTGGCGGTCTTCTTTCCGCTGTTTCTGTGCCGTTCTTTGCTGGTCTTCTTGTTGGCCAGCGCCCTCTAGACAAGCGGCTTTCCACTGCTGGATTTGTTCGGGATAAAGGCCTTGTTCGCGGCAGTAAACACCCAGCTCTGTTTCTGACAGGGTGGCGGTTTCAATGACCACGGCGAGCTTGGCATCAGGCGACCATTCGTTGTCACTTTGGGTATACCCCGGCACAGGTACTCCTTTTTCTCGACACTGTTTTAACCAACTATACAGCGTCGCGTCAGAGATGCCTTCTTCAGTGGCCACCGAAACCACACTGCGATTGTGGGGTGGCAACAACTTTTTCAGTACAGCTGCTTTACGCTCTGCAGAATAACGGGGCACAAGGACTCCATGCCGCTCCCTCTGGATTAGGTTAAGGCGATATCGCCAACCGGACAACTAGGCTGACAGAGGGGGCTTCCATGTCTTCCGTTCCTGCCGTTTTTGGTGGTCCTGCATAAGATCCCTGAAAAGTGGCCAAGGCCTTCATGGAGCATAGACATCAGCTCTTGCGTGCCGACTATATTCTTTAACGAGCTACCCTTCGAACTGCCTAAATACTTTAATTAAAAGGCCTGGAAGAGTCCGCTCAGCCCATGACTACTGAATAATTGACTCCTCGCCTCCTTGGCGTTGGCCATCAAGATAGCTCCGAAGCGAGCGCAAAGCCGATAAGCCACCGCGATTTATCAGCTCCATAGGAGAGAAACCATTAAAAGGGGCGTTATCAATCAAGTGATGAAGCCACCGTTGCCGGTCTTCTGCTTGAGGAAATAGCAATGTTAACGACCGATAGATCCCTAGGAGGTTGGATGCACGTTCGAGCTGCTCAGCCGTTAAGTCTGCCTGTAAGGGTGTAGCTGCCCACTCACGATAACTATCGATATTAATTTCTAGAAGCCCTGCCATGTCTGACTCTGACAGCCCCCATTCATGGGCAATAGTTGGAAACGTGCGCATCACTGCGACACCTGTTTCCTCACTATTATGCGCCGCAATACGATCAGGACGGCGGTGCTGACGCCATTCAATCCAATCGATCTCAAAAGCCAGTGGGCCATCTTCATTTTCAACCACTGGACATCCGGCACCAGTGAGATAGCGTACAAAACCGTCTTGGAGCCTTGGGGGTACCTCACGAACTCTGATATAGCGAGTGCCCGTCGGGGCAATGTGTGTCGGAACCTCTCCTAGCCTCACGGCATTGTTAGGCTCCAGGAGATCGGCTTCCCAGTACTCACTGTCCACCGGCTCAAACGGCTTATCGTAATGCTGAACAGATCCTTTTAAACGCTCAAGAGGACTTTTGGCATCGTCTTTGACAATAGCTTTTTGCGGATCATTTTTTTGTGACATATAGATTTCCTCATCCCAATAAACCTACCAGCATTACCCATCAAAACGCTGAATCGCCCCAGGTTTCGTAGACACTTCTAGGCCTTATACTAAAGGTATCTAGGAGGATCCATGAGCCGTCCCCGTTACACTGAAGAATTCAAAATCGAAGCCGTTAAACAGGTGGTAGAGCGTGGCCATCGAGTTGCCGAGGTCGCTGAGCG
>NZ_JALPZO010000135.1 GCF_023507745.1 Vreelandella olivaria | reverse complement strand
ATGATATGGCCCGCTGGCGACGCTTTCGGCGCAAACGGCTGTGGGAGCATGCCCGCTTCGCCCACTGGTACACCGAGTACCGCATGAAGCATGTGCTGCCTAAAGCCGTGCCGGATGACTGGCTGGCAGAGTGGTCCAAACCTCTTCCCAAGGCGCAGTGGGCCACACCCTCTCGGGCATTGACGGAACTGAGTGAACATCTACGCGCCGCCTACCAGCGTGGCGAGAAATTCAGTGAGATGGGCGATATTGAAAAGCGCTTTGGGGTAAAAGTGCCTGATGCACCTTATGTATCCTATCCTTCTCTGCCTTTCAGAGTGAATGCACAACATGAATAAGCAACGGGCTGGGTTGTTTATCTCTTCTTGCATATTTCAAAAAAAATATAAGCACAGTTGAATAAAGGGCTTCCAGCCTGCTATACCCAACGTTAGGCTTATAACCATGTTCAATTCAGCCAAGCGCCTGCTTATTAATGGGCGCTTTTGGCGTTGCATGAAGGTGAGGTATGGAGACAACTTCTGTTGCGGCACCTATGCGGTATCGACTGCCACTACTGGCAGCCGCGGCCATTGTACTTGGCGCACTACTCATTGGTGTGGTGTTTAGCGCCAATACAGGCTTGTTAATGATTGTGGGTGGTCTACTGGGAATGGTGCTTTACCACGCGGCGTTTGGTTTTACGGCTGCGTGGCGGGTATTGATTACCGAACGCCGTGGGCGCGGCCTGCGTGCACAGATGATCATGCTGGCGATAGCAGTGGTCTTGTTCTTCCCAGCCCTGGGAGCGGGTACGCTATTTGGTACGCCTGTAACGGGGTTTGTCTCTCCCATTGGTATCTCGGTACTGTTTGGTGCCTTTATTTTTGGTATTGGCATGCAGCTGGGAGGAGGCTGTGCATCCGGCACGCTGTTTACGGCAGGTGGTGGCAATGCGCGGATGCTGATTACGCTGGTGTTTTTTATTGTCGGCTCTGTGATTGGTTCTGCCCATTTTGCTTGGTGGCAAAGTCTTCCCGCCTTCCAGCCCGTTTCATTGGTGAACGTAGCGGGCGTTGGCGGCGGAATCGGTATTAGCCTAGTGCTGTTTGCCGCGATTGCTGCGTTTACTGTCATCATGGAAAAGCGCCGCCATGGACATTTGGAACAGGCACCCATGATTGATAAGCCTGGTGTAGAGCGCTGGCTTACCGGGCCATGGCCACTGGTGGCTGGTGCGGTGGCATTGGCGCTGTTGAACTTCGCTACTCTGGCTCTGGCTGGGCGCCCCTGGGGTATTACATCGGCGTTTGCGCTGTGGGGGGCCAAGGCGTATGAGCTGGTAGGGGGGGATGTCAGCCAGTGGGGGTATTGGCAGGCGCCAGGAAATGCCGCTGCGTTGGAAGCAAGCGTATGGAGTGATATCACCACTGTGATGAACGTGGGAATCATGCTGGGGGCACTTACAGCGGCGAATTTGGCGGGGCGTTTTGCACCGAACTTCCGTATCCCGATCAAGTCTGTTCTGGCGGCTGTCATTGGTGGCATCATGCTGGGCTACGGCGCGCGTTTGGCCTTTGGTTGTAATATTGGCGCTTACTTCAGTGGTATCGCTTCTGGCAGTCTCCATGGCTGGATATGGATGGTGGCGGCTTTTGCCGGCAACATGGTGGGGGTAAAGCTGCGACCGTTTTTCTTTGATGGTGAGGCGGGGCGTCAACCGGCTGCCAAAAGCTGCTAGCCGTCCCTTTATTTAAGACGAAATCAAGTGCCTTGATGAACTGTCGAGGTGCTTTTTTTTGACCATTATTTAAGACTCTTCCACCTTTGTAGTACGAGCGTGTTACATTACGGACAAACGCCGCCAACGCCCAGCGTTGCTGCATTGCAATAGCAATTGACATAAAAAGAGAGTGCCTATGTCCCAGATGAGCAAACGCCCCTTATATCTTCCTTACGCCGGTCCTTCTTTACTTGAAATGCCGCTATTGAACAAAGGCAGCGCGTTTACTCAGGAGGAGCGGCTGGCGTTCAATTTGATAGGCCTGTTGCCGCAAAAAGTAGAAACGATTGATGATCAGTTAGAGCGTGCATATCGCCAGTATCAGCAGTGCCATAGTGATCTGGAACGCCATATTCATTTGCGTGCCATTCAGGACGATAACGAAACCCTCTATTTCCGTTTGGTATCTGAGCATCTTGAAGAGATGCTACCCATTATCTACACCCCGACCGTTGGTCAGGCATGCCAGGAGTTCTCCAATATTTATCGTAATCACCGGGGGCTGTTTATCAGTTATCCGGATCGCGAGCATATGGATGATATTCTGCGTAGCGCCACCAAGGATAACGTCAAGGTTATCGTTGTAACGGATGGGGAGCGTATTCTGGGGCTGGGTGACCAGGGGATTGGGGGAATGGGTATCCCTATCGGTAAACTGGCACTGTACACTGCCTGTGGCGGTATCAGCCCTGCCTATACGCTGCCAATAATGATCGATGTTGGCACTAATAATAAGTCACTGCTTGATGACCCAATGTATATGGGCTGGCGTCACGAGCGGGTAGGCCAGGAAGAGTACGATGCCTTTATGGCGGAGTTTATTGCCGCTGTGAAGCGCCGGTGGCCAAATGTTCTGCTGCAATTTGAAGACTTCGCCCAGGCGAATGCGGTGCCGCTGCTGGAGCGTTACCGTGACGATTTGTGCTGCTTCAATGATGATGTACAAGGTACGGCGTCGGTGGTGGTAGGTACGCTGATGGCTGCCTGCCAGGCGCGTAGTGAAACCATTGCGAACCAGCGGGTTGTATTTGTTGGTGGCGGATCAGCGGGTTGCGGTATTGCGGAGCAAGTCGTCGTGGCAATGCAGGCTGAAGGCTTAACCGAAGCTGAGGCGCGGGCGCGTATTTATATGGTGGACCGCGAAGGCTTGATGACATCGGATCAGCCCTGGCAGCGGGATTTCCAACGTCGCCTGGCCCATGATCCAGCATTGGTCGCCAACTGGAATGGCCAGGGGCTGGAAGAGACCATTACGCAGATAAAGCCAACGATTTTGATTGGTGTATGCGGCCAGCGGGGTATCTTCACTGAGCAAGTGGTGCGCGCCATGCACGCCGGTTGCGAAAACCCCGTCATCATGCCGCTCTCCAATCCCACGTCCCAAGCAGAGGCCGTGCCAGAAGACGTTATTCGCTGGACCGATGGCCAGGCACTGGTAGCCACAGGTAGCCCCTTTGCTCCGGTTGTGTATAACGGTCGTACTTATCCGATTGCTCAGTGCAACAATGCTTATATCTTCCCTGGAATTGGCTTGGGCGTAGTGGCGGCGAATGCCAGTCGCGTGACCGATGAAATGCTGATGAGCGCTTCGCGAGCGCTGGCCCGTGAAGCGCCATTGGTAAAAGAGGGCAAAGGTGCGCTGTTGCCACCGCTGTCTCGAATTCGTGAAATTAGTAAGTCGATTGCCTTCGAAGTTGCGGCTCAGGCTCAGCAGAGTGGTGTGGCTCTGCAAACCAGTGGTACCGTACTGCGTGAGCGGATTGAGAAAGCGTGTTGGTCGCCGGAATACCGCACCTATCGTCGCCGGGCTCTCTAAGCGTTCTGGATAGCAAAAAAAGCCCCCACCGAGGTGGGGGCGATGCAAGCATTGGCAGTTTTTACCTTTAGGCTGCGCCGATCATTTTGCGCAGCACGTAGTGAAGGATACCACCATGGCGGTAGTAAGCCAGCTCATTGACGGTATCAATTCGGCACTTGGCATCAACGGTACGTTCGCCATCACCATTTTTGATAACGACTTGCACATTGCCGCCAGGGCTGAGATCGCTCAATCCGGCAATGGATATCTCCTCATCACCTGTCAGCCCCAGTGTTTCGCGGCTTTCTCCTTCGGGGAACTGTAGCGGCACCACGCCCATGCCGATCAAATTAGAACGGTGAATGCGCTCGAAGGACTCAGCAATGACCGCACGCACCCCTAATAAGCGAGTACCTTTGGCGGCCCAGTCACGAGAAGAGCCCGTGCCATACTCCTTGCCTGCAATCACTATCAGCGGCGTGCCTTCCTCTTTGTACTTCATCGCTGCGTCATAAATCGCCATCTGCTCGCCGCTGGGTACGTGGCGGGTCTCTCCACCTACCACACCATCCAGCATCTCGTTTTTAATCCGCACGTTGGCAAAGGTGCCGCGCATCATCACTTCATGATTACCCCGGCGGGAGCCGTAGGAGTTGAAGTCGACCGGTTTTACCCCGTGCTCTTGCAGATAGCGTCCCGCAGGGCTATCGGGCTTGATGGAACCTGCCGGTGAGATATGATCAGTGGTGACGGAATCACCCAGCATCGCGAGCACGCGGGCATTTTTCACATCCTCAATGGCATCAGGCTCACGGCCCATACCTTCAAAAAACGGTGGATGCTGAATATAAGTAGATTCCGGCCACTCATACACTTTGCTGTCAGGAACTTTGATCGCTTTCCAGGTCTCATCACCCTCAAATACCGCGCCGTACTCTTTACGGAACATATCGGTATTTACTTTTTCCACCGCGCTGGCAATTTCTGCCTGGGAGGGCCAGATGTCTTTCAGGTAGACGGGGTTGCCATCGCTATCGTGGCCCAGAGGGTCGGTGGTTAAGTTGCACTGTACGTTGCCTGCCAATGCATAGGCCACGACCAGCGGGGGTGATGCCAGCCAGTTGGTTTTTACCAGCGGGTGTACGCGGCCCTCAAAGTTACGATTCCCTGAAAGCACCGAGGCGACAGCCAAATCACCATCGTTAATGGCTGTTTCGATTTCATCGGGGAGTGGGCCAGAGTTGCCGATACAGGTGGTGCAGCCGTAACCTACCAGGTTAAAGCCAAGTGCATCCAGGTCTTCATTTAAATTGGCAGCCGCCAGATAGTCGGTCACAACTTTTGAGCCAGGCGCTAATGACGTTTTAACCCAGGGCTGGGTCATTAACCCTTTTTCGCGTGCTTTGCGCGCCAACAGCCCGGCTGCCATCATCACGCTGGGGTTGGAGGTGTTGGTACACGATGTAATGGCTGCAATTACCACCGCACCAGGGTCAAGGTCGAAGTCGCGCTCGCCCATATGTACCGGCTGGCTGTCACTGTGTTTGAAATCGTGCTTAAAGCTGCGCTCAATGCCCACCGCAGTCTGCCCACCTTCGGAAGAGAGTTTACCGTTTTCCGGGGTGACGAGTGCTTTGCCATCCTCTTCCATCACGCGTTGGAAAGCAGCCTTCATATCTTGAAGCGCAACACGGTCTTGAGGGCGTTTGGGGCCTGCAAGGCTGGCTTCCACTTCATCCATATCGAGGTGCAGGGTGTCGGTGAAAACGGGTTCATCACCTGGTTTGCGCCATAGGCCTTGCGTCTTGCTATAGGCTTCTACCAAGGCTATCTGGTCATCTTCACGGCCGGTAAGGCGCAGGTAATTGAGGGTTTCATCGTCTACTGGGAAGAAACCACAGGTTGCACCATACTCAGGTGCCATGTTGGCGATGGTGGCACGGTCGGCCAGAGGCAGATCTTTCAGGCCATCACCGTAAAACTCGACAAACTTACCGACGACGCCTTTTTTACGCAGCATCTCGGTAACGGTGAGTACCAGGTCGGTCGCGGTGATGCCTTCCCGCAGTTTGCCCGTCAGCTTAAAGCCAATCACTTCTGGTATCAGCATGGAGACGGGTTGGCCCAGCATGGCCGCTTCCGCTTCGATGCCACCCACACCCCAGCCGAGCACGCCCAAGCCATTAATCATGGTGGTGTGGGAGTCGGTGCCTACAAGAGTATCCGGGTAGGCTACGGTGTTACCGTCTTCTTTTTTCGTCCATACAGTACGGCCCAGGTACTCAAGGTTAACCTGGTGGCAAATACCGGTGCCGGGTGGTACAACGCTGAAATTGTCAAAAGCCTGTTGGCCCCAGCGCAGGAATTCGTAACGCTCACGGTTACGCTGCATTTCTATATCAACGTTTTCCTGGAATGCTGCTGGATAACCGAATTTGTCGACCATCACCGAGTGGTCGATCACCAGGTCGACAGGGGATAGCGGGTTGATTCGCGCCGGGTCTTCGCCCAATTTTTCAACCGCAGCACGCATGGATGCGAGATCGACCACGCCAGGGACGCCGGTGAAATCCTGCATTAATACCCGGGCAGGGCGATAGCCAATTTCGCGGCTGGATTTGCCTTCCTGTTGCCAGTCGACCAGGGCCTGCATATCTTCTTGCTCGACGCTTTCGTCGTCGGCGAAGCGCAGTTGGTTCTCGAGTAGAATTTTGAGCGTTTTGGGGAGTCGGTCAATGTTGCCAAGTGTTTCGGCGGCTTTGGGCAGGCTGTAATAGTGGTATTGCTGGCTGCCAACCTCAAGGGTATGTAGCGTATCAGGTATCTTGCTCATTCCATTCTCCTCTGATTGCTTGGCGTTTCGCTACTGCACTAATCACGTTACGCGACGGTCACTGCTTTCCTTAGTATGGCTTATTAATAACACATGGGTGTTTCACCGCTTGCTTTCAAGGTGCCTTCGCCTAATAGCGAAGGCCAACCCTTGTAATAGCTTGTACTTGACGCCATTTCAGGCAGACTCTCTTGCAACGTTGTCTGCTCAATTGTGAAAAGGTGGTGTCATGGAAACACGTCATGAACGTTTGATTATTCTTGGTTCCGGTCCAGCAGGGTATACGGCTGCGGTGTATGCAGCACGTGCTAACTTAAAGCCGCTACTGATCACTGGTATGCAGGCAGGTGGCCAATTGACCACCACAACCGATGTGGATAACTGGCCCGGCGATGCACAGGGGGTACAGGGGCCTGAACTGATGGAGCGCATGAAGCAACACGCTGAGCGCTTTAATACGGAAGTGCTGTTTGACCATATCAACGAGGTCAGTTTAGGTGAAAAACCGTACACCTTGAAAGGGGACAGCGGTATTTACACCTGCGATGCATTGATTATCGCCACGGGGGCAAGCGCGCGTTACCTGGGGTTGCCGACTGAGCAGCAGTTTATGGGGCAGGGGGTGTCTGCCTGCGCTACCTGTGATGGTTTCTTCTACCGCAATCAAGAGGTGATTGTGGTGGGTGGCGGTAATACCGCTGTTGAAGAGGCGCTGTATCTTTCCAATATTGCCTCGAAGGTTACCCTGGTCCATCGTCGCGATACGCTGCGGGCGGAAAAAATCCTTCAGGACAAACTGTTCGAGAAAGCGGAAGCAGGCAAAATTGCCTTGGAGTGGTTCCAGGAAGTGGAAGAAGTCCTGGGTGATAACACGGGGGTCACCGGCGTTCGCGTTAAGTCGACCAAAGATGGTGCCACGAAAGAAATACAGGCGCCTGGACTGTTTATTGCCATTGGTCATAGCCCCAATACCGGTATCTTTGAAGGTCAACTGGACATGAACGGTGGCTATATCAAAGTTCAGTCCGGCCTGGATGGTAATGCCACGGCAACCAGTGTGCCGGGGGTGTTTGCCTGTGGTGATGTGATGGATCATATCTATCGCCAGGCCATTACCTCGGCGGGCAGTGGCTGCATGGCTGCGCTGGACGCTGAACGCTACCTGGATGGTATTGCGTAATCTATTACCTGTGATGTTGTTAGTATTCGCCCATCCACGCGACTAGCAACGGATGGGCGTATCATCGATACGCAAGCGACCTAGTTGGCTCAGTATTAGCGTTCTGCCTTGAGCGTTCTCTGCACAGATTTCGAAACGTCCATTGAAACCACTGGTGTGCCCCATCGGGTTATAACTAACCCGTTGCCATCCACGACTGTAAGAAACCGTTGTTTCTGGTAGTGCCGGAAAAATGCGCACGATATCATCGTTAAGCGCAGGGCTTATGGTAACGCCTTTCAGCACCATGAAGTCTTGGCTCCAGTCGCTGATACAGGCGCTCCTGCTGCTATCGGTGGGGCACACGCTCACTGTGGTGCGCTGGGTAATGGCTGTATTGCGTGCTAACGAAAAGGCAGTTTGTAATCTGTTTACATCGCTTATGACGGCAGTGTTACGTCCAAACGCCTGAAAACTGGGTAAACCCCATGCCGCCAATGTGGCAATAAGCAGTAGCGCAATGGTGAGTTCAATAAGCGTAAATCCAGTGCAACCTTTGCTTGCTGGACTGTGGTAGGTAGATAGCATATGACCTCCTGGCTATTGGTTCCCGTTATGCTGGTGTTCGGCTGGTTCCAGCGGGTAGTTCAAGTAATGTTTGTTTTACATCCTAAATGCCGTTCATCGTTTTTTATGTAAGCCAAAACGGACAAAATTTGTGAGCGATTTCTTAATTATCGGTGGCGGGGTTATCGGCATGATGACCGCGTTACAGTTGGCGGATGCAGGCCAGCAGGTCAAGGTGGTCGAGTGTGGCATCTGTGGAAAAGAGGCTTCGTGGGCGGGTGGGGGGATCGTCTCTCCCCTGTATCCATGGCGTTATGCCCCGCCGGTTTCCCAGCTTTCACGCTGGTCAGAGGGTGTGTACCCAACACTCGCACTCCGCTTGCTGGAGGAAACGGGGATTGATCCAGAGTATCGCCAAAAAGGATTGCTATACTTAAACGTTGATGATGATGATATTGCCCTCCGTTGGGCGCGCCAGTTAGGCAAACCTCTGGAGCGGGTGGACGCGGCGTTTGTCCACCAAAAAGAACCCCAGGTGAGCGCTCCGGAAGATAACGCCTTATGGATGCCAACACTGGGTAGCGTGCGTAATCCGCGTTTAGGTCAGGCACTGCGCGCACGTTTAGCCGCCATGCCCAATGTCACACTAGTTGAGCAGTGTGACGTTCGGGGGTTTATCCAGCGTAATGGCAACGTAGAGGGAGTGGCGAGCTCCCAGGGTGATATACAGGCCGAGCGTATCGTGGTGTGTGGTGGTGCTTGGGCTGCGCAACTGCTGGAAAGGCTTGGGATCCATCTGCCGGTGCGTCCGGTGAAAGGGCAGATGATTGCCTATCAAGCGCCACAGGGTCTGGTGGAGCGCGTGGTGCTCAAGGATGGCCGCTATATCATCCCCCGCAGTGATGGCTTGTTATTGGTGGGGTCGACACTGGAAGAAACTGGGTTTGATAAAAGCACCGATAATGATGCTCTTGCTTCACTGAAGAAGAGTGCAGAGGGGATTGTCCCCGCATTAGCCGAGCTGCCCGTAGCACACCATTGGGCGGGCCTGCGGCCAGGTTCACCCGGCGGGCTCCCTTTCATTGGGGCGTTACCCGGATGGGCAAACGTTTATGTGAACGCGGGGCATTATCGCAACGGTTTGGTACTTGCGCCCGCTTCTACCCATGTGCTGGTCGACCAGTTGTTGGGGCGTGAAACACTTATTGATCCAGCGCCTTTTCTACCAACAACTGAACGCTTAACGGCACCCCGTTAAGCGATAGGGTGCCATGTTAGTCGCGGCTCTCTTTATCCTGCTGCTCTTGCAGGAAGCGGTCGCGATGAGCGCTGGAGCAAAACCACTGTTCACTGTCACGCAGTGCTTCATCTTCTGGTACATGGACATCGCACCATCGGCAGCGCACCATTTGCCCACCCTCGTGGCGCTTCAGTGTGCTCTGTTCGTGGGAGAGCCTGCGCTCGCGGTATATGCCATATAGTTTTAAGCCAACGTAAAAAAGAACGGCAAAGATAATCAGCCGAATGATCAAAAGGTTCATCCTCTTTAGCTCCCATGGTGGGATGTAGCAGTGGCAAGAAACATACATTCACCGCATGGCCTTTGCCAGTTGGCGGCCCTTGCGGGACAATGCACTGAGTAAGCTGTCACTCTGTTCTCAAGATTCTCAAGAGATTTTAACGCCCATGCAAGACTTAACGCTGGTAATGGCCCAACTCGACCCTCTGGTGGGAGATATTCCCGGCAATGCCGCACGTGCCATTGAAGCCGTGCGTGAAGCGAGGATTGAGCATGGGGCGGATATAGTCGTGTTCCCGGAGCTGTTTTTATCCGGTTACCCGCCAGAGGATTTGCTGCTGCGCCCGTCGATGGAAACGCGCCTACGGGAAGCACGGGCCAGAATGGCGGAAAAAATTGCCAGGGACGTGTTGGTCATTATCGGCTACCCCGGTGTGCGTGAAGGCAAGTGCTATAACTTGGCTGGCGTACTGTATAACGGTCAGTGGGAAGCGGAGTATGCCAAGCAGGCATTACCCAACTATCAGGTGTTTGATGAGCAGCGCTATTTTACGCCCGGTACCAAACCGTTAGTTTACGAGCACAAAGGGGCTAAGTTGGGGCTGTTGATCTGTGAAGATCTGTGGGAAGGCAGGCCTATCCAGGTTGCTCGTGAAGCAGGGGCTGAGGTGTTAATCAGCTTAAATGCATCGCCTTACCACCAGGACAAGCCCCGCGAGCGGCTGAGCTTGCTAACCCAGCGTGCGCAAGATGTGCAGCGGCCGATTATTTATGTGAATACCATTGGGGGGCAGGATGAGCTGGTGTTTGACGGTGGCTCAAGCTGTGTGGATGCCCAAGGGCAGCTTAAGGTGTTGGCACCCCACTGGCAGGCAGGCTTAATGCCGGTTCAGCTACTGCAAACAGGTGTTGACACCTGGGAGCCACAACTGGGTGAAATTGAGCCAGATGCCGACCCTGAAGAGAGCCTTTACTGTGCCCTGGTGACTGGCCTGAGGGACTACGTTAACAAAAGTGGCTTCAAGGGCGTTGTGCTTGGGCTGTCAGGTGGAATCGACTCTGCTCTTTCCTTGGCTATTGCCGTGGATGCACTTGGCCCACAGCGTGTGCAGGCCGTTATGATGCCTTATCACTATACGGCGGATATCTCCAAACAGGATGCTGCCGAGCAGGCCAGAATGCTGGGGGTGCATTACGATGTAATGCCCATTGAGCCAATGGTTGATGCATTTATGGCGACGCTGGCGGAAAGCTTTGCCGGTACGCAGCGAGATACCACCGAAGAGAACCTGCAATCGCGTTGCCGTGGCGTTCTGCTAATGGCAATTTCCAATAAAAAAGGTCTGATGGTGCTGACCACTGGCAACAAAAGTGAAATGGCGGTGGGCTATGCTACCCTCTATGGCGACATGGTAGGTGGCTATAACGCCATTAAGGATGTGTATAAAACCTGGGTGTATCGCCTGGCGCGCTGGCGCAACACACAGTCTCCTGCGGTACCAGAGCGGGTTATTGAGCGCCCACCCAGCGCGGAACTGGCGCCAGGGCAGCAGGATAGCGATTCACTGCCTGACTATGATGTACTGGATGCGATTTTAGTGCGCTATATCGAAGGCGATATGAGTGCTGAGGCGATTATTGCGGCAGGCTTTGACCATGAAGATGTGTATAACGTGGTCAAACTGGTGGACCGTTGTGAATATAAACGCCGTCAAGCGCCGGTGGGTGTGCGGGTTACGCCGCGTGGCTTTGGCCGCGACCGTCGCTACCCCATTGTTAATGGTTGGCAGCCAGGGGAGTAACGGGATTAAAAAAATCTTCGAGCCATGCGATAGCATGGCTCAAGGACAACATATCCTGCACTCTCAGGTTTTGCTACAAGCTTTAATACCAACCGCTAATTAGCAGAAGCTGTGTGTTTGGGAATAAAGCGGTTGCCACGCAATTGCTCATGATCCGGTGCATTCTCGCGCAGCACTGCAAGCACCTCGCTGGCCCGGTCATCCATACCAAGCCCTTGATAGCCCTCCACCATGGTAGCCAGTGCATCCCGGGTAGCATTGGACTCAGGGTAGTTTTCAATTACCCACCGGCCACGCTCAACCGCCGCCAGGAAAGCACCGCGGCGTAGATAGTAGTCAGCGACGTGCAGCTCATGGCGGGCCAGAAGTTCGCGCAGATACACAATACGCTGCTGGGCATCCGGCGCGTATTCACTTTGCGGGAAACGCTGAATCAGCTCACGGAAATCGTTATACGCATCTCTCGATGCGCCCAAATCCCGCTTGGAGATATCAATTAAGCGTAGCCGCTCCAGGCTGAAGCGCCCCGCTTGCCATGCGGAGAGACCGCGTAGATAGTAGGCGTAATCCACCTGGGGGTGGTCAGGGTGTAGACGGATAAACCGGCTGGCAGCCGCACGAGCCTCTTCCCAGTTGCTGTTTTCGTAATAGGCGTAAATCAGCTCAAGTTGGGCCTGTTCAGCATGAGGCCCAAACGGATAGCGGGTGTCGAGTGCTTCCAGCCGCTCAATGGCAATAGGGAAGCGGTTGCTATCTAGCGCCGTACGCGCAAGTTCATAGAGTTCGCGCTCTTGCACCCCCGCGAACTCATCCTCCTCTTCCGGAGTGGTGTCATTACTGGCACAGCCTGCTAAAAGGGCAAGGCTTAAGGCCAGGGCGCCAAAGCGGTTGGCAGCGGAAAAAACGCGCATCATCATCCTCGTTGCAAACAAGCCTCAATCACCGAAAAGCGACGATGGCCATAAGTAGAAATGGTAGAATAGGTCGCAGTTAGCCCACTATAAATCACCTAGACGCAAAACGCAGGCTTCTCAGCGTTTCGTCGGGTGCAGTCAAAGGAAATGTTTCCATGCCATGGCCAGGTTTTATGCGTCTCGAGGAGGTTTTTCATGTCCCGTATCGTTGAAGCTACGCAGCGGGTACCGGCCTCATTAGCGGGCGCACGCTTTGACCAGGCAGCGGCAGAGTTGTTCAGTGATTACTCCCGTGAGCGGCTAAAAGCGTGGATCAATGCTGGTGAATTGACTGTCGATGGCGCGAAATCAAAGCCTAAAGCCAAGCTGCATGGCCACGAAGTGTTGGAACTGAAAGCTATCATTGAGGAAGATACCCGCTTCGAGCCACAGGCCATTGCGCTGGATATCGTCTATGAGGACGACAGCATGATGGTGGTCAATAAAGCCGCTGGCATGGTGGTACATCCTGCGGCTGGGAATCCTGATGGCACCTTGTTGAATGCGTTGCTGCATCATCATCCTACCCTGGCAGAGGTGCCACGGGCGGGTATCGTGCATCGTTTGGACAAAGACACCACGGGACTGATGATGGTGGCAAAAACATTACCGGCGCAAACAGCGCTGGTTGAACAGCTACAAGCCCGCAGTGTCTCCCGCCAATATGATGCGGTGGTGATTGGTAAGCCGGTATCAGGCAGTACCATTGATGCACCTATTGGCCGCCACCCTAAAGATCGCAAACGTCAGGCGGTGACGGCTTCCGGTAAACCTGCCGTGACACACTTTCGGGTTGTCGAGCGTTTTCGGGCCCATACTCACGTTCGCTGCCAACTGGAAACCGGCCGCACCCATCAAATCCGTGTCCACATGGCGCATGCCCGCTATCCTTTAATTGGTGATCCACTCTATGGTGGCCGTGCCAAGCTACCCCTAGGTGCTGCTGAACCCTTGAAAGAGATTCTGCGTGAGTTCCCGCGTCAGGCATTGCATGCACGTAAGTTAAGTTTTGTGCATCCGGTCAGTGGTGAAACACTCACCTTTCACGCTGACCTGCCCGATGATCTACTAATGCTGCTGGATTACTTGCGCGAAGATAATGAGACCATGCAATGAGTGATGCCATTGATCTGAATCCCACACTAGTGGTTCCGGACTGGCCTGCCCCGGCCAATGTTCGGGCATTTGTTACCACGCGGGAGACAGGGCCAAGCCAAAACGATTTCGCGGCATTCAACCCCGCCACCCATGTGGGCGACAATGCGAATCATGTCGCGTTGTGCCGCCGTTTGTTGCATAAAGAGATTGGTGATGAGCGTCCACTGCTATGGCTTAATCAGACTCACGGTGCCCGTGTGCAGCAGGGCTACCAGGGCGATTCCCCCGAGGCGGATGCTGCTGTTGCCACCAATAATGAATACGCCTGTGTTGTACTGACGGCTGACTGCCTGCCAGTACTGTTTTGTAACCGTCAGGGCACTCATGTAGCCGTTGCCCACGCCGGTTGGCGTGGATTGGCTGGCGGTGTACTGGAAGCAACGGTGGCGGCCATGAACAGTGACCCAAACGATATCCTGGTGTGGCTGGGACCCGCCATTTCCAACGCCCAATTCGAAGTGGGGCCTGAGGTATATGGTGCCTTTACTGCGGTGCACCCCGAAACCGCCGAAGCGTTTGACCACAGCCCTTATCGGCTGGGCCACTACATGGCCGATCTCTATCGTCTCGCCCGTTTTCGTCTTGAAGCCTTGGGCATTCACCATATCAGTGGCGGTCATTTCTGCACGGCCTGCGAATCGCGCTTTTACTCCTATCGGCGGGATAATGGTAATACTGGGCGGATGGCCAGCGTGATTTGGATCAACTAAGCTAACTGCGCCCTCTTGAAATGCATGGAACTGACTCCATTTAACTTGTCAAGCTAATCGTTTTTAGCACGTTTAACGACCGGTTGCCGGGATGCGCCGTGGGTCCAAACGCACGGCTACCCCAGGAGGAATTTCATGCGATTTGATAAATTTACTGCCAAGTTACAGGCGGCAATTGCCGAGGCCCAGTCCCTTGCCGTTGGGCGGGGTCATAACCAGCTTGAGCCAGCTCACTTGCTGCTTGCACTGCTTGATACCAAGGATACCGGTATTAAAGCCCTGGTGGAAAAAGCCGAGGGTAGCAGTGCTCGCCTGCGGGATGGGCTGCTGCGCCAGTTGGATGACTTGCCCAAAGTGAGCCAGTTTGATGGTGATGTTCAGCCGTCCAGGGATTTTATTAAGTTATTTAATTTAACTGACCGGGAAGCGCAAAAGCGGGGTGATCAGTTTATTGCCAGCGAGTTGGTGCTGTTGGCGGCGCTGGAAATGAACAGCCCGATCACCAAGTTACTGAAAGAGGCTGGGCTTAACCGTAAAACGCTGGAAGCGGCTATCAACAGCCTGCGCGGTGGCAGCCGTGTTGACGACCCCAACGCCGAAGACCAGCGGGAGGCACTCAATAAGTATACCCTTGATCTCACTCAGCGCGCCCTGGATGGCAAGCTGGACCCGGTGATTGGCCGTGATGATGAAATTCGCCGTACCATTCAGGTATTACAGCGGCGCACTAAAAACAACCCTGTTTTGATTGGTGAGCCTGGGGTAGGTAAAACCGCCATTGTTGAAGGGTTGGCCCAGCGTATTGTCAACGCTGAAGTGCCCGAAGGCCTTAAAGATAAGCGTGTACTGTCGCTGGATATGGGCTCCTTGTTGGCGGGCGCGAAGTTCCGGGGTGAGTTCGAAGAGCGCCTGAAAGCCGTTTTAAAAGAGCTTTCCCAGGAAGAGGGGCGGGTGATCCTGTTTATTGATGAGCTGCATACCATGGTCGGGGCGGGTAAAGCCGAAGGCGCCATGGATGCGGGCAATATGCTCAAACCGGCCTTGGCGCGTGGTGAGTTGCACTGCGTGGGCGCGACAACGCTGGATGAGTATCGTCAATACATCGAGAAAGATGCTGCGCTGGAGCGCCGTTTTCAGAAAGTACTCGTCGACGAGCCCTCGGAAGAGGATACCGTGGCGATTCTGCGTGGCCTGAAAGAGCGCTACGAGGTTCACCATGGTGTTGATATCACCGACTCGGCGATTATCGCAGCGGCCAAACTCTCCACACGCTACATCACTGATCGCCAATTACCTGATAAAGCCATTGACCTGATTGACGAGGCAGCATCACGGATCCGCATGGAGCTTGACTCCAAGCCGGAGGAGATGGACCGCCTTGATCGCCGCTTGATTCAGCTCAAAATGGAGCGTGAGGCACTTAAGAAAGAGACAGATGAGGCCACCAGGAAACGTCTGGAGGCACTTAACAACCAGATTCACGAACTAGAGCGCGAATACGCGGATCTTGATGAAATCTGGAAGGCTGAGAAAGCCAGTATTCAAGGTGCCGCCCAGTTTAAAGCGGAACTGGAGCAGGCGCGTATTGACCTTGAACAGGCGCGTCGACAAGGTGACCTGGGCCGCATGTCGGAAATTCAGTACGGTAAAATTCCGGAGCTGGAAAAGAAAATTGCCGAGAGCGGTGAAGGTGAAGCGGATCTGTCGCACCATCAGCTGCTGCGCTCCAATGTCACCGAAGAAGAGATTGCCGAAGTGGTCTCTCGCTGGACAGGCATTCCGGTTTCCAAAATGCTGGAAGGTGAGCGCGACAAGCTGCTGCGTATGGAGGATGCCCTTCATGAGCGTGTGATCGGCCAGCATGAAGCTGTTGAAGCGGTCGCCAACGCTGTACGGCGTTCCCGGGCTGGCCTTGCCGACCCTAACCGTCCCAATGGTTCGTTCCTGTTCCTGGGGCCGACCGGTGTCGGTAAAACCGAGCTGTGTAAGTCGCTGGCTACCTTCCTCTTCGATACCGAAGACGCGATGGTGAGGATCGATATGTCAGAGTTTATGGAGAAACACTCCGTGGCTCGCTTGATTGGTGCGCCCCCCGGCTATGTGGGCTATGAAGAGGGTGGCTACCTAACCGAAGCGGTGCGCCGCAAGCCATACTCCGTGTTGCTGCTGGATGAAGTAGAGAAAGCCCACCCGGATGTATTCAATATCCTGCTTCAGGTATTGGAGGATGGCCGCCTGACGGATGGTCAGGGCCGTACGGTGGACTTCCGTAACACCGTCATCGTCATGACCTCCAACATGGGCTCGGATATTATTCAGCGCATGGGGGGAGACGTCAGTGCTGATAAAGACAGTGACTACGAGCTGATGAAAAGTGCAGTGATGGAAGTGGTGGGTAATCACTTCCGGCCTGAGCTGATCAACCGTATTGATGAAGTGGTGGTGTTCCACTCCCTGGGGCAAGAGCAAATCCAGGCGATTGCCGGTATTCAGCTGGAGCGCTTGAAGGCGCGTTTGGCGGAGCATGACCTGCAACTGGAGATCAGCGACGACGCCATGGCCCAGTTGGCGGTTGTTGGCTTTGACCCCGTGTATGGTGCAAGGCCCTTGAAGCGGGCGATTCAGAGCCGCATTGAAAACCCCTTGGCTCAGGACCTGCTGGCGGGCAAGTATGCCCCAGGCGATACCATTCATATCAGCGCGAACGAGGGCAAGCTGGAGTTTTCGTAATATTTGCACCATGAGGGTGCGCGCTTCGCGCAATTGAATAGGGAAAAAGCTCCTTTGGCTTTGCTGGAGGAGTTTTTTTATTGGCTTCTTAAGACGTTTGTTGCGTTTGCCCTGCTGGGAGGTTGACAGGCTTAAGGAGCTAATGGAATCTTGTGGGTTCCTGATTTGCGGGCGCGGAACCAACAGGTAACCCCTTATCCCCGCGCGAAGGGTAGGCGAAGGCCTTTACCCGCCGAAGGACTTCCGGGCTTGGGCTAACCGCCCGACCTGGCCAACGCCCCGACACGGCAAACCGTCGTGTAAGGGAATGCTGATTTATGTCGATAGTTCAGCCTTCCTGATGAGAGTGCAGGCCCTAACCGGGCCATATGCCAGGGTTTGGCATCAGGTGCCGGCATGGCCGGCAGCGGCATACCGCCGCACTCGACACCGCAGGATGTCCTGCGGATCGCACTCGAGACCTCCAGGGGAGAAACACTGTGGAACTGCTTTCCGGCGCAGATATGATCGCCCGCTTCTTGCAAGATGAGGGCGTTGAGTACATTTATGGTTATCCCGGTGGTGCGGCGCTGCATATTTATGATGCGCTTTTCCGCCAGGACAAAGTGAAGCACATTCTGGTGCGTCACGAACAAGCGGCTACCCACGCAGCTGATGGTTATGCGCGTGCCTCAGGTAAGCCTGGCGTGGTGCTGGTGACCTCCGGCCCCGGCGCGACCAATGCCGTTACGGGTATTGCTACCGCCTATATGGACTCCATTCCCATGGTCGTGCTGTGTGGCCAGGTAATGAGCCATCTGATTGGCGATGATGCTTTCCAGGAAACGGATATTGTGGGCGTTACGCGTCCAATCGTGAAACACAGTTTCTCGATTCGTCATCCGTCAGAGATTCCTGAAGTGCTTAAAAAAGCCTTCTACCTCGCTGCTACTGGCCGCCCTGGCCCGGTGGTGGTGGATATACCCAAAGATATGACCGCACCGACCGAGCGTTACGAGTACGTGTACCCGAAGAAGGTCAAACTGCGCTCGTACAACCCTGTCACCCGCGGTCACACCGGGCAGATCAAAAAAGCCGTTGAGATGATGCTGAAAGCCAAGCGCCCGGTGTTCTATACCGGCGGTGGCGTCGTTACCGGTAAGGCGAGCGAAGGGTTAACCGACCTGGTTAAGCAGTTGGGCTTCCCGATTACCACCACGTTAATGGGCATTGGTGCATACCCACAAAGCGACCGGCAGTGTTTGGGCTGGTTGGGAATGCACGGCTCTTACGAGTCCAACATGGCCATGCACCATGCGGATTTAATTATCGCTATTGGCGCGCGTTTCGATGACCGGGTGACGAATAATACATCGAAGTTTTGCCCAACGGCCAAGATCATTCATGTGGATGTTGACCCCAGCTCGGTATCTAAAACCGTGCGGGCGGATGTGCCTATCGTGGGGCCAGCTTCCAGTGTCATCAATGAAATGATCAGTCTGGTGCAGGGCCAGTCGATCGCGCAGCCTGAGGCGCTGGCCGAGTGGTGGCAGAAGATTGATGGCTGGCGTGCGGAACGAGAAGGCAAACTGTACGAACCCTCCAAACCGGGTGATGTACTCAAGCCGCAAGAGGTGGTAGAGGCACTCTGCCGCGTGACTCGCGGCGAGGCTTATGTCACCACTGATGTTGGCCAACACCAGATGTTTGCGGCGCAGTACTATAAGTTTGATAAGCCCAACCGGCTAATTACATCCGGTGGTTTGGGCACGATGGGCTTTGGTTTCCCTGCCGCGATGGGTATCAAACAGAACTTCCCGGATGACGACGTGGTATGTGTAACCGGTGAAGGCAGTTTCCAGATGATGATGCAGGAGCTCTCTACCTGTAAGCAGTACGGCGTAGGCGTCAAAATTGTAAACCTCAATAATGCATCGCTGGGTATGGTGCGTCAGTGGCAGGACTTGAACTACAAGTCCCGCCATGCCCACTCCTATATGGAGTCGTTGCCCGACTTTCATATGCTGATTGAGGCTTACGGGTTTACCGCCATGACGGTGAATACCCTGGATGAGTTGGAGCCAGCGCTGGAACGCGCTTTTGCCAACAAGCACGAGCTGGTATTCCTGGACGTGAAGGTCGATCCCCATGAGCACGTCTATCCGATGCAGGTACCGCTGGGTGCCATGCGTGACATGCTGCTGTCCAAAACGGAGCGTACCTGATGCGTCATATCATCTCGATTCTGATGGAAAACGAACCGGGGGCGCTGTCACGTGTAGTCGGACTGTTCTCCCAGCGTAACTTCAACATAGAAACGCTTAACGTTGCCCCGACAGAAGATCCGTCGCTGTCGCGTTTAACGGTCACCACCATTGGTGATGACCGGGTTATTGAACAGATTACCAAGCACCTCAATAAGTTGATTGACGTGGTAAAGCTGGTCGATCTGACCGAAGGTAACCACATTGAGCGTGAGCTGATGCTGGTAAAGGTGAAAGCGTTGGGGGCTGCCCGTGATGAGGTGAAGCGTACGGTGGATATCTTCCGCGCGCAGATCGTCGATGTAACGCCAAGTCTCTACACCGTTCAAATCACCGGTGACGCCTCGAAACTGGATGCGTTTCTACAGGCCATGGCGCCAGTTGGTATTCTTGAGGTGGCGCGTACCGGGGTTTCCGGTATTGCCCGTGGTGATAAGGTGCTCTCGCTGTAATCGACCCTTGTTGGATAAGAAGGCCGCCCTCTATCTGCCGGGCGGCTTTTTTTGTGATGATTTTTTTAAACAAGTATTAGCGTGGGCTAATGGCTACCCAAAAAGCGTCGATCATCGGGTTTTTTAGCCTCCGGTTCAGTACACATAGCCCGACATCATAATGGGGTAATTCGGGTTTTACGTTGAGGATTTGCACACGCTCGGCGAGTGGGCTGTTATCCAGCACGATTTTTGGCACCACGCCGATGCCAAACCCAAGCCCCACCATACTAACAATCGCTTCATGCCCAGCCACCTGTGCGTAGATACGCGGTGAAATGCCCATGGCTTTAAACCAGGTATTGGCGTATTCGCGGGAAAGCCCCGCTTCTGAAAGAATCATTGGCACCTGTTGCCACTGCTCAGCGGTCGAGCTTTCTGGGTGGCGCGGTAGCCACGGATGAGCTTGGGTTGGGGCAATAAACAGCAGCGGTGAGCGGGTGAGCGATTTAAATGCTAATGCATTGGGGGGAATGCGTGGTCGGGGAGTGATGGCGATGTCGTCAGCCCCCTCCAATACCCGCGCCATGGCATCGGCAGGGTCGCCGGTGTGCAGCTTTAATTCAATACCGGGGTGCCGGATACGCACATCACTCAATAGCTCATAGAGAAAGCTGTAACTCGCGGTGACAGAGCAGTAAATGCTGATCTCACCACTTAGCTGTGTTGTGGTGGCGGCCAGGGCGCGCTTCTGGGTTTCCCACTGTTCAAGTGTTTCTTTCGCATAGTGCTGAAAGACAGCTCCCTGGTGAGTCAGGGTGACATGGCGGTTATCACGTTCGAACAGTTGGACTCCCAGCTCACTCTCAACCTGCTGAATAGAGCGACTCAGTGTCGAAGGACTGATATGGCAAAGCTCGCTGGCACGACCGAAGTGCAGTGTCTCAGCTAATGTCACCACATGTTTGAGGAGTCGAAAATCCATAGAGGGCTCTGTGTTTCATGTGAAGAAATATTATGTTGCAAATATAGCGTTTTACGCAATGGTGGTGCTGGCGTAGAGTGGTTTTAACGCCAAATCCTAGTGCTGCATAAGACGGCACAGGTGGCCATCAACGCTGACAACGATACGCTTACTCGATCACCACGTTTGGAGTTTCGCCATGCACGTTTATTACGATAAAGATTGCGACCTGTCCCTTATCCAAGCCAAGAAAGTCACTATTGTTGGTTATGGCTCGCAAGGTCATGCTCACGCAAACAACCTGAAAGAATCAGGTGTCGACGTTACCGTTGCTCTGCGTAAAGGCTCCTCATCCGCTGCAAAAGCTGAAGCAGCTGGCCTGAAGGTGGCAAGCGTTCCCGAAGCGTGTAAGACCGCTGATGTCGTCATGATCCTGGCGCCGGATGAAAACCAAAAGGCGATCTACGAGCAGGAAGTTGAGCCGAATCTGAAAGAGGGTGCTACCCTGGCCTTCGCTCATGGCTTCAACATTCACTACAATCAGATTGAGCCGCGTAAAGATCTCGACGTCATCATGATCGCGCCGAAAGCGCCGGGCCACACGGTTCGCTCTGAGTTTGTTAAAGGCGGCGGTATTCCTGACCTGATCGCTATTCATCAGGATGCTTCAGGCAGTGCCAAAGAGCTGGCGCTCTCCTACGCAGCAGGCGTTGGTGGTGGCCGCAGCGGTATTATCGAGACGACTTTCAAAGATGAAACGGAAACGGATCTGTTCGGTGAGCAGGCGGTTCTGTGTGGTGGCGCAGTTGAACTGGTAAAAGCGGGTTTTGAAACCTTGACTGAAGCAGGCTACGCGCCGGAAATGGCCTACTTCGAGTGCCTGCACGAACTTAAACTGATTGTTGACCTGATGTATGAGGGCGGTATCGCCAACATGAACTACTCTATCTCTAACAATGCAGAGTATGGTGAGTACGTAACCGGTCCCGAGGTTATTAATGATCAGTCCCGTGCAGCAATGCGTAATGCACTGACGCGTATTCAAACCGGTGAATACGCCAAAATGTTCATCCAGGAAGGTAGCACCAACTACCCATCAATGACGGCCCGCCGTCGCCTGAATGCTGAGCATGAGATCGAGCAGGTAGGTGCCAAACTACGTGGCATGATGCCATGGATTGCCGCCAACCAACTGGTCGATAAGTCTAAAAACTAAGCGGTTAGTTAATGTGTAACGCCTCGGGGCGCGCATGAGCGTGCCCCGAGGCGTTTTTGTTGCCTGCTGCAATTGCTGGCTGAGAAAGGCTCACAGTGTAGAATGAAGAAATCACTGTTCATGTGACTTCACTTTCAATGGATAACACTTATGACCCAGGATGCTCGTGATCAAGAGCAAGCAACGACACCTCCGTCCGATGATGACAGCACGAATGGGTCGATCGGAAACGAGGACTTGGCCGCTGCCTTTTTACGGGAAACCGAAGTGGTGGAAGAGGCCGTCGAAGATGGCAAGAAGGTCCGTCGTAAAGGGATTTATTTGCTGCCTAACCTGTTTACCACCTCTGCACTGTTTTCAGGGTTCTTTGCCGTGGTTGCCGGTATCAATGGTGAGTTTACCTCGGCTGCGGTAGCTATCTTTATTGCCATGGTACTGGATGGGCTGGATGGACGGGTCGCGCGTATGACCAATACCCAAAGCGCGTTTGGGGCTGAGTATGACAGCCTGGCTGATATGATCTCCTTTGGTATGGCGCCCGCGTTGGTGGCTTTTACATGGATATTGCAGGATATCGGTAAAACGGGCTGGGTCGTGGCGTTTCTCTACGTAGCTTGTGCAGCACTGCGCCTTGCCCGTTTTAATGTGCAAATTGGCAGTGCAGATAAAAAATGGTTTATCGGCTTGCCCAGCCCATCGGCGGCTGCCCTGGTTGCGGCGAGTGTTTGGACGTTCAATAGCTTTGATGCGGATGCCGTCGGTTTCAAGCTGCTTATGTTATTGGTCGTGGCGGCGGCAGGCATATTGATGGTCAGTAATATTCGCTACTACAGCTTTAAAGACCTGGACTTCAAGAAGCCGGTGCCGTTCGTTGTGCTTCTTGCGGTGGTATTAGGCTTTGTGATGATTTCAGTTGAGCCCTCCCTTATGTTGTTGCTGCTGTTCGGTGCCTACGTGGCATCCGGGCCTGTATTGGCCGTGATGCGCAAGGCAAACCCCGAAAGCTGAAATTTTTTTACATAAAGCCCTTGCCAAGCCGGCAGCGAATCCGTAAAGTACGCATCCGCTGCCGGGGACGCATGGCGTTGCCAGCGGTGCATAAGGTTGAAAAAACCTTGGTTTGTCAGAGGGTTGGCGAAAACGCTGCCATGCT
>NZ_JALPZO010000134.1 GCF_023507745.1 Vreelandella olivaria | reverse complement strand
TCACCCGGCAGCTATATATTTCGCAGGTGTGTTGTTCGATGTTTGGTAGGGTGCCCGCTTGGCTGCGCCGCCCGCTGAACCTGCCAGCGACCGGCGAGGCGCTAAAGCGTAGAACCGGCGTTGAGGCGAGTCAGGCGGTGCACGGCCTGCGCACCGCGACGCAAGGCTTCCGCCAGTTTGAGATACCCACAGTGTCCGAGGCGATAACGCGCGTGGGGTTGGCCGCCAAACTCACCAGTATCGGCAGCGCCGTAGGGTTGGGCTGGATACCTACGCGACCCGTGACACTATCGCCGCCACCGCTACAACAGGACAGTGGTGGCTAGGCAGCATTCCATGGCAACAGCGGTGTCTGTAGGCTGACGTGTTGGCAAATATCAGCTTATAACTCTGTCTCAAGCCGTAGCTGTTTCACGCTGATCTGCGAAGAACCTTTTTTAAGGGTATCAACATATTCTTCGTTACTGACTTTCTTGCTCCTCGGCTTCGGCCTTGGCTTTGCGCTTGCGCACCAGACGCCCAAACAGCAATCCAACTTCGTAGAGCAGGTACATCGGAATGGCGAGCAGGCTTTGGGAGATGACATCAGGTGGTGTTAACAGCATGCCTACCACAAAACAGCCCAAAATGATGTAAGGACGCTTTTGGGAGAGACTTTCAACGGTGGTGGCGCCGGAAAGAATCAGTAGAAAGGTGGCAATGGGGATTTCAAACGCCACGCCAAACGCAAAAAACAGCTTAAGGACAAAATTCAGGTACTGATTAATATCGGTCATGACCGCCACGTTTTCCGGCCCGGTCTGTGTGAAGAACGCAAACAGCAGTGGGAAAACGATGTAATAGGCAAATGCTGCACCCGCGTAAAACAGCACAACACTGGAGGCCAGAATAGGGATGGCTAACGCTTTTTCATTATCGTAAAGTCCCGGTGCTACAAAGGCCCACGCCTGATGCAGGACAAACGGAATGGCAATAAATACCGCCACCACCAGCGTCAGTTTAAAAGGTGCCAGAAATGGTGATGCCACCTCCGTTGCAATCATCTGCGAACCTTCCGGCAACAGCGCCATCAGCGGCTCAGCGACAAAGCTATAGATGTCATTGGCAAAGGCGTAAAGGCCGAGAAAAATCACCAGAATGACAACCACGGACTTGATAAGACGCGACCTCAGCTCTATCAGATGCTCAATGAGAGGAGCTTGGCTTTGCTCGTTACGCGGCTCCTGTGAATCGCCAGACATACTCATTGGTGATTGCTATCCTTTTTAAGATCGGCCTTTTCAGGCTCTGCCTGCTCAGCATCTTCCCGTACCATTTGCAGTGCTTCATCCAACCGCTCGCTGGCACTGGCCACGCGCTGTTCGGTGTCGTTCTGCCTGGTGGCAGTGGGGGAGGTACTGGCAGAAGGTGAGTCCGTAATGCTCTCAACATCCTGTTTGGCTTTCTTTAAGCTTTCATCGAGTTTTTTGTGCTGCTCATTAAGCTTCTGACGCAGCTCCTCTGCTTCCAGTTGGGCGCTGATTTCGCGCTGCATGCCAGATACCGTACGCTTGATCTTACCGATCCAAAGACCGGCGGTACGGGCAGCTTTAGGCAGGCGTTCAGGGCCAAGCACCAATAGCGCGACGATACCGATAAGCACGAGTTCAAGGAAGCCGATATCCAGCATGGGTTATTTGCGCTCTTCGTTGCGTTCAGCTGCCTGAGCGTCCGCCACACGCTTCTCTTCGGCTTGAACGTCATAAGTGTTGCCAGCCTCGTCATGGCCTACCTTGGCCTGTGGTTGATCGGTGTCTTGTTTGTCACCATCTTTTTCCTCTTCGTGCATGGCCTTTTTAAAGCCTTTGACGGCGCCACCCAGGTCGGTGCCCACGTTACGTAGCTTTTTGGTGCCGAAAATCAGAATAATGATGCCCAGAACAATCAGCAGCTGCCAAATACTGATACCACCTAACATATGCATTTCCTCATCGGTACAGGTTGTCGTTGCGTACGGCAATGTGAAGACCTGCTATCGGGTATTCACCTGCCGGTTGTTATTGCGTGCGTGATGCTTTTTCATCATGGCCTGAAATACCAAAGCGTCGCGCCAGTTCATCTAAAACACACTGGTGATCCAATTCCAAATGCGAAAGCATCACCAGACTATGAAACCACAGGTCGGCTGTTTCAGCGATCAACGCTTTGCGCTCCGGAGCACCACCGTGTTCAGCATCTTTGGCTGCCAGTAACGTCTCGGTAGCTTCCTCCCCGATCTTTTCGAGTATCTTGTTCAAACCCTTATGATGCAAGGAGGCAACATAAGAATCTTCTGCTGATGCGTGGCGGCGCTGTTTTAATACCTCGGCCAGGGCGTCCAGTACGGAGGGCTGGTTGGCAGTCGTTGTGGTCATGTTGTTCCTTTTATCAGTCGGCAAGAGGTTTTCGTCAACAGGTGGCTACCACGTTGACACCTCTGTCATTGCCATAACAGCAGCAGTAAACCTACACCAGCAGCAGCCAAAACGGGCCATTCCTGAGCGGTTGCCCAGTTGCTTAGCGGCTGCCACGCCAGCGCTATGGCGACCAGAATCAGGCCAACGCGGAGCCGGTAGTGGCGTTTGCCTTGCCGTGTCAGCTGGCTGTGCATATTGGTGATGGCATTGGCCTGCTGGTGGCGCTGACGATGTTCATGCTCCATGCGGCTTAGTGCCTGGTGTGCCAATACCGGTAACTCAGGCAACTGATGGGAAAGCTCTGGTGCCTGGCGTTTCAACGATTCCCACAGCCCCCCAACACCGGCACGCTCCTTCATCCACTGCTCCAGATAGGGTTTGGCGGTGCTCCACAGATCCAGCTCAGGATACAGTTGTCGCCCCAAACCTTCGATATTGAGCAGGGTTTTTTGTAGCAGCACGAGCTGTGGTTGAACTTCCATATTAAAGCGCCGAGCGGTTTGAAACAGCCCCAGGAGCACCTGTCCGAAGGAGATATCTTTTAATGGCTTTTCCAGAATGGGCTCACATACTGTGCGAATGGCCGCGGCAAACTCGTTGGCGCGGGTATGCTCACCCACCCAGCCGGATTCAATGTGTAAGGCGGCAACTTCATAATAATCCTGATGGAAAAACGCCAGCAGGTTACGCGCCAGATAATCCTGGTCTTCTCTGGTCAGGCTGCCCACGATGCCACAGTCAATGGCAATATATTGCGGGTCTTCAGGGTTATCACAGTTAACGAAGATATTGCCTGGGTGCATATCAGCATGAAAGAAGTTATCACGGAAGACCTGGGTAAAAAATAGCTCTACGCCCCGCTCTGCAAGCTTTTTAAGGTTTGTGCCGCGTGCTACCAGGGAGTCCAGGTCCGCTACGGGGATGCCTCTGATACGTTCCTGTACCATGATATGGCGGCGGGTGTAGGACCAATAAATGGTAGGAACAAAGAGCAGCGGCGAATCCTTGAAGTTGCGCTTTAGCTGGGAGGTGTTGGCGGCTTCTTTGTAGAGATCCAGTTCATCAAACAGGGTTGCTTCATAGTCGCGGATCACTTCTACCGGGCGCAGTCGGCGGGCCTCGGGCACTTTAGCCAGCAACCTGGCCACCTGGTACATCAAGGCCATATCCTGGCGCATGATGCGATCAATGCCGGGGCGAATAATTTTCACCACGACCTCTTCACCGCTATGCAGGGTGGCGGCATGTACCTGAGCGATCGAGGCAGAGGCCAGAGGGACGTGATCAAAAGCGGCAAAGGCTTCTGATAATGACATCTCCAGCTCTTTTTCGACTCTGGCGGCTGCCTGCTCGCCAGGGAAGGGGGGCACCTGATCTTGAAGACGCTTTAACTCGTCGGAGATATCTTCAGGAAGTAAGTCGCGCCGGGTTGAGAGCATCTGGCCAAATTTTATAAAAATAGGCCCAAGGGCTTCCAGCGCCAACCTTAGCCGTTCGCCTCTTGAGCGGTGCCCGACAGGCACCAGACGCCAGGGTGAAAACCACATCAGGGTGCGCAGCCAAAGGGGCAGGCGTTCAGCCGGAATCAGGGTGTCCAAGCGGTGGCGTGTAATCACCCAGATAATTTTGAACAGCCGCAGGCTCATGGGCGCTGCTCCTTAGGTGTTACTTGGGTTAAGCGTCGGTGTAGGCGGTTTAGTCGGGCGGCTAAACGATCAGTGGCGACTTCAAGCTCTGTCAGATGATCACGTAGCACATCACGTTGCTGGCGACCGGGTAGTAGTCGAGCCTCTTCGACCACGTACTCGGTAACATCCTGGAGCAACTCATCTTTTGCCCTGATTCCCCAGCGTGCCACGCGCCGGAGACCCTCTGCCAGCGAGTGAGCGGGTATATCACCCAGCCAGCGTGCCATCTCGCCCTCCCAGTCGATATCAAGATCGAACAACAGGTCGCGAGTAGCTTCTACCAGGTGAGTGCGGCCGCGAACAGAGAGCTTGCCTTCAAACATTAAGCGTTCAATCGAGGCACCACTAAGCCACTCAGAGAAGGTTTCCGGGGTGAGCTCGATGATGGCGTCTACGTCGGTTTCATCCAGGTCGTCACCACGTAGCAGGTCGATGCCGGCATGGTGGTAGTGAAGCACCAACTGAAGATAGGGCTTTTCCAGCCTGACCAGTAAACGGCTGCCCGCCAGCGCCGAAAGCCGTGTCGGCGCAGCAGGGTCGCGGGCGAGTAGGGCGTTCAACGTGCGTTCACATCCGGCCAGCAGTAGGGTCGGGGTTACCAGCATGCTGACCTCTTGATCAGTAACGTCATGGTTTACAGTGACTTCATAGTTTGATGCCGCGGTGGAGTGCCACAATACCGCCGGTGAGATTGGTATATTCAACCCGCTCAAGGCCTGCGGCCTCCATCATGCCCTTCAGGGTTTCCTGGTCAGGGTGCATGCGAATGGATTCGGCCAGATAGCGATAGCTTTCTCCATCTCCGGCGACCCACTCACCCATTTTTGGCAGCAGCCGGAAGGAGTACTCATCGTAGGCCTTGGAGAGCAGCGGGTTTCTGGGCTTTGAAAACTCAAGAACCAGCAGACGGCCGCCGGGCTTGAGCACTCTGGCCATGGAACGCAGTGCGGCGTCTTTATCGGTGACGTTACGCAGTCCGAACGCGATGGTAATGCAATCGAAACTGTTGTCGGGGAATGGCAGGCATTCGGCATTGGCCTGGACATATTCAACGTTGCCCCCCACACCGTTATCCATTAGTTTGTCGCGGCCCACTTTCAGCATTGAGGCGTTGATATCAGCGAGTACCACTTTGCCGCGAGGGCCAACCAAACGTGCAAACTTGAGTGTCAGGTCACCGGTACCTCCAGCGATATCCAGCACGTGATGGCCTGGGCGAACGCCCGCACGCTCAATAGTCAGCCGTTTCCAAATGCGATGAATGCCCATGGACATCAGGTCGTTCATAACATCGTAGCGGGCGGCTACCGAATGGAAGACATCGGCCACCCGAGAGGCCTTTTCGTCAACGGGAACTTCCTGGTAACCAAAATGGGTAGTGCGCTTTTCCGTGGGGCTCATGGGGCTTTAGCTCCCGAGTTTGAGGCGATAATAGTCGACCAAAGGTCGTCGCATTAAAAAGATTGGCAATATTGTAGCCTTCTCTACCCCAATTTGTCTGCGCTTAGCCTGGGGCGCAGAGTCACAGCTGCTTGAATTGGATACTGGTGGGCTCCCGGGAGGCGCCCGCTGCGTCCAAACGCTGCAGGTAATTCTGCCAGTAGGCTGCTTGGTGCTGTGCGAGGTCGTAGAGGTAGTTCCAGCTGTAGAGGCCGCTATCGTGGCCATCGTCAAAGTGTAGTTTTAGGGCGTAATTGCCTGCCTGGGTAATGTTTTGCAAGCCGACATCTTTTTTACCCACCTGGAGGACGGCGCTATCACCACCATGACCACGGACTTCAGCCGAGGGTGAGTACACCCGCAACAACTCGATTGGCAGACGGTAAGTATCTCCGTTCGCATAACCCAGTTCCAGCTCGCGGGCCTGCTTGTGGTAGTGAACCCGTGTGGGGGTAGGGGCGTTCATGGACGGTATGACCTCATGACGATAAGTAGCAAAAACAGCTTGCCCGTGGAGAAGCGGGCAAGCTGTTGGGGGCTATACCACTAGTGGTGCTTACAAAATATAGCGCGATAGGTCTTCGTCGACAGCCAGTTCACCCAGTTGGGCGTTGACATAGTTGGCATCAATCACCAGGGGGCTGTCCATATCGCCACCCTTGAACGATGCCTCCTCCAGCAGCCGCTCCATCACTGTATGCAGGCGGCGGGCACCGATATTTTCAGTGCCTTCGTTAACCTGCCAGGATATTTCAGCAATGCGTTCGATGCCGTCTGGCGTAAACTCGACATCCAGCCCTTCAGTGGCCAGCAGGGCCTGATACTGTTTGGTTAGCGAGGCTGACGGCTCGGTGAGAATTCGTTTGAAGTCGCCCGGTGTCAGTGCATCCAGCTCAACACGGATTGGCAAGCGGCCCTGTAGCTCAGGGATGAGGTCCGATGGGCGTGACAAATGGAACGCCCCAGAGGCGATAAACAGAATATGATCGGTTTTAACCATGCCATATTTGGTTGATACGGTAGAGCCCTCAATCAGCGGCAGCAGGTCGCGTTGGACGCCTTCACGAGAGACTTCTCCTCCGCTGGACTGGCCACTGCCTTTGGCGACCTTATCGATCTCATCAAGGAAGACGATGCCGTGCTGTTCAACTGCTTCCACTGCACGGGCTTTGATCTCCTCTTCATTGACCAGCTTGCCCGCTTCTTCGTCACGCAGCAGAACTAATGCTTCCCTGACGGTAACACGGCGTTGCTCGCGCTTTTGCTGGCCCATATTGGAGAACAGACTTTGCAACTGGCTGGTCATCTCTTCCATGCCGGGCGGCGTCATAATATCGATGCCATGGGCTTGAGAGGAGATTTCGATATCGATCTCTTTGTCGTCAAGCTGGCCTTCGCGTAGTTTTTTACGGAAGGTTTGGCGTGTGCCGTTATCTTCCCGGGGCTTGTCTTCCTGGCCGCGGGGGGGCGGTAACAGCGCATCAAGCACGCGGTCTTCGGCGGCATCCTCGGCACGGTGCCCAACCTCCTCCTTGGCGTGCTCCCGGACCATTTTAATGGCGGCTTCCATGAGGTCGCGGATAATCGACTCAACGTCGCGGCCCACGTAGCCCACTTCGGTGAACTTAGTGGCCTCAACTTTAATAAACGGAGCCTTGGCAAGTTTGGCCAAACGGCGGGCAATCTCGGTTTTACCAACACCAGTGGGGCCAATCATCAGAATATTTTTCGGCGTCACTTCCGGGCGCAGCTCATCGTCCAACTGCATCCGCCGCCAGCGGTTACGCAGTGCAATGGCAACGGCACGCTTGGCATCCTGCTGACCGATAATGTACTGATCCAGGGCGTGAACAATTTCGCGGGGAGTCATCTGAGTCATAAGGAAGTCTCAACGTTCGTTGATGTTCAGCTCTTCGAGCGTCACGTGATGATTGGTGAATACGCAGATGTCACCGGCGATTTGGAGGGATTTTTCAGTGATTTCACGCGCGGAAAGGTCGGTATTTTCAAGCAGAGCGCGTGCGCTGGCCTGTGCGAAGTTGCCGCCGGAACCGATCGCGATAATGCCGCGTTCAGGCTCTACCACATCGCCATTGCCCGTGATGATGAGCGATGCGCTATGGTCAGCAACGGCAAGCAGCGCTTCCAGGCGACGCAAGGCGCGGTCGGTGCGCCAATCTTTAGCCAGTTCAACGGCTGCTTTGGTCAGGTGTCCCTGGTACTTTTCAAGTTGGGCCTCAAAACGTTCAAACAGTGTAAAGGCATCGGCGGTGCCACCTGCAAAGCCTGCTAACACTTTACCGCGATAGAGACGGCGTACTTTACTGGCATTACCCTTCATGACGGTATTGCCCAATGAAACCTGACCATCGCCTGCAAGGGCAACCTGATTACCGCGGCGAACGGATACAATAGTGGTCATGGAGATAACTCCTTGGGGGAGACACGCTCCCGATGACTGACCGGCCGAGTCACACGGCCACAAAAAAAAGCGATTCACAACAAAGTGCGGGCAGCTGATAAAAAATCAACCGCCCGCAAGAGCAATACCGGTAGATAAACGGTAACAACAGCGTGTCAGTCTGCCCTTGAACTGACTAGTTCTGTAGCTGGATCAGCAGAGGCTCAATGCCCTGGGTACTCATAAGATCCTGGGCGCGGTTAAGCTCGCGGGTGTCTTCGTACGGTCCGACCTGTACCCGATGCCAGGTATCACCGTTAGCCTGCACCTCACTGATTTGTGCCAACAAGCTCAGGTTTCGCAGGCGGCTACGCAACTGTTCAGCATCGCTAAGCTCGCGAAAAGAGGCGGCCTGTAGCATATAGCGATTTGGCGTGCTGGTGCTGGCAGGGGACTGCTGTACCGTCGAGGCCTGCTCTTCAGGGCGCATATTGGCCGCAATAACCTGGGCGATGGGGTCATCAGCTGGGCTGTCAGCAGGTGGTTCAGGGGCCTCTGGGCGGTTGACGTTGGAAGGGAGTGACACGCCAGGGGCAATGACCTCTGTTTCCGGTAAGAGCGTATAGAACTCAAAGGTGGGCATCGCGGGTTCTGCGGCACCTTCGGTTTGACGGGCGGCGCTGCGTTCGTCGCTACCAGACGGTTTCGGCAGTACGGTCGCCTGTGGTGTTGTCGAGCTCTGCTCCTGCCAGGGAGCCGTGCCGTGCTGGTGTTGCGCCAGGAAAAAACCTGCGGCTACCCCGGCAATCCCCCACAGCCAGCCAGGAATGCGGAATCCTCCACCGGAGCGACGGGAGGTTTTGCGCTGTGAGGTGGCGCCTCGGCGGGCAGGCTTCTTACGTGGACTGGCCATGAATTACATCTCCTCTGGGGCGCTAACCCCCATGAGGTCGAGACCGTTACGCAGCACTTGCCGGGTCGCCAACCCCAGGGCCAGACGCGTGTTGCGCAGCGTGTCGTCATCCACCATCACTTTTACCGCGTTATAGCAGGTGTGGAAATCACCGGCCAGATCCAGCAAATACTGGGCAACCTGTTGGGGTTCGCGGTTTTTGGTGGCATTTTCGACCACTTCGGGGTAGCGCGCCAGGCGGTTAAGTACGGCTTTTTCCTGGTCGCTATCCAGCATGGCCAGATTAGCCAGTGCCAGGCCATGGTTGAATGGCTGACCTGCATCTTCGGCCTTGCGCAGCATACTGCAGACTCGTGCATGAGCGTACTGAATATAGTACACCGGGTTGTCGTTCGACTGGGAGCGGGCCAGGTCGATATCAAAGGTAAGCTGCGAATCTGCTCGGCGGGCGGCCAGAAAGAAGCGAGTGGCATCGCGCCCCACTTCGTCAATCAGGTCGCGAACCGTCACATAGCTGCCAGCCCGCTTCGAGAGTTTAACTTCGACGCCAGAGCGGGTCACCATCACCATTTGGTGAAGGACGTAATCGGGCCAGCCTTGGGGAATCCCCACTTCCAGCGCCTGAAGGCCGGCGCGGACCCGGGTAACGGTGGAGTGGTGGTCGGCACCCTGTTCATTAATGACCGTTTTAAAGCCACGCTGCCATTTGTTGAGATGGTAGGCCACATCCGGTAGGAAATAGGTATAGCCGCCTTCCCGCTTGCGCATGACACGGTCTTTGTCGTCTCCGAAGTCGGTGGTGCGCAGCCACATGGCACCCTCTTCTTCATAGGTGTGGCCGTTAGCCACCAGCTTTTTGACGGTGGCGTCTACGTTACCATTCTGGTAAAGGGATGATTCCAGGAAGTAGACGTCAAACTCAACGCCGAAGGCTTTGAGGTCTAAATCCTGCTCCCGACGCAGCCAGGCAACGGCAAAGGCCTGGATGGCGTCCAGGTTGTTAGGGTCGGCCTTGGCGGTCACTTCACGGTCATCAGCGGTAACCGTCTTTCCTGCCATGTAGTCGTTAGCCACATCAATAATGTATTCCCCGCGGTAGCCGTCTTCCGGCCAACTGGCGTCGTCAGGGCCAAGACCTTTGGCGCGGGCCTGCACTGAGAGTGCCAGATTTTTGATCTGGGCACCGGCATCATTGTAGTAAAACTCACGTGTCACATCGTAGCCGGTGGCTTCCAGTAACCGGCACAGGCAGTCACCAATGGCTGCACCGCGGCCATGGCCTACATGCAGGGGGCCGGTGGGATTGGCGGAAACAAACTCCACCTGCACCTTTTGACCTTTACCGATCAGGCTGCGTCCGAATGCATCACCGCTATCGAGTACCTGAGCGACGATTTGTGCGGCTGCATCTGTGGCGGCAAAAAAATTGATAAAGCCAGGGCCTGCGATGTCCGTCTTTTGAATCGCATTACTTTCTGGCAGCGCCGCGACCAGTAGGTCAGCGAGTTCCCGCGGTTTCATGCCGGCAGGTTTCGCCAGCATCAGTGCCAGGTTGGTGGCGTAGTCACCGTGGGCTTTATCTTTGGTTGGATCAACCTTGATGGAAGGCTGTAAATCGTCGGGCAGCACGCCTTGGTGCTTGAGCGCGGTAATGGCGCCTTCGAGCAGAGAAATAATCGTGTCTTTCATCGAAATATCCGGATGTCGTCAGTGGCGGCGTGTGCATGCGCGCGTTGTGTATGCAGCGGCAAAACGGTCATTATCGGCAATTGGCGCGCAGTTTCAAAGCTGTATTGCTTTGCAGGGTCTTGCAGACGCTACCGGGTAGTGAGTCGTTAAGCGAGGCTCTGCGGGTCAATATCAATCGACCAGCGGACTTTGCGGGCTTCCCGGTTGGCTTCCAGCCATTGTACCAGCCAGTTGGCTGCGGCATGCCGTTGGCTGCGTTTATCTGCGGCCAGCATGATGTGAATATGGTAACGGTTTTGGCGCCTTTCCATAGGGGCGGGCACCGGGCCCAGACAGCGCACGGGCAGATTGGCCGCTTTCAGCCATTGGCGAAGCGCCTGGGCGGCTTGCTGTGCCAGGGCAAGTGCCGCTTCTTCCCTGGGACTCTCAAAGCGCAGCAGGGCCATAAAGCAGAAGGGCGGTAGTTTGGCGATTCTCCTCTCTTCCAGCAGGTTGCGTGCCAGTGCACTGTAGCCATGTTCTGCCAGCTGACCCAGGTGAGGGTCATCAGGGTGCAGGGTTTGTACGAGTACCCGCCCTGGGTGAGCGGCGCGCCCAGCCCGGCCGGCCACCTGCTCAAGAAGTTGGGCGCTGTGTTCAAGTGCCCGGAAGTCGGCAGCATACAGGCCACCATCGGCATTAACGACGACCACCAGGGTGACATGGGGCAGGTGGTGCCCTTTGGCCAGCATCTGGGTTCCTACCAGTAAGCAGGGCTCGCCTCGTTGAATCTCTTTCAGCAGTTGCTCAAAACTATCTTTCCTGCGTGTGCTGTCGCGGTCGATACGGTGCACGGTCACGTTAGGGAACAGGCCCTGAAGCGTTTCCTCGGTGCGTTCGGTGCCGCTTCCCAGTGCACGTAAATCACCGCTGCCGCAGTCTGGACAGGCATCTGGCAAAGCGCGGCGACTGTCACAATGGTGGCATGCCAGCAGCGATGGCTGACGATGCAGCGTCATTCGTGAGTCACACTGGTTGCATTCGGCGATCCAACCGCAACCATGGCAGGCCAGGGTGGGGGCAAAACCACGCCGGTTGATGAAAATCAGTACTTGTTTGCCCGCCTTCAAGGTACTTTTGATCGCCCTGATAGCACCTGGTAGTAACCCGCCCTGGCGGCGTTGATGGCGCAGGTCAATCAACTCCAGTTTGGCAGGTGGGTGACGGCTGGGGCGCTGAGTGAGGCGCAGGTGACGATAAGCCCCGGCAAGTGCCTGTTGCAAGCTCTCAAAGGAGGGTGTTGCACTACCCAGCAACAGAGGGATGTTGTGGTAGTGGGCTCTGGCGACGGCCAGATCACGGGCGTGGTAGCGTAGTCCATCGTGTTGCTTGTAAGAGCCGTCATGCTCCTCATCCACAATGATGGCCCCAGGGTTCGCCAGTGGAGTGAAAATCGCCGAGCGGGTACCAATGATGACCAGTGCTCGTCCATTGGCTGCGGCTTCCCAAACGTCCAGGCGTTCTGGGTCGGTAAGGCCGGAGTGCAGGGCGACAACCGGCACCCGAAAGCGGCTTCTAAAGCGTGCCAGTGTCTGGGGGGTCAGGCCGATCTCCGGTACCAGCACCAGCGACTGTTTGCCCTTCGCGGCAAGCGCCTCGATCAGTTGGAGATAAATTTCGGTCTTGCCGCTGCCGGTCACCCCCTCCAGTAGGCAAGGGTGGTAGCCATCGAGTTTCTCATGCAGTACGGCAAGTGCTGTCGCCTGTTCACGGTTAAGAGGCAGCGACGGGGAGGCCAGCAGGTTACCGCTGGCCGGTTGTGGAGCGGTCAGAATTACCTCTTGTGAGTGGGCAAAGCCTTTTTTCTGCAGTGCCAGCAGTTGATCGCGGGTAAAGCCATGAGCACTGATGGCGCGGCCGGGCAGGCCATGGGGATGCTGGCGTAGTAGCGCATAAAGTTCCGCTTGTTTCGGGGCGCGCTGTAGCTGTGTGACGTCATGGGTTTCAACCGGTAGCCACAGGGTTTGTGTACGCCCAGCCATGGGGTGCCCCTGGCGTAGCCGTGCTGGCATGGCTAGTTGCATGGTGTCGCCCAGGCTGTGCTGGTAGTAGCGGGCGGCGAAGTGGCAAAGCCACTGCCAGTCGCCTGGCAGTGGCGCATCATCCAGGACCTCACTAATGGATTTCAACTGGGTACGCGGCAGTTCACTGCCATAGGCTAGCTCTGCCACAATGCCGATCACTTCCCGACGACCGAACGGTACACGTACCCTGAGCCCTGGTTGCCAGCCGCAGGTGGGGGTTGGATGAGCGGGCAGATAATCAAACAAACGTCGCAGCGGCGACGGCAGGGCGACTCTCAGCACCTTAAATGGTGCAGACGGCCCTTGAGCGTGGGTCTGGGAAGAAAAAGTGTCAGACAATTGGCCTCCGGCGATTAGTTTGCTAGAATGCGCGGCCGCTCTGAATCTATATGATGGAGCGTGTAACCGGTTAGCAGTTTTTTCAAACCCGTATGCGGTGCCTGGCAGCGGATCAGGTGGCGGCATATAGCTCGTGAGGCTCAAGATGAAACAAGGTATCCACCCGAATTACAACACGGTCACCGCCAACTGCTCTTGCGGTGCAAGCTTCCAGGTCGGTTCTACTTCTGGACAGAACTTCTCTCTGGATGTGTGCTCCAACTGCCACCCGTTCTACACAGGTAAGCAGAAACAAGCGACCACCGGTGGCCGCGTAGAACGCTTCAACAAGCGTTTCGGCGCTGCTGTCAAGCGCGGCTAATCCTAGCGGATTTTGCCTGTCTCAGGCACGGAATGTGTCTTGCTCAAAAGCCCACGCCCCGGCGTGGGTTTTTTGTTCTCACTACTGAATCATCTCTCCCTCGGTGTTTTAAGCTGTTGTGTTTCCGCCGCCATTTGTTTTCCACAGCCACTTTATCCTTACAGGTTGTGGAAAACAGATCGCTACATTCCTGGAATGAATTTCCAATAAATACTGCATTGCATCAATAAGTAAACCGTTATGACTAATGCGTTGAAGCATAAGTTGCAGTAAATGACTCTGAAAAGTTACGAATATGAGCGAAAAGTCGTTAAAACGGACGTTTTGTTGATAGGTTGACTGCGTGCTTGAGGCGCTTGGAGTTTTTCTATATTCTGACCTGACTTATCTACTTTAGACTCATTGGACCCTAATCATGACGGATGCAAATAAGCAGGCAGCTCTGGATTATCACGCTAAACCTATTCCCGGTAAGCTTTCAGTGGAGTTAACCAAACCCACTGCGACTGCACGGGATTTGGCGCTTGCGTATAGCCCGGGCGTTGCTGAGCCGGTTCGCGAAATTGCCCGCGAGGCGGAGAATGCTTACCGCTATACCGGCAAGGGTAATCTGGTGGCTGTGATTTCTGATGGCAGCGCGATTTTAGGTCTTGGTAACCTTGGTCCGCTGGCTAGCAAGCCCGTTATGGAAGGGAAGGGCGTCCTGTTTAAATGTTTTGCAGGTATTAATTCTGTCGATATCGAAGTGGATGCTGAAAGCCCCCAGGCGTTTATCGATACCGTCGCCCGTATTGCCGATACCTGGGGTGGCATCAACCTGGAAGATATCAAGGCACCTGAGTGTTTTGAAATTGAAAAAGCCTTAATCGAACGCTGTACTATTCCTGTATTTCATGATGACCAGCACGGTACCGCTATTGTGACGGCTGCCGGTATGCTCAATGCGCTGGAAATTGCTGGCAAAGCGATCGAAAATGTGAAGATCGTCTGTATGGGGGCCGGTGCAGCGGCGATTGCCTGTATGCGTTTGTTGGTTGCCTGTGGTGCCAAAAAAGAGAACCTGGTAATGCTTGATCGTCGCGGAGTCATCCATAGCCACCGTGAAGGTATCAACGAGTACAAGGCTGAGTTCGCCCGTGACACGGATATGCGTACCCTGGATGATGCCATCGATGGCGCGGATGTGTTTGTCGGCCTTTCTGGTCCCGGCCTGCTGTCTGCCGATCAGGTCAAGAAAATGGCTGCAGATCCGGTGATTTTTGCCTGCACCAACCCCGACCCTGAAATTCATCCTGATGTAGCCCGTGAGGCGCGCCCTGATGTGATCATGGCTACTGGCCGCTCGGACTTTCCTAACCAGGTGAATAATGTGCTGGGCTTCCCGTTTATTTTCCGGGGTGCTCTGGATGTACGGGCAACACGCATCAACGAAGCGATGAAGCTGGCGGCAGTGCATGCGTTGAAAGATCTGGCCCGCGAGCCGGTGCCTCAGGAAGTGTTGAATGCTTATGAGCGCACCGAAATGAGTTTCGGTCGTGAATACATTATTCCCACGCCGGTGGATGTCCGCCTGCTGGAGCGTGTTTCCTCCGCGGTTGCTCAGGCTGCGGTTGACTCAGGTGTGGCGCGCAAACCCTACCCGGCGCATTACCCGCTGAAAACGATCAACGATGTTTATGGTGGCTAAGTAACCGCATTTTGGTTTGTTGTGCCCGCGCCCGCTTGATTAGCGGGCGCGGGCATTTTAAGCGGTGTGCTTTACTTCTGCTGGGAATAGCGGGTAAGTCCTTCCTGTGCTGTCGAGGCGATCAAGCGCCCATCCCGCTGATAGATGTGCCCACGTGCCAGCCCCCGTGCGCCGCCCGCCCAGGGGGAGTCGATCACGTAAAGCAGCCATTCATCCAGGCGGGTGTCTTCATGCAGCCATAGTGCATGGTCAAGGCTGGCGATGCGCAGCTTAGGGTCTGCGTACTGAATGCCGTGAGGGATTAACCCCGTGGTCAGTAGGTTGAAGTCTGATGCATAGGAGAGCAAATGGCGATGCAGTGCCGGGTTATCCGGCAGCGTACCACCGATGCGAAACCATAGGCACTGTCCAGCAGGAGCGCCATTGTCCGGGTTGTCCGGCAGGTGCAAAAACTCGACTGGATGGCCGGGGAAACGGGCATGTTTAGCGTCTCCAGCGTCGATAAGTGCTTCTGGAGAGAGCACTTCGGGCATGGCTCGCTGGTGACTAAAGCTCTCTTCTTCACTTTGAAATGAGGCGCTACAGAAAAAAATGGGACGCCCTTTTTGGATTGCTGTGACTCGTCGGGTGGTGAAACTTCCGCCGTCGCGTATGGTGTCCACCTGGTAAACCACTGGCCGATGGGGGTCACCCGGACGCAGGAAATAGCCATGCTGGGAGTGAGGGCGGCGCTCTTCAGGCACGGTGCGGGCTGCTGCAGCCAGGGCCTGACCCAATACCTGGCCACCGTAAAGTTGGGGAAAACCAAGATCCTGACTTTGGCCTCGAAACAGTGTCTCTTCGAGTGTCTCCAACTCTAGTAAACTTACCAGCGTATTCAGCGCATCATTCATTCTCGGTATCCTTGGTGCTATCTATTCGTCGCCGATGATCGCAAGTGTACCCTATACGGCTATTTAGTTATTAAAACGATTGTTTTGCTACCTTAGCGGAGTTTGCCTTGATACGCAGCGATGAATTTTACATGCATCGAGCACTCGACCAGGCTCACCTTGCCCTGGCGGCGGGGGAGGTGCCAGTGGGGGCTGTGGTTGTTGATGCCCAGGGAAGTGTGGTCGGGGTCGGGCAGAATGCCCCGGTGGAAAGCTGTGACCCCAGTGGCCATGCAGAGATACGTGCCCTGCGTGAGGCAGGAGCGCAGTTGGGCAACTATCGGTTGGAGGGCTGCACACTGTTTGTGACGCTGGAGCCGTGCATGATGTGTGCGGGGGCGATCGTGCATGCCCGGCTAAGCAGGTTGGTCTATGGTGCTGCGGAGCCACGCACCGGGATGGTGGAGTCCAAGGCCAATCTGCTGGTCCAGCCGTGGTTTAACCATCAGGTGGCCGTTACCGGGGGGGTATTGGCGGTACCTTCGAAAAAGCTGTTGAAGAATTTTTTTGCTGCCAGACGTTCAGGCACCTGCTAAATGCCCTGCTCAATGGGGGGGATTAAGTCAAACAACAATGGTGGCTCATCGCTGTCTGGTGTCTGCTCCAATTGAAAAAACTGCAGCCGACTTCGTTCAACGTATTCAATCATTTCATAGTAGCGGCGAATGTTGCGCACATAAATCACCGGCTCACCTCCACGGGCATAGCCGTGCCGGGTCTGACTGTGCCATTCGCGCTGCTGAAGCAGGGGTAATGTCGCACGTACATCCTGCCAGCTATTAGGGTCTCCGTCATTGTCTTCAGCAATCTTGCGGGCATCGTAAAGGTGCCCCAGGCCCACATTATAAGCGGCCATGGCCATATACAGGCGATCTTCCCCGGTAATGCTTTGGGGTAAGCGGTCTTTGATACTGCGCAGATAGCGGGCGCCTCCATCGATACTTTGCGCCGGATCAGTTCGATCGGCAATGCCCATTTCACTGGCTGTAGGATTGGTGAGCATCATTAAGCCGCGAACGCCAGTGGGGGACACCGCATTGGGATCCCAATGCGATTCCTGATAACCCACCGCAGCCAGCAGTTTCCAATCAAATCCTGTCTCTTGGGCTGCTTGCTTAAAAAGATCGGTAAATGCAGGCAGTCGCTCATCAAGGTGGGCCAGGAAGGTGCGGGTTCCCACATACTCCAGATAGTCGTCATGGCCAAAGTAGCGGTTTACCAAATGCTCCAGAGTGCCGTTTTCCTGTAGCTCCTGTAAAAATTGATTAGCGGCTTCCAGCAGCCCCAGGCCTCGTCCACTGGGTACTGCCCATGCCATGGAAAGGGCATCGCCTAGATAGAAGCCTCGTTCCACATTAGGGAAAAACAGTCGGTTAAGACGAAATTGGTGGTCAAAAATAACGGCCGCATCCAGTGTTCCGTTTTCAACCCGAGCCAAGAGTTCGGCGACTTCCAGCTCTTGGGACTCCTTCCAACTGAGTTCGGGGTGGTCGCGTTGCAGTGTCAGCAGAGCCTGGCTGGTACCTGCACCGCTGAGCGTGCCAATGTCGAGGCCAATCAGGTCTTCAGGAGTGGTGATGCCAGTTAAGCCTCGGCGATAAACCACCAGTGGCTGCATTTGAATGATCGGACGCGTGTAATGAATGCCGGGAGTGTCTGACAGCAAAGGCAGTGCCGCTGCCCCTAGATCGCCCTGGCTACGGACGGCTGGAAGCACGCTGTCGGGGTGGTGGCTGGCATTGAGGTTCAGGCTGACTCCCAGGTAGTCAGCAAAACGGTGCATCAGTTCGTATTCAAACCCCGTTGGCCCCTGCCGGCCTTCATAATAGGTAGTGGGGGTATTGCGGGTATGCACAGTGATAAAATCTTTTGCTTTGATTTGCGTAAGATGTTCTCCCGGTGGGACCCAGGCAAGTGTCGGGATCATTACCAGTACAACGGTTGCCGCTAACGCTAAATAGGCGCTTGTATAGGTAATAAAATGTCGGTAAATCAACGTCAGCATGGCGTCTGTTCGGAATGAAACAAGCTGCCACGATACCCAGCCTTGAAGAAGCTGTCACCTTGTTGATTTCGTGTGGCCGTCGCTTTCCAGTATCATAGAGGGATCGCCGCAATGCGGCCTGGTGTTTTCCTGCTCGAACTCTTCCAGCTTTTAGAGGCTCCCAGATATGCTCGAACTGCGAGGCGCGCCCGCCCTTTCTGCCTTCCGCCATGATCGGTTGCTAACGGTGTTGCGTGAACGTGTTCCCGAGGTGGAGGCGTTGTCTGCCCATTATATCCACTTCATTGACCATCACGAGGAGTTGGATGGCGTCGCTCAGGAGCGTCTGGTGCAGCTGCTGGATTATGGTCGCCATGAGCATGTGGCGACAGCGGAGAATGCGCAACGTATTTTGGTAGTACCCCGTTTGGGTACCCAGTCGCCATGGTCTTCCAAAGCAACGGATATCGCCCACAACTGTGGGCTGCATCAAATCCGTCGTATTGAGCGTGGTGTCGATTACCGGGTTGGCCTGAGAGGCCAGCCCAGTGAGGAAAGCCTTGGGGTGATCAGTGCCCTGCTTCACGACCGGATGACAGAAACCGTGTTGGCGGATGTGGGGGATGCAGCCAGACTGTTTGCCCATCACTCCCCGGCACCACTTGGCAGTGTGGATATTCTAGAGGGCGGTCGTGATGCCCTTGCTACGGCTAATCGCGAGTTGGGGCTGGCCCTGGCAGAGGACGAAATTGACTATCTGGTTGAGGCATTTATTGAGCTTGGCCGTAACCCCAGCGATGTAGAGCTGATGATGTTTGCCCAGGCGAACTCAGAGCACTGCCGCCATAAAATCTTTAACGCAGACTGGATCATCGACGGCGAAGCCCAAAGCCACTCGTTGTTCAAGATGATCAAAAACACCTTTGCCACTTCACCGGACAACGTGCTTTCCGCATACAGCGACAATGCGGCGGTGATTAAAGGAAGCCAGGCCGGGCGCTTTTTTCCCACGCCGTTGACCGGTGCTGAGGGCGAACGGGCAAGCTACGATGCGCACCAGGAACCGATTCATATCCTGATGAAGGTGGAAACCCACAACCACCCCACGGCGATTGCCCCTTTCCCAGGGGCTGCTACTGGCTCCGGTGGTGAAATCCGTGATGAAGGTGCCACCGGTATCGGCGGCAAGCCTAAAGCGGGCCTGGCAGGCTTCACTGTTTCCAACTTGCGTATTCCTGAATTTGTACAGCCCTGGGAAGCCTTTGACTATGGCAAGCCCGAGCGTATGCAGTCCGCCTTGCAGATTATGCTGGAGGGTCCGATTGGCGGCGCGGCATTTAACAATGAGTTTGGGCGCCCCAACCTGACCGGCTACTTCCGTACCTATGAGCAGGATGCACTCAGTGAAGGGGGGATTGAGCGCCGCGGTTTCCACAAGCCGATTATGATTGCGGGTGGTTACGGTAATATCCGCGCTCAGCACGTTCAGAAGGGCGATATCCCGGTCGGTGGAAAGCTGATCGTGATGGGTGGCCCGGCCATGTTGATTGGCCTGGGTGGCGGTGCAGCATCCAGTATGGCGTCGGGAGAGTCCAGCGCTGACCTGGATTTTGCCTCGGTACAGCGGGAAAACCCGGAAATAGAGCGTCGCGCCCAGGAAGTGATTGACCGCTGTTGGGCACTGGGCGATAAAAACCCGATCCGCTTTATTCACGATGTAGGAGCAGGCGGGCTTTCCAATGCCCTGCCGGAGCTGGTGAAAGACGGTAACCGGGGCGGTCTGTTTAATCTGCGTGCGGTGCCGAATGCCGAGCCAGGCATGAGCCCTCTGGAAATTTGGTGTAACGAAGCCCAGGAGCGCTACGTGCTGGCGGTGGCACCAGAGGATCTGGACACCTTCGACGCCCTGTGTCAGCGCGAGCGCTGCCCTTATGCTGTCGTGGGTGAAGCCCTGGAGCACCACCACCTGGAAGTGCGCGACGGTCATTTTGATACCAAGCCCGTCGACCTGCCCATGAGCGTGCTGTTCGGCAAGCCACCCAAAATGACCCGCGCTTTTGAGCGCCAAACCCCTGAACTTTCAGGGGTGATGCTCGATAATCTCGATCTGCGTGAAGCTCTGGATCGGGTACTGCGTTTACCAACTGTTGCTTCCAAAAGCTTTTTGATCACCATTGGTGACCGCTCAATTACCGGTCAGGTCGCCCGCGATCAAATGGTTGGCCCCTGGCAGGTGCCGGTCGCCGACGTGGCAGTGACCACCGCGAGTTTCGATACTCATGCCGGTGAAGCCATGGCCATGGGCGAGCGTCCTCCAGTCGCGCTGATTAACCCTGCTGCGAGTGCTCGTTTAGCGGTTGCTGAAGCCATTACCAATTTGGCCGCTGCTCCCATTGTCAGGCTTTCGGACATTAAACTCTCCGCAAATTGGATGAGCGCTGCCGATCACCCTGGTGAAAATCAGGCACTCTATGACGCGGTTTATGCCGTGGGTATGGAGCTGTGCCCACAGCTTGGCATTGCCATTCCGGTAGGCAAAGACTCCATGTCCATGCGTACTGCCTGGCAGAGTGAAAATGCCCAGGGAGAAGCCGAGGAGAAAAGCATTACCTCGCCGCTCTCGTTGGTGGTTACCGGATTTGCACCTGTCTCCGATGCGTTGGCCACGTTAACGCCGCAAATCAACCTGGAGCAGGATGAGTCTGACCTGATTCTGATTGACCTTGGCAATGGCCAGAACCGGTTGGGCGGCTCGGCGCTGGCGCAGGTGTATGGTCAGGTAGGCAATGATTGTCCTGACGTGGATGACCCTGAAGATCTCAAAGCGTTTTTTGAGGTGATCCAGGGCTTAAACCGCGACGGCAAGTTGCTGGCCTATCATGACCGCAGCGATGGTGGCCTGCTGGTGACGTTGCTGGAAATGGCGTTTGCTGCCCACGCTGGGCTGGAAATTAAGCTGGACTGGCTGATTGATGAGCCGGTAGAAGCGTTTAATGCCCTGTTCTCAGAAGAGTTGGGTGCAGTGATTCAGGTTAAGCGCCAGCACACTGAAGAGGTGTTAACCCAGTTCGCCATGGCGGGGATTGAAACCTGTGGCGTCATCGCTCGTCCCCGGTACGATGATCAGGTGCGTGTGACGCTGTTTGAAGAGCCACTACTGGAAACCACCCGCCAGCTTACCCAGCGTACCTGGTCGGAAACCAGCTATCGTATGCAGGCGCTGAGGGATAATCCCGAGTGCGCCAAAAACGAGTTTGACAATCTGCTGGATGTGCGCGACCCAGGGCTTAGTGCTGCACCGACCTTCGACATTAGCGAGGACATCAGCGCACCATTTATCAATACGGCGAAACCGGCCGTGGCCATCTTGCGTGAGCAGGGGGTTAACGGTCAGGTAGAGATGGCCTGGGCGTTCCATAAAGCAGGCTTTGATGCTGTGGATGTGCATATGAGTGACATCCTGGAAGGGCGTGTCTCGCTGGCGGCGTTCAAGGGCTTGGTGGCCTGTGGTGGCTTCTCTTACGGTGATGTGCTGGGTGCTGGCGGTGGCTGGGCAAAATCTGTGCTGTTTAATAAACGAGCCCAGGAGCAGTTTGCTGATTTCTTTGTCCGTGACGACAGCTTTTCACTGGGCGTGTGCAATGGCTGTCAGATGCTCTCGCAGTTGAAGTCGCTCATTCCCGGTGCTGAAAACTGGCCCGCTTTTGTACGCAATGAATCGGAGCAGTTCGAAGCGCGGGTCTCCATGGTCCGGGTCGAGAAAACCCCTTCCATTCTGCTGGCAGGTATGGAAGGCTCCAAACTGCCCATTGCTGTCGCCCATGGCGAAGGGCGTGCCGAATTCCGCGATACGGCTCATCTGCGCAGTATGCAGTCGAGCAGCCAGATCGCGCTGCGTTATATCGACAACTACGGTCAAGTGACAACGCGCTACCCAGCCAATCCCAATGGCTCACCTTCAGGTATTACCGGTCTTACCACACCCGATGGCCGTGTCACCATCATGATGCCTCATCCAGAGCGTGTGGCCCGCGCGGTTACCAACTCATGGCGCCCGGCAGAGTGGACAGAAGATGGTGCCTGGTTACGCCTGTTCCGTAATGCGCGGGCATGGCTTAAATAGCATAACCGCGTGATCGTGAGGCCAACAGTAGCGGCGGCTTGTGAGCCGCCGCTGCCCGTCCCCGTTATGGAATTTGGCCTGTGTGGCTGGTGACCGATAACGGTACCTGCAGCTGTGCCTCAAGCGTTTCCAGTTCCTGGCGATAGCGCTCCACCAGATGCTCATAGCGGCCAAAATCGTGCCCACAGTCCATACAGTACACATGGGTTTGAGCCCTGCGTGTGGCAGGGAGGCGTTTTAAGCGGCTGCTACATTCGGGGCACTCAGGACTGAAAAGGTTGGTTTTCATGACATATCCTGCGGATTTAAAAATCACGTACCGCGTCGTGTGTAGGGAAAAAGGGGGTATAAACTGCTACTGATTAGAGGTAGCCAATGGGTTGTTAGTTCAATAGCAGGCTAATTAATTTGTCGATAACTGTTTTGCCTCCTACACCCCAGCTACGGCCATACCAACAGCAGGCGGTTAGCGCAGTGGTGGCGCATTTCCGCGCTACGAGTGATCCTGCGGTAGTGGTGCTGCCTACCGGCAGTGGTAAGTCGTTAGTGATTGCTGAGCTGGCCCGGCTCGCCAGAGGCCGAGTGCTGGTGCTGGCCCATGTTCGTGAGCTGGTGGAGCAGAATCACGCCAAGTATCAGGCCTATGGGCTGAAGGCAGATATTTTCAGCGCCGGTCTTAAGCGCAAAGAGGCGCAGCGCCAAGTGGTATTTGGTTCTGTGCAGTCGGTAGTGCGTAACCTTGAGTGCTTTACCGATGCCAGCTTTACCCTGTTGGTGATCGATGAGTGCCACCGGGTTTCGCTTGAGCAGGATGCAGGCTATCGACAGGTGGTTAACCATCTCCAGTGCCAGAACCCCCAGCTTAAAATTCTCGGTTTGACTGCCACACCTTTCCGCCTGGGGCAGGGCTTTATTTATCATCGTCATCACCACGGCATGGTGCGGGGTAAAGAGGACTGCTTTTTTGTTGACTGTGTGTTCGAGCAGCCGCTGCGGCTAATGGTGAAGCAGGGCTACCTGGCTGCCCCCAGACGTCTGGATATGGCGATTGAAGGCTACGACTTTTCCAGACTTGCGGCGGCTCCCGTTGGACCGTTCCGAGAAGAGGAACTGAACCGTGTGGTGGCGGGCAATCGTGCTACGCCTGGAATTATCCGACAGGTTGTTGAGTACGCACAAAACCGCCAGGGGGTGATGATTTTCGCCGCCACCGTGGCGCATGCTGAAGAGATTATGGGTTATCTGCCCGCTGAGCAGACGGCGTTGATTACGGGAAGAACAGCTTCGTCAGAGCGCACAGCGCTGATTGCTGCATTTCAAGCCCGAAAGCTAAAATATCTGGTGAATGTGGCTGTACTCACCACTGGATTTGATGCTCCGCATGTGGATTTAATTGCTATCCTCAGGCCTACGGAGTCTGTCAGTCTCTATCAACAGATTGTAGGGCGGGGGCTGCGTCTGTCGGCTGGCAAAAGCGAGTGCCTGATTCTCGACTATGCGGGTAATCCCTGGGATATATACGCGCCAGAAGTGGGCGAGCCAAAGCCAGACAGCGACAGTGAACCAGTACAGGTGGCGTGCCCCTCCTGTGGGCATGCCAATCTGTTTTGGGGTAAGCGGGATGGCGAGTTGGTTATCGAGCACTTTGGCCGCCGTTGCCAGGGCATCCTTGAAGATGAAGCAGGAAAACGACACCAGTGTGATTTCCGCTTCCGCTTTAAAGTATGCGATAGCTGTGGCGCTGAAAACGATATTGCCGCTCGTCGTTGTCACGGTTGTGAACAGCTGCTGGTTGATGCCGATGACAAGTTGAAAGATGCGCTCAAGTTAAAGGATGCCAGGGTACTTAGGGTAAGCGGTATGCAGCTAGAGGCCACGGCCAATGGGCGAGGTTTGCCACGCTTGAAAGTGACCTACCACGACGAAGATGGCGCAAGCCTCACGGAGTGGTTTGCGATGGAAACACCTGCGCAGCGGCGGGCGTTTTATGCTGCTTTTTTGCGTGTCCATTTGCGCTCTCCAGGGAGTGAATGGTTGCCTGTAACGCCAGAGGAAGTGGTGAGTGAGCAGCGCCGTTTACGCTACCCTGATTTTATTGTGGGGCGTAAAGTCGGGCGCCACTGGCAGCTTCGAGATAAGCTGTTTGATTATCAGGGGCGTTACCGTAAAGCTGCTGAGGCAGGCGAGTGAATCATGTCGGCTTATTGAGGGGCTTATAACACGGTGCCCACGTTTGAACGAGTGACTGACAAAGAGGTTCGACCCGCGTGAGCGAGACGCCAAGCGCCATCCACGAGCATGAGGGCCTGAAGAACATAACCGCCGAACCGGTGGTGGAGGCGCTTGGGCGGCTGTTTGATGAACCCATTACTCAACTGCCGGAAGATTTGTATATCCCGCCAGAGGCACTGCGGGTGTTTCTGGAAGCTTTCGAAGGCCCTCTGGACCTGCTGCTCTACCTGATTCGTCGGCAAAACCTGGATATTTTGACCATTAATGTGGCAACGATTACTCACCAGTACATAGAGTACGTTGAGTTAATGAAATCCATGGAGATTGAGTTGGCGGGAGAGTACCTCCTGATGGCCGCCATGCTGGCAGAAATCAAATCCCGTACACTGCTTCCACGCCCCCCCAAAGCAGAAGGGGATGACGAAGAGGATCCGCGGGCTGAGCTGATTCGCCGCCTGCAGGAGTATGAGCGCCTGAAAGAAGCTGCCGAAGCGCTGGACACATTACCCAGGGTAGGGCGCGACTGGTTTAGTGTTCAGGCAGGGCTCCCGCCGCTCGAAACACGGATCATTCACCCTGATGTGGGGTTGGATGAACTGCTGGGGGCGCTTACCGATATCCTTAAACGCGCCGAGCTTGCCCAGACCCACCAGATCAGCCGTGAAGTGCTCTCCACACGGGAACGCATGCTGAAAATTATGGAGCAGCTAAGCCAGGATGAGGCCCAGCAACGCTACACCTCTTTTGAGGCTCTGTTTACCCTGGAAGAGGGGCGTGCAGGCGTCGTGGTTACTTTTATGGCTATTTTGGAATTAGCCAAAGAGGCCATGATCGAAATAGTGCAAAATTCCCCCTTGTCACCTATTCATGTGCGCGCCCGGCGTGCTGCTCTTGCTGATGGAGAGGAGGGGGCATTTGAAACAGAGGATACGGAAGCCGATGCCTTTGAAGAGCCCGCTTTTGAACCTGACGGGGAGTCGCGGTGAGAGACACCACGTTAGACGATATCATTGAAGCAGCGCTGCTGGCTGCAGGTGAACCACTACCGCTGGAGCGTCTTGAAACACTGTTTCTAGAGGGCGAGTGCCCCGCCAGAAAAGAGTTGCGTGATACCTTGTCGCGGCTGGCCCAGCGGCATGAAGGGGGTGCCTTGGAGCTGGTGGAAACGGCCTCTGGCTTTCAACTACGCATTCGTCCGCGCCTGGCTCAGTGGGTGTCGCGCTTATGGGATGAACGGCCTCAGCGTTACTCCCGTGCACTGCTGGAAACGCTGGCGCTGATCGCCTATCGCCAGCCTGTTACACGGGGTGATATTGAAGAGGTGCGTGGTGTCAGCGTCAGTAGCTCCATTATGCGCACATTGATGGAGCGGGGCTGGATTCGTATCGTGGGGCACCGGGATGTACCGGGTCGACCAGCCGTGTATGCGACCACTCGTAGCTTTTTGGATGACTTTGGACTTCAAACCCTGGATGCCTTGCCACCCATGTATGAACTGGCCAGTTGGGAAGAGCAAATAGAGGAGGATGCCCGGCTTTCAGAGGTGGCACCTGACATGGTTGACCCCGCTGAAGCTGAGCAGCAGGACAAGCCTCAACAAGCACTGGACGAAACGCAAGAAACCATGCAGGATGCGCCACCCCAGGGAAAAGAGATAACCACGGCTGAGATAGCCGACAACCACGCCGGGACGGCGTTAACCCAGCCGCTTAGTTTTGCCGATTTGGAGGCGCGCTTGGCGGCACGTGCGCAGCGCTCTGACGACGACGGCACGCGCACGCAGACCAACGATGTGAGGTCAGACGACCATGAGTCAGAATAACACTACGCCTTCCCCTACCAGCGAAAAACTGCAAAAAGTGCTGGCCCGTGCAGGGCTTGGCTCTCGCCGGGAGATGGAAACCGCCATTGCAGATGGACGGGTCAAGGTGAATAACCAGCTAGCCAAGCTGGGTGACCGGGTCGAAGCCCGGGATAAGGTAAGTTTCGATGATCGCCCGGTTTCATTGCGGCCTGAAAATGAAGTGCCGCGCCGAGTGATTATGTACAACAAGCCTGAAGGCGAGTTATGTACCCGTAAAGATCCTGAAGGCCGGCGCACCGTATTTGAACGGCTGCCGCGGTTGAAGGGCGAGCGTTGGATTGCCATTGGCCGTTTGGATATTAACACCAGCGGCCTGCTGCTGTTTACCACCGATGGTGAACTTGCCAACCGCCTAATGCACCCCTCCACCCAGGTAGAGCGTGAATACGCAGTACGGGTGATGGGTGAAGTCAAGCGTGAACATATTGTGGCCATGGTGGATGGTGTGATGCTGGAAGATGGCCCCGCACGCTTTACCGATGTGCAGGAGTTCGGTGGTGAAGGGATCAATACCTGGTTTCATGTGGTGATTTTAGAAGGCCGCAACCGGGAGGTCCGGCGTCTATGGGAGTCCCAGGGGTTGACCGTTAGCCGTCTGAAGCGGGTTCGTTACGGCAATATCTTTCTGGACAAACGTGCCAAAGCTGGTGAATGGGTAGAGCTTTCCCAGGATGAAGTGGATGACTTGGCTACGCTGGCAAATTTGGAAACCCGCAAAGTGCCAGAGCTGACTCCGGATGAGAAAAATCGCTGGAGTCGTGACAAGCACAAACGCCGTCCGGTACAGGCCATGCGCAAACCCAAGCGGCGCTAACCATGTGCTGTTGAGTCGGTTTCCTGTAGACGAAAAGGTAAAAAAAGCTTGCCATTGAGTGGGTGTATCCGTACTATATGCATCCGTTCGAGGGGGTCGTTAGCTCAGTTGGTAGAGCAGTTGACTTTTAATCAATTGGTCGTAGGTTCGAATCCTACACGACCCACCATCCGAACAGCCACTTACACGCGTGGCTTATCAGTCTAATAGCATTAGTCGTTACTAATCGCTCAGCAGTATTTGGGTCGTTAGCTCAGTTGGTAGAGCAGTTGACTTTTAATCAATTGGTCGTAGGTTCGAATCCTACACGACCCACCAAATTCGACGCCCTTGGCAGCTTGCTGCCAAGGGCGTTTTGTTGTTGTGTCGTTATGTAGCGGTTTTGTATCAGGCAGCCAACATAGTGCTTGCAGCCAACCACAATTTGCCATCACAATAATCTGAATGGCTACTGGCAATGAATGCGCTGGTAGTGCTGGCCGTGCTGAGGCCAGAGCGGCGTGCCACCGCGAGAGACGCAGAGGCCGTCGCATTGAGAGCGGTATGTGTGGAGTGCATATACCGTGACGGATGTTTAACAGGGGGATTCCCTGTTTGTCACAGTGGTAGACACGATGACTATGATGACTTCCCAGGTGGAGCTTGATGCTCCGCTCCCCAACCCGTATTGCCCCACCCGTATTCCGGCGGAAGAGGAAGCTCGAGTTGCTGAAATAAAGCAGCTTCTGAAGGCTCGCAATGCCGTGCTGGTAGCGCATTACTATACTGATGATGCCATCCAGCAACTGGCGGAAGAGACCGGTGGATGTGTGGCGGACTCGCTTGAAATGGCACGTTTTGGTGCCCGCCATGAGGCCACCACACTGGTGGTTGCAGGCGTTCGCTTCATGGGGGAAACCGCAAAAATTCTCTCACCAGAAAAGCGGGTGTTAATGCCCACCCTTGAAGCGACCTGTTCGCTGGATGTCGGCTGCCCCGCCGATACGTTTAGCGCTTTTTGTGATGCGCACCCGGATCGCACCGTGGTGGTCTATGCCAACACCTCCGCTGCGGTAAAAGCCAGAGCCGACTGGGTGGTCACCTCATCCATCGCTGTCGATGTGATTGAGCACCTGCAGGCCAAGGGTGAAAAGATACTGTGGGCACCCGATAAGCATCTGGGGGGCTATATTCAGAAGCGGACCGGCGCTGATATGCTGATGTGGGATGGTGCCTGCATCGTCCATGAGGAGTTCAAGGCAAAAGGCATTGAAGACCTAAAGCAGCTTTATCCTGATGCAGCGGTGCTGGTGCATCCCGAGTCGCCTGAGGCCGTCGTTCAGCTTGCAGATGTGGCTGGCTCGACTTCTCAGCTGATCAAAGCCGCACAAGCGTTGCCTAACGAGCAGCTGATTGTGGCGACTGACCGCGGCATCTTCTTCAAGATGCAGCAGGCAGTACCCGGCAAAACGCTTTTTGAAGCCCCTACTGCCGGTAATGGTGCTACTTGTCGCAGCTGTGCTCACTGCCCATGGATGGCCATGAACGCGCTGGACAATTTGGCCGGGGCGTTGCGCCATGGAAGTGGCGAGGTTTTTGTGGATGCCTCATTGCGTCAACAGGCGCTAAAGCCATTAGAGAGAATGCTGAACTTTAATGTTTGATAATATACCTCTCTGTCATTATGCCCCAAGCGGAACGGCCGCTCGGGGCATGGCGTATAAACGCGCGCGCTCCCGGTCAAAATTTCTCCAGCGTTGCGCGATATTCAAGAAAGTCATCACGTCGCTGCTCAATACGGGCGATTAACTGCTGGTCGTTCTCATGTCGGGCCGCATCTCTAGCAATGCTGAGTTGCTGGATGCCTCGATCCACTCTGCCCGTTAGCTGTAAATGCTCTGCACGCGCCAGATGGCCCCAGCCGTTATGACCGCTGCGCCCCGCCGCCTCTGCCAGCAGGCTAAATCCCTGTGGGTTCTCTGTATGCTGCGATGTAATGTCGCGCAGCAGGTTAAAGGCGGCTGCAGGGTCACGCTGTAGCTGTGCTTCGGCTAATACCAACTGGGCGGGCAGGTAGTTAGGCACCAGGCGCAGCAAACGCTGACTGCGGGCAATGGCATCGTCATAACGTTGTGCATCAAGCGCAATGCTGGCAGCTGAGGTAGGCAGCATACTGTAGTCAGGCAGTTCCTGGGCTAGCTGGTCGATGGTCTGTAGTGCCTGATCAGTCTGGCCATTATGGGCAGCGATCAGTGCGTCCAGGTAGCGCTGTGCAGATTCCTCTGCATTATCTTGGGCCAGGCGAGAGGCTGCCTGCTGGGGCGAGTTGCGGTTAATGCTTAGCAGGGCCCGGGCGCGCATCATGTCGTATAAGGTATTGCTGGTATACGCATCCGCTACATTGAGCTGCGAGGCGCGGGCCTGGGCATCGCTCAGGCGGCTGTCAGAGACCGGGTGAGTGAGCAGAAACTCCGGCGGGTTGCCGCCCTGTAAGCGGGCCATACGTTGCATGGCGCTAAACATACGCACCATTGCCTCGGGGTCGTAGCCTGCATTCGCCATCGCCTGAAGCCCAATTCGGTCGGCCTCCTGCTCAAAGCGCCGCGAGTAGGTGAGTTGGTCCTGAATCAGTGCAGCCTGGGAACCCATTGCGGTTGCAATGCCTGCATCTCCACCACCGCTGGCGGCAATCAACATACCTGCGAGCATGGCAGCCATGGCGGGAATCTGGGTTTGTTCTGCCCGGGCTGTCCTTCTGGCGTAGTGGCGTTGTGAAAGGTGGCCCAATTCGTGGGCCAACACAGAAACAAAGGCGCCTTCATCATCAGCGAAGGCAAATAATCCCGAATTGATACCCACGACGCCGCCGGGAACTGCAAAAGCATTGAGCGAACGGTTATCCACCATGACGATGGTGGCCTGAAGCCTGCCAAGCTGGCTATGAGGGGCCAGACGGGCAATCAGGCCATCCAGGTAATCACTGACAATGGGGTCCTGCCACTGAGGGGCATGAGCCCGGAACTGGCGCAGCCAGGCACGCCCCAGACGATACTCCTCACTACTTACCGCTGTGGAGGCTCCGCCCAGGCTGGGTAATTGGTAATCATCAAAGGTATGCCCAGTGGGGCTGTAAGCGAGTGTGCCAAGCGCAAATACAAGCGCACAGGCCCAGCGTGGATAAACGATGCGAAGGTGCGGCATAGCATCCTCATTAATGATGATAAAGCGCGTAAGTCAGTGGTGTGACATTGATTCATGCGGGTAAGTGCCGTTAAATCGAATGCTATATCACCATCGCTAAGAAATCAGTTTATGTAACAATGCTGAGTTGTTGCTGACATTTTGAAGAGAGGGACTATGTCTGAGCAAACAAAGAGTGAGTCAACAACCGATGGGCAAGCGCCGGATATGGTGCTTGATGCATGTGGGTTGCCCTGTCCGTTGCCATTGTTAAAGGCAAAGCAGTCGCTGGCTGGGCTGGCGCCAGGGCAGCTGTTAGAAGTTAGAGCAACGGATGTGGGCTCCTGGCGGGATATGGAATCCTTTACTGAGCAAAGCACCCATGTTCTGGAAAAGCGTGAGCAGCGCGACGCTGTTTACTTTTATTGGATTCGTAAAGCAGGGAACTCACACTTATGACCATGCGCACCATCCTGAAAAGTTGGATTGAACGCTACTTTTCAGACGAAGAGGCGTTAATTCTATTACTGGTACTGGTCGCAGGATTTGCGGCCATTATCTGGTTTGGCCGTATGCTGGCGCCGTTTTTTACTGCGTTGGTTCTGGCATTTTTGCTACAGGGAGTGGTGAGCGCCTTAACCCGGCGTGGCGTACCACATCTATTGGCCGTTATTATCGTATTTATGGCCTTTGTTGGTGTACTGCTCACCCTGGCATTTATTCTGATGCCGCTGATATGGAATCAGTTGGTAGGACTGGTGCAGGAAACACCGCGCATGTTTGCCAGCGGCCAAGGATTGTTGGATGAGCTGCAGGCGCGCTATCCGAACTTGATTACTCCTGACCAAATGCAGAGCTGGATTGGTGTTGCTGGTCGTGAAATCAGTCAGTTGGGACAGCGTGCCTTAACGCTCTCATTAGCCTCACTGGGTAATGTGATGTCGTTGATTATTTATCTGGTGCTGGTGCCCATCCTGGTGTTTTTTATGCTGAAGGATCGCCAGGCTCTGGTTGGCTTTTCACTGTCACTTTTGCCTCAAAAGCGCACGTTGCTGACACGTATCTGGAAAGAGATGGATCGCCAGATTGCCAACTATATTCGCGGCAAGGCGATTGAAATTGTCATCGTGGCGACCGTTTCGTTCTTCACCTTTGCGTTTTTCGGTTTGCCCTATACAGCGCTATTGGCCGTACTGGTCGGGTTTTCAGTGCTGGTTCCCTATATCGGTGCGACAGTGGCCACGATCCCAGTTGCGGCGGTAGCCGGGTTCCATTTTGGTATCAGTGAGCAGTTTGTTTATGTGTTGATTGCCTATGGTGTGATCCAGGCTCTGGATGGCAACGTACTGGCGCCAGTACTGTTTTCGGAAACCAACAATATTCATCCGGTATCCATTATTGTCGCCGTGCTGTTTTTTGGTGGTATATGGGGCTTTTGGGGGGTCTTTTTCGCGATACCGTTAGCGACGCTGCTAAAAGCACTGGTATATGCCTGGCCCAGAGGAGACGAGCCGGAAAGTGTGCAGATTATTGAGCGGGAGTAGGCGGTAGTTCCGGCAAGGCTTCCTTCCCTTTATGCGTCGCGTCGGCATGATCGTATGCCGACGCGCGGTTGCCAGGCCAGCTCAACTGCCGGTATGCAGGGCCTTTGCGGCTGCCAGTACGTCAGCAACGTGCCCCGGCACTTTCACGCCACGCCACTCTTGAGCCAGCTTTCCTTCACGATCAATTAAAAAGGTGCTGCGCTCAACGCCCAGATGCTCTTTGCCATACATTTTCTTCAGCTTGATGACGCCGAACAGCTGGCAGACGCTTTCGTCTTTATCGGAAATCAGTTCGAAGTTGAAGTCCTGCTTGGCTTTGAAGTTTTCCTGGGCGCGAAGACTATCCCGGGAAACGCCGATAATCACGGTATTGGCAGCATCGAACTGTGCTTTGTTATCCCGGAAGTCACCACCTTCTGTGGTGCAGCCGGGTGTGCTGGCTTTGGGGTAGAAATAGATGACGACTTGTTTACCCCGTAGTTCCGATAGCGTCACAGTTGTATCGCCTGTGGCTGTGGCGGAAAAATCAGGTACGGGTTTGCCGACTTCAACTGGCATAATAAACTCCTTGTATGGGCTGGCTTTCACCGTTGATTACACGCAACTGGAAGGAGCATGTCAAAGCCATTCATAGCGCTATGGGCAAGCGCTGGCGTAAACTCACAGCGCTTTACGCTGTACAGGCCCGAATCCCCTGAGTACCATTTGCTCTCTGTGGAACCCCTAGGGGCGAAAAGCACGTTACTCATGGCAACGCGTGGCGGCCTCTGATCTTTGGTTGCATCGCCTCAAGGTGCGCCGCTCTAATGTACCCAGTGTTCGACATTGTGACTGAATAGCCGTTGTCAATGTTGAGGGTTGATAGCTTGATTTCAAAACTTTGCAGGTGAGGAACAAACGGATGATCACAGGCAGCATCGTCGCCCTGGCGACGCCGATGAAAGTCAATGGCGACATCGACTGGGAGGCGCTTCGTCGTCTGGTGAACTTCCACCTCGACAATGGCACCGATGCCATCGTCGCAGCGGGCACCACGGGAGAACCTACCACCATGTCTTTTGCTGAACACTTTGATGTGATTCGCAGTGTGGTCGAAGAGGTGAATGGTCGGATTCCGGTCATTGCCGGGACGGGTGCCAATGCCACCTCTGAAGCGGTTGAGCTGGCGCGTTACGCCAGTGAAGTAGGCGCTGATTACTGCTTGTCAGTTTGTCCTTACTACAACAAACCGACTCAGGAGGGCCTTTACCAGCATTTTAAAGCCGTTGCTGAAGGTAGCAAGCTGCCGGTCATCCTGTATAACGTTCCAGGGCGTACCTGCTCTGATCTGTATAACGAAACGGTTCTACGCTTAGCCGAAGTGGATAATATTATCGGCCTGAAAGATGCCACCGGGAACCTTGAGCGCGCAGAAGATCTAATCTCTCGCCTGAAAGGCAGTGGTTTTATGCTCTATTCCGGTGATGATGCGACCGCGTGCGATTTTATGTTGATGGGTGGGCATGGTGATATCTCCGTCACGGCTAACGTGGTTCCTAAAGCGATGCACGATTTATGTGCTGCTGCGGTTGCCGGGGATGCGGATAAAGCTCACCAGATCAATACACGCCTGATGCCGTTACATACCAATCTGGGCATCGAAGCCAACCCCATTCCTGTTAAATGGGCGCTGAACCGCATGGGTTATATGGACGAAGGCATTCGCCTGCCGTTGACCTGGCTTTCAGAAAAATACCACGCCACTGTCAGTGAAGCACTGCAGCTGGCGGGCGTCGTAGAGGAGTAATCCGGCGCATACCCTTTGCTATCCGGTGTAGGCGTTTGGCCCACCGGGTAACTGACTTGTTGACTGTTAAGGTGGCTTGATGAGCTCTGTGCTTGAAAAACGTGCGCTGAAATGGATACCGCTGGCACTTGCAACGGCTGTCACGCTCGCTGGGTGTGCGCGAGATGGTTATTATCACGACCGCAATCTGGACTATACAGAGGCCGCTCCAGCCCCCCCTCTCGTGCTGCCGGAAACCCGTAACACCCAGCGCTACCGTGATGTAATGCCTGTACCCCAGGTAGCGATGCAGGGCACTGGCATCAGGGAAGCGGCAGATATCTCGCCACCTCAGTCGTTGACGATTGGCAGTGGTTTAGAGCCTGAGTATGTTGAACGCCGTGAGGTAGGTGGGCAGGCCTGGCTGGTGGTGGCTGCAGATACCGGTACCGTTTGGCCACAGCTTGAAGCCTTTGCGCAAAGCCGTCAGCTGGGTATCCAGGAGAGCAGTGCCAACCAGGGGGTCATTGTTACCTCTCAAGCCACGCTGCACCTGCAAAGCGCCCTGCGGGCAGGGAGCAGTGAGGTGCGCTGTGAGCAAGGCGGACAAACCATGTCGAATTGCCTGGATGCACTAGAGCAGTATCTGGATGCACGCAGTGCGTCAGCCAGTGCTTCCTCTTCCTGGACAGCGCAACGCCTTGCCAGCCAGCAAACATTGCAAATGCGCCAGCAGGACGACGAGTGGCAAGTGGTGATTCCTCAGCCTATTGACCGTGTTTGGGCTGAGTTGAATCATTATCTGGCATTGGATTTCACTGTTGAAGGCCAGCGTGATTTATTGGATACCTCTGCGGATAACTACGAGTTCCTGGTGGAGTACATGACAGAAACCGAGCGTGGCCGTAATCCGCTGCAAATTGTATTCAGCCAGGATGTGCGCCGTATGTCTCAGCCAATTCGTCTCGCCCTGGAATCGGATGGTAACCAAACCATTTTGAGTGCCATCAATGCCAGTGAGCGTTCTTTCAGCGCCAACGACCAGCGAGAGTTGCTTGAACGTGTCTCCGGCTACTTACGTTAACTTTTTGATTTTGACTTTCTTTCGGAGCCCCCATGGAAAAGCGCCAAGAACTCTATGCCGGTAAGGCAAAATCCGTCTATACCACTGACGACCCAGACCTGCTGGTGCTGCATTTTCGTGACGATACCAGTGCCTTCGATGGTAAAAAGAAAGAGTCACTAGCCCGTAAGGGGATGGTGAACAATATTTTTAACGCCTTTATTATGGAGCGCCTGCAAGAGGCTGGAATTCCAACGCATTTTGAAAAGCAGCTTTCCGAGACTGAAAGCCTGGTGAAAAAAATGCAGATGATTCCCGTCGAGTGCGTGGTGCGTAATATTGCAGCAGGCGGTTTGGTTAGACGCTTGGGCGTGGAAGAGGGAATCGCGCTGAATCCACCAACCTTTGAGTTGTTTTTGAAGAGTGACGAAAAAGGTGACCCAATGATCAACGAATCGTTGGCGGAAACCTTTGGTTGGGCGACCCCAGAGCAGCTGTCCAAAATGAAGACACTGACGTTCAAGGTGAATCATATCCTCAAGCAGCTGTTTGCCGAAGGCGATATGCTGCTAGTGGATTACAAACTGGAGTTTGGGATCTTTAAAGGCGAGGTCGTGCTAGGTGATGAATTCTCCCCGGATGGCTGCCGTTTATGGGATGCCAACACCCGTGAGAAGCTGGATAAAGATCGCTTCCGCCAAGGCCTGGGCGGCGTGATCGAAGCTTACGAGGAAGTTGGTCGCCGCCTGGGTATTACCTTCCCGGCGTAACACAGGGTTGGATAGACAAGCTGTCAATTGCCACCACCTCTAAGGTGGTGGCGTCATTTTGTACCGCCCGAAACTTAATGTCGACATCTCTTAGTCGCACGCCGTAGAGGCGGGGCGTTTGCTGATTGCACTGATAGGCAGGGCGGGGGTCTTGGCTGAGTACCTGCTCCACCAGTGCCCGTAGTGTTACTGCATCGGATCGCAGGGAAAGTGATGCCAAGGCGGCCTCACTAAACGTTACCGTCAGCCGTGTAGGGGGCTCGGGAGCAAATCCCGCTTTGGCCTCTGGACGTGCCTCCGCCCAGGGCAGGTAGGGTTTAATATCGACAACCGGGGTGCCGCTGACCAAATCACAGCCTGCTAAATGCAAGCGTACGCCATTGGCGGTATCAACCCCGGTAAGCTCAATCAAGGAAAGCCCAAGGCGGTTAGGCCTGTGTGTACTGCGGCTGGCAAACACGCCCACCTTACGGTTGCCCCCTAAGCGTGGTGGGCGTACCAGTGGAGTCCAGCGCTGGGGGCTTTGATGAAAAATAAAGGTTACCCATAGATGGCTGAACTCGCTGAGGCCACGTACGGTAAGTGGATCGTCGAAAGGCGGGGTAAGCGCGAGGCTGGCATTGGCCGCTGGTGCCAGACCAGGTTGGCGGGGTACGCCGAACTTGTCAGGGTAGTCACTCTCAATGTAACCGATAGGTGTCAGTGTAAAAGAGTCACTACTCGGGATATCGTGCATTACACTGCCTTATGGAAGTAACGGAATGCCAGGGTGGCGAGAGTATAAGATATGTGGGCCTATAACGGACAGAGCATGGCCTGACGGTTTAGCGGTTTGCAACTTTATAGCTGCCCCAGGCCTTTATTAAAGTGTGAGCGGCCTGTTTCATTAACGGCTGTGCTGTCAAGCAACCTAGAGGTAAGCATGCTGAATATTGACCAACGCCAGGCAGCTCCCACCGCACGGATAACATACCGGGCAGGCCTTGCACGGGATGCCGCCGATCAGGCCGAGGTATTTTATCACGCCGTAATGCAGGGGGCTGCCACCCACTACAATTTGAGTGAGCGACGTGCCTGGGCCAATGTACTGCCCCGTGAAGCAAGCGCCTGGGCTGCACGCCAAGCATTGTACACCACGTTGGTAGCTACCTGTGATGGCCGTTGCGTTGGCTTTTTGGAGCTGAGTGTGAGCGCTGGGCGTATCGAGACACTCTATGTATGGCCTTCCCTGGCGGGGCGGGGAATTGGTTCCACGCTGTTGATTCATGCCGAAAGGTTGCTGCTTGAGCAGGGGCAATTTCGTGCAGAAATCGAGGCGAGCCTGATGCTCCACGAGCGTCTGCTTCGCCGAGGCTTTGAAAACCTCGGAGAGCAGTGGGTAGAGCGGAGCGGTGAGTTATTAAAGCGCTACCGGATGGTCAAACAACTGAAAGCAATCGAAACCTGACGTGCCTAGACGTTAAAGGTCTGGGTAATGCGCATTGATAAGTCGATGGACTTCACGTCTTTGGTCAAGGCGCCGCTGGAAATACAGTCAACCCCTGTTTCAGCAATGGCTTTTAGCGTGGAGGCATCTACGTTGCCAGAGGCCTCCAGGGTTGCCCTGCCGCCAGTGATTTCAACGGCAACATGTAGATCCTCCACAGCAAAATTGTCGAGCATCACGATGTCGGCACCAGCAGCCAGTGCCTGGTCAAGCTCTTCAAACGTTTCGACTTCCACTTCCACGGGCAGGTCGCTGGCCAGCTTGCGGGCTTGTGCTACGGCAGCCTGAATACCGCCGCAGGCGGCAATATGGTTCTCTTTAATGAGAAAAGCATCCCACAAACCGAGGCGGTGATTGTGACCACCGCCGCAGGTTACCGCATACTTCTGGGCGAGCCGGATTCCTGGTAGTGTTTTACGTGTATCCAGCAGGCGCGCCCCCGTGCCTTTAATCAAATCGACGTAGTGGCGTGTTGCCGTGGCTGTTGCTGACAGTGTTTGCAACACGTTGAGCGCTGCGCGCTCACCGGTCAGTAAACTGCGGGCGGGGCCTTCCAGCTCTAAAAAGCATTGGTCCGCGTCGAGTTGATCGCCATCTGCTGCCTGCCAACGTAAGCTAACGCGGCTATCCAGGCGGCGAAAAATCTCATCAACCCAGGCAACTCCGCACAGAACGGCTGCCTCACGGGTAATAACCTTCGCCGTGGCCCACTGATTCTCAGGAATCAGTTGCGCGGTAATATCTCCGGGGCCAACGTCTTCAGCCAGTAGGCGAGCGGCGCTTGAGCGGATCTCTTCAGCAAGTGCGTTTTGATAATGCATGGCGGTGGATTCTCTGAGCGTCATCAAGTGTGATGCGCATTATAGTGAAAGAGCGTGACAACGTAGAGGAGCATGTGTGCGTGATTGACAAAGAGGCTCATCATGGCTGTTGGATGCCTGCCAGGCAGGTGCCGTCGCCAAATTGTGATGCCCGGCCAGCCAATGAGGTATCGCTGCTGTTGATTCATGCGATTAGCCTTCCTCCTGGTCAGTTTGGCGGTAGTGCCATTGAAGCGCTGTTTACCAATCAGTTGAACCCCGATGAACACCCATTTTTTGCTGAGGTTGCCCACTTACGTGTCTCGGCGCATTTTTTGATCCGCCGTGATGGGCAATGTATCCAGTTTGTTGACGCCGGTCAGCGCGCCTGGCACGCCGGTCGTTCACGCTGGTGGGATCCTGGCAGAAGGGCCTGGCGCACAGCGTTGAATGATTTTTCAGTCGGTATTGAGCTGGAAGGGGACGATAAAACCCCCTTCGCCAAAGCGCAGTACCGTGCTCTGGTAGACGCTACCCAGTGGCTGATGGCTCGCTACCCGCAACTTACCTCATCAAGGATTACCAGCCACGCCAAGGTGGCGCCGTTGCGGAAAACGGACCCCGGTCCTGCGTTTGACTGGGCATATTTTTATCAACGGCTGGTTGGCCAGTCATCTTGAAGGGGGGGGAGACGCAAGTAAGTGCCTCTCCAGTAAGTAAATAAAACGGTAGTTTGTTTACACTTTGCTACCGGTTAGTCGTAGCGTTGTAAAGGCGGGAGGAGATGCTGTAAATAGCTTATGTTGCGGTGCAATATATTGTTTTCGATAGGCTTTTTCATGGCGACAGAATTGGCAGAGTGGCGACTTTGCGGTATCTTCGCATATACAAAAGGCTAACTTTTAAGACATTTGTGTAGCTTTACTACATTCAAATGTGTGTAGCTTGTTGAATGTAGAACAAAAACTCCCTGCACGACACACTGTGTCGGCTATTTACTGGCCTGTGGTGGCCCAACGCCGCAGCCGCCCCAGGCCCTATGGGTTAGCGGGGCTCATTGTCATTTATCGTCATTCGGAGAGACCTCTATGAGTCTGGAGACAAGAGAAGATCTCGATCCGGTCGAAACCACGGAGTGGCTGGAATCCCTGGAATCGGTGCTGGATCGTGAGGGCGAAGAGCGTGCCCGCTACCTGATGACCCGCCTGGCGGATCGCCTGCGCCGGGACGGGATGAAGGTGCCCTTCTCGGTGACAACCCCGCACCGTAATACGATCCCGGTTCACCGCGAAGCGCCTATGCCTGGCGATTTGTTCATGGAGCGCCGTATTCGCTCCCTGATTCGTTACAATGCCATTGCTCAGGTCATTCGTAACAACCGTGCGAACCCTGGTCTGGGCGGTCACATAGCAAGCTTCATGTCATCGGCCACGCTATATGATGTGGGCTTTAACCATTTCTTCCGCGCCCCGAAAGGCGATTTTGAAGGTGACCTGATCTATATTCAGGGGCACGTGGCACCAGGTATCTATGCCCGTTCTTATCTGGAAGGCCGTCTGTCCGAAGAGCAGATGGACAAGTTCCGGCGTGAAGTTGACGGCGATGGCCTTTCGTCCTATCCACACCCCTGGCTGATGCCGGATTACTGGCAGTTCCCCACGGTGTCCATGGGGCTTGGACCGATTCAGGCTATCTATCAAGCCCACGTGATGAAATACCTGCATCACCGTGAGCTGAAAGATATGCACGACCGCAAGATCTGGTGCTTTATGGGGGATGGCGAGTGTGATGAGCCGGAATCCCTGGGCGCTATTTCCCTGGCGGGCCGAGAAAATCTTGATAACCTGATTTTCGTCATCAACTGTAACCTGCAGCGTTTGGATGGTCCGGTGCGCGGTAACTCCCGCGTGATGGACGAGTTTGAGGGTGTGTTCCGTGGTGCCGGCTGGAACGTCATTAAAGTCGTTTGGGGGCGTCACTGGGACCCGTTGTTCGAGAAGGATAAGAAGGGCCTCCTCCAAAAGCGGATGGATGAAGCGGTCGACGGTGAGTACCAGAATTACAAGGCAAACGGTGGTGCCTATACCCGTGAGCACTTCTTCGGTAAGTACCCCGAAACCGAGGCGATGGTCAAAGACCTCTCCGACGATGACATCTGGAAGCTCAACCGTGGTGGTCACGATCCGTTCAAAGTGTACGCGGCCTATCATGAAGCCGTGAATACATCGAACGGCAAGCCTACGGTGATCCTGGCGCATACAGTAAAAGGTTACGGTATGGGCAGCGGCGATGGCGAAGCGGCCAACGAAGCGCACCAGGTGAAGAGCATGGAGTACGAAGCCCTCAAGAAGTTCCGTGACCGCTTCGGGATTCCGCTCACTGATGAGCAGCTTAAAGACGTGCCTTACTACAAGCCGGAAGAGGACTCTCCCGAGCTTAAGTATATGCACCTTCAGCGCGAGCGTCTGAACGGCTACCTGCCGAGCCGCCGCAGCGATTTTGCAGCGCTTGAGATCCCCAGCCTTGAAGACAAGACCTTTGCCTCCCAGATGGGCGGTTCCAAAGGGCGTGAAGTGTCTACCACTATGGCCTTTGTGCGCATTCTGAACGGTCTGGTGAAAGATAAGCAACTGGGTAAGCAGGTGGTGCCGATTATTCCTGACGAAGCACGTACCTTCGGTATGGAAGGCATGTTCCGTCAGTTGGGTATCTACACCTCTGAAGGTCAGAAATATGAGCCGGTCGATAAAGGCCAGATCATGTACTACCGCGAGGACCAGAAAGGCCAGGTGCTTGAAGAGGGTATTTCGGAAGCTGGCGCCATGTCGGCATGGATTGCCGCTGCGACCTCCTACAGCAATAACAATGTTACGCTGCTGCCGTTCTACATCTACTACTCGATGTTTGGCTTCCAGCGTATCGGTGATCTGGCCTGGGCCGCGGGCGACCTGCAGGCGCGCGGCTTTATGGTTGGTGGTACGGCGGGCCGGACGACGCTGAACGGTGAAGGTTTGCAGCACCAGGATGGTCATAGCCTGATCCAGGCGTCCACTATTCCCAACTGCCGCAGTTACGACCCGACCTACGCCCATGAAGTCGCCGTGATTGTTCAAGATGGCCTGAAGCGCATGTTCACCGACAAGGAGAACTGCTTCTACTACCTGACCGTGATGAACGAAAACTATGAACATCCGGCACTTGAGAACGTACCTACCGGCGATATCATCAAAGGTATGTACCTGCTCAGGGAAACCCAGGGTGATAAAGGGCGTGTTCAGTTGCTGGGTTCAGGCACCATTCTGCGTGAAGTAGAAGCCGCTGCCGAGTTGCTGGCCAACGACTGGGGGATTGGTGCAGACATCTGGAGCGTCACCAGCTTTAACGAGCTGCGTCGCGAAGCGCTGCTACTGGAGCGTGAAGCGTTTCTGAACCCTGATGCCGAAGCTAACAAGCCCCATGTGACCAAGTGCCTGGAAGGCCGTGACGGCCCGGTCATCGCCTCTACCGACTACATGAAGCTCTATGCTGATCAAGTACGTGCCTGGGTGCCGAATGACTACACTGTGTTGGGTACTGATGGCTTCGGTCGTTCCGATACCCGCGAGAAGCTGCGCTACTTCTTTGAGGTAGACCGCTACTTCGTTACTGTCGCGGCACTACGTGGCCTGGCTGACCGCGGTGAGATTGATCGTAAGCACGTCGGCGAAGCGCTGAAAAAGTATGGCATTGATGCCAACAAGCCGAACCCGCTGACTAGCTAAACCGCTGCCCGGCGGGCGTTGAGTCCGCCGGCTCGATCCGATTTGGAAGGAGCGCGACCTTGAGTAGCGAAATCATCAAAGTTCCCGATATCGGTGGTGATACCGATGTCGAAATCATCGAGATTGCGGTGTCAGAAGGCGACGTCATCGAAGCGGAAGACACCCTGATCACTCTGGAATCTGATAAAGCCAGCATGGATGTACCAGCCCCGAAAGGTGGTAAGGTGATCAAAGTGTTGGTGAAAGAAGGCGATACGGTCTCTGAAGGGGACGATATCGTTGAGCTGGAAGTCGAAAGTGGGGGCGAAAGCGATGAAGCCAGTGCGGAGTCGTCGGATAGCACCGAAGACGAGACACCGGCTCAAGAGCAGGAAACAGAGGAAGAGCCCTCCAAACCCGCTCCCCAAAAGGCCTCTGGCGGCAAGCAGACCATTGATATTAAAGTGCCCGACCTGGGCGGGTCTGACAGCGTTGAAATTATTGAAGTCGCGGTGAGTGAAGGCGATGAAGTTGAGGTTGAAGATACGCTGATCACGCTTGAGTCCGATAAAGCATCCATGGATGTGCCCAGCCCTCATGGCGGCAAAATTGTGTCACTCTCGGTGAAAGAGGGCGATACAGTGTCTGAAGGCGATGTTATTGGCCAGATGGAAATCTCCGGCGACGGTGATGCTGCTGAAGACACCGCTCCCACTCAGGAAGCGGCTGCCGCTCCCACCAGCGAGCCCGAAGGTGATAGCGACGAAGAAGAGACCGGTAACGGTGAGCCAGAACGCAAAGAGATCCGCGTGCCGGATCTGTCGGGCTCTTCTGATGTACCGGTCATTGAAATTGGTGTGGCTGCCGGTGACGACGTTAATGTTGAAGACCCGCTGATCACCCTGGAGTCCGACAAAGCCTCAATGGACGTGCCCAGCCCCTATAAAGGCAAGCTTCTGGAGCTTACCGTCAAAGAGGGTGACACCGTCTCCGAAGGTGACGTGATTGGCTACATCGAAGTGGCTGCCAGCGGTGGTGCGAAGAAGAAAGCCGCACCGCAGCAGGCTGCCCCTGAGAAAACGGCTGCCAGGAAAGCAGAGCAGAGCGGTGCCGCAACTGCCTCTGGTGGCACGCCCAGCCCTGAAGCGCAAATGGCTGCTCATAAGCCGCGTGATGGAAAGCTGGTACACGCAGGCCCCGCAGTGCGTATGCTGGCTCGTGAGCTAGGGGTGGATCTTGGCCTTGTGAAGCCCAGTGGCCCGAAAGAGCGCGTGCTCAAAGAGGACGTGCAGGCTTATGTGAAGCAAGCCATTGCGGGGCAGGGTAAAGCGCAGGGCGGTGCTGCACCAGCAGCTACTGGTGGCGCAGGCATTCCCGCCATACCGGAGGTTGATTTCAGCCAGTTTGGTGACGTCGAAGAGAAGCCAATGGGGCGCCTGCTCAAAATGGGCGCGACCAACCTGCATCGCAGCTGGCTTAACGTACCCCACGTTACTCAGTTTGACGAAGCGGATATTACCGAACTTGAGAGCTTCCGTAAGGCCATGAAGGCGGAAGCCGAAGCCCAGGGAGCGAAGCTGACGCCGTTGCCGTTCCTGGTAAAAGCCTGTGCCTTTGCGCTGCGTAAGTTCCCGCAGTTCAATGTCAGCTTGAAGGGTGACGGTGAAACATTGGTATGGAAGCACTATGTCCATATCGGCATTGCCGTGGATACACCCGATGGCCTGATGGTGCCGGTACTGCGTGATGCGGATAAAAAATCGCTGATTGAGATTGCCAGGGAAATGGCGGAACTCGGTAAGAAAGCGCAAACCAAGAAGCTCAAGCGTGACGAGATGACGGGTGGTTGTTTCACTATTTCGAGCCTGGGCTCGATTGGTGGTACAGCCTTCACGCCTATCGTTAATGCACCTGAAGTCGCGATTCTTGGGGTATCCAAGGCGCAGATGAAGCCGGTATGGGATGGTAGTACCTTCCAGCCGCGCCTTATGATGCCGTTGTCGCTCTCCTACGACCACCGCGCAATTAACGGTGCCGATGCTGCACGCTTTACGGCCTTCCTGGCCGAGGTACTGACCGATATCCGGCGTTTACTGCTGTAATCGCAAACGGATGAAGTCACAAGCGGCGCCCATAAGGGCGCCGCTTGTGTTTAGTGTGGTGCAGAGGGTGACCAAAGTACAAGGTGGCGCCACTTTGCTGTTTTCGCTTAAAAAAATATCAAAAAAACGTGCTTTCAGGCTTTTGGAGAGTTGTGTCGCCTGAACGGCACGGTTATTGTCGATTTATTGATTCGGTTTATTTCTTTCTTTCATTCAAGGAGCAGTGCCATGCGTTTAATCCTGTTGGGTGCCCCCGGCGCGGGGAAGGGGACTCAGGCTCAGTTTATTTGCGAGCAGTTCAAGATTCCCCAAATCTCCACCGGGGATATGCTGCGCGCGGCGATCAAGGATGGCACAGAGCTGGGACTAAAAGTAAAAGAGATCATGAATAGCGGTGGGCTGGTGTCAGACGACATCATCATCGATTTGGTCAAAGAGCGCATCAGCCAGCCTGATTGCGAAAATGGCTTTTTGTTCGATGGTTTTCCCCGCACGATTCCCCAGGCCGATGCGATGAAAGAAGGCGGAGTGAAGTTGGATCATGTGCTGGAAATCGCTGTTCCGGATGAAGAGATCGTCAGTCGACTGGCTGGGCGCCGCGTTCACCCGGCCTCAGGGCGCGTTTACCATGTGGAGCATAATCCACCCAAAGAGCCGGGAATAGATGATGTCACGGGTGAAGCGCTGATTCAGCGCGAAGACGACCAGGAATCCACCGTGCGTAATCGCCTGGCGGTCTATCATGACCAGACCGCACCGCTGGTTAACTACTACCAGCAGTGGGCCCAAGAGGACCCGCAGACTGCGCCGAAGTACCACCGGGTTGAAGGGGTAGGCAGCGTTGCCGATATTACCCGGCAGGTGAAAGAAGCACTGAATTAAGCGTCTCCTGCCTGGATCGGATGGCCCGCATTGCGGGCCATCGTCGTTGGAGGCGTACAAAGGTATAATGCCCATCTATTTCTAATGAGTACGAATCCGCTATGTCATTACACCTTCTTGCGCTGGACGCCTCCTCCAGTGCCTGCTCAGTGGCATTGTTACGCCAGGATGGCGAGCAGCGGGAGTGTCTGGCGCACTTCGAGCTGACCCCCCGTGCCCATACCCAGCGGTTAATGCCGATGGTGGATGAAATACTGGCTGAGGCACAAATTACCCCCCAACAGCTTGATGCCGTGGCATTTGGCCGTGGTCCTGGGTCATTTACAGGATTGCGTATTGCAGCAGGTACTGCCCAGGGGCTGGCATTTGGGCTGGACTGCCCCCTCGTAGGTATTTCAACGCTGGAGGCATTGGCCTTGCAGGCTCACCGGCGATACCATTTCAGGCACATCGTAACGGCATTGGATGCCCGTATGGGTGAGATCTATGTGGCTACATGGCACTGTTTAAACGATGCGCTAAGCCAGCAGAGTGACGAAGCGGTTTTACCCCCTGCCGCCTTACGCTTGCCCGCCGATGAAGCCGACTGGGTGGGAGTGGGCTCAGGGTTTTCCCTGTGGGAGCAGTTCAATGCCGGTGTGCATGCGGGAATGACCCAGCACCTTACCGATCTTGAGCCCAGGGCAGAAGAGATGGCCTGGCTCGGCCTGCGTGATTTTGAAGCGGGGTTAGGGCAGGCGGCCCATCATGTGCAACCTGTTTACCTGCGTAACGATGTGGCCTGGAAAAAGCCTGCATGATGCAGAATGAGTCGCTGAATCAACCTGAAACCTTGCTGTTACCGACAGGGCTGCGGTTATCTTATGTGGCTGGCCAACTGGCGCTTGTTGGGGATGAACAGCAGTATGGCAAGCCTCTCAGCGTGGATTTTGTGACAGGTAAGGCCGCTCACCGTCGTCAATTCGGCGGGGGGCGTGGCCAATTGGTGGCTAAAGCCTGTGGTCTTGCCAAAGGTATAACCCCAAGTGTAGTGGACGCCACCGCCGGGTTAGGGCGAGATGCCTTTGTCTTGGCAAGCCTCGGCGCACGGGTGCTATTGATTGAGCGTGTCGCAGTGATTGCTGCGTTACTGCAGGACGGACTGCGCCGTGCCGGGCAGGCGGAGGATACGGCAGCGATTATCTCCCGAATGACCTTATGCCATGGGGATGCGTCACAAGCACTTGCCGCGCTGGTGGCTGAGGCTGGCGTTGACCCCCAAGTGGTTCATCTCGACCCGATGTTTCCCCACCGGGAAAAATCCGCGCTAGTTAAAAAAGAGATGCGCCTGTTCCGTGAGCTGGCCGGAGATGATAACGATGCGCCACGCTTACTGGAGGCCGCCTTGGATGTGGCGACCCACCGCGTGGTGGTTAAGCGTCCGCGCAAGGCACCGCCGATTGCCGGGCCTGCCCCTCAGCATACCCTGGAAGGCAAAACGAGCCGTTACGATCTCTACGTGCATCGTTCGTTAACCCGTTGAACGATGACGTCTACTGGATAAGGAGCCTGTATGCAGCATGAGTGGCGAGAAGGAAACCGCGTTACCCTGCTGCCGGAAGCCGCGCGCTTCCTACCCGCCATGGTGGAAGCGGTCAGCCAGGCTCGGCACTATATTATGGTCGAGCTCTATTTAATGGAGTCCGGTAAGCTCGCCGACCAGGTCTGTGATGCCCTTATCGATGCAGTCCAACGGGGAGTAAAAGTTTACCTTCTTCTGGATGGTTATGGCGCCATGGGGCTGGGACGAGAGGAGCGCTCCCGGCTACAACTGGCGGGTATTGAGCTACGGTTGTTCAATCCCATTGGCTTTCATTCACTGGCGCGTAACTTAAGCCGTGATCACCGCAAAATTGTAGTGGTTGATGGCGAAATTGCCTTTACGGGTGGCTTTGGGGCGGTGGATGAGTTTCTGGATGCCTGGTATGAAATAGCCATACGCATTGAAGGCCCCGTGGTTGCCGATTGGGAACGACTATTTCGCCGTCTGTGGCGTTCGCGGTTAACCCGCGCAGCGGCAGGTAATCCAGGTAAAGCGGTGTTGATTGCCCAACGTATGCCAGCCTGTTATCCCGATGGTGTCAGCGGTCGGGTGATGTCGGCCAGAGGGTATCGCTATCAGGCCATACGCCATTCGCTTTATGGTCGGGTCAGTCAAGCAAACGAACGGTTGTGGCTATGCACCCCCTATTTTGTGCCGACCTTTTCGCTACGCCGTCGGCTTGTCCGGGCGGCACGGCGTGGTGTTGATGTGCGCCTGCTGCTGCCCGGTAGAAAGCATGACCATCCTGGTGTGCGCTACGCCGGGCAGCGTTTTTACCAGTCGATGCTGAAAGCAGGGGTGCGGATTTTTGAGTTTCAGCCCACCTTTATTCACGCCAAATTTGTCTTGGTTGATGATTGGGTTAGCATTGGGTCATGCAACTTTGACCACTGGAATCTGCACTGGAATCTGGAAGCCAATCAGGAGGTGGCATCTGCTGCCGTGGCGGAGGAGGTACGCGCGCTGTTTGAGCGTAATTTTGCTGCCAGCCAGGAAGTGGATGCTGCTGCCTGGGCAGCGCGGCCCTGGGGGCAGCGCGCCAAGGAGTGGGTCTACGGGGTGCTGGACGGTATGGTTACCCGCCTTAAATAGCCGTTGAAATAGCTTGCTGCCCTGTTACGGGGAAGCGATTGACCACGGAGTTACAGCACCGCAAAGGTTATTTGCGCTTTTTACCTTTGGCTGGCGTTTTTTTGCGTGGTTTGGGTTTCGGTGTTTCAGGTGGGACACGGTAGTGAAGGTAGAGGTCCAGCACCAGTTCAGGCAACTGAGCCACGAAGGCTTCCTGGCTGGCTTGATCCTTGGCCATCTCCGCCATGTCTGGCTCATCATCGAATAGCCCCGAGAGCAGCATAAAGGGCAGTAGCAGGGTGGCGGCGGCTTCCTCATCATCCTGGAACCAGGCGCTCTCGTCGCTGAAGACACCTTCCATAAAGCCAGCACACCAGTCGCCAATAGGCGTTTCTTCTGAGGGCAGGCCATCCAGGGTTAGCTCAAAGGGAAGCTCAGGCAGGCCACCCTGTTCGAGAACGGCCACTGCGTTATCCCGCAACAGGGTCAGCAGGTGGATGATGTCATTTCGTTCGGCATCATCCCGGTAGGTGGGCTCACCTTGAAACAGCTCCGCCAGCCACTGGGTGGGGGAGAGCTCGCTGGGGGCAACTGCCAGTGCCACTAGAAACCCATGGGCCGAAATGAGGTCAAGAGCATCTTCACCCACTTGGTCGGAATCCAGAAAGTCATCCAGCCTATCAAGCTGTTCATCTTCAAGCAGCGGCTGGGGCGGTGAATTATCAGGCGAATTTGCTGCTGGCATGTGATGGCGCTCTGCCATTGGGAGCCTCGTCTTTAAAAGTCATCTTTGAGAAACAGGTGCGGATCGGTAACAATCGTTCGCAACATTATTAATGGTCAGTTTATCACTAATGAAGACCTTGCCACTTCCCTCCTGGCCGACTGAGTGCCTGACGAGCCTGTCGTCTACGGATCTGCATCAGGCAGTTCTTAAACGGGTAAACGAAGCTCTGGCCCGCTGCCACGAGGTTTACCCGGAGCTGCCCGCGCCTAACGTCTGGTTTGACCTGAAAGGGGCGTCGGCAGGGCAGGCCCATTTAGGGCGCGGTGGTTTGCGTTTTAATCCGGTATTGTTAAGCGCCAATCGTAGCGCCTTTTTTGATGATGTTATCCCCCATGAAATGGCTCACTGGCTGGTATTTCATTTGGACAATGGCCCACGCCTAAAGCCTCATGGACGGGAATGGCAGTCTGTTATGCGTGGTTTGTTTGGTTTGGCTCCCAGGGTGACACACCGTTTTGATATTCAGCAGTCTCAGCCCCGCCCCTACCGTTATCGCTGCGGCTGCCAAACTCATGGCTTCACTGCCAAACGCCATGCTCTGGTGGTGAAAGGGCGCCGTTATCGTTGTCGCCATTGTGGTCAGACCTTGGTCTACACTGCTTTCGTTGAACCGTGATGGTGATTTAAGTTTTTGTTTTATATGCTAAAAATGTTAATACCAATGTCTAAAGGGAAGCTGCTTCCCGGAGGTTTATGCTAGGTAAATGTTAACCGCGTCGGTGCGACCAATAATAATACCGGCTACCTTTTCCAGAGAGTGCATTTTCACGGACAGAGGCAATTCCATGAGCGAGCATAAGAACGTCTATCCGGTGCGCGATAGCATCGCCGCCAGCGCGTGGGCCGATAAAGATAAGTATGCGGCAATGTATCAGCAGTCGATGGAGGACCCGGAAGGCTTCTGGGCTGAGCAGGCCAGGCGCCTCGACTGGATCAAAGTGCCCACCAAGATCAAGAACACGTCCTTTGCGAGTGATAATGTCGATATCCGCTGGTTCGAAGATGGTCAGCTTAATGTTAGCGCTAACTGCCTGGACCGCCATTTAGAAAAGCGTGGTAATCAAACCGCTATCATTTGGGAAGGAGACAACCCCAATGACTCAAAGCATATCACCTACCGGGAACTATATGAGCGTACCAACCAGCTAGCCAATGCGCTCAAATCGCTGGGTATTGGTAAAGGCGATACCGTTACGCTGTATATGCCGATGATTCCTGAGGCAGCCATGGCGATGCTGGCCTGCTCCCGTATCGGGGCTGTTCACTCTGTTGTCTTTGGGGGATTCTCTCCGGATGCGGTGGCCCAGCGGGTAATTGGTGCCGACTCCAGATTGGTGATTACCGCCGATGAGTCGGTGCGTGGGGGCAAGCATGTGCCTCTGAAAGAGAATGTTGACTCAGCCCTGACCCGTGATGGTACGGATGTATGTAAAAATGTTCTGGTGGTGAAGCGTACCGGCGGCGATATCGAATGGCAGGAAGGGCGCGATATCTGGTTTGACGAATTGGTCGACCAACAGTCTACCGAATGCCCTGCGGAAGCCATGGGGGCCGAAGACCCGCTCTTTATTCTCTATACCTCCGGCTCCACCGGTGCTCCTAAAGGCCTGAAACACACCACCGGTGGCTATTTGACCTATGCAGCGATGACGCACCGCTATATTTTCGACTATCAAGAGGGCGAAATATATTGGTGTACAGCAGATGTTGGCTGGGTAACCGGCCACAGCTACATCGTGTATGGCCCGCTTGCCAATGGTGCTACAACCGTGATGTTTGAAGGGGTGCCAAGCTATCCCACCCATGGCCGTATGGGTGATATTGTCGATAAACACAACGTCAATATTCTCTATACGGCTCCCACTGCGGTGCGGGCGCTAATGGCTCATGGCGACGATGTGATGAACTCCAGCAAACGCGACTCCCTGCGTCTGTTGGGGTCGGTGGGGGAACCGATCAATCCGGAAGCATGGGAGTGGTTCTATCGGGTGATCGGTAACGAAAAATGCCCCATCGTCGATACCTGGTGGCAGACCGAGACCGGTGGCATCATGATTGCACCGCTGCCAGGTGCCACTGATCTTAAGCCTGGCTCTGCTACCACGCCTTTCTTTGGTGTGAAGCCTGCGCTGGTGGATAACGAAGGCCATCAACTGGAGGGCGCCACCGAAGGCAATCTGGTGATTCTGGACTCCTGGCCTGGCCAGGCACGCTCAATCTGGGGCGACCATGAGCGCTTTGTCCAAACCTACTTCTCCACCTACGACGGCATGTACTTTACCGGTGACGGTTGCCGCCGTGATGAGGATGGCTATTACTGGATCACTGGCCGCGTTGACGACGTACTTAATGTTTCCGGCCATCGCATGGGTACGGCAGAAATTGAGTCGTCCCTGGTCGCTCACTCTGCAGTTGCTGAGGCCGCTGTTGTAGGCTTTCCCCACGATATTAAAGGGCAAGGTATCTACATCTACGTTACTCTTAATGATGGTATAGATTCATCGGAGGAACTGAAAAAAGAGCTAACCCAGTGGGTTCGCAAAGATATTGGTCCCATTGCCTCACCGGATGTGATCCAGTGGGCGCCTGGCCTTCCAAAAACACGTTCGGGTAAAATCATGCGCCGTATTTTGCGCAAGATTGCTGCCAATGAGTGTGACGGCCTTGGCGATACCAGTACACTGGCAGACCCCTCGGTGGTAGATGACCTGATTGAACACCGTGCCAATCAGTAGTCTGATATGCCTCTTGCGGTACGCCGCAGGGGCATAGTGTTCAATGACGGGCAGCCAGCGTTTGCTATGTTGAATCAGTCAAATACTGCTGATCCGTTATAGTGCCGGCCGTGGAGCCGGCACTGCTGTTTTCAGTCGGATGACCTATTGATGACAAATTGTGCATGTGACGCTTGGGCATGATGAAGCCCATGGGGTACCATGCTTCAACCGTATGAGCCTAGCGTCGCGGCGGCAGGCAACCCCGCTGCTCGAGGAACCGGAGGAATATCCATGGCAGTAGCCCATAAGTTTATCGTCGCTGACGACCATCCACTGTTTCGTGCAGCGCTCACCCAAGCGTTGCGTCAGTTGGCACCCCAGGCTGAGATTGTTGAAGCCGACACCATGGAAGCCACCACTGAGGTCGTAAACCGTCATCCCGATGCGGACTTGATTTTGTTGGATTTACATATGCCTGGAGCACATGGCTTCTCTGGATTGATCCAACTGCGTGGCCAGATGCCTGATATTCCGGTAGCAGTGGTATCGGGAAGCGATGAACCCTACGTGGTACGTCGTGCAATCGACTATGGTGCATCTGGCTTTATCCCCAAATCCTCTTCGTTGCAGCTTATTGCTGAAGCGGTGGGGGAGATTTTACAGGGCGAAGTGTGGCTGCCTGAAGCGTTGGCGAATGTCCTGGAAGAGACCAGCGAAGAGGAGTCGCGGTTTGCTGAGGCCATTGCATCACTGACGCCGCAGCAGTTTCGGGTACTCAACATGCTGACAGAAGGGTTGCTAAACAAGCAGATCGCCTATGAGTTAAATGTCTCTGAAGCGACGATTAAAGCCCATGTCACCGCTATTTTGCGTAAGTTGGGTGTTCACTCGCGCACCCAGGCCGTGATTGCAGCACAAAAACTGGAAGTGGAGCCACCCAAAGTCGAGTCGTAAGCACGTGGTAAGTGGCTACCGGACGCCGCGCTTATGGCAACATAAGCGCGGCGTTGTTGTTGATGCTGTGGTGGCCTATAGGGAGCTGTCGTCTTAGGAATTGGCCCGGCTAGCCTGTAGTGTACGGGTGAGCAGCGCGCGCAGTGCCGCTGGTTTAACAGGCTTTAACAGTAATTGATACCCTGCACGTTTTACCTCTTCGGCCACGACCTCTGTACGGTCGGCGGTAATGACGATGCCCGGCACGGCGTGGGTTAAGCGTTCGCTCAGGGCTTCCAGCGCCATAAGCCCCGTGACCTCATTATCCAAATGATAATCCGCCAGGATCGCATCGGGGTCACTATCCATATTGCGCAGAATTGATTTGGCCCCACCAATGCTGGTGGCAGTAAATACCTCGCAGCCCCAGCCACTTAACATGGCGGACATACCCTCTAGAATGAGCGTTTCGTTGTCGATACACACAATGCAGGTGCCTGTCAGCTTATTGCCACTGCGGCGGCTTTGTGGCTCGTTATCCGCCACGATGGTTTCCCGGGCTGCCACAATGGGCACACTGACCGCAAACACGGTGCCGATGCCTTCCCAGGAGCGTACCTTGATCGGGTGGTCGAGTACCCTGCTCATTCGATCCGCAATGGAAAGGCCCAACCCCAGTCCTTTTTCGCTCTCTTTATGACGGGAGACCTGATCCAACCGACGAAACTCCTGAAAAATTTCCGTTAGTTTCGATTCCGGAATACCGGGGCCGCTGTCCCAGACCTCAATAGAGAGCCGCTCACCCTGGCGGCGGCAGCCTAATAGCACACGGCCCTCCTGGGTATAGCGAATTGCATTGGAGAGAAAGTTCTGCACAATTCGGCGCAGCATCTGGGGATCTGAATCAACCCACTGCCGGGTCGGTACAACCACTAAGTCAAGCCCGCGGTCATCGGCCATCACGTCAAATTCTGCGCGTAGCGGGAGAAAAATATCCGCCAGGGCGAAGTGGCTACGGCGTGGTGTGAGTGCTCCGGCATCCAGTTTGGAAATATCCAACAGCGTACTCAGCAGCTCCTCTGCTGCTTGAAGCGAGTTATCGATATGGCCGATGGTTCGTTGTGTGTCGCTGGTGGTGACATTTTGCATTAACGCTGAAGTGAACAGCCGTGCAGCATTAAGTGGTTGTAGCAGGTCATGGCTGGCGGCAGCCAAAAAGCGTGTTTTTGAAGCATTGGCATCTTCAGCCAATTGCTTGGCCTGGCGCAGGGCCTGCTCGGCTTCGGCACGTACCCGGTTCTCCTGGCGTAGAGCGGCGTTGGCTTCCGAGAGTTCCTGGGTACGTTCACGTACCCGCTCCTCAAGGGTTTCATTGGTCTCTTTTAGGGCGATCTCCGCCTGACGACGTTCGGTGATATCCTGATAAAGTGCGAAAAAGCCTAAAATCGACTGGCTATCGCCAAAGTGCGGTGTATAGGTGACCAGCATATAGCGCATGGCGTCATTAACCCGCATGGAGACCTCGAAGCTGACCCGCTCGCCTGCCAGGGTACGTTGTACCCATGGCTGGCGCTCTTCGGTCTGTTTGACCGGCAGCACGTCTCCAAAACGTCGCCCAATGACGGCATTACGATCAATATTGAACGCCTGCTCATAGGCCCGGTTGGTAAATAGATAGCGGCACTCTTTATCGAAGTAAGCGATCAACGCGGGCACGTTATCCGTGTAGATGCGGATATTGTTCTCAGAGCGAATCAGCGCCTCTTCAATGCGCTTTTGCTGGGTAATGTCCTGATAGGTATAGACAAACCCACCACCGGGCATGGGGTTGCCCTGTACTTCCAGCACGCTGCCATCCTGGCGATAACGCACGTAGCGGTGAGGCTGCCCGTCACGGATGTTATCCAGCAGAAGCTGTACGTGCTCTTCCGGGTCGCCAGGGCCATATTCACCATTATGGGCGTTATAGCGGAAGATGCGATCTATCGGAGCGCCCACCCGGATCAGGTGGTCTGGAAAGCGGAAGAGCTCTAAATAACGCTGGTTCCAGACCACCAAGCGTAAATTCTGGTCAACCACGCTAATACCCTGGTTGATGTTTTCGATCGTGGCCTGTAGCAAGGCGCGGTTAAACTCCAGTACCTGGGAGGCTTCATCGACAATGGAGATGACATCAGAAATGCCGATCCCGCGGCCCTGAAGGGCTGAGTTGACTACAATGCGTGCAGAGGATGCCCCTAATACGGAGGCTAGAAAGCGTTCGGTAAACTGGATGACATCAATGGAGGCACGAGTGCTGTTGTCCAAAGGTTTGCCTGCACGGCGGGCATAATCCTCAAAGGCCCTGTCCACCTGTCCAGCCCCCAGGAAGCGTTCACACAACACCTTTAAGTCACCCACTGTGGTCGCTCCCGTCCAGGGGCGGTTCACCGAGGTTTGGCGGGTTTCGACGCTATCCACAAACAGCGATGCCTGAATACGCTCCACGACACGCTGAGACGTAATCTGTGAAACAAAGATATAACAGAACAGGTTAATGCCCAGGGAGAGCATAACGCCATGGGTGAAGGCGTCGCCAAGATTCAGGCCAAAGAGTGCGGTGGGTGTAAGCCAGGCAAGCCCCAGTGGGCCGCCTGCCAGCCACTCCAGGGGAAGAACCCCGGCATTGATCATGGCGGGCATCAGTAAGCTGTAGGCCCAGATCCCAAAGCCTGCATTCATGCCGACAATAACGCCCAGACGGTTACCGCGCTTCCAGTACAGCCCGCCTATCAGTGCTGGTGCAAACTGGGCTGCCGCTGCAAAGGAGAGCATGCCAATGGAGGCCAGAGAGGTAAACTCAGCGATCATCTGGTAGAAGCCATAGGCCATGGCCAATACCGCGACGATGGTTAAACGACGCGCCCGTAAAACAAAACGGCCATAGTCACGGGCTTTGGTATCAAACCAGCGCAACCTGAACAGGGCGGGGATCACGATCTCGTTGCAGATCATAATGGAAACCGCCACTGCTGCGACGATGACCATACCGGTAGCCGCAGAGAATCCACCAATAAAGGTCAATAGCGTTAACCACTGCTGCCCCGATGCCATTGAAAGTGCTAGAACATAGGTGTCGGGTTCCACTCCGCTATCAGAAAATAGCAGCAGCCCCGCCGCCGCCATGGGCACCACAAAAAACGCGATGGCGAGTAAGTAGAGTGGAAATAGCCAGCGTGCTTTGGTGGCATCGTCGGGGTGTATGTTTTCCACAACGGCAACATGAAACTGGCGGGGTAGACAAAGAATAGCCAGCATGGCCAGTAGGGTCTGCGCCCAGAAACTTTGGCCAAAATCCTGGTGGGTAAGTTGGCGTTGTAGCTCCAACTGACTTTCTGCGTGGCCCATCAATTCACTAAGGCCATCGAACATTCCCCAGGTGACAAAGGCGCCGAGTATTACAAAGGCGAGTAGCTTTACCAATGACTCGAAGGCAACCGCATGTATTAACCCTTCGTGGTGCTCGGTGGCATCGGTATGGCGTGTGCCAAACAGGATGGCAAAAATGGCCATCACGATGGCCACATAGAAGGCGGTGTCACCGAACAGGGGGGTGTGGGTCAGGTCGGTGGCATCGGTGAGTACGCTGAATGTTGTTGATACGGCCTTAAGCTGAAGAGCGATATAGGGCAGGGTGCCAATGAGGGCGACAAGGCTGGCAAAGGCCGCCAGAGACTGGGTTTTACCATATCGGGAAGCAATAAAGTCGGCAATTGAGGTGACGTTTTGATGCTTGGCGACGCGGATCATTTTGACCAATACCGGCCAAAACAGCAGAAATGTCAGAATCGGGCCGACGAAGATACTCGCAAATGACCAGCCGGCAGTGGCCGCTTGGCCAACCGCGCCGTAGAAGGTCCAGGAAGTGCAGTAAATGGCCAGCGCGAGGCTATAAATAATGGGGCGCCGGCGGCTGGCGCCATGGGTACGTGCGCGCCGGTCACCGTACCACGCAATACCAAACAGCACTGCAATATAGAGGAGTGATACTGCGACCAGCAGCCCGCCGTGAAACATGCTTTTCTCCTGACCTGTACGCCCCGCCCTTGAGGGCATCGCATGTGAAGAGGTTCATTCTAGGGGAAATCGCCTCAAGCGTCAGGCGCTTAAGTGCTGCTACTTGGCAAACAGGCCAGCTGGGCTATTCACACATTCGACTGGCATACCGTTTGCAATAATGTGGAGCCAGAGCGTAGGGTGCGTAGGCGCTCAACATCAGGCTCGCGGGTATCCATATCAATAGCCACCAACTCGCGGTTGGAGCAGTTAAGCAAATAGGGCTGAGGGATCACCAGATCGGTGTGGTGGCGCTCAAAGTGATAAAGCATAAATTCTGCCAGCGTGGCCCCCTGGTGTTGGGTGCGCTGAATGCTGTCGCGATCCACAACGCTAAAGCGGGTTGTCATTGGGAAGAAGAATGTCCATGGGCGCCACATCTCTGTCCCGGTGGCACTATCAATGACCACTGCTGATGCCGGCAGTTGTCGTTGTTTATGCTCAAACCATGAGTATTCCACATGGATTTGGTAGCCCAACATTCCCAGTCCGGCGAAGACAGGAATTATCCATTTCGGGAGTCGGTTACGGGATAGATGACGAAGAATTAAGCCAATGCCAGCGGCGGCCAGTGCGGCAAAGATAGCGGCAATCAAGTGCCAGATCATAACAACTATTCCTGAAACAGATCGGGCTTCCCTGAAGAAGCCCGATGCAACGTGGATTCCTTGACCTGCTCCCTTGCAGGAGCATTCAGGAACGATTATGGCTTAGTGGTCAACTGCGGCACCAGCACCTTTTGGATAGCGTACGCTTTCCACCAGTTCCTGGATCTCTTTCGGTGGCGCTGCTGTCATGCTGGAGACAGTAAAGGCCACTGCAAAGTTGATCAACGCACCTACCGCACCGAAGGAGAGTGGGGAGATGCCGATGAACCAGTTGTCAGGGGTATTGGGAAGCATATTGGTGCCTGGGATAAAGAACCAGCCCAGGTAGGTGAAGATATACAGCAGTGTGGCGGTCAGGCCTGCCAGCATGCCACAAATCGCCCCGGCACTGTTCATACGGGTTGAGAAAATACCCATCATGAGTACCGGGAACAGTGATGCAGCGGCAATGCCGAAAGCCAGAGCCACCGTTTGGGCAGCAAAGCCTGGTGGGTTCAGGCCCAGATAGGTTGCCAGCAGGATCGCACCCCCCATGGATATCCGGGCTGCCAGCATTTCACTCTTCTCTGAAATGTTGGGATTAATGGTGTTTTTGATCAAATCGTGACTGATAGCGGACGAAATCGCCAGTAGCAGGCCCGCTGCAGTTGATAGGGCAGCCGCGATACCCCCTGCCGCGATTAAACCAATCACCCAGCCGGGCAGGTTGGCGATTTCTGGGTTGGCAAGTACCAGGATATCGTTGTTCACCGACAGCTCATTACCCGCCCAGCCACGATCAGCTGCAATGGTTTCGTTAAACTCGGTATTGGTGTCGTCATAGAACTGGATACGGCCATCGTTATTCAAATCATTGAAGGTAATGAGGCCAGTGTCTTCCCAGGTTCTGAACCAGTCAGGACGATCTTCATACAGAATCGGCTCGGCGGCGGCTGTTTCGTAATCTTCCACCTGGCCGGTCATTTCCGGGTAGACAGTGGTCATCAGGTTCAAGCGTGCCATGGAGGCAACGGCTGGTGCGGTGAGGTAAAGCAGGGCGATGAACACCAGTGCCCAACCTGCTGACCAGCGTGCATCTGCCACTTTTGGAACGGTGAAGAAGCGGATGATAACGTGGGGCAAACCGGCGGTGCCGATCATCAGCGAGAGCGTGAACAGCACCATGTTCAGCTTGTTGTCAACGTCTGCTGTATAGTCCTGGAAGCCAAGCGCTACCACCACATCATCCAGTTTTTGCAGCAATGGAACACCCGACTCGCTATGGGTGCTGAACATACCAAACATCGGAATGGGGTTGCCTGTCAGTTGCATCGCAATAAAGACCGCTGGGATGGTGTAGGCAACAATCAACACGATGTATTGGGCAACCTGGGTGTAGGTAATGCCCTTCATGCCACCGAATACGGCATAAAGGAATACGATTGCCGCTGCAATCCAGATACCCCAGGTGCTGGGTACCTCAAGGAAGCGTGAGAAGGCAACCCCCGCGCCTGTCATCTGGCCGATAACGTAGGTGACCGAGGCAATGATCAGGCAGATAACGGCCACCACCCGAGCGGTACGGCTGTAGAAACGCTCACCGATAAAGTCTGGAACCGTAAACTTGCCAAACTTACGCAGATACGGAGCGAGCAGCATGGCAAGAATAACGAAACCGCCGGTCCAGCCCATCAGGTAAGTCGAGTTGGCGTAACCGCCAGATGCGATTAGGCCAGCCATGGAAATAAAGGAAGCCGCTGACATCCAGTCAGCCGCCGTGGCCATGCCGTTTGTAATTGGGTGAACGCCACCACCGGCAACATAGAAGTCTTTTGTAGAGCCTGCACGTGCCCATATCGCAATACCGATATAGAGCGCAAACGAGGCGCCGACAAATAGTAAGTTAATTGCAAACTGGCTCATGCTGGCTTACTCCCCCAGGCCAAATTTCTTATCGAGCTGATTCATTCTCCAGGCATAGAAGAAAATCAGGCCGATAAAGGTGAGGATGGAGCCTTGCTGAGCAAACCAGAAGCCCAGGTCGGTGCCCCCTACAGAAATACTCGCCAGCAGTGGGCGGAAGAGGATAGCGCATCCGTAAGAGACAAATGCCCATACAATCAGGCATCCGAAGATCAAGCGAACGTTGGCTTTCCAATATTCAGCAGCATTAGATTTGTCGTCTGCCATTGTGTTGCTCTCCACTCGTGATTTTTAGGGTTGGAAAGTGAACTCAAAATAGGGTGTGATTCACCAGGGCAATCGCACATGGGAAACCACTGTTTACTTACCAGCGATTGTGCCAGATTTTCCGAGTACGCCACTTTATTATTTTGCAGTGCTATCCATTAGTGTTATCCAAGAGTGGGCCATGTTGACCCACTTATTAGAACTTGGATGATGGTTCGTGACAGTGCTCAGCAATAGCATTGGCTAGTGACGACTGATTACCCCGCCTGACTCCCTGGTAATACTGGTCAATAAATACAAAAAATAAATCCCAGACTTTGGTATCAGGCTTGCCCGTGCTGGGTTTGGTAAGCGGTAAGAGACTTACTTGTATTTGTTTTTTATGGTTTTTTTTGTAATTTCTTCTATTCGGTGAGTGGTGATGGGACGATGGTCTATGGGTCGCTTGAAAGTAATGTTTGCTACATTTGAATAAATATCATATCAGTACCTGATAGTAGAGGTAAGTGCACTACTTTAGTCGCTGATAAAATATTGATTCGACGTTAGCGTTATAGAGAAAAGTATTATGGTGGTGTGTTGATAGTCTGTAGGAAAGGCTGTTTATTACCCTTTAGTAGCGTTTTAGAAAGAGTGCTGTAGTTGTGAGTGCAGGGGAGTATATATCGAAGCTTCCATGTCGAGAGAAGTATCGGGTGCTTAGCTGTGTTGCTGATTAGTTATGCTGTTGTGTCATTTTGGGTGTTTCATTTGCCTTTGGTTTAGTGAGGACGCGCATGGTGGAGGTTGAGTTATCCCAGCTGCCTTTTACGTTGCTAGATGAAGAGGGGCGTGATCATATTCGTCGTGGAATGGATCTCGCTTACTTTGATCGTGACGAGATAATTTTAGAAACAGGACAAGCGGGAGAATCGGTATTTCTGATCCATAAGGGAGAGATAGCAGAACTTGATCCCACACTGCCTGCTTCCAGCTCGCGTATAGGCCACTACACCGCAGGTGATTTATTCGGTGCTATCAGCATTCTAAATGGAAAAAGCCGGTATCGCTTTCAAGCGGAGCAGGAAAGCCTTTGCTACATCATGCCCAAAGCGCTGTTCATGCAGCTGTGTCGCCACTACCCGGAATTTGAAAATTTCTTCAAACACTCGTTATCACACAAAGCGCGCCTGTTAGCCGAAAAGCGTGCAGAAGGGGGCGTGACCATGGCTGGCTTTATGCTGGCCAAAGTGAGTGAGTGCATGCGTGAGCCGCTGTTGATGGATGCTTCTGCTGATATTAACAATGCAGTTATCCAGCTTAATGATAGCCATGCCGATAGCCTATTGGTGAACACCCAGGGCAAATTTGGCATGGTCACCAAGACCGATCTGCTCAATGGCCTGGTACTTGGCAACTGTAGCAATGCAACCCCTGTTGAAGAGCTGGCACACTTCTCACTGGTGACGGTAACAGCCGACCAATACCTGTTTGAAGCCCTGGTATTAATGACACGCCATAAGGTTGCCCGGGTAGTGGTGATGGAGCAGGGGGCGCTCAAAGGCGTTGTTGAACTGACCGATGTGTTGAGCTACTTCTCAAGTCGTAGCTACGTGGTTAGCCTTCAAGTGGAGCAGGCGAACAATCTTGAGACGCTGGCAGCCGCAAGCCAGCGTACCCCTGAACTGGTAAATGCATTAATGGCGCAAGGGGTAAAGCTGCGTTTTGCCATGGATCTGCTGGCAGCTCTCAACGGGCGCATTATGAGCAAAGCCTGGGTGTTTACTGTTGATGAACAGCATCATTCCCATAGCTGTCTGATGGTGATGGGAAGTGAGGGAAGGGGCGAGCAGATCCTGAAAACAGACCAGGATAATGGGCTGATTTTAGCAGATGACAGTCATTGGCCCGACGTGGCAGAGCAAATGAAAACCTTGACGGAGACACTTATTCAGTTGGGCTACCCTCCCTGTCCAGGCAATATTATGGTTTCCAATCCAGAGTGGGTGGGGACGGTTTCCCAATGGAAGCAAAATATTGTGAAGTGGGCCAGCGCAAGGGATGGCGACAGCTTGATGAAGCTGGCTATTCTACTGGATGCCCATGCGGTGGCGGGTAATCCAGGCTTACTGGAGCATGTGCGCGATGAATTATTTGAGCACTGCTCCCGTGATGAACTACTGCTCTCCTATTTTGCACGTACTGCCCTGCGGTTTTCGACACCACTGACTCTGTTTGGCTCACTTAAAAAGCCCCAGCATGGCATCGATATTAAAAAGGGTGGCATTTTTCCTATTGTGCATGGTGTGCGCACCATGGCGCTTGAACGGCGTATTAAAGCGACCTCAACTCTGGATCGTTTGGATGCGTTGGCGGCCGATGGTCGACTGGATCGTCGCTTTGCCGATGATCTGGGTGAAGCGCTGGCGCTGTTTACAGAACTGCGGTTGAAACAGCAGTTGCATGAACTGGGCGAAACGTCTGAACAGAGAACCAACCGTGTGGTAGTACAGGAGCTTTCATCGCTTGAACGCGATTTACTGCGTGAGGCACTGCATATTGTCAAGGATTTCAAGCAGCGTCTTTCCCAACGATATCATCTGGAGTATTCGTGAGCAGTATGCGATTGCTAGATCGACACGTGGCGCTCTTTAGTGGCTCGTTACGGATGTTATTACAGCGGGAAAGTGACCGCCGTCGTTGTGAAGGCTCTCCCTACGCCTGGCTGTTTCAGCCTTATATGGGGGAGGAACTGGTGGCGATGGCATGCCGGGTATCTGTTGATGAGCATCCGGTCGTCAGCGTGGCGGCTGTTGTTCTGAACCAGCGCCATGTCCAAACCAGCCGTGCCTGGGTGGCGACGATCGCCAATACCCGTAGTGCCGATAAGGCCACGCTACGCAGGCACCATCAGCTTTATGGCACCGATGTGGCGTTAACCCCCAGTGCGGAAAATCTAGGTGCATTAGCTGAATTTGTGGGTAACCGGCCTCTCATCGGTTGGCAGGTAGGTTGCTCTTTTGAACGGCTGAATAGCCTATTCAAAGCGGGACTGGGCTTCGGCCTGCCCAATGCCCAGGTGGATATTGCCAAGTTGCATCATCGGCAGCTACGACGCCTACATCCTCAGGTGGATATCAGTAGCTGTCTTGGCGATGCACTTGAACGGTGGCAGCTTCCTGCCATGAGAGGGCATGGCGTATTAAGTGATGCGACGGCCAGTGCGTTACTGTACCTTCGCTTGCAGCGTGGAGCCGCCCAGGTCACCTAAAACCGCTGTATTTGCTGGGTTTATGTTGGGTGGAGGTGGCGAGTATTGTTAGAATAGCCACTGCTCTTTATTCCACCGGCAGTGCTAATACCATGCAACCTCTTGATTATTTTGACCCCGCGACGGCAGATGTCGCCTCAGCGGTGAGCCTGCAACCTCAGCCTGAGATGCACGACGCAAAACAGAAGCGCGAATTTAATAAGCTGCAAAAGCGTCTGCGCCGTGAGGTGGGTAATGCCATTATCGATTATCAGATGATTGATGAGGGAGACCGGGTGATGGTATGTCTCTCGGGGGGGAAAGACAGCTACACCATGCTTGAGATTCTGCGCAGTCTGCAGCGTAATGCCCCTGTCAATTTTTCCCTGGTGGCGGTGAATATGGATCAGAAGCAGCCCGGTTTTCCAGAGCACGTGCTACCGCAGTATTTGGATAGGCTGGGGGTGGAGTACCATATTCTGGAGCGCGATACCTATTCGGTTGTAAAAGAGAAAACCCCGGAAGGTAAGACCACCTGTGCACTCTGTTCGCGGTTACGGCGTGGGTCGCTATACGGTTTTGCCGAAGAGATCGGCGCAACCAAAATTGCTCTGGGGCATCACCGGGAAGATATTCTGGAAACACTGTTTCTTAATATGTTCTTTGGCGGCACACTTAAAGCGATGCCACCAAAGCTGCTCTCTGATGATGGTAAAAACATCGTGATTCGCCCGCTGGCCTACTGCAAAGAGGCTGACATTGCAGAGTTTTCCCGGTTGATGGAGTTTCCTATCATTCCCTGCAATCTGTGCGGCTCTCAACCCAACCTGCAACGTCAGGTGGTCAAGGATATGCTGGCCGAGTGGGATAAGAAGCATCCAGGAAGGCTGGAAAGCATGTTTAAAGCGGTGACAAACGTCGCTCCTTCGCAGCTTGCTGACCGCACACTGTTTGATTTTGCAGGGCTTGAAGCCAAGCAGGCAGCATTGATGGCAGGGCGTATTCAGGCACTTAACGTGAGGTAACTGCCTGCTCGTCCTCTTCGGCCAGGGTGATTAACAGCTGCATATCGAGGATATTAATCTCGCGTCCTGAAACCGCCACCACTTCCTGCTGTTGAAAACGGCTAAGAATACGGCTAACCGTTTCTACCGCCAAGCCTAGGTAGTTACCGATATCAGCACGGGACATGGAAAGCCGAAAACTGTAGGGCGAGTAGCCACGACGGCGGAAGCGGTCTGAAAGGGTGATCAGAAAGCTTGCCAGACGCTGGTCAGCGGTTTTACGCGATAACAGCCGCATCATGCGCCGGTCATCCCTAAGCTCTTTGCTCATACTCCGGTAGAGCTGACCACGAAGTTCAGGCAGTTCCTCTGACAGCAGATCCAGACGGTCAAAGGGAATTTCACAGACCGTTGTGGTTTCAAGTGCAATAACACTGCCAGGGTAATGCTCTTCATCAATGCCATCCAAGCCAACCAACTCACTTGGCAGGTAGAAGTTGGTCAGTTGGTCATTACCATCGCCTTCGCTGGTGGTCTGTTTAAGACTGCCAGAGCGCACGGCATAAACACTGGTAAAGGAGTCACCCTGACGAAAAAGCGGTTCCCCCTTTTTTAATGGGGCGCGGCGCCGAATGATGGCATCAAACTGACCCATATCTTCAAGCTCTAACGCCAGAGGCAGACAGAGTGAACTAAGGCTACAGGTTTGACAGCGTGCCTCTTGCAGCAGCGAACGTCGTTGGCTGACAGGATGTGGCATGTATTTCTCCCTTGATTATTAGCCATCATAGGCGCAGGGTGAAGGCGCCTCAAGAGGGTTACAGAATTTTCGAGTAACGCCGCGCCGACTGCTTAGGTAAATAAGCATCGAATGCCATGGCAAGATGGCGAATCAGTAAGCGGCCCATAGCGGTGGCTCTTAGTGACAAGCCGTCGCGTACTAGTAAGCCATCCTGTTCAGCCCCCCGCAACTGCTCAAGGGTTGGGTTGAAGTAGTCAGCGGCATTAATTCCCCAGCGCTGACCCACTGCTGCCAAGTCGATTCCCATATCGCACATTAAGCGTTCAATGACATCCCGGCGTATCAGGTCATCCTCATTTAACCGTAATCCTTTTGTGGTTGCCAGTCTACCTTGATCCAAAGCAGTTTCGTAAAGCTCAAGTGAAGTGGGGTTTTGGGCATATACGTCTGCAACGCGGGAAATCGCTGAGACACCCAGTCCAATCAAATCGCACTGGGCGTGGCTGGAGTAACCCTGGAAATTCCGCTGCAATGAGCCATTGCGTTGGGCAATGGTCAAACTGTCATCGGGACGGGCGAAGTGATCCATCCCAATATGCACATAGCCTGCGTTGGTAAGCATTTCTATGGTGGTGTGCAGAATGGCGAGCTTTTCATCAGCGCTTGGCAGGTCCTCTTCATTAATACGCCGTTGTGGGGCAAAGCGGGTTGGCATATGGGCATAGTTAAAGACCGAAAGCCGTGCGGGATTCAGTTCTATTACCTGACGCAGCGTTTCAGCGAAGCTGCGCTCTGTTTGAAAGGGCAGGCCATAAATCAAATCCAGGTTAAGTGAGCGAAAGCCCAGGCGATGGGCTTCGTCCATTAACGTTTCTGTCAGCACACGCGGTTGCACACGGTTAATGGCTTTTTGTACCTGAGGATTTAAATCCTGTACCCCGAGGCTTAGACGGTTGAAACCAAGCGACTGTAGATGACGCAGGGTGAATACATCCGCTTCCCTTGGGTCGATTTCAATCGCGTAATCACGGTCGGGGGCCATGGATAAGCCAAATCGGGCATCCAGGCGGTCAATCAGATCACTCATTTGTGCCAGCGAGAGAAACGTGGGTGTGCCGCCGCCCCAGTGCAGTTGCTGTACTGGACGCCTGGTGTCCACGTGGCGGGCGGCCAACACCATTTCACGATCAAGCCTGGATAAGTAGGGCTCGGCGAGTTGTGTGTTTTTGGTGGCAATTTTGTTACAGGCGCAATAAAAACAAATTTTTCGACAAAACGGCACGTGTACATAAAGCGAGAGTGGCCGCTGGCTTTCGTTACTGCGTTCAAGCGCCTGGGTGAGATCGTCAGCGGTAAATTGCTCGTGGAAAGCGAGCGCGGTTGGGTAGGATGTATAACGCGGGCCGCTTTTATCATATCGGCGTAGCAACGCTTCATCCCAGGCAGTGGCCGAAGGCGCTGCGGGTGTAGTGTGTGGTGCGGCAGCAGTGGCGTGTGCGGGCATGGAAGGCGCTCCAGGATTGGAAATACAAAAGTTGATAACGGGCTTTTAGTACCGAAAAAACAGGCTTAAATCCTACCAAATGCTAGTGCATGCCAACTGTGAAAGCGTTGAGCTATATCAAGTAATGCACCCTGTCCGGTCAATGGGTGTGATGGCCCAGTAGTGCCCATAACTGCCATACCGCAAAACTGATAATGGTAAGCGCGGCCACGCTGCGTGTAGCCGGATGACGAATCAAGTGGTTCAGCTGTTGAGCCGCCATGCCCGTGACAAGTAGTGCGGGTAGCGTACCCAGACCAAAGGCACCCATCAGCAGGGCGCCCTGTATTGGGTTGGCAATAGCCAAACTCCAGGCAAGCATCGAGTAGACCAGGCCGCAGGGCAACCAGCCCCATAAAGCGCCCAGAGTAAACGCTTGCGGAAGGTGGACGACAGGCATTAAGCGTCTGCCGACTGGCTCTATATGGCGCCATAAATGCCGTCCAAGCGCCTCGATCCTCAGCAACCCCTTCCACCAGTTGGCAATATAGAGAGCCATCAGGATCAGCATCAGCGCCGCAAATACCTGCAATAGCAGGCGAGCCATGGGGGAGAGCGAAATAAGCGTGCCGAGGGCTGCTACCAGCGCACCCGCCACCATATAGCTGAGAATGCGGCCCAGATTATAACTAAGCAGCAGCCCTCCCATGCGTGCCGGGTGGCGCATGCTGGGAGGGACGGCAAACGTGAGGGCGCTCATAATGCCACCGCACATGCCAATACAGTGAGCGCCACCCATTAAACCAAATACAAATGCCGCCATTACGGGTGGCAAGTCGAGCCCGGTGGGGTTCATGCTGGTGGCTCGGGTTCATCTGAGTCAGTGCGCTGGGATGATGTTTTCTTGTGCTCGGCGCGTTGCTCTGCGGTCAGGTCATTTTCGTCATCGAAAAGAATGCGGTGGGCAGGGCCTTCCAGATCATCAAACTGATCGTGTTTTACTGCCCAGAAAAAAGCCCAGACCGCCAAGCCCAGTAAAATCAACGAAAGAGGAATTAGCAGGTATAGGATGGTCATGCAGTCACCGGGGTTGCAGGCATTGTCAGAGGAGCAGGCCGGGTGCGCCAGCGAGACAGGCGTAATGCGTTGCCAACGACGACAAGTGAACTGAGCGACATGCCAATAGCGGCAAGCCAGGGTGGTATGAGCCCCATCGCGGCCAAGGGCAACGCCGAGAAGTTGTAGCACACCGACCACATCATATTCTGGCGCATGATCCTTCGGGTTGCACGGGAGATCTCGATGGCGTCAAAAATACGCATCAATCGAGGGCTGAGCAACACTGCGTCGGCGCGGGTGCGTGCCAAGTCGGTGGCGCCGTTCATGGCAATCGCCACATCAGCTCCAGCCAATATAGGGATATCATTGATACCATCCCCGATCATGACGACACGTTCGCCCTGGGCCTGTAGTTCACGTAACCGCTCAAGCTTGCCTTCTGGAGATCGGCCTGCATGCCATGTGGTGATGTTAAGTTGCCGGGCCAGGCTTTCAACGGCTTCCTGTGTATCCCCGGACAGCAGTTCGACGACTAACCCGTTGGCCTGCAGTGCAGCCACCGTCTCTGCGGCATCGTCCCGAATACCATCATGCAGCTTAAACCATACACGAGGGGTGCCATTTTCGCTGAGCAGTAGCCACTGCCCGGTCCCTGGCGAGGTGATGGAGGTGGCGCTGGAAAAGTCAGGTTTTCCTAAACGCCAAGTGGCTCCATTTAGCGTGCCCTCCAAGCCGCTGCCTGTATAGCTGTGCACATGGCGAGCCTGTAGCGTGGCATCGCGAAACGGACGGAATGCACGAGCAATGGGATGCTCGGAGTGAGCCTCCAGGGCCGCAGCGATAGCGCGTGCTCGTTCAGCGCTGAGTTCGGAGGAGATAGGGTCTGTCTGGGTTAGGTGCATTTCGCCCCGGGTTAGCGTCCCTGTCTTGTCGAAAATCACCCGGGTAACGTTGGATAGCGACTCCATTGCATCGGCACGGGTGATCAATACGCCCCGCTGGCGCAGTTGCCCGTGCCCGGCTGTCAGGGCGGTGGGGGTCGCCAGGGCCAGGGCGCAGGGGCAGGTAACCACCAGTACTGAGAGCATTATCCATAGCACCCTGGAGGGGTCGATAAACCACCAGGCGACGGTAACGCAGGCGGTCACCACCAGCAGGCGCAATACAAACAGGTGTGCCATACGTGCGGCCATTTGCGCAAGCCGGGGGCGGCTGGCAAATGCGCGATCGGTTAAATCGACAATGCCCGCCACTCTTGCTTCGTTACCCGCATGAGTGACCTTGATGATCAGCGGGTTTTCCATATTCTGGCTACCCCCCGTCACACTGTCGCCAACACGCCGGGTGACCGGCAGGTACTCTCCGGTAAGCATGGATTCGTCGAGGCTTGACTCTCCTTCTTCAATAATGCCGTCCGCAGGAACGCCATGACCTGGCTTGATGAGCACGCGATCACCGGCGGCCAGTTCACTGGCGGGTAAAATACGTTCGCTGCCATCGGCTTCCAGGCGTGTGGCTGAAACGGGGAGGACACCGCTAAGGGCATTACCGCTATGCCCGCTGCGTCGTCTGGCCCGTCCTTCCACATAGCGGCCAAACAACAGGAAGAAGGTGAACATTGCCACTGAGTCGAAATAAACCTCACCCACATCAAACAGTACGGCATAGCCACTGGCCAGGTAGGCGCCACCGATAGCTAGTGAAACCGGCACATCCATACCCAGTACACCGGTTTTCAGATCGCGCAGTGCATTACGGAAGAAGGGCTGGGCCGAGAAAAACACGACCGGTGTCGCCAATGCAAAGGAGAGCCAATGAAACAGTGCATAGAAGTCGGCACTCAGTTCCCCTGGCCCGGCAACATAGATAGGAATAGAGAACATCATGACCTGCATCATGCCGACGGCGGCAACGATCAGGCGGCGAACGTTCATACGCTCTTCGTGCTGCAAGCGCGCTTGGGCCTGGTCTGGCTCGTAGGGTTGAGCGTCATAACCAATCGCAGCAAGCTCGGCGAAGAGCTGGGAAAGCGTGATGACGTCAGGGGCCCAGCTTACTCGAAGGCGATGGTGAGTTAAGTTCACGGCACTTGAGGTAACACCTTCAAGGGCATTTAAACGGTGCTCAATCAACCAGGCGCAGGCGGCACAGGTAATGCCCTCTATTGCCAGTGTCGCTCTGACCGTTCCATCGTCGCCGTCGGGATGAACAAACTGTGCCTGTAAGCCAGGGTCATCAAATACCGACCATGTTTCGGCTTTAGCTGCCTGACGCTCATCAGGACGTTCAGGGAGTTCAGTGCGGTAGTGGTAATAACTCTCCAGACCACCATCCACAATGGCATGGGCCACCGCTTCGCAGCCAGGGCAGCAAAGCGGATGGGTGGCATCGTCAAAGGTGATCTGCCAAGGTGCTCCTGAGGGCACCGGATTGCCACAGTGATAGCAGCCAGGGACGTTAGCGGTAGTGCTCATTCGCTCGCGGAACGCCCTCCAGGTAGCAGTGCAATACTGTTTTCATCGGGGAAACGGGCAACACCAATCAGGCGCCAATCGGCTTCTGTCTGCTCTGGCTGTAACTGTAGGTACCAGCGGTAGCGCAGATTATCCGGCCCTTGCGCAGTGTAACGCCCGTCTCGCACGTGTTCTAACACAAACTCCTGGTCCCGATCATCCTGGGTAGGGAAAATGAGCATCAGGTAGAGTTTGTCCGGGCGCTCATCACCGGCCAAGTCGAGCACAATATCGCTGGTCAGCGGATCTATGCGCAGCTCGGCTGAAAGGTTGAGTTCCTCGGCACGCTCCTGTTTGGCAAGAATCATATTGATGGCTTTGCCATGCTCGTAATAGTCTTCCTGTACCACCATGCCGTCTGCGGTTTTAATCGAAAGGACGGCAAAGGTGGTACTTACAATAATTGATGAGAACAGTAGCCCAATTAAAAACCAGGGCCAAAACTGTTTGTACCAGGGGGTAACGTTATGGGAAGGCATCGTGTCTTTATCTCCTAATATCGCCCAGGAAGCGAGTTTCGCGCTCTAAGCGGATACGCTCATCCTGCTGGGCCTGCAAAGTAAAGGTGATGGGGTGGCTGGGCTGCTGCAAGTCATCTGGGTCGGCCAGGACGGTAACCACCTGAAGGCGGGAACCGCCTGCAGGAACGCTTACCGTGACATCGTCCAGAGATAGACTGGGTAAACCAGCTGCACTGATACGGTAGGTGTGATCCTGGTTATCCAGGTTACGGATATTCAGGCTATAGACGTTGCTAATGCGACCATCACGGGTGGTTTGATAAAGCTGAGTGCGCTCTCGCTCAACTTCAAAGCCCAGGGGCATACGGTCGTTAACAGCCCAGGCAAAGGTGGCCACCATCACCACCAGTGCGGCAAAGTAGCCAAGTAGGCGAGGGCGCAATATATGGCTCTTCTTGCCCTCTAGTGAGTTTTCAGTTGTATAGCGGATAAGCCCTTTAGGGTAACCCATTTTATCCATAATACTGTCGCAGGCATCAATGCAGGCGGCGCAGGTAATACATTCGTACTGCAGGCCTTCGCGTATATCAATGCCGGTTGGGCAAACTTGGACACACAGTTCACAATCAATGCAGTCTCCATTCCCGGCTTCACGCGCCTGAGTGTGACTGAGCGATTTTTTACGGCTTCCACGAGGCTCCCCTCGTGTCTGGTCGTAGGACACAATCAAGGTGTCCCGATCAAACATCACCGATTGAAAGCGTGCATAGGGGCACATATAAATGCACACCTGCTCGCGCAGCCAGCCAGCATTCAGGTAGGTAAACACCAGGAAGAAGCCGACCCAGAAATAGGACCATCCGTGCGCATTAAGTGTGGGTAGCTCTGCAACCAGTGTTCGAATAGGGGTGAAGTAGCCGACAAAGGTAATGCCTGTGACCAGGGCGATAAGGAGCCAGGCAGTATGTTTGGCTGTTTTACGCCATGCCTTATGGGTATGCATGGGCTGTTTATCCAGCTTGATGCGCTGGTTTCTTGTACCCTCAATACGGTGTTCCAGCCACATAAACAGGAACGTCCAGACACTTTGGGGGCAAGTGTAGCCACACCAGACCCGTCCTGCGAAGACAGTAATAAAAAACAGCCCAAAGGCACAAATGATCAGTAGCCAGGAGAGTAAGATAAACTCCTGAGGATAAAATGTGGCTGAAAGGATATGAAACTCCCGGCCAGGCAAATCAAACCAGACCATGGGACGATTGCCCCAGTTAATCCAAGGCAGTAAGAAGAAAGCTAGCATTAGCGCCCAGTTGGCACTGCGTCGGATTTTTTGAAACAGGCCTTTAATCTCGCGCACATAAATATGGCGGCGCTTGGCATACATTTCCTGGGTAGTTCCTTCATCAGGGGAGTGATGCCCGACGACTGGCGGCGTAATATCTTGGCTAGGTATCTTTTCCATGGCGATGATCGCAGCTCACAAGGCAGGATAGGCAACAGCATAGTGCTGGCTGTAGACCGAATAACTGACAGGTCATAAACGTGCTAATAGTGTATCGGGTTGTGGATGAAGAAAGGGTGCGGTATGAAACCGCACCCTCTTAAAGCAGCCCTTTATATTGACGTAACGCCTCAGCGTGATTAGTCGTTAAAGCGCAGGCTGTAAACGTAAGCAGCTACCAGATGTACGCGCTCTTCACCAATGTAAGCCGCTTGTGCTGGCATATGGCCGTTACGACCATTACGCAGCGTCTGGCGAATGGAGTCTGCAACGGTTTGGCCCGGCGCTTGATAAAGCCAAATATCGTTCGTCAGGTCTGGTGCACCCAGCGCTGTGTTGCCAGTACCGCTTGGCGCGTGACACGCTGCACAGGCTGCCAGGAAAGTGCTTTCACCGCTGGCAGCACGCTCTTCATCATGCTCCAGGTTAGAAAGAGACAGCACGTATTGTGTGAGGTTTTCAATGTTGTTCTCACCCAACTGTTGCCAGGAAGGCATCAAACCGTTACGGCCATTGGTCAGCGTGGTCAGAATATTTTCTGGCTCCCCGCCGTATAGCCAGTCGTCATTAGTGAGATCCGGGAAGCCATAGCTGCCCTGGGCGTTGGAGCCGTGGCATACCGCACAGTTATTCTGGAAGATGCGCTCGGCTACTTGCATGGCGTCAGCATCTCGTGCCAACTCGGGAATAGGTATTTCCTGGTACTGGGCAAAGATGGGCGTGAAGCGCTCATGGGCATCGGCCACCTCTTCCTCCCACTGACCCTCCTGGGACCAGCCCAGGATGCCAGCATAGTTACCAAGCCCTGGATAGAGCACCAAATACCCCAAGGCAAACACTACCGTCAGGATAAATAGCTTGAACCACCATTGAGGCAGAGGATTGTCATACTCTTCAATACCATCTGCCGCATGCCCGGTCGTTTCAATGTTACCGTCAGCATCTGGTACTTTATCGGTGCTGCGGTTGGCGAGCAAAATCCAAACACTCGCAGCGATAGTGCCCAGTGTGAGGACAATAATCCAGGCGCTCCAGAAGCTGGATAGGGAGTCACCCCATAAATTATTCATGTATTCTTATCTCCCCTGTCGTGGCGGGAATCCGCTTCGTGTTCGAGCGAAGCATGCTTGTCACTGGTCGGTTGCTCATCATCGTTATCAGCGAAGGGCAGGTTGGCCGCTTCGTCAAAGTCCGGTTTGCGTCGCTTTGAGTAGGCCCATAAGAAAATGCCAATAAAAGCGACGATCAAAAACAGCGTGATAAGGCCGCGGAAAGTTCCCGTATCCATAACTTAACGAGTGCCCTCAAGCACAGTTCCTAATTGCTGCAGGTAGGCGACCAGAGCAGTGATTTCCTGCTGGCCTCGTACATCGGCAGTCGCTGTGGCGATATCATCGTCGGTATATGGCACACCTAATTGGCGCAGGGTGCGCATTTTCGCTGGCGTTGCTTCGCCGTCGAGGGTGCGCTCAAACAACCAGGGATAAGCAGGCATGATGGACTCAGGTACTACGTCCCGGGGGTTATACATATGTGCACGATGCCAGTCGTCACTATAGCGGCCTCCCACGCGGGCCAGGTCTGGCCCTGTCCGCTTGGAACCCCACAGGAAGTTGTGTTCATACACTTCCTCTCCTGCAACGTTGTAGTGGCCGTAACGCTCAGTTTCTGCCCTGAAGGGGCGAATCATCTGAGAGTGGCAGCCGACACAGCCTTCACGGCGATAAATGTCTCGCCCTTCCAGCTCCAGCGCCGTTAAGGGGCGCAGCCCCTCAACAGGTTCGGTAGTATCCTTCTGAAAGAACAGCGGTACGATTTCGGCCAAGCCACCGAAGCTGATCGCAACCAGGATCAACACGGCGAGTAAGCCAACGTTCTTTTCGACGATCTCGTGTTTCATTGGTCTCAACTTCCCCGGTTTAAGCGGCTTGCGGCGCTGGATGGCTGATGGTTTCGCGTCGTTTCACCGTCATATAGACGTTAAACGCCATAATCAGCATTCCCACGATCCAGAACAGACCACCAATCAGGCGAACAAAGTAGCCGGGGCCACTGGCTTCAACTGATTCAATGAAGGTGTACATCAAGGTGCCGTCGGCATTAATGGCGCGCCACATCAAGCCTTGCATGATGCCGTTAACCCACATGGCAGCGATGTAGAGCACGGTACCGATGGTGGCTAACCAGAAGTGCACCGCAATCAGATTGATGGAGTACATTTCGGTACGGCCAAAGACACGTGGAATCAGGTGGTACATAGAGCCGATGGTGATCATGGCTACCCAGCCCAGGGCGCCGGAGTGCACATGGCCAATCGTCCAGTCGGTATAGTGAGACAGGGCGTTGACGGTTTTAATCGCCATCATTGGCCCTTCAAAAGTCGACATGCCGTAGAACGAAAGCGCGACGACCAGGAAGCGCAGAGTGGGGTCAGTACGTAACTTATGCCAGGCACCCGATAGGGTCATCATGCCGTTGATCATGCCGCCCCAGGAGGGAGCCAATAGAATGATAGACATAATCATACCCAGCGACTGTGCCCAGTTTGGCAGTGCAGTGTAGTGCAGGTGGTGTGGGCCGGCCCACATATAGATCATGATCAACGCCCAAAAGTGGACGATGGAAAGGCGATAAGAGTAGATCGGACGCTCAGCCTGCTTGGGCACGAAGTAGTACATCATGCCCAGGAAGCCTGCTGTCAGGAAAAAGCCAACCGCGTTATGACCGTACCACCACTGTACCATGGCATCCACAGCACCTGCGTAAATCGAAGTGGAATACATGAGGGTAACCGGGATGGCGGCATTATTAACAATATGCAGCACCGCCACGGTTAAGATAAACGCAGCAAAGAACCAGTTTGCCACATAGATATGCGATGTGGTGCGTTTCTTAACGGTCATCAAGAACACGATGGCATAGCTGATCCAGACAATGGCAATCAAAATACTGATTGGCCATTCCAGTTCAGCGTACTCCTTTGTGGTGGTATAGCCTAACGGCAAGGTCACCACGGCAGAGAGGATAACCGCTTGCCAACCCCAGAAGGTGAATGCAGCGAGCTTGTCAGAGAACAGACGAGTCTGACAGGTGCGCTGAACGACATAGTAAGATGTCGCAAACAGCGCCGAACCGCCGAAGGCGAAGATGACGGCGTTAGTATGCAACGGACGAAGACGCCCGAAGCTGGTCCAAGGTAAGCCGAGGTTCAGTTGCGGCCAAACCAGCTGTGCGGCAAGGATGACACCGACTGTCATGCCAACAATGCCCCACACAACGGTCATAATCGCGAACTGCCGAACTACCTTGTAATTGTAGGTCGGGTGTTCCAATGCTGTACTCATTTCATGTTCCCATCGAACGCGGTTAGGGGATAACCCGTGGCATTTTGCACGGATACGGCCACCCGCTTGATGATGCAGGTCAAGATCCGACTAAGATTCTAGCGCAGCCGCGCCTTAAGCTGAACACACCATTGGAATTAACACTGAATTTCTGGGGGAAAAGGGTGTCTTATTATATTGGCCTTGGATTTACTGATGTGATGGCGGATGAGCTGCCCAGCGTGCTGGGAGCCTCCATTACGCAGCGGTTCATTGTGAGTGGCTACGGGCCGCTTGCGGTATCTGGATGCGCAGAAAAGGGACGAATATTGCTTGCCCATGGCGCAGGAGCAGGGCTCTCTTCGGTATTTATGCGTCAATTTGCCGCGACCATGGCAGAGCAGGGCGTGCAGGTCTTAGCCATTGATTTTCCTTATATGCAGCAAATGAATGAGCAGGGAAAACGGCGCCCCCCACCTCCTGTTAAACAGACGCTGGCGAACTTTGATGCGTGGTATTGCTTATTGGCGCCGCTGGCATCAACGCCGTTATGGGTGGGTGGGAAATCAATGGGGGGACGAATAGCCTCCCTATTTGCCAGTGAAGTGCCATGCCCGGGGGTGGTGGTGGCTGGTTATCCATTTCACCCTCCTGGGAAGCTGGATAAATTACGACTGGCGCACTTTCCAGGCATCCAGTGCCCTATGTTGATCCTTCAGGGCGAACGCGATCCGTTTGGCACCATTGATGAGGTAAACGGCTATTCACTGCCGGAAAACATGCAACTGAGGTGGCTCCCGGATGGTGATCACGATTTTAAACCGCGCAGAGCATCTGGCCTGAAACATGCGGTTTTAATTGACGAGGCAGCCACACTTGCGGCATCCTTCGTCCGCGCTCACCATACGGTAGTGGCACGGTAAGCAACACGCTGGTTTGAATCAAAAATTTGAACATGGCATGTTGACATCCGGTCAGGCTTCTGTAGAATGCAGCGCCACGTGACCAGCGGGTGGTTAGCTCAGTTGGGAGAGCACCAGCCTTACAAGCTGGGGGTCACTGGTTCGAACCCAGTACCACCCACCATTTATCTGGTAATCTGGAAACGTGAAGAAGTAGTATGAATTGATGTATCAGCGGACCGGTAGTTCAGTTGGTTAGAATGCCGGCCTGTCACGCCGGAGGTCGCGAGTTCGAGTCTCGTCCGGTCCGCCATCATCAGTTGATATTGTGCAAGTTATCGTTATTCGGACCGGTAGTTCAGTCGGTTAGAATGCCGGCCTGTCACGCCGGAGGTCGCGAGTTCGAGTCTCGTCCGGTCCGCCATGATAACTAGCAGGTTTGTTAAGCGCATGTTCGCTTGCATCCGGGTGGTTAGCTCAGTTGGGAGAGCACCAGCCTTACAAGCTGGGGGTCACTGGTTCGAACCCAGTACCACCCACCATTTAAAAGCGCCTCTGAACCGCGATTAAATGACTATAGTGCCTTATGTGGACCGGTAGTTCAGTCGGTTAGAATGCCGGCCTGTCACGCCGGAGGTCGCGAGTTCGAGTCTCGTCCGGTCCGCCATTAAAGCACTCATCTGCAACACTTGTTGTAGGGCATCATGAAGATTATCGGTATTAACCGAATGAATTCCTAAAAAGCCCTGGATCAATGATCCGGGGCTTTTTTATGCATATCGTTTGGGCGTTGAAGGGCAAGTTAGCCAATCGCACTAACGCCTGCTTTGGCAATCTGTACGTCCTGGTCGGGCTTCACGCCTGAGATACCTACGGCGCCCACAACGTGGTCATCCACAATAATGGGTACTCCCCCTGATAGCAGGCCTTGCAATGGGGCGGATACAAACGCCGTGCGGCCACTATTAATCATCTCTTCGAAAATCTGTGTCTCTTTGCGACCCAGTGCAGCGCTGCGTGCTTTTTGTGTGGCAACATCGGCGCTAAACGGCGCGGCACCATCCAAACGGCGCAGTGCCAGCAGATGGCCGCCATCATCGGTCACGGCAATGGTTACCGGCCAGCCATTGCTATCGGCTTCTTTTTGGGCGGCATCCAATACTTGAATCACGTCAGTTTGGCTAAGAATGGATTTGGTTTGCATCAATATTTCCTTTTTATCATGGAGCGTAAAGTGCCGTATCCGCGATAATGGCTACGGCAGAGTGAATCAGGGGTTATGCCAGTGCAGCATCTACCACTTCTACCCAGTGGCGTACAGGCGTACGGTTGGCGCTGGCAAGGTGCGTCTGGCAGCCAATGTTAGCGGTCACGATAACGTCAGGGTTACCTGCTTCCAGGGCGTTCAGTTTATTATCCCGCAATTGTGTCGCAAGCTCTGGCTGCGTTATCGAATAGGTGCCCGACGAACCGCAGCAAAGGTGGGCATCTTTAACCGGTGTCAGCGCAAAGCCCAGTTTGCTGAGTACTCCTTCTACAGTACCGTTTAGCTTTTGAGCATGCTGTAAGGTGCAGGGGCAGTGAAATGCAAGGCGTTGATGCGATGATTTAAGCTGTAGCTGCTCCAGTGGCTCATTGCTCAGTATTTCAACGATATCCTTCGCCAGCGCACTGACTCTTTGCGCTTTGACGGCGTATTGCGGGTCATCCTTGAGCATATCACCATACTCTTTAACAAAAGCACCACAGCCACTGGCGGTTTGCACAATCGCTTCAGCGCCTTGCTCAATGTGTGGCCACCAGGCATCAATATTGGCGCGCATTCGGGCACGGCCAGCCTCTTGGGCATTGAGGTGGAAGTCAATTGCCCCACAGCAGCCCGCCTCGTTGATCGGCGATACACTAATGCCCAGGCGATCCAACAAACGTGCGGTTGCCGCGTTGGTATTGGGAGAAAGCCCCGGTTGCACACACCCCTCCAGTATCAGCACGCTGCGTGCATGGCGCTGGCTATCGGGTCGCTGGCCCGCATTTACTGGAGCAGGCGGTATTTTACTGCGCAGTTGCCCCGATACCAGGGGCTTAAAGGTCTGCCCCAGCGCCAGCAGTGCCTTGAAACGCTTGGGATCCACCAGCATTTTACGCAGCACGTAGCGCTGGGCGCGTTCGCCCGTTGGACGCGGAACCCGGCGCTCAATTTCGGCACGGCCAATATCCAGCAGCTTGTGATACTCCACACCGGATGGGCAGGTGGTTTCACAGCTACGACAGGTGAGACAGCGATCCAGATGAAGGCGGGTTTCTTCCGTGACCTGGTCGTCGTCATCGCGGCTTTCCAGCAACTCTTTCATTAAATAGATGCGCCCACGGGGGCCGTCCCGCTCATCACCCAGCAATTGGTAAGTGGGGCAGGTGGCGTTACAAAAGCCGCAGTGCACACAGGTGCGCAGGATGCGCTCAGCTTCCTGAATATGCGGTTTCTGGCGGTCTGCATCGGTAAAATGCGTTTGCATGTCAGCTCTCCTGATTAAAACGCCGCATAAAGACGACCAGGGTTGAAAATACCGTGGGCGTCCAACTGGGCCTTCAGGTTGCGATGATACTTTTCCACGACCGGGTTCAGCGGGGTGAACGGTGAATCTGTGCCGTTCAGAGTGTGGGGGGTGAAGCAGGTGGAGTGGCCGCCTGCACTCTGGCAGGCCGTGCGGAGAGTGTTCGCGTCCAGATGAGTTTTCACCCAGCGTTGGCTGCCACCCCAATCGTAGAACAGGCTCGCTTCAGCAGTATCAATCTTTAGCGGGGGAGTGTGGGGCGGTAGTGATAAGCGCCATAATGCCTGTCCTTCCTCCAGGTTAAAAAACGCGTGCTGGTGGTCGCGCAACTGCTGCCAGAACTCAGGGGCCAGCGTTTCTCCGCCTAATCGTTCTTTGGTGGCATTGACGGAGCTTGATCCACCTTCCAGGCGGATAAACAACCCGCCTGCATGCCACGCAGCCGCAGTGATGGGCAATGGCTGTCGGCCCAGTTCGGCAAGCTTCGTCAGGGCATCTCCCAGCCCCAGCTCCAGGCGTAGGCTGTGGCTGGCAGTCGGTATCGGTAATACCTTAAATGAAATATCAGCCAGTACGCCAAGGGTGCCCTGAGCACCTGCCATCAAGCGTGACAGATCATAGCCTGCGACATTCTTCATCACCTCACCGCCGAAGCGCAGCAGCTTGCCTTCCTGGGTGATGACCCGTGTGCCCAGTACAAAATCCCGGGCAGCACCGGCCCAGGGGCGGCGTGGGCCGGAAAGGCCGGTGGCCACGGCACCGCCAATGGTACTGGCGTCGCCAAATGCCGGGGGCTCAAAAGCCAGCATTTGCTGCTGTTCAGCCAGTACTGCGTTGAGCGCACTTAGGCGTGTTCCCGCGCGGACAGTGACCACAAGCTCAACGGGATCGTAAGAAACAATGCCGCTATGGGAGGATATATCCAGCGGTTTACCTTCCACTACCCGGCCATAAAAAGCCCGGGTGTCTCCCGCTACAATGCGCAGCGGCGTACGGTCGACATAGGCGCTGCGCACCTGTTCGCACAGGTCGTCAGCGATATCCCGGTCGGCAGCGTTTATCGCAAGTTCGGTCATGGTGGTTCCTTGTGGCATCAGAAGCGTGGCAGCTCTGGATGCGGTAACTCGTTGTTATGCACATGCATGGCGCCAAACTCAGCACAGCGCGCCAGGGTGGGAATGTTTTTGCCTGGGTTAAGTAGGCGTTGTGGGTCAAAAGCGGCTTTGAGGGCGTGGAAAACCGTCAGTTCATCGGGCTGGAACTGGCTGCACATCTGGTTGATTTTTTCCCGGCCCACGCCGTGCTCACCGGTGATAGAGCCGCCAGCGGCTACGCATAGCTCAAGAATTTTTCCGCCTACTTCCTCGGCCAGCGCCAGTTGGCCCTCTTTGTTGGCATCAAACAGGATCAAGGGGTGCATATTGCCATCACCGGCATGGAAGACGTTGGCGACCAACAAGCCGCTCTCTTCAGATAGAGCGGCGATGCCTTTGAGCACCCGCGGCAGTTCCCGGCGTGGAATGGTGCCATCCATGCAGTAGTAGTCGGGTGACATGCGGCCAACCGCAGGGAAGGCGTTTTTTCGCCCTGCCCAGAATTTGGCGCGCTCGGCTTCGTCGCGGGCTTGTTGGATCTTAATGGCGCCGGCCGTTTCCAATACGCGGCGTACGGTGGCACAGTCATCGTCCACGTCGGCTTCAACGCCATCAAGCTCGCAAAGCAGGATGGCTTCTGCATCAAGGGGGTAGCCTGCTTTAACGAAATCCTCTGCGGCCTGGATGGCAAGCTTGTCCATCATTTCAAGGCCGCCAGGAATGATCCCCGCAGCAATGATGTCCCCCACCGCGCGCCCGGCTTTTTCAACGTCGTCGAAGCTGGCCATCAATACCTTGGCGGTTTCAGGTTTGGGTAGCAGCTTCACGGTGATCTCCGTGACAACACCCAGCATGCCTTCAGAGCCATTCATCAGGGCGAGCAGGTCAAAGCCGGGGGCATCCAGTGCTTCTGATCCCAACGTCATATGCTCTCCTTCAATGGTGAGCACATCGACCCGCATTACGTTGTGAACGGTAAGGCCATATTTAAGGCAGTGCACCCCCCCGGCATTTTCCGCCACATTGCCACCTATGGAGCAGGCGATTTGCGAAGAGGGGTCTGGGGCGTAGTAAAGCCCGTAGGGGGCTGCTGCTTCTGAAATAGCCAGATTACGCACACCTGGCTGCACACGGGCCAGACGCGCGTCAGGGTCGACACTGATGATTTTACTGAACCGTGACATCACCAGCAGCACGCCCTGTTCAAGTGGTAGCGCACCACCGGAGAGCCCTGTACCTGCGCCCCGGGTAACCACTGGTACGCCCAGGGCATGGCAGCGTTTGAGCAGGCCTGCTACCTGTTCCAGTGACTCGGGTAACGCCACTAACATCGGTAACACACGGTAGGCTGCCAACCCATCACACTCAAAAGGGCGCAGGTCCTCTTCCCGGTGCAGCAGCGTCAGGGAGGGCACAGCGTTTTGCAGGTCACTGAGTACCTCTGATTTGTCACGGTGGATGAGTGCACCATCTAGGCGCTCATCAAAAAGGATATTCATAACGACATCCCTAGCTTTTTATCATTAAAAGGGCAACGGTATTTAACCACGGTGCTCAATCTGAGCTTTTTTTGTGCGCCTGTCCAGGTTGTGGTGCAATGGTCTGACCAGTAATTGGTCGATAGTTAAGTGCCTGAGATAGTTAATCACCTGATATTGGTTGGCACAGGCACTAGCATATGGTTTTACCCTGTTGTGGAGAGCCGAGTACTGTTCTGAGGAGCAACGCATGGCATTTACCAGTGATGATATACCGATGGGCCGCCGCACCCCCGAACATGTGGCTGCCAAGCTCGAAGAGTTGATTCTTGAGGGCGTATTCCGGCCAGGGCAGTTACTTCCTTCGGAGCGTCGGCTATGTGAACGGCTAAAGGTGTCCCGGGCATCGCTGCGGGAAGGGCTAAGAATTTTACGCAGTAAAGCCATTATCGATACACGCCAGGGGCATGGCTCAACGGTGGCATCGCTACTGCCAATGCATCAGCAAGCACCTTTAATGCACCTGTTTCGCGACCACCCCCGCACACTATTCGATTTACTAGAGGTGCGGGCGCTACTGGAGGGGGAGTCTGCTTATTTAGCTGCCCGGCGGGGAACCTCAATGGATCGGGTACTGATAACCCGCCGTTACCGTGAAATGGCGGCATACGCTGCACAGCCAGAGTCCCTGGAGGTTGAGCAGTTGGCGAGGCTTGATCACGCTTTTCATCTGGCCATCTCCCAGGCATCCCATAACCCGGTACTGGTGCACACCCTGCAAAGCCTGACGGATCTGCTGCTGAGCTCTGTGTTCGCCTCCGTCAAGCACCTCTATCACCGCCCTGGTCCCAGGGCTATGATCAACCAGCAGCATGAGCGGTTGCATGATGCGGTTGTGAGCGGTGATGCCGAGCAGGCCAGGCATATTGCGTTAGAGCATCTGACAAGTATCAGCGAGCTGCTGCGTGAGCTGGAAGCGGAGCATGATCGTCTGGAGCGCTCGGCTATGCGCCTGGAGCAGTGGCAGTAACCGTTAACCGGCAGTATGTTTTAAGAATTCACGGCACTGTTTTCGGTACTGTGTACCGGGCTATTCTCAGCGCTATTTTCAGGGCTAAGGCTGCCATCTTCGATAACGCCGGCGAGGGTGGCGACCTCCAGCTTATTACACAAGTGTTCGCGTAAAATCTGCCCCAGCTTCTGGCTGTCCCGTTTCTCAAGTGCCGCGATCATATTTTCGTGATCCTGAACGGCCTGACGCCAGAATGTTTGCGTCATTTTTTTCGAGTAACGTACCCGCTTTACCCGCTGGCTGAGGTTGCTGTACATCTCCTGCAATACGTCGTTACGTGAGGCGGCCAGAATACTTTCATGTATTTTCCGGTTGATCTCAAAATACGCCATCAAGTCCTGGTTACGGTAGTGCTCCAGCATGGTGTCGTGCAACTGGCGGATGGCGGCGATTTCCGCGTCGCTGATGTGTTGGCAGGCAAGCTCGCCGGATAATCCCTCCAGAGCGGCCATCAGGTCGTAGGTGTCTTTAACTTTTTTAAATGTTAACCGCACCACCCGGGCGCCTCGGTTGGGTAGCAGTTCAATCAACCCTTCCGTTGCCAGTACCTTAAGAGCCTCACGCAGGGGAGTTCGGGAAACGCCAAACTTTTCGCACAGCTGTTTTTCCGAGATGCGCTCACCGGGGGCAAGCTCGCCATGCTCAATCAGATCACCGATTCGGTCAGCCACCTCACGATATAAGTTGCGCTGTAGAATTTTGCTCATTGTTGTGTCCCTTGTCGTTTGCCCACTTGGTTCTCCACCAAGCCGTGATGCCCGTTAGCGAGGTGTTACACCAAGCCATCTTTGTATAGTGGCGACTCTGTGTATGATCCGCAAAAGTAATTATGAATTCAATTGCTACTGTTACGTCTATGCTGGTATAGGCGCCATCAACCAGGTGAGGGCGCCGCATCATCCATAACACCATACAACCAATAACGACAAAGGAGCCGCTTTATGGCGAGTAATGTATTCCATTGTAGCGTGCAGCTTACCCGTGAGCAGGCGCGGAAAATTCTGGATGGAGCAAGGCAACAAGCGCGACACGCTGAGTTACCACCTTTGACCCTGGTGGTACTGGATGGCGGTGGGCATGTGGTGGCTGCCGAGCGGGAGGATGGCTGTGCGCCCCTACGCTTTCCTGTTGCACAGGGAAAGGCGTTTGCCGCGTTGGGTATAGGGATCGCAAGTGGTGTGGTCGGTGAGCGGAATAGCGAGCGTCCCGCTTTTTTAGCCAGTGTCGCGGCTGCCTCACAAGGGCATTTTGTGCCCGTGGCAGGCGGGGTGCCGATTTTAAACGACCAGCATTGCGTCATTGGTGCTGTGGGAGTGAGTGGCGCCTCCTCCGGTGAGGATCAACAGGCGGCCATCAAAGGCATCGAGTCAGCCGGGCTGCGGTGGGGGTTGGCTCCTGACCTGTGAGGTGATTTTGTTGCAACAGCGTTATCGTGGCGCCTTTACGGAGACGCCACTTTTTTGTCCATCAAATGATTCTAAAAAATCCATGTATCAATAGGTTAGGAGTTTTAACAAAACGCTGATACGAAAGTTTAATACCTAATTTTGAATTTTGAATTCAAATTGAGGTGGTGAAAGTCCCAACAACAACAATGTTTCACCTGGAGTGCTCTATGAAATTCCTCAAAACAGCGCTAGCGGCAACTGCCGTTGCCTTTGGCCTGCACGCCTCGCTTGCCAGCGCCAATATCGAAGTACGGCTTGGCCATGTGGGCGGGCCTGGCTCTCTGTTTGAAATCACCGCGAATCGATTTGCAGAGCTTGCTAATGAACGTCTTGAAGGCGTGGCGGAAGTCAATGTTTACGGCAATAGTCAGTTGGGTGGTGATGAATCGATGATGCGCCGCCTGCGCTTGGGGTCTCTGGACCTTTCCATTCCATCAACCGTTATGAGCTCCGAGTCAGAGCAGTTTGCGTTGTTTGAGATGCCGTACCTTATTGAGGATCGCGAGCATATGAAGCGTGTACGTGATGAGGTGGTGCGTGGCCCTCTCTATGACGCAGCTGAAGCCCGCGGCTTTAAAATTATCGGGGTATGGGAAAACGGTTTCCGGCAAATCACCAATAATGCTCGTCCCATCGTTGTACCAGACGATTTACAGGGGATTAAGCTGCGTACCCCCAGCGGCGTTTGGCGCATAGAGATGTTCCGCAGCTATGGTGCAGCACCTTCTCCCATGTCGCTTTCTGAAGTGTTTGTGGCACTGCAGACAGGGGCAATGGATGGGCAGGAAAACCCCTTGATCCAGACTTACTCCTCGCGCTTCCATGAGGTGCAGGACTACCTCTCCATGTCCAATCACGTCTATACCCCCGCCTATCTGATTGCGGGTGCCAGTTGGAATCGCCTGCCTGAAGAAGTGCGTACTGTTTTAGAGGATGTTGCCCTGGAGCTGGAGGACTTCGCGCTTGAAGAGGGGCAGCGCCTTGATGAAGAAACGCTTGCCAGCATGCGTGAAGCAGGTATGGAAGTGAACGAGGTTGATTTCGAAGCATTTGCTGAGGCCTCCCAGGCTATCTACGACAAGTTCGCCAACGACGTTGATGGTGGTCAGGAACTGATTGACGCGGTTACCGCACTGCGCGAATAACCAGACAATCATCTCATGGAGGCGCCTTGCTCTTCGGTGGGTGAGCGCCTCTTGGTACTGGAGGTTTCAATGAGTGCTTATACCAAGTTCAAGAACGCTTACTTTGCGTTTCTTGAGGGGATTGTCGTGGTGTTGGTCATTGCCCTGGCGGGTGTGGTGACCATTGGTTTTGTCTCCCGCTATCTGGGTTCGCCATTGAGCTGGTACGACGAACTGGCGGCAGTGTTATTGGCGTGGGTGACCTACTACGGTGCGGCGCTGGCGGCCGCCAAAGGTGCCCATATTACCTGCCCAAGCGTATTGAATATGTGCCCACCGTCAATCAGGGTGCCCATCGCCCTGCTGGCGGAAGCAATCACGATTGGTTTTTTTATCTTCCTGGGGCTGGCGAGCTATCAGGTCATGATGATTTTGGAGGGCGTCAATATGGTCAGTCTGCCCGCTATCTCCATGCAGGTTACCCAGTCGGCAATTCCTGTGGCCTCAGTGTTATTCATCATAGCGGAGCTGCTCAGGCTGCCCGACGTCTTGAAGAGTGCGCGTGGGAAGGGTTTTGTCGACCATGAATTGGAAGAGGAGGGTATTGATGCCGATGAAGTCGAAGCCGTCAGCACTCAGCAGCGAGGGTAGGTAACCAACATGATCATTCTCTATATATTTCTTGCCCTGATCGCGCTGATTTTGATCAATGTGCCGGTGGCCGTCGCACTTGCTCTGGTGGGCACCATCGCCACCTTTATGACCTATGGCAGTATGGCAATGCCTACTGTTGGCATGACGATGTTCGAAGGGGCGACCAACTTTCCCTTGATTGCCATTCCGCTGTTTATCCTGGCGGGAGCCATTATGAATGCCTCCAGTATTTCTCGCCGCCTGATTGACCTTGCGATGGCAATGGTGGGATTTATCAAAGGCGGCCTGTCGATGGTGACTATCGGTGCTTCGGTCTTCTTTGCTGAAATTTCCGGGTCATCGGTGGCGGGAGTGTCAGCGATTGGCAGTATTCTGATCCCCGCCATGCGTAAGAAAGGCTACTCCAAGGAGTTTGCCGCCTCTATTTCCTCTTCAGCTGCCAGTCTGGCGATTATTTTGCCACCCTCTATCCCGATGATTCTTTATGCGGTGATGTCGGGAGAGTCGGTCGTGCAAATGTTCGTGGCAGGCATTTTCCCCGGCTTACTTGGCGCGATGGGGTTGGCTGCGATGTGTTACTACCTGGCCCGGAAATATAATTTTCCTTCCGAAGGGCGTTTTCAGGCATCCCAGTTATGGAAAGCGCTGAAGGAAGCCGTATGGGCGCTGTTAATTCCGGTCATTATTCTGGGTGGGATTTTTGGCGGCTTTGTTACCGCAACAGAAGGGGCAGCCTTGGCCGTCTGTGTGGCGATTTTTATCAGCGCCGTGGTGTACCGCGAATTTACGCTGAAAAACTTTATTGAATCCTGCAAAAGTGCTGGTGTGCAGACGGCGGTGGTCATGTTGCTGGTTGCCGCATCAGCGGTGGTAGGCGGGTACCTGACAGAAACGCGTATACCCCAGGCCATTGCGATGCAGATCAGTGAGTTGACCAGCAACAAGTACGTGATATTAGCGTTACTGAACATCATCTTTCTGATTCTGGGGGTTTTCCTTCACTCCGCAGCGGCCATCATCCTGGTGGTGCCTATCGTACTGCCGTTGGTGCTGGAAGTGGGTATTGACCCGCTCCACTTCGGTTTGATCGTGACCCTTAACCTGGCAATCGGCCAGCAGACACCACCGGTGGCCAGCGTGCTGATAGCATCCTGCTCTATTGCCAAGTCGGATATCTGGGCTACCTCCAAAACGAACCTTTGGTTCATTGGCGTGCTGTTCGCGATTCTGATGATTAATACCTATATCCCCGCCTTTGCATTGGCACTGGTTAACTTCATTTACGGCTAAGGGAGCAGCAGATGGCACATTATCAACAAGCACCCACGACGGAAAGCATACAGTTTGAATTACGCGACGGCGTGGCCTGGATTGGCTTTAACCGACCGCAAAGCCGCAATGCAATGACCTGGGATATGTATAACGCCCTGGAGTATTACTGCGACACCCTGGCAAGTGATGATCGTGTGTATGCGGTTGTCTTGCACGGGGTGGGCGGCGAGGCATTTGTGGCCGGTACGGACATCACCCAATTTGCCAGCTTCACTGCGCCTAATGACGCCATTGATTATGAGCGGCGTATAGATCGCGTAGTGGGAAAGCTGGAGACATTCCCCAAGCCCACGCTGGCGCTGATTGAAGGGGCATGCGTGGGCGGTGGGGCTGCGCTGGCGCTGGTATGCGATTTTCGTTATGCCACTGGCACCATGAAGTTTGGCGTGCCGATTGCAAAAACGTTAGGTAACACACTCTCCATTACGAATGTGTCGCGGCTGGTGGATATGGTGGGCATTCCACGCACCAAGGAAGTACTCATGATGGCCCGGCTGATCACCGCTGATGAAGCCCATGCCGCCGGACTGGTGAGTCAGTTGTTTGCCGATGACACCATTTATGCGGATGTTGCCGCGCTGGCTGCCGGTTTCAAACAACGCGCGCCATTAACGTTGCAGGCCAGTAAGGCGTTGATTGGGCGCGTTCAGCAGCAACGTCGTTTGCCTCCGGAGGTAGGCGATGACTGGGTGACCACCTGTTATATGAGCCAGGACTTTGCGGCTGCCGTGGATAAGTTCGTCAACAAAACGCCTTTCGAATGGTCAGGCCGTTAACGTCTACAGGAGGAGAGCACATGCTTCCCTTACAAAATATAAAAGTGCTCGATGTATCACAGATAATGGCTGGCCCTTACTGCACCATGGTGCTTGCGGATATGGGGGCGGAGGTGATCAAGGTTGAAAAGCTGAACGGCGGCGACGACAGCCGGCAGATGGGGCCTTATGTGAATGGGGAGTCGACCTGTTTTTCCCAGATCAACCGCAATAAGAAAAGCATCTCGCTTAACCTCAAGGATGAACGGGCAAGGCAGATTTTCTATCGTCTGGCTGCGGAGACGGATGTCATCGTCGAAAATTATCGCCCCGGCGTCACCAAGTCGCTGTCTATCGACTATGACACGATTAAAGCCATTAACCCCGCTATTGTTTACTGCTCCATCTCGGGGTACGGACAAACCGGCCCCTATAGCCATAAAGGCGGGTTTGATCTGGTTGCCCAGGGGATGACCGGGCTTATGTCGATGACCGGCGAAGAGGGCAGGCGCCCCCTGAAAACCGGGATTGCGGTATACGACATTGGCGGTGGCATTACCGCTGTTTACTCCATCCTGGCAGCCCATATCCACAAAATGAATACCGGAGAAGGGCAGCACATTGATATTGCCATCACCGAGTGTGGGTTGCCCTGGTTTACCTGGGAAGCCGCCGCTTACTTTGCCGAAGGCACCGTTCCTGGCCCCACCGGTTGGCGCCACCGGGTCTCTGCCCCCTATCAGGCCGTTAAGGCCAAAGATGGTTACCTGATGCTGGGATGTGCCAACCAGCGGACCTGGGAACGGTTTTGTCGTGACGTGTTAAAACGCGAAACGCTAATGGAAGACCCACGCTTTTTAACCAATCACGACCGCGGTCAGCACGTGGATGAACTGGAAACCCTACTTGAAGAGCTGATGGCTAACCAAACGGTGGATGAGTGGTTAAGCGTATGCGATACCGCTGGCGTGCCCGCAGGGCCAATCAATGACTTTGCCCAGGCCATGCAGGATGAGCACTATCTGGCGCGGGGGATGGTGGAAGAGATGGAGCACCCGGTCATTGGAAAAATGAAAACCATCGGTTTTCCCAGCAAATTTTCCCGAACACCTGCCAAGATTCGCTCTTCGGCACCGCTATTCGCCCAGCATACTGATGAGGTGCTTGAGCAACTGGGGATTTCTACGGAAGAACTGGAGACGTTGCGGGCTGAAGGGTGCATTAAGTAGCCTTTTTTTAAACACTACAATTGAATTCATTATCCATTTTCAAGAAATGCTTATCCGCGACAACAACAATAGGAAGTGACACCATGTTAAATCTCGATTTTCATCCCTCCGGCCGTCATTTTTTGCAGATTCCTGGGCCATCACCGGTGCCAGACCGCATCCTGAGGGCCATGAGCCTGCCCACTATTGATCACCGGGGCCCCGAGTTCGGCGCGCTGGGGCTTGAGCTACTGACCAAGGTCAAGCAGGTTTTTAAAACTGAATATCCAGTCATTATCTATCCGGCCTCTGGAACGGGAGCCTGGGAAGCGGCGTTGGCGAATACTCTGTCGCCGGGGGATCGGGTACTCATGTTTGAGACCGGCCACTTCGCTACCTTATGGCACAAAATGGCACTGCGCCTGGATCTCACACCGGAGTTTATTGGCTTGCCCGGCTACGAAGGCTGGCGGCAGGGGGTTCAGGCCGACATGATCGAGGCGCGGCTTAACGATGATAGTGGGCATGAAATTAAAGCGGTATGTGTTGTTCATAATGAAACCTCGACAGGCGTGACCAGCGATATCGCGGCGGTGCGTAAGGCAATGGATGCAGCCGGTCACCCGGCGCTGTTAATTGTCGATACGATTTCAGGGCTGGCCAGCGCTGATTACCGCCACGACGAATGGGGCGTGGATGTGACAGTTTCCGGCTCTCAAAAAGGTTTGATGCTGCCTCCTGGTATCAGCTTTAACGCCCTATCACCAAAAGCAATTGAGGCGAGCAAAAAGGCGCGATTGCCGAAGAGTTTCTGGGCCTGGGACGAAATTCTGGAAGCCAATCAGAACGGCTACTGGCCGTATACCCCCAGCACCAATTTGTTGTATGGCCTTAATGAAGCACTGGATATGCTGCTGGAAGAGGGGATGGCGCAGGTACTGGCCCGCCATCAGCGTTGGGCAGCAGGGGTGCGTGCCGCCGTCAAGGCGTGGGGGCTGGAGGTTCAATGCCAGGATGCCGAGCTCTATTCACCCGTGCTAACCGGTGTCGTGATGCCCGATGGGGTTGATGCGGATAAGGTGCGCACAATTATCTACGAACGCTTCGATCTCTCGCTGGGGATGGGGCTGGGCAAAGCGAAAGGCAAGATGTTCCGGATCGGCCACCTGGGCGACTGTAACGACTTAACGCTGATTGCCACGCTGGGCGGGTGTGAGGCAGGGATGAAGCTTGCCGGTGTTCCCCTGAAAGGTAGTGGTGTGCTGGCAGCACTGGACTACTTTGCAGCGCACCCTCTGCGTTCTGCCAGTGATCGTCAGGCCACACAGTGAAAGGAGGTGTGCCATGACGTCACTTACCCACCAATATCGATCCCGGGACGCCAGGATACAACCAGTTAGCACGCTGGCAGAGCGGCTAGCCCAGGAAATAAACGGTAACGTACTGTTCGACCATGCCACTCGCGGGCGTTATGCCACCGATGCTTCCATCTATCAGGTGACGCCTGTTGGCGTGGTGATCCCCCGCCACCAGGAAGATCTGAAAGTTGCCCTCGATATTGCCCGCGATGCCAAAGTACCGGTGCTGGCACGTGGGGCAGGTACCAGCCAGTGTGGTCAAACTGTGGGTGAGGCGCTAATCGTCGACACCACTCGCTGGCTCAACCAGGTGGTAGCGTTTGACGAAGAGGCGCGTACAGTCGTGGTGGAGCCAGGTATGGTGCTTGACCACTTGAACGCCTGGTTAAAGCCTTATGGACTATGGTATCCCGTGGATGTTTCCACCAGCGCGCAGTGCACCATTGGTGGTATGGCCGGTAATAACTCCTGCGGTTCGCGTTCCATCTATTACGGTAATATGGTGCATAACGTTATCGGGGTGGAAGCGCTGTTAGCCGATGGCGCCGAGGTGGATTTCAGTTTTGTGGATGCGTTCCAGGCAGGCTCCCGTGAACAGCAACTGGCCCAGCAGGTACAAGCCATTGCCGGGCGGGTAGGCCCTGATATCCGCAACCATTTCCCCAAGGTGTTGCGCCGGGTGGGTGGCTATAATCTGGATCTTTTTGATTGTCAAAACCCCAAGCCCTACGACCCGGATGGGCGCGCCAATCTGGCCCACCTGTTGGTGGGGTCTGAAGGTACTTTGGCGGTTAGCCGACGTATCAAGCTCAAACTTTCCCCTCTCCCTGAGCAGAAAGTACTGGGAGTGGTTAATTTTCCGACCTTTTATCAGGCGATGGACTTCACCCAGCATATTGTCAAGCTGGGGCCGATGGCCGTTGAGCTGGTTGACCGCACAATGATTGAACTCTCGCTGGAAAACCCGGCGTTTCGGCCTGTTATTGAAAAGGCGTTGATCGGCAAACCCGAAGCGATTTTGCTGGTGGAGTTTGCCGGCCAGGATCGCAACGAACAGCTGGCCGCACTACAACGCCTTAACGAATTGATGGGCGATTTGGGGCTCCACGGCAGTGTGGTGGATATGCCGGAAGCAGTTGAGCAGAAAGCGTTGTGGAATGTGCGCAAGGCGGGGCTCAACATCATGATGAGCATGAAGGGGGATGGCAAGCCGGTTTCGTTTATCGAGGATTGTGCGGTTCCCCTGGAACATCTGGCCGAGTACACCAGCAAGCTTACGGATGTGTTCAACCGCTATGGCACCGAGGGTACCTGGTATGCCCATGCAGGAGTGGGCACGCTGCACGTTAGGCCCATCCTTGATATGCGCCGTGGCGGTGCTCAAAAAATGCGTGAAATTGCTGAGTTGGCCTCTTCCCTGGTACGTGAATATAAAGGTGCTTACTCCGGGGAGCATGGCGACGGGCTGTGCCGTGGTGAGTGGGTGGCATGGCAGTTTGGTGAAACGGTGAATAACGCGTTTCGGGAGATTAAACAGCTCTTTGATCCCGATAATCTGTTTAATCCAGGCAAAATCGTCGATACCCCAAAAATGGACGATGAACGCTATTTTCGTTTCCCCACCACCTATCAGCGCATCCCCCTCACGCCGGTATTTGACTGGTCATCGTGGAATGTTCAGCGTGATCCGCTGACCGGGGAGCAAACACTGCCAGGCACCGCAGGGGATACTACTCATGGGTTAGCCATGGCAGTGGAAATGTGTAATAACAATGGGCACTGCCGGAAGTTTGACGCGGGCACCATGTGCCCCAGCTTCCGTATTACCAAAGATGAGCAGCACCTTACCCGGGGCCGTGCGAATACGCTGCGCCTGGTGCTTTCCGGCCAGTTGGGCGAGGAGGGGCTTGCCGGTGATGCAGTCAAAGAGGCGCTTGATCTGTGTGTGTCCTGCAAAGGGTGCAAGCGCGACTGCCCCACTGGTGTTGATATGGCGAAATTCAAAATTGAAGCCCGCACTGCCAGAGTCCGGGCGAAAGGCCTGTCGTTGCGTGACCGTATGGTAGGGGAGATGCCCCGTTATGCCCTTTGGGCCAGTAAATTTTCTGGCCTGGTCAATGGTGTCGAGCGTGTTCCATGGTTAGCGAAACATATCAAGAATGCACTTCATTTAGCCCCCCAGCGGGCACTGCCTGGGTTCAAGGGTAACTTCCTGGCGAGCCAGAGTAACGAGGTAGCAACCCGAGCCACGATCAGTGAACATGAGGTGCTGCTGTTCGTTGATACCTTTAATAATTACATGGAAGGCGATAATGCCAAAGCGGCCAAACGGGTACTGGAGGCGGCAGGGTATCGCGTATACCTCAATATGGTGAAAGGCCAGCGGCCATTATGTTGTGGCCGCACCTATCTGTCTTCCGGCCAGTTTGAAAAAGCCAAAGCCGAGGCTAAGCGAACCCTTGAGCACCTGATGCCCTTCGTTGAGCGTGGCGTTGCCATTGTAGGCTTAGAGCCTTCCTGCCTGCTTAGTATGCGCGATGAGTTTCTCCAGTATGGCTTTGGCGAAGAAGCCAAGGCGCTTGCGGAATCTGCTTATCTGTTTGAAGAATTTTTAGTGAAAGCACACACGGCAGGCCAGTTACCCCTTGAGTTGAAGCCGCTGGCAGTAACACGAGCGATGCTACATGGCCATTGCCACCAAAAGGCGTTTGATGCCCTGCGCCCCGTTGAGCAGGTGCTAGGCTGGGTGCCGGGTCTTTCGGTCGAGACGATTGAGTCTTCATGCTGTGGCATGGCCGGGAGTTTTGGTTATGAAGCCGAGCACTATGCGGCGTCCCTGAAAATGGCCGAGCTATCGCTATTGCCTGCTATTCGCCAAGCCGGTGAGGATGCCGTATTGGTGGCAGATGGTACCAGCTGTCGTCATCAGATCCACGATGGAAGCGGGCGCGAAGCAATTCACGTTGCCCGATTGCTGGAACAGGCGCTAGCCTAGGGTTTGGGTCAGTCGTGGTGATAACAAACAAAAGGAGTGTTTTACGTGGCCATCTATCAATTTGGTGAGCACCAGCCAGAAATTCACGATGATGTTTATATTGCGGAAACCGCTGACGTGATGGGGCAAGTAACGCTGAAAACTCGTTCAAGCGTTTGGTATCATGCCGTTTTGCGTGGCGATAGTGATCATCTGGAAATTGGTGAGGAGAGCAATATCCAGGACGGCGCGGTCCTGCACGCAGACCCTGGTTATCCCCTGAAAGTCGGTAAAGGCGTCACGGTTGGGCATCAAGCCATGCTGCACGGCTGTACCGTGGGGGATGGCTGTCTGATTGGTATCCAGGCCGTTGTGTTGAACGGCGCGGTGATTGGCGAAAACAGCCTGGTCGGCGCTGGCGCTTTTATTAAAGAGGGAGCGGTTTTTCCACCCAATTCTCTGATTTTGGGCTCTCCCGCCAAGGTGGTTAGGGAGCTTTCTGCAGAGGCAGTGGAGGGCTTAAAGATGAATGCTCAAAGTTATGTGCTGCGTAGCCAACAACATGCCAAAACGCTTAAGCGTATTGGTTGATGGTGAGCTAAACGGCTTGTCCTTAAACGCCTCACCCCAGTCGATAGCTGGGGTGAGGCAAGTACTTACTACTGTGTTGGATCTCTACATTAAAGGGTCTGTTACCCCCAGGACATAGAACGCGAGCATGGCAATAATGCCGGTAAACACCAGGTAGTAGATGGTAGGAATAATGGTTTTGCGGATCGTGGTCCCTTCGCGGCCCAACAGGCCGACCGTGGCTGAGGCGGCCACCACGTTATGAATCGCGATCATATTCCCTGCAGCAGCACCCACCGCCTGAAGCGCTATCATCATGGCCGTAGAGAGGCCCAGGGTTTGCGCGATACTGAACTGGAACTCTGCCAGCATCAGGTTGGAGACGGTGTTGGAACCCGCAATAAAGGCACCCATTGCACCCACGGCTGGGGCAAAGAAGGGATAAACGCCGCCAACTCCATCAGCCACTGCCTGGGCCATCATAACCGGCATGGAGACGAGATCTGCACCGTTAACCCCAGAGTTGATCAGGATACGTACCATGGGGACGGTGAAAACCAGCACGAAGCCAGCACCAAAAATGGTTTTGGTAGATTCAGAGATGGCCGCGCTCATCTGGCGAGGATTCATCCTATGCAGGAAGTAGGTGACCAACACGACCGCCAGAATGATCCCGCCAGGCAGATAGAGTGGCTGTATGCCGCCACTAACACCCGTCTCACCAAATATATTGTTCCAGTCCAGGCTGATAGAGGTTAACGCAGCTTGCAGCGGCTCAATGGTACGTGAAGCTACCAGGAACAGTGCTAGCAGTACGTAAGGAACCCAGCCTTTAAAGGTTGACATAGGTGCCTTACCGGCTACGTCATCAAGCTTGATTTGCAGGTTGCCAATCCACTCATCAGGCCAGGAGGTGGACTCAGGAAAGTCCCAGGTATCTTTGGGTAGCAAGAAGCCTTTACGGGCTGCCGGTACAACAATCGCCAGACCCACCATCGCGCCAATCATGGATGGAAATTCCGGGCCCAGGATAACGCCGACCAGCATGTAAGGCACAACAAAGGCGATACCGGTGAAGATGGCAAAAGGTGTGATCGACAGACCTTCCTTCCACGAACGGTTAGCGCCAAAGAAGCGCACCATAACCAGGACCAGAATCAGTGGCATCAGGATGCCTACAATACCGTGGGTGATTGCCACAGAACTTGTTACCTGTTGGAAAAAGACATCCCACGTGGAGCCGCTTGCCTCTAACTGAGTGGTGATATCCGCACGGTTGAGGCCGCTGCCGACCCCCACCACGATGGGCGTACCAACCGCACCAAACGACACAGGGGTGGACTGGATCATCATACCCACCACCACCGCGGCCAATGCCGGGAAACCCAGGGCAACCATTAAAGGAGCTGCCACAGCCGCTGGTGTGCCGAAGCCAGACGCACCTTCAATAAAACAGCCAAACAACCAGGCAACAATTAACGCCTGTACACGGCGGTCAGGACTGATACCTGAAAAGCCGTTACGAATGGCGGTGATGCCTCCAGAGTGTTTCAGCGTATTGAGCAGCAGAATAGCGCCAAAGATGATCCAAAGCAGGCCCGCTGTTTGAATCAGACCCTGAATGGTAGACGCTGCCACACGGCTAAATGACATATCCCAAACGGTCAGGCCAATAATGGCAGCCGTCAGAAAAACAATCGGCATCGCTATTTTGGCAGGTATTTTGAAGCCAACGAGCAAAATACCTGAGAGCAACAGCGGCAGAAATGCCAGAAGTGCAAGTGTAGTTTCATTCATGGGAGGAACGGCCCCTTGTTATTGATTTGGTGTGCTCCGCAATAGCCAACCAGACTGTCAACGCAATACTGGTCGGAGTAGTGTGAAAGATACGGTCAGGTTGCCGGAATAACTAGATTGGAGAATTGGTCATACCAGTTAACGGGGTGTGTTTTTAACATTTCTAGCGCAGTTATTTTATTTTAAATGTTTGTTTTTTAATATTTTTTAAGATGTTTGTTGAGTTAGGGAAGGTCGGCGACCCATTAGACTAATAGACAGTGTAGACCCTACTGAAGCATGGACGCGAACGCTCGCTACTTGCGCCAGGCAGGGCTTAGCCTCACTGTTGATGAGTAGGTTATCTCATAATGGTCAATGAATAACGAATGCACACCAAGAGAAGGGGTCGCGATGGCACGCATACTGTATGATTTATGTGGTCGGGATGAGCGTTTACGCTTTTCTCCTTACTGCTGGCGGGTACGTATGGCAATGGCCCATAAGGGGTTATCGTTTGATACCGTTCCTTGGCGGTTTTTGGAAAAAGAGGCGCTCGCTTTTGCTAACTACGACAAAGTGCCTGTACTAAGCGATGGCGACACGGTGGTCACTGACAGCTTCGAGATTATGCGTTATCTGGATAAAGCGTATCCTGAAGCCCCGGTGCTGGGGGAAGGCATTAGCTACCAGCGTGCGCTGTTCTTTAAGCGGTTTGTCGAGCGTAGTGTTACACCTCCCATCTTTCGTATTGTCGCGATGGATTTACTGGAGGCGATCGATCCATCGGATAAAGCCTATTTTCGCGAAACGCGTGAAGCCCGCTTCGGAGCACGCCTGGAAGAGGTACACCAGCCTGAACAGGGGCGTCGCCAACTAAAGCGGGTATTAGCTCCCGTGCGCGACCAGTTAAGAGCCTCATTGTTTATCGATGGCGGGGAGCCTGGTGGGGCCGATTATCTTCTGTTTGGCAGCATGATGTGGGCCTATAGCGTGTCTCTGGAAGTCCTGGTGGATGAAGAAGACCCGCTGGACCTATGGTTTAAACGAATGCTGGAAGTACACGGTGGGGTGGCAGGAAAAGCCACCACTATCCGTGATCTATAATGAGGTCAGCGACATCCGGGATGTCGCTCCCGACTCACCGGCAATGTAAACCGCATTGAGTGTTTATGTTGAGGAGATGGCAATGATTGACCTGTATTACTGGACAACACCTAACGGCCACAAAATCTCCATCATGCTTGAAGAGGCAAAGCTTGCTTACCGTATTAACCCAATCAATATTGGCCGCGGTGAGCAGTTTGATCCTGAGTTTCTTGCCATTTCGCCCAATAATCGCATCCCCGCCATTGTCGATCACGCACCCAGCGATGGTGGTCAGCCGCTGGCGCTGTTCGAATCAGGCGCCATTTTGGAGTATTTGGCAGATAAATGTGGCCAGTTCTTACCGGCTAAAGGCCGGGAGCGCTACATAGTACTGCAGTGGCTCCATTGGCAAATGGGCGGGCTTGGGCCGATGGCAGGCCAAAACCATCATTTTGGTCATTATGCGCCGCAGAAAATTGAGTATGCCATTGAGCGCTATGTGCGTGAAACAAGCCGTCTTTACGGGGTATTGGATCAGCGGCTTTCTCAGCAGAGTTATGTGGGGGGAGGTAGCTACTCCATTGCTGATATAGCGGTGTATCCCTGGATTGTACCATGGGAAAAGCAGCGCCAAACCCTTGAAGAATTCCCTGATCTGGAACGCTGGTTCCATGAAGTGTCGCAGCGTCCTGCAGTGCGGAAAGCATATTCTCTGATCGAGGACATTAATCCCCAGGCAGGGGTTGCGATGGATGAGCAGGCACGTAAACATTTGTTTGGTAATCTTTAAATAGTAGCGTTTTAAAAATGGCAGTGCGCCGGGGTTAGTCGCAGTTGCATCATGTTAAAAAATCATATTGCACTGCACAAAAAGCACTGCTAGTTTGAAGTGAGTCAAGGCAAACCGCCTTACCATCGACCGCCAGTGAATGTGGGTCGAATCGCTAGCTCACTCCAAGGAGATTACGTGATGAACAAGGCCGCAGAGAAAACCAGTCAGCAGTTTGAATCTGTTTTCGTATCCCCGATGCGTTCCTACACCCTGGCGGCGCTCGATTACTACGAAGAGCTGGTCAGTGCTCAAATGGACGCTGCACGGGCTTACTCTGATATGACAATCGCCCAGGCACGTGCGTGGCTGGATGTGAAAGACGCAGATAGCTTTAAGAAAGCCTTGGAAAGCCAGCAAAAAACGGCGACTGACCTGATGGAACGCATGAAAGGTGATACTGAAAAAGTCACTTCTATCAGCCAAAGCTTTATGCAGGATAGCCAGAAAATGGCTGAGGAAGCGACCAAGAAGGCGGTAGAAACTGCCAAGCAGTAAATGGTTCTAAGACAAGGACAGCATCTAAAACCGCGCCCAAAGTGAAGTGGCCCCTAACCCAACAGCTAGGGGGCGCTTCACAAAAGGCGCGGTTTTTTATTGTGCCTGTGCGTTAGCGCCCAGGAAACGCTCTAACGCGATGAGACACTGATCCCTCTCCGTTTATTTTTTACAGCTGCTCTGCGCGCGCCCTGAGCCGGAATCGGGCAATACGAATAATTTGCTGAATCGCGGTTTCTCTCTCCTCCGCCAGACCGTTATGTAATCGTGTCTCAAACGCTTTCAGGATAGCGTGGCGATCAAGCCCCTTTACAGCAATGATGAACGGGAAACCGAATTTTTCCTTATAAGCGGCATTGAGCTGCTCAAACCGGGCAAACTCTTTTGGTGTACATTGATCCAAGCCTGCTCCCGCCTGCTCCTGAGTGGAGTCCCTGGTTAATTCTCCCGCCATGGCCGCCTTACCTGCCAGATCAGGGTGAGCCTGAATCACTGCTATTTGCTGTTCAGGTGTGGCCTGCTGCAACATAAGTCCCATCAGTTCGGCCAGGGCATCTGGCGCATCGTGTTCTGCGCTTAGCCCCTTTTTCCAGGCGGCTTCAGCCACCCAGGGGGAGTGCTCATAGACATCACCGTAATGGTCAATAAAAGTTTCCAGGCTGCATGTGCTGGGTGCAGGTGAAAGGTTATCTAAAGTAGAGGTGGTCACTGAAAACTCTCCAAAGCGGTACTATGATGGAATTACTGTATACAATAAATAGCATCAACGGTACTCTTTGACCAATAGGTCAATAACGTCAATAACTGAATTTAACAATGAGGAGTGGCTATGGGACGGTTAACCACCCACGTACTGGATACCGCTAAAGGGCAACCCGGCCAGGGAATTACCATTGAAGTGTTTCGCCTTTCTAATGGCACTCGAGAACATTTGGGCAGTGCTGTGACCAATAGTGATGGCCGCTGCGATGCGCCGATTCTGGAGGACGACAGGTTGACAACAGGCGAATATGAACTGGTGTTTCATGCGGGTGATTACTTGCGTACCCAAGGCATAGAAGCGCTAGAGCCGCGTTTCCTGGATGTTATCCCCCTGCGGTTTGGCGTTGCCGATGCCAGCCAGCACTACCACGTGCCGCTGTTGCTCTCGCCATACGGCTACTCCACCTACCGCGGTAGCTAAAGGGAGCTGACATGCAAGCGTATATCATTGATTTTGCTAATTTGCTGTTGCGTTGGCTCCACGTCATTGCCGCTATCGCCTGGATTGGTGAGTCCATCTACTTTGTGATGCTGGATAACAGCTTACGTAAGCCCAAAGCCGAAGAGGACCGGCAAAAGGGAGTATTCGGTGAAATGTGGGCTGTGCATGGTGGCGGCTTCTATCACAATCAGAAGTACGCAACTGCACCTGCCAAGCTACCCAACGATTTACACTGGTCCTTCTGGAAGGCTTATACCACCTGGCTGTCGGGGTTTGCGCTATTCGTTATTTTATACATGGTGAACCCTGGTTTTTATCTGGTAAACCCCAACAGCAACTGGGCATGGGCGGCCAGCATGGCGGGGTGGCAGGCTAACCTGCTGGCCCTGGCCTTTCTGCTTGGCGGTTGGGTGGTTTACAACGAACTTTGTAAACGCATCAGCCCCAATATGGAACGCGATGGCCTGCTAAGTGTTGCCGTCGCTGTGATGATGGTGGTGGTGGCGTATTTAAGCACACAAATGTTTACGGGCCGTGCTGCGTTCCTATTGACTGGCGCTGTGATGGCAACGGCGATGTCAGCCAATGTGTTTTTCTGGATTATTCCCGGCCAGCGCCGCATGGTAAAAGCCATGAAGGCGGGGGAGGCCCCGAACCCGCTGGATGGCAAGCGGGGTAAGCAGCGTTCGGTACATAACACCTATTTTACGCTGCCCGTGGTGCTGTTGATGGTGAGTAATCACTACTCCTTCATCTATTCCCATGAGCTTGCATGGCTGGTTATGGTGCTGTTTATCCTTGCCGGTGCGCTTATTCGCCAGTTCTTTGTGCTGATGCATGCAGGAAATACCCAGCCGGCCTATCCAGCGGTGGGCGTAGGGCTTATTCTATTGGCGTTTTGGGTGGCGGCTCCCAGCCCTAGTGCGGGAGGTGCAGCGCCCAGTGATGCACCGGATCAGGCAGTGCTGGCCAGCGTGATTGAGCAGCACTGCACTTTATGCCATGCACGTAACCCGGAACATGCCGGTTTTTCCGCGCCACCTGCAGGCTATGCGTTTGATAGTTGGCAGGAAATCCTTGGGCATAAAGCACAAATTCAGCAGGTCGTGGCGAGCCGGTATATGCCACTTGGTAATATTACCAACATGAGTGAGGACGAGCGCGATATTATTGCCGCGTGGGAGGAATGATCTGAGTCGCAGACAGGAGAACCTATGAGTGATGCGCAGGCAGCGTTAAATCGGCGCCCCGCTGAAAAAGAGGGTGAAGAACGCCATGAGGCGATTTATCGCGCGGTGAGCGATGCCATTGTTGAGCAGCGTCTGAAACCTGGTGCCCGGTTGCGTGAGGACGCTCTGGCAGATGTATTTGGTATTAGTCGCACCGGCATTCGCAAAATCCTGCAGCGCTTGGCGTTAGAGCAACTGGTGACGCTAACGCCGCGGCGCGGCGCCAGTGTCACCCGGCCCACGGCTGAAGAAGCGAAAGACGTGTTCGATGCCCGGCAACTGATTGAGTGTGGCCTGATGCCCGATGTGGCGTGTCGCATCGGCGCAAGCGAAGCAGCAGAGCTGCGTGAAATGGCTCACCAGGAGCGTCAGGCGCTGCGTAGTGGGAAGCAGAGCATGGCTATTCGTCTCTCGGCGGATTTTCATGTACGGCTCGCTCAGCTCTCGGGCAACGCTACACTGGCTGAGTTTGTTGAACGACTGTGTTCGCGCTCATCCTTGATTCTTGCTGTTTATGGGCATCGTGGGCACCTGGGCTGTGAGTCCCATGATCATGATGACTTGATTGGCTACCTGGAAGCAGGCAATGGTGAGCGGGCCAAGGCATTTATGAGCCGTCATCTGAAAGCAATAGCAGCATCACTTTCCATGGTTGAAGAAGGGGAAGCGTTGCCAGACCTAAGCCAGGTATTCCGCAACTATACCAGCCAGTAATCACCACTCCGAACATCATGGCCCTGTGGATAATCCCACAGGGCTTTTTTGTATCTGATGCAAGCCGACCTAAAAAAGTGCAAGACATTGGGTGATTGATTGTTGATGCACATTTATGAGGCTTTGCATCAGTAGGAAATTGCGTGTATGAGAGGGCAGCTGCATGCAGGGATGAAAAAAAGCCACTAATTGGATTCTGTAAATAGCCTGTATGTATACGTTATTTAATAGTTTTGTATATTTTTATTTTTAAGGTGCCACTTTTCTGATGGCACCATCTCGCTGATTTGGCACTCCCCTTGCATTGCTCTATACGGAAATAAGTGTTTATGCGTTTGCCTGATTCGTATCCGACCAGTGCAGGGGAGTGAAAATGGTATACAAAAAAATAGATCAAACGTTACGGCAGACCCAACGGTTAGCCGTTATCTCAATCGGAATGGCGATCATGGCGCCTGCCGCGCTATCTGATGAACAGGTATTGCGCATTGCCATGACCGCTTCCGATATCCCATTGACTACCGGAGCACCTGACAGTGGTTTCGAAGGCTACCGGTTTGTCGGTTATACCCTCTATGATGCCCTGGTGAACTGGGATCTATCCTCTGCCGATGAGGTGAGTGGCTTAACCCCCGGTTTAGCGGAATCATGGGAAATCAGTGAGGACGATGAGCGTGTCTGGACATTCCATCTGCGTGAGAATGTCTCGTTTCACGATGGTAGTGAATGGAATGCCGATGCAGCGATCTGGAACCTGGATAAAATTTATGATGAGGATTCGCCACAGTTCGACGCACGTCAGGCAGGTAATGTGCGTGGTCGCATTCCCGCTATGGATCAGTACGAAAAAGTAGATGATTACACTATTCAATTCACCACGAGTGAGCCGGATGCCTGGTTCCCTTATCAACTGACATTCTTTCTCTTTTCAAGCCCAAGTCAGTGGGAGGCCCTGGGAGGGGACTGGGATGAGTTTGCCCGCCAACCTTCCGGTACCGGCCCGTTTCAGCTGACGCGTTTGGTTGCCCGGGAACGTGCGGAATTAGAGCCATTTGAGAACTACTGGGACGCTGATCGTGTTCCCCAGATTGATCGCGTGGTGCTGATTCCGATGCCTGAATCAAGTTCACGGACCTCGGCGTTGCTGTCTGATCAGGTGGATTGGATTGAATCCCCAGCCGCTGATGCGATTCCCCGTATGGAATCTCAGGGCATGAATATTACCAGTAATCCATACCCACATACCTGGCCCTATCAGTTCTCCATGCTGGAAGGCAGCCCGTGGCTGGATATCAACGTTCGCAAAGCAGCGAATCTGGCAGTTGACCGAGAGGGGCTACAGGCGTTGTTGGGTGGCATGATGGTGCCTGCTGAAGGCATTGTCACCTCGGATCACCCCTGGTACGGGGAGCCTGAATTCGAAACCCGCTATGATCCTGAAGAAGCTGCCCGCCTGCTCGCTGAGAGTGGTTTCGGCGTGGATAATCCGGTGGAAGTAAAAGTGCTGATTTCTACTTCCGGTTCAGGACAGATGCAGCCGCTGGCAATGAATGAATATATCCAGCAAAACCTCTCCGAGGTAGGCATCAACCTGGAGTTTGAAGTGCTCGACTGGGAGTCTCTCTTCCCCAACTGGCGCCGTGGTGCAGATGACCCCAGCAGCCGTGGTGCCCACGCCACCAATATCACATTTGCCTGGCTTGATCCTTTTTCAGCTTTCTATCGCTTTATGCATTCCAGCATGGCACCACCCAGTGGGTTTAACTGGGGGTATATCAATGACCCTGAGTACGATCGCCTGTTAGATCTTGCCAAAGTTACCTTTGACCAACAGGAGCAGGATGCCATTCTGGCGGAGTTCCATGCCCGGGTGGTAGACGATGCGGCGTGGTTGTGGGTTGCCCACGATGTAGGGCCTCGGGCCATGCATCCTCGGGTACAGGGCTTTGTTCAAGCAAAAAACTGGTTTCAGGATCTGACGCCTGTCTACATCGAAGAGTAAGCAATCGGTAACGCTGCAGGCGGATCGTAATGCTTAACAGGCTGTGAAAGCCTGGGGCCAAGGCGATTCGTCTGCATATGCATTGATTGCCAGAGTACAGGTGGAGCTGAGATGGGTACCTATTTCTTTAAACGAATTCTCTATGTCATCCCCATTACGTTGGCGGTGAGTTTCTTTTGTTTCATGCTGGTTCACCTTTCGCCGGGTGACCCCATGGATGCGGTGGTATCCGCTGATGCTCCCCGTGAGGTTGTGGCGATGGTTCAGGCGGCCTATGGCTTTGACCGGCCACTGCCGGAGCAGTACGGGCGTTGGGTAGTGCGCGCCGTACAGGGCGACCTGGGGCTTTCAACCGCTAATGGCCGGGCGGTAACGACAGAAGTGTTTGGCGCACTGGTCAATACATTACGTCTGGCACTGGTTGCTTCGTTAATCGGTTTTACCCTTGGCTGCCTGTTTGGCACCCTGGCAGGCTATTGGCAGGGGTCTCTGCTTGACCGTTTCGTCACCGGAATCGCAGTGGGGGGTGTCAGTATTCCCCATTACTGGTTAGGCATGATGCTGGTCATTGTGTTCTCCGTGGAACTCAGCTGGCTGCCATCCAGTGGGGCTGGTCCTGGTAGTTCCAGCGATTGGGTGTGGGAATGGCGCTATATACGCCATTTGATCCTGCCCGCTATTACCTTATCCGTCATTCCCATGGGTGTCGTCACACGTACGGTACGCGCCATGGTGGCCGAGATACTCAACCATGACTTCGTGGAAGCCTTGCGGGCCAAGGGGCTTGCTGAGGTGCGTGTCTTTCTGCATGTAGTGAAAAATGTGGCGCCTACGGCGCTTGCGGTGATGGGGCTGCAATTAGGTTATTTGCTCGGCGGCTCTATTCTGGTGGAAACCGTCTTCTCATGGCCGGGTACAGGATTATTACTCAACAATGCCATTTTTCAGCGCGATCTGCCGATTCTACAAGGCACGATCCTGGTGCTGGCTATTTTCTTTGTGCTGCTTAATTTGATGGTGGATCTGGCCCAGGCGCGGCTTGACCCACGTATTCAGCGCAATTAATGGTTTAGGAGTTCTGCATGTCAATAACCCTTGATTCCCAAGTACCTGTTGCAGCTCCTGTTAGCGCACCTGTAAAAGGCTACTGGCAAGCTGTATTTTCCCGGTTACGCCGCGACCCTGTCGCTCTGATTGCCGGCCTCATTCTGTTGATTATTCTGGCGATGGCCATTTTCGCCCCCTGGCTTGCACCACAAAGCCCCTATAGCACCAGTATGTTGAACCGGCTAAAACCCATTGGTACCGAAGGCTTTCCACTAGGTACCGATGAGTTGGGACGCGATATGCTATCCAGGTTGATTTATGGCGCGCGCTTATCGCTGCTGATTGGTGTGATGCCGGTCGTTAATGCGTTTGTGATCGGTAGTGCGATTGGCATCGTGGCAGGGTTTGTCGGTGGACGGACGAATACCGTCATTATGCGCATCATTGATGTTTTTTATGCTTTCCCTGCGGTGCTGCTGGCGATTGCCCTGGCTGGAGCATTGGGGGCAGGGCTCGTCAACTCACTCTTTTCGTTAACCGTGGTATTCATTCCACCGATTGCCAGAGTGGCCGAAAGTGTCACCACCCAGGTGCGTAATTATGACTATATCGAGGCTGCACGGGCGAGTGGAGCACGTAGCCTCACCATCATAAGGCGCCACGTATTGGGTAATGTGCTTGGGCCTATTTTTGTTTACTCCACCTCGCTGATAAGTGTGAGCATGATTCTGGCTTCTGGCCTCTCGTTTCTGGGGTTAGGGGCACGGCCACCCATGCCTGAGTGGGGGCTAATGCTCAATACCATGCGCGATGCTATCTATGTCAATCCGTGGGTTTCGGTGTTACCAGGCGTCATGATCTTCAGCGTCTCCATTTGTTGCAACATGCTTAGCGATGGGCTGCGCTCGGCCATGGATGTGAAATGATGAAATTAGAACAGAATAGCTTGGGTATGGCGTCAACTGTCCTGCCATCACGTGACCGCGGAGGCCTGGCGCAACCACTACTTAGTGTACGGGGGCTACATAAGCATTTCATCATTCAGAAGAGTGGTTTTGGCCAACAGGCGAAGCGTGTCCATGCCGTTGATGGCGTCGATTTCGATGTGATGAAGGGGGAAACCCTGGGCATCGTGGGAGAGTCTGGTTGTGGAAAGTCGACCACTGCCCGGCTACTGATGCGGTTACTTACCCCGGATTCCGGTGAGCTTGTTTTCGATGGGGACACTGTCGGTGCACGGGGGGGAATATCCCTGCGTGAGATGCGCCGTCAGGTACAGATGGTGTTCCAGAACTCCTATGCCTCCCTTAATCCACGCATGAGTATTGAGGATTCCATTGCGTTTGGCCCAGAGGTACACGGCTTAAAGCGCACCGAAGCGAGGAAGCGGGCGCGTAAGCTACTGGACCAAGTAGGCCTTGCGCCCAACTTGTATGCCAACCGCTACCCCCATGAGCTCTCGGGAGGGCAGCGTCAGCGGGTTAATATTGCACGCGCCCTGGCCCTGGAACCTCGCTTGATGATCCTGGATGAGGCAGTCTCAGCGCTGGATAAATCGGTGGAAGCGCAAGTACTTAACCTGCTGGTAGATCTTAAGCAGGAGTATGGGCTTACCTATCTGTTTATCTCCCATGACTTGAACGTGGTTCGCTATATCAGCGACAGAGTCATGGTGATGTACCTGGGCAAAGTGGCGGAAATGGGTGACACCGAAGCCCTGTATGAGGCGCCCGCGCACCCATACACCAAAGCCCTGATATCCGCGATGCCCTCCATGGATCCCAACCAACGTACCAGTAAGGCGCCGTTGGCGGGGGACCCCCCCAATCCTATTGACCTGCCACAGGGATGCCGCTTCTCGCCGCGCTGCCCGGTTGCGATTGATGCCTGCCATATTGAAGAGCCTCCACTGGCTCCTTGTGGAGAGAAGCACTCCACGGCTTGCCTGCGAGCAGAGGCAGTTATGCATGACCGCGCCCAGGTCATAGCCACCAATCAGGAGCTGAGCTGATGAACCAAACCGCCGAGATAGTCGCTCCTCAGCAGGATCAGCCGTTAGTCCAGGTGTCGGGGCTGGAAGTACGTTTTAAGTCGCCGGATCGTACGGTGCATGCTGTAAACGGGGTCGATCTTACCCTTAAGCGCGGAGAGATTCTGACCATCCTGGGTGAGAGTGGCTCCGGTAAAAGCGTCACGCTGCGTACTCTGATGCGTTTACTACCGGAACGGCGTACCCAGCTCAAGGGGCAGGTGTCAGTGGATGGCCGAGATGTTCTGGCAATGCCGCAGCGGGAGTTGCGCCGGTTTAGAGGGCGTACCGCAGCGATGATCTTTCAGGAACCCATGCTGGCGTTTGATCCCGTGTTTACCATCGGGCAGCAGATTGCCGAAACGGTATGTCGTCACGAAGGGGTCAGCCACAAGGAGGGATTAGCCAGGGCGCTGGAGCTGTTTGAGCTGGTCCGTATTCCCTCCGCCAGAAGGCGGCTAGCCAATTACCCCCACGAACTGTCAGGTGGAATGAGCCAGCGTGCCATGATTGCGCTGGCACTCTCCTGCCGTCCTCGTCTGTTATTGGCGGATGAGCCGACTACGGCACTGGATGCGACCGTGCAGATACAGATATTGCTGTTGCTGCGTGAACTTCAGCGTGAATTGGATATGTCGGTGATTTTCGTTACCCATGACATGGGGGTGGCTAATGAGATTTCCGACCGGATTGCCGTGATGTACGGTGGGCGCATTGTTGAAACCGGCAAGGTGGGTGAAATCATTGCACAGCCCAGGCACCCTTACACGCTGGGTTTAATGAATTCACGGGCCTCAGGAGAGTTGAAAGGGCAGCGGCTTGAGGCTATTCCCGGTTCTCCGCCTGATTTGGCCACACTGCCCAGTGGTTGTGCGTTCGCTCCACGTTGCCCCTATGCCATCGATACCTGCCATGACAGCGTACCCATTGCCCATACCATAGAGGGGCAGCACTGGGCAGCATGCCACCGTCTGGAACAAACACAGCCTTAGCGCCAGCGGATCACTACAGTGAGTTGGGGAGGAACCACGAAGGAAGATAACCTCCTGAAAGAAAAACCGCCCGATAGCACCGGGCGGGCAGGTTGATGACCAACCGTTAAAAGTGATGGTAGCCACGTTATTTACGGTGGTGGGAATGAGCACTGCCTTGTTGATTGCTGAGGCTGGCTGGGACGCAAGGCTCGGAGGAGTCCCCAGGATGAGGCGGCGTGGCGTGCTACTGCAATCAGGGAATTGGGAAGGGGAGGATAGCTTACCGTGTTGGCGGTAGTTGAAGATCAGAAAGTGCGGCAAATGTGCCGGTAAAGCGTTTGGGGCGTGGATAGTCTAGGTCGCCGTGTTTACTGGTGTGAAGCCCCAGACTCACCAGAGACTCCGCAAGCTTAAGCGCTGCGCTAACACCTTCAACCACCGGAAGGCCTACCTCGCGGCTGATTTCCTGGGTCAGGTTCGCCATGCCACCACAGCCTAGTACGATGGCTCCGATGCCATCTTCATCTCGGGCTCGGCAGCACTCTTCCACGATGCGGGTGAACGCCGCGTCAGGGTGGTGTTCAAGGTCAAGTACCGGAATTTCAGCCGCACGAATACGGCGGCAGTGGTGGCGAAACCCGTACTGCTCCAGCAGGTGCTCGGCGATAATGCCGGTGCGCCCCAGGGTTGTCACAATGGAGAAGCGTGTGCTGATGAGTGTGGCTAAGTGGAAGGCTGCTTCGGCAATACCAATCACCGGAGCCTGGGTCAGCTCTCGGGCAGCCAGCAAGCCAGGATCGCCAAAGCAGGCCACCACATAGGCATCAATATTGCCTTCACGCTCACCCTTCAACACCTCTTCGGCCACGCCCACTGCACTGATGGCTTCATCAAAGTGGCTCTCGATGGAGACTGGTCCTGAGGCAGGCTGGGTAGCGCTGACCGTCGTAGTGGTGGCCGCCTGCTGCCTGGCAGCCCGACGGATAGCAGCCGTCATTGAGGCAGTGGTATTGGGGTTAATGATCCGTATATGCACGTTGATAGGCTCGTCTGTGGACAGTATTCCATATTTTGTATACAAAAATAGGATTGTTTTTCATCAAGTGCAAGCCCTTTTTCATGCCGCTAAAGGGTAAGATGTTAAGTTGACCAACTGTTCAGCTTTCAATAGGTTAGCGCCGTCAGTGTCTTAAAAGTTTAGGCATGTCAGATAATTAGCCACCAACTGAATTGCGATTGCTGAGTAAAATGGCTATTTTGTATACAGATTAAAATGCTCTGCGATGATAAAAGGAGCCTGAAAATGTCCCGTATGTTTGATCAACCAGCAAGTGCTTATCCACGCGATCTAGTGGGGTATGGGCGCATACCTCCCCATGCTAACTGGCCGGGGAAAGCGAAAATTGCGGTTCAGTTCGTGCTCAACTATGAAGAGGGCGGCGAGAACTGCATATTGCATGGCGATACAGGTTCAGAGCAGTTTCTTTCTGAGATTATCGGGGCCGCCAGCTATCCTGACCGTCACCTGAGTATGGAGTCGATCTACGAGTACGGTTCCCGTTCAGGGGTATGGAGGATTCTACGCGAGTTCGAGCGCCGTGGCCTGCCGCTGACCGTGTTTGGTGTGGCTATGGCCCTTGAGCGCCACCCTGATGTTGCCCAGGCGTTTAAAGAGTTGGGCCATGAAATTGCGTGCCACGGTTATCGTTGGATTCATTATCAGGAAGTGCCTGAACACATTGAACGTGAGCATCTGCAAAAAGCGGTGGAGATCTTCCAACGTCTCTACGGTGAGAAGCCTGATGGATGGTACACCGGCCGTGACAGCCCCAACACCCGCAAGCTGATTGTGGATGAGGGAGGCTTTCTTTACGACAGTGACTACTATGGTGATGATCTGCCGTTTTGGACCACGGTGACTGACAGTCAGGGGGCTGAGCACAACCATTTGATTGTGCCTTATACTCTCGACACGAACGATATGCGCTTTGCGGCCCCACAGGGGTTTAATACCGCCGACCACTTCTTTACCTACCTGCGCGATGCCTTTGACGTACTTTATGCAGAGGGCGAGGAGTCGCCTAAAATGCTTTCCATCGGCATGCACTGCCGGTTGTTAGGGCGCCCTGGGCGCTTTCGTGCCCTGCAGCGCTTTTTAGATCATATGGAAGCCCACGACCGGGTATGGGTTGCGCGCCGCGTGGATATTGCCCGCCACTGGGTCGACCACCACCCCGCGCCCTCTCAGTAAACGGATGATGCGATAGGACATTATGACGCCCCATATAGGACAACGGATTGCCGCCCAGTTTGATGCGCTGAGTGCCCAGGAGCAGCGTGTGGCGAGCTTCATTCTCGACCATTTCGATGACCTGGCGGTATACAGTGCGGCAGATCTTGCACGCCTGACAGGCGTTTCCAAATCCACCGTTAGCCGATTGTTTAAGCGGCTTGGGTTTGAAAACTATCGCACGGTAAAAACCCATGCGCGGCAATTGCGCAATTTGGGTGTGCCGCTGGTCATTGATGCCAAGGCGATGCAGGAAGGCTCGGGGGCGCTATTCCAAAGGCATTTGCAGCGGGAGCAGGATAACTTACAGCGTTGCCTGGGGCAGCTTACCCACCACAGCTTTGCGGCGATGGTGGAACAGCTATCCAGTGCACAGCAACTAATGGTGGTGGGGTTTCGTAACAGCTACCCTTTGGCCCTGCATTTTCGCCAGCAACTGATTCAAGCCCGGGGGAATGTGCGTCTTGCGCCACAGCCCAATCAATCGTTGGCTGAAGATATTGTCGATTTAACTGATCAGGACATCGTGGTGCTATTTGGCTTTCGACGTCGCCCTAAAGCCTTTGCCGCCCTGGTAGAGGCGCTGGAGCGCTCGCCTGCCAGTACTCTGTTAATTGCCGATCCCACCGCGGCGAACTTTGCATCACAGGTCACCTGGTTTTTGGAAGTGCCGCTGGAGAGCATCTCCGCCTTTGATAGTTATGCCACCGCTAACAGCCTTATTTGCCTGATTGCTAACGCAGTGCTGCATCAACGTCTGGCCGAGGGCAGGGAGCGTATTAGTGCCATTAGCGACCAGTACAATGAGCTGAATGAGCTGGCAGCTCCCATTATGAGTGTGAACTGGGATGTCAGTCAGTAATGGTGCGAATGCATCATTGAGCGCACCAATACTTTGCATCTCTAGAATGACTACCGGGTAATTCGGTAGCGATCCTGCGTGTTTGTTTCTCCTAAGTAACTGTTCTGTTACTTCTTTACATTTACCTGGTCTCATTTTTGCTAAATCTTGTCGTTGGTATGAAACGAAAGTTTCTTTGACTTTTTGTATGCAACAAATCTTTCATTACTCCGCCTTTCTCCACCTTATAGCAATGGTTTGCGACTTACTTCCAGGAGAGCATTATGGGAACTACACCTCAGGGTTTTAAAAACAGCATCCAGCACCATCTCAAACGTCTTCAGTCCGGCGTTGTTGCCACCGGTATCACGGCAGCGCTAGCCGTGGGTGTTCTCGGTACCAGTACCGAGGTTCAGGCGGATGCACTGGAAGCGATAGAATCCCGTGGCACGATACGTATAGCCGTACCTCAGGATTTCCCCCCTTTTGGCTCGGTAGGTACTGACTTACAGCCCCGTGGCTACGATATTGACATGGCGAATTATATTGCCGACGAGATGGGCGTTACCCTGGAACTAATCACCGTTACCAGCGCTAACCGCATTCCGTATCTACAAACGGGGCAGGCTGATCTGGTGATCTCCAGTCTGGGTAAAAACCCCGAACGTGAAGCAGCGATTGATTTTTCTGACGCCTATGCACCCTTCTTCCTGGGGGTGTTCAGTGCCGATGCGGATGAAAGCATCGACTCTTCGGAAGGGCTGGCGGATAAAACCATCGGTGTCACCCGCGGTGCGGTAGAGGATATGGAGCTTTCAGACACTGCGCCTGACTCCACCACTATCCAGCGCTTTGAAGATAACGCCACCACTATTTCCGCCTTCCTCTCTGGCCAGGTTGACTATATTGCCACCGGTAACGTGGTAGCTGCCGAGATTGCCGAGCGTAATAGTCGTCGTGCACCCTCTCTTATCTATCAATTAAGAGACTCCCCTTGCTATGTGGGGCTGAATAAAAATGAGCCTGCCTTGCTGGAGGAAGTGAACCGTCTTATCGCCCAGGCACTTGAAGATGGCACCTTGAACGAGTTCTCCCAGCGCTGGTTTAGCGCGGATCTGCCTGCTGGTTTTGGTAGCTGAGGGACGACATGGGGCCAACACTCGATTTTCTGACCCTGTTGCCCTACGTCAGTGAACTGCTGCAAGGTTTAACCACCACGGTCATATTGACCGTGGTGACCACCTTCACAGGGCTGGCACTGGCGGTAGCGGTAGCGTATTTGCGGGTAAATGGGCAACCCTGGCTGCGTTGGGGGTTAGGGGGCTACGTGGAAGTTACCCGCAATACGCCTTTCATCGTGCAGCTATTCTTTATCTTTTTTGGTCTGCCGGGCCTGGGTATCAAGATCGATGCCATCACGGCGGCGTTCATTGCGATGACCCTTAATTTGGCGGCCTATAGCGCTGAAATTTTGCGTGCGGGTATCAGTGCAACCGCGCAAGGGCAGTTGGAAGCCGGGCGCGCGCTGGGGATGACCACCCTACAAAGCTATCGGCACGTTGTCCTGGTGCCTGCTTTTGCCAGGGTTTATCCATCGCTGATTAGCCAGGCGATTATTGTCATGCTGGGGTCTGCGGTGGTATCGCAAATATCGGTATTTGATCTGACCTATGCTGCGAACTTCATCCAATCCCGTAACTTTAGAAGTTTTGAAGTCTATTTACTGATTACGCTGGTCTACCTGCTGCTCGCGTTTGGGATGCGGCGTGCTTTTATGCTGGTTGGTAAACGCCTGTTCGCTTATCAGCAAGGAGAGCAACGATGATTGAGTTCACATTCTGGGATATTTTGCGCAACCTGCTGCTGGCAACCCGTTGGACCATTGTACTGTCGCTGATTGCCTTTATTGGTGGCGCCACGGTGGGCTTGGTGCTTACCTTTATGCGGCTATCCAGCTCCCGCTGGCTACAGCGTTTAACAGCGTTGTATGTGGACCTCTTTCAAGGTACACCACTGCTGATGCAATTGTTTTTGATCTTCTTTGGTGCGGCGGCAATGGGGTATCCCATTTCGGCCTGGCTCGCAGCATCAATTGCACTCACGCTGTTTACCAGTGCGTTTCTGTGCGACATCTGGCGGGGCTGTCTGGAAGCCGTTGCCAAAGGGCAGTGGCACGCCGCCCGGGTACTGGGTATGAACTACTTTCAAACCATGCGCCATGTGATTCTACCCCAGGCGCTGCGACTCTCTATTCCGCCTACCGTCGGTTTTTCCGTTCAGGTGATCAAAGGTACGGCACTGGCTTCCATCATTGGTTTTGTCGAGCTTACCAAAGCCGGCACGATGCTGAATAACGCCACCTTTGAACCGTTCACCATTTTTGCCCTCGTGGCCCTTCTTTACTTCGCGCTGTGCTATCCACTCTCCTGCTACGCGCGCTATTTGGAGAAAAAGCTCTATGACGCTGGTCTGCGTTAATAACGTTCATAAAGCCTTTGGTGACCTGGAAGTGCTCAAAGGGATCGACCTGCAGGTTACGCAAGGGGAAGTTGTTGCCATTATTGGCCGCAGTGGCTCTGGAAAAAGCACACTACTGCGCTGCCTGAATCAGCTGGAAAAGCATGATAGTGGCGAGATAACGATTGCTGGCCAGCAGTTGGATGCAGCGTCCATGTCGCCCAAAGAGCTGAGTGAAAACGTCGGTATGGTGTTTCAAAGCTTCAATCTGTTTCCCCATAAAACCGTTGGCGAGAATGTCTGTCTGGCCCCTATTGTGGTGCGTGGTGAGGCGCGCAAAGACGTTGAAAAAGTCGCCCGCGAAGTGCTGGACAAAGTGGGGCTGGCAGATAAATACGACGCTTACCCTGCCCAGCTCTCTGGTGGTCAACAGCAGCGTGTTGCTATTGCCCGAGCCCTTGCCATGCGGCCAAAGGTACTGCTATGCGACGAGGTGACATCGGCTCTCGATCCAGAACTGGTCGGTGAGGTGCTGAGGGTACTTGAGGCGTTGGCTGCCGAGGGAATGACACTGATATTAGTGACCCATGAAATGGGATTTGCCCGTGATGTGGCTGATCGTGTGGTGTTTATGCACCAGGGACGCATTCACGAAGCAGGTGCCCCTGGTGAGCTGTTCAGCAATCCCCAAACCCCAGAACTGAAGCAGTTTATTTCAGCGGTGCTTTAAAGTTTGTCTGACGAGGTCTAGCGTAATATTGTATACAAGAAAGATGCGAAGCGCTTTCGTACTGTCACCAACGCTGAGTACGCCACCCGCTATTTAAGGAAGACGCAATGCCAACAGCTCACCAGCCGGCTAACTATTATGCCCCTACCGGCGGGCATCCGCCGCAAACCCAGCTAACCGCTGACAGGGCGGTATTTACCAACGCCTACACGCTGATCCCAAAAGGCGTAATGCGCGATATCGTCACCAGCAATCTGCCATTTTGGGAAGGTACACGGCTGTGGGTGCTGGCGCGCCCGCTGTCTGGCTTTGCCGAAACCTTTTCCCAATACATTATGGAAGTACAACCGGAAGGTGGAAGCGATAAGCCCGAAATCGACCCCCAAGCGGAAGGCGTACTGTTTATTGTGGAAGGTGAGTTAACGCTTACCCTGTCGGGAGAGCGACATACCATGGGCCCTGGTGGATATGCATTTATCCCCCCTGGTAGCCATTGGCAAGTGCGTAATGAAACCCGTGAGCCGGTGCGTTTCCACTGGGTACGTAAAGCCTACGAATTTGTGGAAGGGCTGGAAGTGCCCAAAGCGTTCGTTACCAATGAGCAGGAGATTGCTCCTATTGAGATGCCGGGTACTGAAGGCCGCTGGGCAACCACGCGCTTTGTTGACCCTGCTGATGTGCGTCACGATATGCATGTGAATATCGTCACTTTCCAGCCCGGCGGTGTGATTCCGTTTGATGAAACCCATGTTATGGAGCATGGCCTGTATGTTCTGGAAGGCAAAGCGGTATACCACCTCAACCAGCAATGGGTCGAAGTAGAGGCGGGCGACTTTATGTGGTTACGCGCCTTCTGCCCCCAGGCATGTTATGCAGGTGGCCCCGGCCCGTTCCGGTATCTGTTATATAAAGATGTCAACCGCCATCCCGCTCTTCGCCTTAACGCGCGTTAAAAGCTGGTCGTACTACTGCGTTTTTGCGCAGCGAGTACTGGACTTTTTAGGAATTGAAACAATGCTTGAACTGACCGCTAAGCCGCTAACGCCAGAGGCCTTTGCACCCTTTGGAGATGTGCTTGATGCCCGTACCTCGGCCTCGTTTCCCATTAATGCCGGGCGCACCCAGCGCCACCATGACTTGGCAAAGGTGGAAACCCTCGGGGAGAATGGCCACACGCTGATCAATATCTTCGTCAGCCAGCCGGTGTCATTACCTCTGAACTTAACGTTTCTTGAGCGCCATCCCCAAGGTAGCCAGGCGTTTATGCCGCTACACGAAGAGCGCTTTATCATTGTGGTGGCACCACCGGGCGAGTCTATTTCACCCTCAGATGTACAAGCCTTTGTCACCGATGGCCATCAAGGGGTAAATTACCGGGCAGGCACATGGCACGCTATTCAATCGGTGCTGGAGCGTGAAGGTGAGTTTTTAGTGGTTGACCGCGGCGGCGAGGGTAATAACTGCGAAGAGTATTCTCTCGATATTACCGTCACCTTAAGTGAGTAACCTGCGCTATCCAGCTATACGAGTGTCATCTTGCTTGAGTTATCCTGGTAAGCTGACACTCCACCCTATGACTGGTTAGGAAATTTATGAGCGCAAACACCCATATCCCCCTTCGTCGTACCAAAATTGTCGCTACCCTCGGCCCTGCCAGCGACCGTGAAGGCGTGTTGGAAGCCATGCTGAAGGCAGGGGTGGATGTCGTGCGTTTGAATTTTTCCCATGGTACTGCCGACGACCACCGGCGCCGCTTAACACGGGTGCGTGAAATAGCTGCCCAACTGGGCCGCAGCGTGGCAGCGTTGGGGGATCTTCAAGGCCCCAAAATACGTATTGCCCGCTTTAAAGAGGGTGCTGTCATCCTCAAAGAGGGGCAGCCGTTTATTCTCGATATGGCAATGGATAGCGATGCTGGTGATATCCATCACGTCGGCTGCGACTATAAAACCCTGGCCGATGATGTGGCTGCCGGTGATCGCCTGTTGCTGGATGATGGCCGTGTGGTACTGGATATCACCCGTGTAGAAGGAAAACAGGTACACACCCAAGTGGTGGTGGGTGGCAAGCTCTCTAACCATAAAGGCATTAATAAGCAGGGTGGTGGGCTATCTGCACCGGCGCTGACAGAAAAAGACAAAGCTGACCTGAAAACCGCCGTCGAGATTGGTGTGGACTATCTTGCCATTTCATTTCCGCGCTCTGCTGACGATATGCTGGAGGCGCGCCGCCTGCTGGGTGAAGCAGGTAAGGAGATTGGCCTGGTTGCCAAAGTGGAGCGTGCCGAGGCAGTGGCCGATGAAGCAACCCTGGATGGTATTATTGAAGCCTCTGAAGCGGTCATGGTCGCCCGCGGCGACCTGGGCGTTGAGATTGGTGATGCCAAACTGGTAGGTGTGCAGAAACGCATGATCAAGCGGGCGCGCTCGTTAAATCGTGCAGTGATTACCGCCACCCAAATGATGGAAAGTATGATCTCAGCACCGCTACCCACGCGTGCCGAGGTATTTGACGTTGCCAACGCAGTGCTGGATGGCAGCGACGCCGTGATGCTCTCGGCAGAAACCGCTGCAGGTGATTACCCATTAGAAACCGTGGAAGCCATGGCCAGGGTGTGCCTGGGCGCAGAGCGTGAGCGCGTAGCCCAGGAGTCTGGTCACCGTATTCACGAAGGCTTTACCCGCCCGGATGAAACCATCGCCCTCTCTGCGATGTACGCCGCCAACCATATGAAAGGCGTGGTGGCCATTGCCTGCATGACTGCATCGGGTTATACACCGTTGATTGCCTCACGCATCCGCTCTGGGCTGCCGATTGTAGGGCTTGCGCACAACCCACTTGCTCAACGGCGCATGGCGCTTTACCGCGGTGTTGTTTCGTTGCCGTTTGATACCTCTGCAATGAGTGCTATTGAGCTTAATGATCAGGCACTCACGCTGCTGGTGAAGCAAGGGGTTGCCAAGCCTGGTGATCATGTCATTCTGACCCGTGGTGACCATATGAATGCCCATGGTGGTACCAATACCATGAAGGTCATGGTGATTACTGAGCAACACGCCGAGCAAGCCAAAGCGTAACGCGTGGGTACCGGGGAAGCAGGCACACATGCCGCTGCGGAAGGGAACCATCTGATGCCTGAGAAGTGCGGGCACGCAATGCTATAGAACAAAAGGAACCTGTCATGACCTTGACTCGCCGTCAACTGTTAAAGGCCTCCCTGAGCGTTTCCCTGGCTGCCGCCATACCGTTACCGCTGCTAAACGCCTGGGCGGCTGAGCCGGCTCAGGCGAACACTTTGTCGCTTGCCATTCACAGTAAGGAAGGCCCGCATCGCCTTGATGTGGAAGTGGCTGAAACGGTCTCACAACGTCAGCGTGGCCTGATGGGACGCGAACATCTGCCGGAAACGCGTGGCATGCTGTTTAGGTTTGAGAGCGAACAGCCCGCTGGCAATGCTTTTTGGATGTATCGCACACTGATCCCGCTGGACATTGCGTTTATTGACGGCGAAGGGCGTATTGTGGCGATTAACACCATGCCTCCCTGCGAGTCCACTACCCCCAGGGAGTGCCCCTCTTACCCCGCTGGCGTGCCCTACCACGCCGCGCTTGAGGTTAATGCTGGCTACTTCGCAGAGCGCGGTATTCAGGTGGGGGATTGCGTATCGGTACCAGCCCTGGCGGGTTTCTGCCGCCCAGAGTGATGATGGTTTGCGGGAAGCCGAAAAAGCCGCCTGGCTTGTGTTAGTCAGGCGGTGTTGACTGCATGAGTAACCGTTAGCGCAGCCACAGCAGGCCGCTATCCTGTCACCCCGCATCTTATACCTACCAAGATGCTCCCTCACCATGCCCCAGCCCGCAAGCACCCGATATCCACTCATCAATACGGATACCACTGACCCAACGGTTCCCGTGATAAGTCGTCCTCTGTATTAAGCACCTGTAAGCGACAACCATTTGATCGCTGACCAGCAATAACGTCAATTGACCAACGCTCATTAACCCTTGCTGGCCCTTCCAGGGGGGAAAGGGCATCTCTGTAGGAAATCTGCCATCTGTTTTGTAAGACATTTGCTATAGGGATGTAAGATATTTGCTATAGGGATGTAAGACATTTATTAAATTGCATTATTGCACTTGATTCTTATTGATAATGATTTAATATCCCAAAAAAATGAGAATCACTTTCTAAGGTGAGGCGTTATCAACAATCCGTCATTATTTCGGCAAGAGGCATTGGTGGCACAACGCCATAAACCTGGAAGCGTACTTATCCACCAACCTTGGGGATATACCGCTGCAGCAGTGCTGGCGCTCGTATTCTCTATTTTAGTAGCGCTATACAGCTATCTAGGCACCTATACCCGTAAGTCAACATCAAGTGGTTTATTGATGCCTAAACATGGGTTGTTACGCTTAACGACCAATATGACCGGACGTCTTGAAGAACTCCGAGTGGTTGAGGGGCAGTTAGTTGAGGCTGGGGAGGTTTTGTTTGTTATTTCAAACGAGAGATTTGGTATGTCGGGTGGTGCAGGAAATATTATTTCAGAACAATTGAGGCAGCGAAAACTACTTTTGGAGCGTCAGCAATCTCTATCATATGAAAAGCTCAACAGCCAATTAATTGCTTACGAAAATCGGCTGCAAGCTATTGATAGTGAAGTAGAGCAGTTAGTCGCAGAGTTGCATTTAATTGAGCGTCGTACTGATTTAGCTGAGGCGCAGCTAGAAAGATATAGAGAGTTAATGCGTTCAAATTATACCTCGGTAGTAGAGCTTCAGCAGGCGGAAGTGGAGCTACTTACATTGCAAGGGCAACAACAAACGCTTCGCCGTTCCCAATCTACGTTACAGCGTGAACGCGTCAATGTCATGGCTCAGCGTCAAGAGATTGAGTTACAGCACCGAGTAGAGCTAGCAGATATTGAAAACAATATTTCTCTTATTCGGCAGGAGCAGATAGAAAACAGCATAGGTGTAGAGCAGGTGGTTACGGCACCTTTTGATGGGGTGGTGATGGGCTTAAATATTCATGTAGGACAGCAAGTGAATGTTGGACAACCATTAGCCAGCTTCATACCCAATGATGTGAAATTAAATGCCCATGTCTATGTCAGTGCTCGTCAAGCAGGTTTTATACAGGAAGGGCAAAACGTGTTGATTCGTCACGCTGCTTATCCTTATCAGAAGTTTGGCGTGACAAGAGGGAGCGTTGCCTCGGTTGCGATGACCCCTTACGCTGTTCAAGAGCTTCCCGCTCATGTGGCTACTACATTGCAACAAGAGATAACTGATGTTTCCAATTTGTTCTACCAGGTGAATATTGACCTGGAGTCTCAGTATATCTCTGTATATGGAGAACCTCGAAAACTGCAAGTCGGAATGTTGCTTGAGGCTGATATTCTTCAGGACAAACGTCGACTTTATGAGTGGGTGCTAGAGCCAGTTTACTCAGTTCTAGGGAAAAGTGATTGGCAATAAACTTTGACTAAATTAGAGATAAGAAAATAGCATGATATTGAAAATGTTACCTTGTTACAAGGTGGTTGATAAGCTAGTGCTAGCTATAATTATGTGCGTATTTTCAGTATATGCTAATGGGGATCGCTCTAGGCACGTAGGTGCTGAAAATAACATTTCAACTTACCAACTTGAGAATGGGTTACGACTGATTCTGGCTCCTGATAACAGTAATAAAATTTTTCTTAATGTTATTTATCAGGTCGGCTCTTTAGCTGATCCTGAGGGAAAAAGCGGCACCGCACATTTATTAGAGCATTTAATGTTCAAGGGAACAGTGGAGCGTCCAGGGGAGCAGTGGATTAATGCACTTAGAGAACAAAGTATTGCCTTTAATGCTACCACCAGTTTTGATCGTACGCGTTATACGACGGTGCTTGAATCTAACTCGGACCAACTGGATGCTCTGTTGGCCTTAGAGGCTGAGCGCATGACAAGCCTATCCTTTGATCAAACGGTCTTAGCATTGGAAGTAGATATTGTATCAAGAGAACGAGAAGTTTTCCAGGAAGACCCTTTTAACGTACTAATAAGCCGCATGTTTGCGGCGGCGACTCCTGATGCTGGTTTCGGGCGGCAAGTGCTGGGGCAGCCAGATGAATTGCAGCGTATTACTGAAGATAGCATCAGGCAGTTTCATGATCGGCACTACCGTCCGGATCGAGCGTTTATTGTTATTACCGGCGGTTTTCAAGAAGAAGTGGCTTTGGATGCGATAGAGAACCATTTTTCCAAACTTGAGCCTTCCTCACTGCCGGAGCGTGCCTCTCTGGATTTGCCCAGTATAACAGGGCCGGTAACAGTTGAATCGTATCAGGGAGGCATGACAGGTGTCGTACTGGGATATTCTCTGCCGCCTGCCCAAGATGAAAGACATTGGTCACTTTCCGTATTGGCTGATATCTATGCTGGCGAGCCTCATGGCTATCTTTATCAAACGTTAGTAGCCCCGGGTGCTGCGCAGGGGGTGTCCGCAACGTATTTGCCGTTTGAACAAGGTGGCTATTTTTTATTTGGAGCCATAGCGGCTCCAGAACAGTCACTGGAAGCGTTAGCCGAACAACTGCAAAACGCGGTGGTCACTGCCGGTCATCAGGCGATCAACGCAGAGAGTCTTCAGCGAGCCTTGCGTGTAGAACGGCAAACGATGGAGTACTTATCCAGCAACTCAGAGATGCTCGCTGAGTACCTATCTGAAGCTGTTGTCCTAGGCGATTGGCAACGCTTGCTTTTGGGCTGGGAAAGTGTGCCCGAGCGAACAGTGGAAGAAGTACAACGCCAAGCAAAGCATTTCCTGGTTGCTGACCGGCAAGTAGCGGGGCTGCTGCTCCCTGGTAATAACAGCACGAATGATATTGTGAAAACAGGAATGCCGAGGTATGAACAGAGTGATGCTTCTTTTGAGCTGCCTCAGCCATCTGAGGTTGACCTGGAAGGTATCAACCAGGAAATAAGTGATATAGAGCAGAGGATCGAGCGCCACTCGTTGAGTAATGGTATGCAAGTAGCGTTATTGCCGCGAAATGAGAGTGCGCGCATCCATGGTGTGATGACGCTGCGCTTTGGAGATACCGCCAGTTTAAGAGGGCTGCATGCCGTTACAGATATTCTAGGTACGCAGCTAATACGAGGGACTCACTCTGCAAGCTACCAAGAAGTCGTTGACCAGGTCAATGAGTTGGGGGCAAGTGTCTCAATCATCCCCAACGGCGACGTGTTGAGGGTTCGTTTTGAAAGTCCCAGGGAAAGCATAGAGCCATTGTTGGCGCTTTTGGCCGATATATTGAAAACACCAGCACTGAGCCAGGAAGAGTTCGATATTGTTAAACGGCAATTAATTAGCGCTTCGCAAACAATTGATCAGCGGCCAGTGCAAGTAGCGCGTCGTGAGCTTAGAGACTATACCGATTCACCGCTTGAGCCTGATGATATTCGTCGCCGACTGATGCCTGAGGCTATGCAGGCCGCAATTGAAGCTACCACATTACGCGATATCCGTGAGTTTCATGAAACCTTTTACGGGGCAGCCAATGGCAAGCTCACTATCATGGGTGGCATTGACTCAGCTGCAATATTGACGCACCTAGAAGCGCTATTTGGCGATTGGAGTAGCCAAGTAGAGCATAAGCGACCAATACGTCTGCATACTGATAGAGATTCAGCAAACCTGCATGTAGAAGCTGATGCCACGACTACAGGGCATTATTTAAGGCGTTTTTACTTCCCGCTGACGATGGATTCTGACGATGCTGCGCCTTTATTGGTGGCAACTCATATTCTAGGTGGTGACCCGCTCAATTCACGATTAGGCCGTCGCTTAAGAGAACAGGAAGGCATGACTTACAATGCCAGAGCTTCAGCACATATTCCGTCGTATGGGAATGAGAGCCGGATCACTATACAGAGTCACTATCCATTAGGTGAGAAAGAAAAGTTTTTAGATATCATCCGGTCAGAGGTTGAACGCTTTATAGAGGATGGTGTGGCTCCAGAGGAAGTTGAATGGAGTAAAACGATGCTTCTACAGAGTGCTGGTGTCGCTCTGGATAATGATCGTTCTCTGGTTGATTTTATACATCGACAGCTTGAAAAAGATGTAACAGTGAGTCAAGTAATTGAACAAAGGAGGCGTCTATCAGAATTAACTTCCTATGAAATTAATGAAGTGATTAAGCGGTATTTGCCTATATATGAACCTATTGAAATTTTTTCACAATAATGTATTAAGTGATTAAGTTTTAATTTTTATTATAAATTTAGGAGTTATTATGCGTGAGTTAACTTTGACAGAATTGGATATTGTTTCTGGAGCAGGTGATGCCTCAAATACAGTGACTGCAACTGCGACTGGTGGTACGGCAGGGTATGGAGCGGGAACAGTGATTGGTAAAGCTGTGGCTAAAGGTGCTGCGTCTGGTGTAACGCGGGGTGGGGTTTACGGGATGGCTATTGGGGCAGCGGTAGGTGCGGCTGCTGGTGCTTATGATTGGTATCAAAATTCACAAGAAGATGGCAATGACTACTGTGGGGATGGTACAGACTATTAAGTAATTATGAGTAATTCATGGTGATAGTATTGCTATTGCCATGAATTATATGGTTGAAATTTAGAGAGGTTTTGTAAAAATGGGAAAAATCAATATATTTAGATTTAAGTTTTTGTGTTTTGTGACTTACTATACATTGCTGTCAATGGCATCTTTTGCTGTGTTGCTATCTTTTTATCAAGAGTTTTTTGGAAGTACAGGAGATGGTAGAGCAGTTTTTATATCAGGTCTAATGCTTATTCTTCTGTGTATAATAGTTAAGAAAGATATGAGAGAATCAGGTTTTTTTAATTCAAGTGATGATTTTTGAATCAATGTGATTGAGATTAATGAGGGTGATATGAATATTGACTTTGGTTTAAAAAAAGAAGTATTTTTTAAAGAGTGTTTGTATAAAAAGCCTTATCTATTCAAAAAAGCGATAGCTGATATTGATATGGCATGGAGTGATGTCAACGAAATATATGAGAGGGCAGATGCTTCAGATAGAACGTTCAAATTAATGAATGGCTATGAAGTTCCAAAAAGGGAATATCTGGAATCATATATGAACGTAGGTAGATTAGAGTATCGTTATGTAAAGCCTGTAATCTACGACTATATGAGAAAGGGGGCTACTCTCGTTTATAATCGGATTAAAAACGAACCCAAGATAAGTCATTTAGTGCATCAGATTGCGAATTATGCTAGCGCACAGACGATTACTAGTGGTTACGCTGCTTTTAGCTCAAAGTCGTCATATAAAAGCCATTGGGACACAAGGGATGTTTTTGCAGTGCAGCTTTTCGGTAGGAAGCGCTGGATACTAAAGACTCCTAGTTTTGATCTTCCTTTGTATATGCAACAAGCAAAAGATATGCCTGACATTGATGAACCCGAAGAAGTTTATATGGATATAGTCATTGAACCAGGTGATATATTATATATCCCAAGAGGATGGTGGCATAACCCCATCCCTGTAGGAGAGGAAACGTTTCATCTAGCTGTGGGTACATTTGCACCAACGGGGTTTGATTTTTTAAAATGGTTAATGAATTTTATGCCAGAAATAGAGGCCTGTCGCAAAAATTTTCATAATTATGAGAATGATAAAGAAAGTCTAATTGCTATTAAAAATTCAATTAGTGATTCTCTCGATGATAAGAGTGTTTATGAAAGATTTATGTGTGACTATTTGGGCCAGCAAAGAGTTGACTCTAAGCTTTCGCTGGATGTGCTCGGAAATAGTGACGTCAGAGTTCTGAGTGAATCACAAAAAATAAAAGTTAACGCAAATACGTTGCCATTTTTCTCTGAAGGCTTTGTAGTGATTAATGGAAATAGAATTAACATTGATAGTGTAAGTGGTGATCTTATTAAAAGCGTTTTTGATAAAGGTTTGTGCACAGTTGCTGACGTTGCGGAAAGTTTTGATGGAAACTCTAAAAGAAAGGTAAATGCTTTGCTTTTTGAGCTAGGCATAAATGATGTTATAGAACTTGTTGATTAATATTTTAAAGTAGAGGCTGGTTTTATAGCCAGCCTTTTATTATAAATTATCTATTATGTATTTTTGATGAAATTAATACTTCAGTCTGAGAGTCAAGAGTGTAGTTTGGCTTGTCTTGCAATGATTTCTAATTATCATGGCTTGCACCATGATCTTTTAAGTCTGAGGAGAAGGTTCTCAGTCTCTCTTAAAGGCGCAAATCTTTCACAGTTAATTAAGTACTCACATGACTTGAATTTCTCTTCTCGTTCTTTAAGGCTGGATCTTGACGAAATTAAAAATTTAAGATGTCCTTGTATTTTACATTGGGACATGAATCATTTTGTAGTCCTCAAGAAAGTCGTTAACAATGTGCTGCATTTGCTGGATCCTGCTGTGGGGGATCGTAAGATTACAGTCGATGATGCATCCCCACACTTCACAGGGGTAGCTTTAGAGTTAGTCCCAAATGCTGACTTTGTTCCAGCAAAATTAAAGCCTAAAATTCAGCTGCGAGATTTAGTTGGCAGAGCTGTAGGTTTCAAGCGAGCATTAATCAACATTTTTGCTATTGCAGTTGCGATTGAAATGGTTGCTTTATTGACACCTCAAGTTACTCAGTGGGTAGTGGATGGGGCTTTAGTATCAGCTGACTATGACCTATTGCTATTAGCTGTTTTAGGCGGTGGGCTACTTTTATTAATTGATTTTTTTCTTAAGATGGCGCGTGGTTGGATGGGGCTTCGCTTAAACCAGCAGCTATCTTTACAGTGGTCTTCAAACTTAATGCGCCACCTAGTAAATTTGCCTTGGCCTTTTTTTGAAAGGCGTCATTTGGGAGATATCACGTCTAGATTTCAATCACTTTCTGCTATTCGACAAGTTTTCTCGAATGGTGCAGTCATGATTGTTTTAGATGGGATAGTGGCAATAATTACTTTCGGGATGATGTTGCTTTACAGCCATTTTTTAACAATGATTGTGTTAGTGGCACTTGCTTTATACATGGTTTTGAGAGTCGTTTTCTATCATCCATTGCGTAATGCATCAGAAGAAAGAATTGTTTTATCATCAAGAGAGAATGCTTATTTTCTTGAAACTTTAAGGGCCATTGTACCATTAAAACTTTTTAATCACTCATCAATACGACTATCGAATTGGCAAAATATGATGGCTGATGTTCAAAATAGAGACGTTGCTACTCAAAAAATGATTTTGATATTCGCGAGTCTAAATACGTTAATATTTGGTTTGGAAAGTATGTTCTTGCTTTACTGGGGTGGTGTTTCAGTATTAGAAGGATCGCTTTCACTTGGTATGCTACTAGCTTTCATAGCTTATAAGAGCCAGTTTACTTCGCGTGCTAGTCAGTTGATAGATATGGGATTGCAAATAAAAATGCTCTCTTTACATGCTGAACGTCTAGCTGATATTGCACTGGAAACACCTGAAGAGGAGCCTACCTCCGAAACTGACCTATGCCGTTTAGAGCCAAAAATAGAATTTAGAGATGTATCCTATCGTTACGCTGAAGGAGAACCATGGGTATTGAAGAACATTTCCTTCATGATTGATGCAGGCGACTCTGTTGCAATAGTAGGTCGCTCTGGTTCAGGAAAAAGTACGCTATTTAAATTAATTTTAGGCCTCTTAAAGCCTACTGAAGGAGAGATTCTTATAGGTGGAGTCTCCACTCGTCAGTTAGGAGCTAGGGCTGTACGCGATTTAATCGGTGCCGTTATGCAAGAAGACCAGCTAATGGCTGGTTCACTAGCTGAAAATATTGCTTGCTTTGATCCTGAGTCAAATCAAGAGCGCATAGAAACAGCTGCAAATATAGCTCACATTCATAAAACTATTATTAATATGCCAATGGGCTATCAAACGCTGATTGCTGAAATGGGGAGTGGGTTATCAGGGGGGCAAAAGCAAAGGGTACTTCTAGCCAGGGCGCTTTATAAAAAGCCTAGCATTCTAGCCTTGGACGAAGCAACTAGCCATCTAGATTTACATAGTGAGCAGCACGTTGTTCAAGCATTGAACATCGCTAAAATGACAAGGTTAACCATCGCCCATCGTCGCGAAACCGTTGCATTTGCAAAGCGTATAATTGCTATGCACAAAGGAGCTATTGTAGAAGATATCCGTATTGAAGAAGAGCTGACCTTGCTAAGCGACTCGGAGACAAGCTAATAATTAAATGAACTTATCGCATCGTACCGAAACTTGGGTAGTGGTGGCGTAGCTAACGTATCGCTCTGTCATTTGAGGAGTACTCCTACCTAGGCAAGTCGAGTGGGTGTTGATTTTCAAGGTGTTATTTGTGGAAGGGGTAATCCCCAGTGAATCTTCCCCCTGGATTAGCACCACTCGCTTAATGAAACTCCCCACATTATGCCGCCCCTTGGCATACATCACAGGCGGCAGGCAATTGAGCGGGCTGTGAGGGCGGCATGGCAGTTTTCGAACAGCTCTGTGTGCGCACAACTTTTGAGTAAGTGCTGCTTGCCTTGTTTGCCCTTGCCCCAGGTAGTGGCATTTTCCTGGCATAGCGCGGTGGTTGCATGCATCAGGCTTAACGATCACAGACATATTGTCCCTTATATTGTACTAATCGCTATGGCCTATGCCAAAGCGGTATGGTCGTTAACGGTTACTAAACGTTACGTGGCGCTAAACTAAGCTCTACGCTGCTATCCGGGCAAACCAACGGGAAGGCACATGAGCGTGCCGTTGGCCTGTGCAGGGACTCTTTACTCAGGTGATGTAGCGCATAAAATCCTATCGTGCTTCGCCAAGCGGGTTTTTTTTCGCTAAAGTAGGAGCAGTCGGCAGTACGTGCCGAGATTTATAACAGATTGTCTTGAAAACGTTTTGAAATCTCAACACCTGAGGGAACTGTTCAGCAGGTGGTTTTAAAGCGCATAACGCTCATAACATCAAGATAAAGAGGTGTGTCCATGAAACGCCATGTATTTTCATCCGCTGCTTTTTCAGGCGCGCTGATCGCAGCGGCAACGTTTGCCTCTCCGGCAGTGGCTCAAGAACGCTACATCACTATCGGTACTGGTGGTCAAACCGGCGTTTACTATGTGGTGGGCCAGTCGGTCTGTCGCATGGTGAATCGCGGTAGCGATGAGCACAACATTCGCTGTAACGCACCCTCTACCGGTGGTTCTGTTGCCAACGTAAACGGCATGAAGAGCGGTGAACTGGATATGGGCGTCGTACAGTCTGATGTTCAGTATCGCGCTTATAATGGCGAAACCAACTTTGAAGAAGAAGGCCCATGGGAAGAGATGCGCGCTGTCTTCGCCATGCACGGTGAGCCGCTGACTGTTGTTGCCCGTGCGGACTCCGGCATCGAAAGCATCAGCGACTTCCCAGGCAAGCGTGTCAACATCGGCAACCCTGGTTCTGGTCAGCGTAATACCATGGATGTGGTGATGGATGCTTTCGGTTGGGATGAGAGCACCTTCTCTCTGGCATCTCAGCTGGATGCAGCAGAGCAGGCAGCGGCACTGTCTGACAACAACATCGATGCCATGGTGTACGTGGTAGGCCATCCGAATGGTTCTATCCAGGAAGCGACCACCACGATTGATGCGCGCCTGGTATCGGTTACCGGTGATGAAATCGATGGTTTGATCGAAGAGTATCCCTACTACACCCGCTCTGTGATTCCGGGTGGCTTGTACCGTGGCAACGATGAAGATGTCGAAACCTTTGGTGTCGCGGCAACGTTTGTGTCTTCCACAGCGGTTGACGAAGATGTTATTTACGAAACAGTGAAATCAGTTTTCGAAAACTTCGACCGCTTCAAGCGCCTGCATCCGGCGTTTGAAAATCTGAACGAAGAAGACATGATCGCTGACGGTCTGACGGCACCGCTGCACGACGGCGCTGCGCGTTACTACCGGGAGCGTGGCTGGATCGAGTAATCGTTAAGAAAGCGTTGCTGTTTGCAAAAGGCAGGTGGCGTCGCTGTTGAGTTTTAAAGCGCGGGCATCTTGTGTGCCCGCGCTTCTTGTTGAAAGCGCTGATTGTCAGCGCTGACTATTAGACAGGGCAAGCGTATGCGTGATGACAAACTTTCCTCGGCAGCTGCTGAGAACGACCTGGAGGATATGGTCGCATCCAGCGATACAGGGGCAAGGAAACCCCTGGGTGTACCCGGTAAACTGCTAGTGAGTATCGCAGCTGCCTGGTCGCTGTTTCAGCTATGGATTGCTTCACCACTTCCCTACATGATGAGATTTGGTGTTTTCAGCGCCACTGAGGCGCGCTCGATACACCTGGCGTTTGCACTTTTTCTTGCTTTCATGGCCTATCCAGCCCTGAAGCGCTCCCCCCGTGATCGTATCCCCTTGCAAGACTGGTTGCTGGCAGCAGTGGGTGCCTTCTGCGGTGCTTATTTGTTTATGTTTTACAGCGAATTGGCCCAGCGCCCTGGGCGTCCTATCACTCAGGATATCGTGGTAGGGGTAGTGGGTATCCTGGTGCTGCTGGAAGCCACTCGCCGTGCACTGGGCCCTCCGCTGATGGTGGTTGCCGCGATATTCATTGCTTATTCGCTGTTTGGTCCCTATATGCCAGGCATCCTTGCGCACCGGGGAGTAAGCCTGGGAGGCTTGGTTAATCACCAGTGGCTGGGCACGCAGGGTGTGTTTGGTATTGCACTGGGGGTCTCCACCAGTTTTGTGTTTTTGTTTGTGCTGTTTGGTGCCCTGTTGGATAAGGCGGGTGCAGGTAACTACTTTATTAAGGTTGCGTTCTCTTTGCTGGGCCACTACCGGGGTGGGCCAGCCAAGGCTGCCGTGGTTGCATCCGGGATGACAGGCCTCATTTCAGGTTCTTCTATTGCCAATACGGTGACGACCGGTACCTTCACTATCCCAATGATGAAGCGGGTAGGTTTTAGTGCCGAAAAGGCAGGGGCTGTAGAGGTTGCCTCTTCCGTTAATGGTCAGATTATGCCGCCGGTAATGGGGGCTGCCGCTTTCCTGATGGTGGAGTATGTCGGTATTCCCTATGTGGAAGTGATTAAACATGCCTTCCTTCCTGCGATTATTTCTTACATTGCACTCCTTTATATCGTGCATCTTGAGGCCCTCAAGGCCAATATGAAAGGGCTGCCATCGAGCAATCCGGTGCGCCCGCTGCTTAATAAGGTGCTGGGTTTCCTGACAGGTATCATCCTGCTCATGGCCCTCTCGTTTGCCATTTATTATGGCTTGGGCTGGTTGAAACCCTTGTTGGGAGATGCTGCTTCCTGGGTGATTGCGGCAGCGTTGGTCGTTATCTATGTAGGGTTGCTAAAAGTTAGCTCTAACTATCCTGAGCTTGAGTTGGATGATCCAAGCTCTTCCGTTGTAAAACTACCCCAGACGCGGCCAACGGTGATGGTGGGTCTGCACTATATATTGCCTGTTATTGTGCTGGTCTGGTGCTTGATGGTTGAGCGTCTCTCACCGGGGTTATCCGCTTTTTGGGCGACCATGTTCATGATTTTTATCATGTTGACCCAGCATCCGATTACCGCTGTTTTCCGCGGGAGGAGCCGCGTTGCCGTTGATATTCGACAGGGTGTTCAGGATCTATGGGATGGCTTGGTGAGTGGTGCGCGCAATATGATCGGTATTGGCATCGCAACGGCGACGGCGGGCATTGTCGTGGGAGCGGTATCCCAAACTGGTGTAGGCCTGGTGCTGGCGGACGTGGTGGAAATTCTGTCCGGCGGCAACCTGATGATGATTCTGCTACTGACAGCTATTCTCAGTTTGATTCTGGGGATGGGACTGCCTACAACGGCTAACTATATCGTCGTATCGGCGCTGATGGCTCCTGTTATCGTGCTGCTGGGCCAGCAGAATGGTTTGATTGTTCCGCTGATCGCGGTGCACCTGTTTGTGTTCTATTTTGGTATCATGGCTGATGTGACGCCGCCAGTGGGTCTGGCCTCTTTCGCAGCCGCCGCTGTCTCTGGTGGTGATCCTCTGCGTACCGGTTTCCAGGCTTTCTACTACAGCCTGCGTACGGCAGCGTTGCCCTTCCTGTTCATTTTCAACACTGATCTGTTACTGATTGATGTCTCCTTCCTTCAAGGGATAGTGATATTTATCATCGCCACCATTGCCATGCTGATCTTTGCCGCTGGAACCCAGGGGTATATGATCACCCGTAGCCGTTGGTATGAGTCTGTATTACTTCTGCTGGTGGCATTTACGCTGTTCCGCCCCGGTTTCTGGATGGACCGGATTCATGATCCTTATCAGTCGATACCGCCGGCACAATTTGCAGAAGCGCTGGGCTCGGTAGATCCTGATAGTAATCTGCGTGTACAAATCTCAGGGGAAGATGATTTTGGGTCGCCGATGACAACCTACATTCTGGTTCCTGTCCCTGGTGGTGAAACCTCTGAAGAGCGGATGCAGCAGCTGGGTATGGAACTCTGGGTGGATGGGGATCAAACTCTCGTTGACTTTGTTGAGTTCGGTAGCACTGCTCAGAATCTAGGTTTCGATTTTGACCAGGAAATCATAGAAGTAGAGGCGCCGGTGGATCGCTGGGCTCGTGAATGGATGTGGATACCAGGCTTTGCCATTTTTGCTTTGGTGGTGTTAATGCAACGCCGTCGTCGTGATAAAGAGCAGACTGCCTCAGTGGCCTGATGGAGGGCACCATGTACCAAAAAATACTGCTACCCGTTGACCTTAATGAAGCGGCGTCATGGCAGAAGGCGCTACCTACCGCTATTACGTTGTGCAAGACCTTTGGTGCATCACTGCATGTGGTCACTGTACTTCCGGATTTTAAGATGCCTATGGTAGGTGCTTATTTCCCAAAAAACTTCTCTGAAAAAGCCCACGAGGCTATCAAGGAAGCACAGCATAAATTTATTCAGGATAACGTGCCTGAAGATATCAAAACCCAAAGCATCATTGTCGACGGCTCACCATGGGAGGCCATTATCAAGGTAGGCAAGAAGATTGATATTGACCTGATCGTGATGGCGTCGCACAACAAGAAAAAGTTTGTCGATTACGTATTGGGGCCTAACGCGGAACATGTTGTTCACCATGCCAAGGCATCGGTGATGATTGTGCGCTAAATATCCTTCTTGGCATGTGTGCCTGATGTCAGCTCCAGGTCTTCCGGCCTGGAGTTTTTTATGGGTAATCATATTCATTCTTGCTAACGCATCGAATTAATTGTTGCTAAACCCTCTAATGCGGGATTTTTTGTACCTGGTGCTTCCAAATCCCACCAGCAGGGCTACTGCTCAACTACATTAAAATTACGTTAAACCATTCAGTAAGGATTAACGACTTAACTCATTTGGCAACCCTACACCTTGGTGCTTAAGAACTATCCTCAACAGCTGGCTGAGGGGGATGGTAAGACACCATACCAACACTTAAAAGCCACTGCTGCTTTAGGGTCATAACAGGAGTTATGCCATGAATCCGACAACGACAAAAACACACGCTCATGCCGATATGCCCAATGTCAAAATCACGATTAATAAGGTAGGAATGGATCGCCCCCGTGCCTGGCTGGCCGCCGGGGTGGAGGACTTCAGGCGTGCGACCGCCATTAGTTTGGCGTATGGCATGTTTTGGGTTGGGTTAAGTATTGCAATCACCATGGGAGCTTTCACTCTTGGGTACTGGTATTGGCTCTTACCAATGATTGCAGGGTTTATGTTTATTGGCCCATTGGTGGCGGTGGGGTCCTACGGCATTAGTCGGGCATTGGAGCGGGGGAGAGTACCCAATTTGGGTGATGCCTTTGGTAGCTGGAAACCCCACGCGGGCCAGCTGGCGATGATGGGCGTTATGATGATGATCTTCTTTCTTGCCTGGATTCGCTTGGCAACGCTGCTGTTTGCACTGTTTTTTGGCTTTGAAGTACCAAGCCCGGCAACATTATATACCGCTCTCGTAACCACCCCTGAAGGCTTGGGAATGCTGGCGGTAGGAACTGTGGCCGGGGGGATTCTGGCATTTGGTGCGTTTGCAATCAGTGTTGTCGCAATCCCTACCTTGATGGATCAGGATTTGACCTTCATGGAAGGTATCGAAGCCAGTGTACGTTGTGTGGCACGTAATTTTCGCCCTATGCTGCTCTGGGCCGCCATTCTAACGGGTTGTGTGCTTGTAGGAGTGATGACCTTTTATATTGGACTGGCGTTGATCCTGCCTGTATTGGGGCATGCCAGTTGGCATGCATACGAAGAGCTGGTACGGTTTGAGCCAGTTGAACAGCTGAAAACTTAGCCCAGGAGTGTATGAGTAAGTGCTGATTGCACGAAAAAAGCGTAATTGGACTGACCCGGGAAAAGAGATGGCGTACCCTTAACGCTATCTCTTTTTTATTGCCCACGGCAAATTCTCCCTAGGTATCCTTCGGAGTTGTTAACTGGGTGCTGTGCTATGAGGTGATACCTGTGAAAGCGTTGTTATTGGGGGGAATTGTGCTGGCGTTCAGCACTCCCTTGGCGGGGCTGGCTGATACATTAGCATTAGAGGTACCTGATGGACCTGTCATATTAAATATTAAGGGCGACATTGCGTACACTAACGTTGGTGAAGAAGCACATTTCGACCGCGATATGCTCAAAGCGCTGCCTCAGCACACCTTTGAAACAGGGACGCCATGGACCGAGGGAAGCAGTCATTACAGTGGCCCATTGATGCGCATACTGCTTGAGCACTTAGGCGCCGAGGGTGAAGCTGTTCATGTCCTGGCCCTGAATGGCTATGAAGCAGAGATACCGTTCAGCGATTTTTACGACTACGAGGTGATTTTGGCGCTTGCACGTGATGAGAGGGCAATCCCCATCCGCGAGTATGGCCCGCTGTGGGTACTTTATCCCTTTGATCAGGATGAGGCACTGTTAAGCGAGAAAATGCGTTTTAGAGCCGTTTGGCAGGTTATGGAAATTAATGTCCGTTAGTGAATCGAGTGCCAATGCTACCCGGCTGCTTCGATATCCGCGCCGGTTTAAGTTAGTCGCTATGATTACTGTGCTGCTGTTCGCAGCGGCGTTGGTGGTGGCAGCACTTGCTGCATGGCGTCAAGACAACCTGACCCAAAGCCTGCGGGAAGATACGGCGTGGGTGGTGTACAAACTGGACCGCGACACGGTCCAATTGCTTAATCATCTGCTGGCTGCAACGCGGGGCCCACTCTCGCCCGTCATGCAGGACGAGCTAAATCTCCGTTTTGAACTGCTGTATAGCCGTATTACCTTGCTTAAAGAGGGAGAGGTAAGCTCGCTTTTGCAAAGTATTAGTGCTGCAAGAGAACTGCTTAACCAAATCCAGCAACAGTTGGACACGCTGGATCCTATGTTTGAACCCCATGAATCCGTCACTCAATTGCCGATTACCGAGCTGGAAACAGAGCTACAAGTGCTTGCCAGGCTCACCGAACGCTTTGTTATTGCCATTAATGGATATTTGGCGGAGTCTGCCACTGAAGAGCGTGCGCTACTGAGTACGCTGTATAAGTTGTTGATGTCGTTAATCATCGGGATGAGTCTGGCAGTACTGTTAGTGATTGTGTTTTTGGTACGTGAAATGCGCGAGAGCGCGGCAGCGCGACGGGAACAGGAGCAGCTAAGCCGCCAACTGGAAGTGACTGCTAGGCAGGCTCAGGCGGCCAACCATGCCAAGTCCGACTTTCTGGCAATGGTAAGCCATGAAATCCGCACACCCCTAAATGGGGTCATTGGTATGAGTGAGCTGCTCCGTGAGCCGGTCAGTCTCTCTCAGGTAGAAGATTACGCGCGGACTATTCACGATAGCGCCAACCAGCTATTGGCAATGATTAATGAGATCCTCGACTTCTCTAAAATCGAGGCAGGACACTTAACATTAGACACCTCTCCCACTGCTTTAAAGCCTCTGGTAGATAGTGTCATGGCGCTGTTTGAACCACGTGCCCAGGAGAAGGGGCTTCGGCTGTCGCTGCATATTGACCCTCTGGTACCCCCATGGGTGATGATTGATGCTGGTAGACTCCGGCAGATTCTGCTCAATCTCATTGCCAATGCCATTAAGTTCACTGACCACGGAGAGGTTAGTCTGCGGCTTTATTCCAGCATAGGGCAGCTTACCTTTGAGGTTAGCGATACAGGCTGTGGGTTAAACAAAGAGCAGCAGGCGACGCTGTTTGAGCCATTCCAGCAGGCGGATGAAAGCGTTGCCCGGCGGTTTGGTGGTACAGGGCTGGGGCTGGCGATTTGTAAGCGCTTAAGTGAAGCCATGCAAGGTCGCCTGGGGGTGACGAGCACACCGGGGCAGGGCAGCACATTCTGGTGTGAGCTGCCACTGATCGAAGCTAATCCGATAAGCACACCGCTGCCTGCTGAACCCGCTCGTGATTTTGCCGGAACGTCGTTACTGCTGGTGGAAGACAACGCGGTTAACCGTAAGGTAGCGATTGGACTGTTGTCCCGCCTGGGGTGCGACGTGGTGTGTGCCGAAAATGGCAGCGATGCACTGAACATGGTGCAGACCCAGCAGGTACACCTCATTTTTATGGACATTCAACTGCCGGATATAGACGGTGTCACCGTTACCAAAAAGCTACGCGAGAAGGGCGGTTGGCTGGCTAGGGTTCCCATTGTTGCCATGACAGCAGGCGGTGTAGAGGATGATAGGACTCGCTGTTTGGCGGCGGGCATGAACGATTATATTACCAAGCCCTTGTCACTGCTCTCGTTAAGTAACGTGCTATCGCTGAACCTTTGCTCTACCTCGCAACGCTCGTTGTTACCGGTGCCGCCTCATGAGAAAGAAACCACTGAGGAGCGACCGCTGTTAAACAGCCAAACGCTAAATACCCTGAGCAGCACCTTAGGTGATGAGAGCGTTACGCAGCTGATTATGCTCTATCATCAGCAAGTAAGTGATTACTCCGCGCAGCTTGGCGCTTACTTATCCGACTCCCGTGAGTTAACAGAGGCACAGTTACAGCAAGTGGTGCGCTTAGCCCATCAGCTAAGAGGCGAATCGCTTAGCGTGGGAGCGGAGCAGTTGGCAGAGCAAGCAAAGCGTCTTGAGTTATTAGTGGCGCAAACGCACTCTCCCTGCCAAATAGATGACGCGTTCAGTGCGCTGCGCCAATCCGCTGCCCGTACTTACGCAGCATTGGAGAAGTGGCAACGTGACCAGCGTGATGGATTCCTTCAGAGTTAGCGGGCTGCTAACGGCGGCCAGCAACCATCCCGAACCGGAGCATGCGGCAACAGCACTGGCCAACGCGTTGTGCCATGAGCAATTGGGGTTTGTGCTGTTCTTCTGCAGCGCCGAGTATCCGTTGGCAGCCTTGGCTGAAGCGCTGGGTAATGCGTTTGGTGATATTGCCATGAGTGGTTGTACCACCGCCGGTGAGATTACGCCCCAGGGCTATGATCGGGGGGCGGTGGTGGCCATTGGCTTTGATCGACGCGTCTTCGCCGTGGAAACGGCACTGGTGGATGACCTTGATCACTTTGACCTGACCCGCGCGCAGCCGTTGGTTGATGGCTTATTGGAGCGTTGCCGCCAACAGGCCCTGGCGCCTGTGAATGAACACAGCTTTGTGTTGACCCTGCTGGATGGCTTATCCAGCCGAGAAGAACAGGTATTGGCTACGCTGGATGCTGCTCTTGGCCGTATTCCCAGTTTTGGCGGTTCAGCAGGGGATGACAATCACTTAACCCATACCCATGTCTATGCGGACAGGCGCTTTCACACCCATTCAGCCGTGGTCATTATGCTGAATACCCGGCTGCCGTTCGAAGTGTTCTCTACCCACCATCTTGAACCCTTAGCCCATAAGTTAGTGGTTACCGACGTTGATCGTGAGCAGCGGCGGGTGCTGGAATTAAATGGGCTACCTGCCGCCGAGGTATATGCTGCGCTGGTGGGTTGCTCGGTAGAGGCGCTAACCCCGCAAGTATTTGCCCAGCATCCACTGGCAGTGCACCTTTGCGGACAACACTATATTCGCTCAATCCAGCGGGTGAACGACGACGGCAGCCTGAGTTTTTACTGCGCCGTGGAAACCGGTATCGTGTTAACCGCGATGCGGCCCACGCCGCTACTGTCCAATCTTGAATCGATGTTATCAAGGGTGCAGCAGCGATTAGGTGCCACTGCCATGATTATTGGCTGCGACTGTTTTCTGCGCCGCCTGGCGCTGGAGTCCATGCAGCAAATTGATCAGGCGTCAGTATTACTGCGCCAATCCCGGGTGGTAGGGTTTAATACCTACGGAGAACAGCATCACGGGATGCACGTCAATCAAACCTTTACGGGGGTGGCCTTTGGCGCTCTTCCAACTGGCAGCGGATAGCGACGAAACAACGGCCGATCATGCTGCGTTGCGCGAAGAAAATCGTCGCTTGCGTAAAATTTGCCAGGCGCTGATGGAGCGGGTGGAGTCAGGAGGAAGCCCCGACAGTGCTCCCTATGCCGCTTTCGAGCGCTCGGTGCTACTTGCCGAGCAAGTGCGTGAGCGCACCGATGCCCTGCATCGCACCCTGGATGAGTTAAACCAGGTTAATACCCGGTTGCGGGCAGCTAATGCAGAGGCGGAAGCGGCCAATCTTTCGAAAACCAAATTTTTGGCTGCTGTCAGTCACGATTTACTGCAGCCGCTAAACGCTGCACGGTTGTTTGCCAGTGCGCTGGAAACCCATACCTTGCCGGAAGCCTCGCAAGCATTAGTAGGGCATATTGGGCGTTCACTCAAAGATGTAGAAGGGTTGATAGGTACGCTGGTGGATATTTCACGCCTGGACGCGGGTGTACTCCATGCTGACAAGGCGCCCTTTGCGGTTAGCACCCTACTGGATGCGCTGGCGGAAGAGTATCGACAGGTGGCGGCGGTACGTGGGCTTACGCTGCATTATGTGCCTTCAAGTGCGCTGGTGGAGTCAGATCTAGCGCTACTGGCGCGGGTGATCCGCAATTTCCTAAGCAATGCCGTGCGCTATACCGAACACGGCCACCTGCTGTTGGGTTGTCGGCGGCGCTCAAATGGCCTGGAAATCATGGTTGGTGATACGGGACCGGGTATTCCGGAGCCCCAGCGTCGGGCGATTTTTCTCGAGTTCCGCCGGGCGAGCCAGCCCCAGGGAAACCAAAGCCGCGGGCTGGGGTTAGGGCTCGCCATTGTCGATCGCATTAGCACCATGCTGGCTCATCCGGTTACGCTGACCTCGCAGTTGGGGCGTGGTTCGCTCTTTTCTATTCTCGTACCTTATGCGGCCCCCACGACTGCGCCTCGAATCACCAACTCACGGCCAGTGCCTTTCAATGAATGGGAGCATGGTCCGCTGCAGGGGTGTGTGGTATGGGTCATTGATGACGACCCCGCCACTATCGAAGGTATGCAGGCGTTGCTGGGAAGCTGGGGGTGCCGGGTACGCGCTGCCGCTACTGCTAGTGCTTTGGAAGCGGCCAGCGATGGCGAACCTCCGGCGGTACTGCTGGTGGATTATCATCTTGGTGAAGAACGGGAAAGCGGCGTGGAGTTAGCCGCCAGGCTACGGCACCGTTATCCAAGGCTTGCAGCGGTGGTGATAACCGCCAACCACGAGGCGGCGCTTAAGCGCACCATCCGGGAAGCCGATATGCACTGCCTGCTGAAACCTCTTAAGCCCCTTCGCTTAAAGATGCTGCTGGCAACACTGCTGAAAAGCCGCTAAGAAGAGTGGCGCTGGGCAAGGTAGACACCCAAATCCTGTTTATTGGCAATCACAATGGCATGAACCCGGCTAGTGGCTTCCAGCTTGCGCAAAATAGCCGACACATGGGTTTTGACCGTTGTTTCGGCAATTGAAAGCTCCCGGGCGATATGCTTGTTGGACATCCCCTGGGCCATGCAGTCCAAAACATCCAACTGCTTGTCGGTTAAGCTTGCCAGTCGTCCACGGCTTGTCTCGGGTGGAAGCTTGTCTACATGCGGTTCAGATTGAGCGGATGGGCGACGCATTATGTCTGCTGGCAGATAGAGCTGTCCCTGTAGGATCTGGGTTAGTGCAACGAGTAACTGCTCCCTGGGAGTCGATTTAGGGATATACCCGACTGCACCCATCGCGATGGCATCCAGTACCAGTTGCCGCTCCTGGTGAGCGGAAACGATGGCAACGGGAAGCCAGGGAAAGGTGTCTCGCAGTGTTTTCAGTCCCTCTAAACCATCCGCATCGGGAAGGCTCAAATCCAGTAACAGTAAATCCAGCTCGTCATGGGCCTCTATGGTGCGGATGGCGGTCGCCAAATCATTGGCTTCCAACAACTGGGTATCAGCTAGCCCCGCGCTAATAACTGCGTGAAGTGCATCGCGGAACAGTGGATGGTCATCTGCCACTAGCAGCGAGTACATGGCGTCTCCTACCAAAGGATGAAGGTGCGTCCTGCTATCGGGCGATATCGCGAATGGCCTGTGTGCCCAACACTGGTTAAGCACCTTTTTATAATCATAATACTCAGGAGCCATACCATGATCTACGCCAATCCTGGGGACGCGGGTTCTGTCGTGTCCTTTGAACATCGTTACGGCAACTATATCGGTGGAGAGTTTATTCCTCCCGTGAAAGGCCAATATTTCGACAATATCAGCCCTGTTAACGGCAACGTGTTTTGTGAAATTCCCCGCTCCACCGCTGAAGATATTGATAAAGCCCTTGATGCTGCCCATAAAGCAGCACCGGCCTGGGGGAAAACCTCTGTTCAGGAACGTAGTAATATTTTACTCAAGATAGCTGATCGCCTGGAACAGAACCTGGAAATGCTCGCGGTGGCTGAAACCTGGGACAACGGTAAAGCGGTTCGCGAAACTCTCAACGCTGATATTCCACTTGCTGTAGACCATTTCCGCTACTTTGCAGGCTGCTTACGCTCACAGGAAGGCTCGGCGGCGGATATCGACGCTAACACAGTAGCCTACCACTTCCACGAACCGCTGGGTGTCGTGGGACAGATAATCCCCTGGAACTTCCCTATTCTGATGGCTGCCTGGAAGCTCGGCCCCGCACTTGCCGCCGGTAACTGTGTGGTACTGAAGCCTGCGGAACAAACGCCTGTCTCCATTCTGAAAGTGGTTGAAGTGATTGGCGACCTGCTGCCACCTGGAGTACTGAATATCGTTAACGGCTTCGGATCGGAAGCAGGCCAGGCGTTAGCGACCAGCAAGCGGATTGCCAAAATCGCGTTTACCGGCTCCACCCCTGTGGGGTCGCACATTATGAAATGCGCAGCGGAGAATATTATCCCCTCAACGGTGGAGTTGGGCGGTAAGTCCCCAAATATCTATTTTGCCGACATCATGAACGCTGAGCCGACCTTTGTGGATAAAGCGGTGGAAGGTTTGGTGCTTGCCTTCTTTAACCAAGGGGAAGTGTGTACCTGCCCCTCCCGTGCGCTGATTCAGGAGAGCATGTACGACGAGTTTATGGCGAAGGTCATGGAACGCATCAAGACCATCAAACGCGGCAATCCGTTGGATACCGATGTGCAGGTGGGAGCTCAAGCCTCCCAGGAGCAATTCGATAAAATCATGTCGTACATGGATATTGCCCGTGATGAAGGGGCAGAGTTCCTGGCCGGTGGTAATAAAGAAACCCTGGACGACAGCCTTAACGGTGGTTATTACGTCCAGCCCACGTTGCTAAAGGGCAACAACAAGATGCGCGTTTTCCAGGAGGAAATCTTCGGGCCGGTGGTGGCAGTGACCACATTTAAAGACGAAGAGGAAGCGTTGGCGATTGCTAACGACACTGAGTTCGGCCTGGGGGCTGGCGTATGGAGCCGGGATATCAACGTTGCCTTCCGCATGGGCCGTGGCATTCAGGCTGGTCGTGTATGGACAAACTGCTACCATCAATATCCAGCCCATGCGGCTTTCGGTGGCTACAAAAAATCAGGTGTTGGTCGCGAAACCCATAAAATGGCACTTGAGCACTATCAGCAAACCAAGAACCTGCTGGTGAGCTATGATATTAACCCGCTGGGATTCTTTTAGTCGGCTTTGCTAGCCACGCCCGGCATAAGCCGGGCGGTACTATCAGCCCCCCTACGCTGACGTTACCGATAAGAGCAGTCATTAAGCTGCTGTATCGAAAACTATAAGGAGTTGCATCATGGATAGCACAATGCGCGCGGCGGTCGTTCGTGAGTTTGGCCAGCCATTAGTGATTGAGGAAGTGAAGACACCTCGCCCAAAACGAGGGGAGGTGGTGATGAAAGTGGCTGCCTCTGGGGTCTGCCATACAGACTTGCATGCGGTACACGGTGATTGGCCGGTAAAACCGTCCCCGCCGTTTATTCCGGGCCATGAGGGGGTTGGTCATATCGTGGCGGTGGGTGAAGGGGTCTCCCATGTTAAAGAAGGTGACCGTATTGGTGTGCCCTGGCTTTACTCAGCCTGCGGTTACTGCGAACACTGTTTGGGTGGTTGGGAGACGCTTTGCGAGTCCCAGCAAAACACGGGCTACAGCGTTAACGGCGGGTTTGCAGACTATACGCTTGCGGACGCAGGTTATGTCGGGCGTCTGCCGGATGCTGTTGGATTTGTAGACATAGCTCCCGTGCTGTGTGCAGGCGTTACCGTTTACAAAGGGCTCAAGATGACCGATACCCGCCCCGGCCAGTGGGTAGTGATTTCGGGCATCGGTGGCCTTGGCCATATGGCGGTGCAGTATGCAAAGGCAATGGGGCTAAATGTTGCCGCGGTGGATGTGGATGACAGTAAGCTGGCCCTGGCCGAGCGGTTGGGTGCCACAGTGACCGTCAATGCGATGAAAACAGACCCGGCTGCCTACTTGAAGAAGGAGATTGGAGGAGCCCACGGTGCGTTAGTCACGGCAGTATCGCCGAAAGCGTTTGACCAGGCGCAGAACATGCTGCGTCGTGGTGGCACCCTGGTGCTCAACGGTTTACCTCCGGGCGACTTCCCGCTGCCGATTTTTAGCACGGTACTCAATGGCATTACCATTCGTGGTTCTATTGTGGGTACACGTAGTGATCTGCAAGAGGCGCTGGATTTTGCTGCTGAAGGCAAGGTCAAAGCCACTGTTGCAACCGACACGCTGGAAAACATCAATGATGTTTTCCAGCGCATGATAGATGGAAAAATAGAAGGCCGTATTGTTTTGGATATGGCTGACTAACATAGCGGGGGGAGGAAACTCCCCCCCTGGGACGACAAAGTATTTTCTGCTGATGACGCAACAACCCTTGGCGGGGCGCTGTGGAGCCCTCCATGGGCGCTACTTTCGCCATCCATGGCGAAAGACCCCCGTTACGGGTTGATTCAGATGATGTTAAGAATGATGGTAAGAAGGTTTGTCATCAACCAAGGGGGAGGCTACTCCCCCTTGGTTGACGTCATTAAAGATCGTCGTACTGCTTGCCACCTGGTGATGAGTGGGTGGTGCTTAACCAGCGGTGCGCCAAGCGCTCGGCATGGGCCAGATTGCCAACCACCGCTAATTTCCCTGCTTCACGCTTAATACCTGCACGTTTTATTTTCAGCGCCATACGGGGTGCCAACCCAACAAACATCACGCCGACGCCTTGCTCACCCAACTCTCTGCGCAGTGTATCCAGCGCCAGCATGGCAGTTGCATCCAGGCTGGGCACATCACGCATATCAAGGATGACAATACGGACGTTGCGATCAATGATCCGCAGCGTGGCAATCGCCTTCTCGGCAGCGCCGAAAAACAGTGGACCACTGACTTTATACAGCGCCACTTCAGGTGGAAAATGCTCGCTGCTGGCAGGTGTTGCCAGGCGCTGGGTAGTCGTCAACTGTGCCATGCGGCGGATAAACAGTGCCGCAGCGAGCCCCACGCCAACGGCAACAGCCAGCACCATGTCAAAAATCACAGTTAGCGCAAAGCAAATCACCAGTACCCACACATCACTGGCAGGGGCGCTCTTTAACGTGTGCATAAAGTGACGCGCTTCGCTCATGTTCCAGGCGATGATCATCAGTAGTGCCGCGAGCGCTGCCATAGGTACAAAACCGAGTACCTTGGCCAATGCCACCACAGCCAATAACACCACCAAGGAGTGCACGACCGCCGCAATAGGGGAAAAGGCACCGCTTTTAATATTGGTAGCAGTTCGCGCCAGTGCCGCTGTTGCCGTAATACCGCCAAAGAAGGGCACTACCAGGTTGCCCAACCCCTGGCCAATCAACTCGACGTTTGGGTCATGGCGGGTGCGGGTCAAGCCATCCGCTACCACGGCGCACAAGAGTGACTCAATCGCGGCCAGTAACGCAATGGCCAGGGCAGGGCCCAGCAATGCCTGGATAAGCGCGAAGTTAACTTCCAGTGGAGTGCCATCCGCTCCAGGCAGTCGCCATGGGGCGGCAAAGCCAGGCGCAAAAGGAGGAATGCCATCGCCGCTGGTGCCTTGAAATGTCCAGCTAAACCGCGAGGCGATGGTATCAACCTCAATACCTCCTGCCATCAGTAGCGCGGCGGCACCGGTGCCCACTGCCAGGCCGACCAGAGGGGCGGGTATCGGTGTTTTCAGGCGTGGCCAGATTAGCAGGGTGGCTAACGTAATAAGGCCGATGCTAACCTCTGCCCAGGAGAGTCGGGGTAACGCCTGCCCGATCAGCATGGCGTTATGCAACGTGCTATCACCCAACTGCAAACCAGCCAACCCCAGAAAGTCCGGGACCTGTAGCAGTGCAATTACCACGCCGATCCCGGCCGTAAAACCGAGAATGACAGGATAAGGCACATACTGAATCAGGCTGCCCAGCCGGGATAACCCAAGTGCAACCAAAATAGCCCCTGCCATTAGCGTTGCGATAAGCAGCCCACCCAACCCATAGTTGGCAACGATCGGGAACAGAATCACCACAAAGGCGGCGGTAGGGCCCGATATGTTAAATCGCGAACCACCGGTTAATGCGATAATGGCCCCTGCAACAATAGCGGTATAAAGCCCGTGTTGAGGGGGGACGCCAGTGGCGATCGCAAGTGCCATCGACAGTGGAACGGCGACTACCCCAATGGTTAATCCCGCCAGAATATCCCGCTTGAGCGTGGCTAGTGTGTAACCTTCCCGCCACGCACTAAATAATGCACTGCCAGGCATCGGGAAGACATATCCCGAAGGTCGATGCATACGGGACATTGGGCAAACCTCCTAAGCGATAGAGAAAACAGGTTATTACGCTACGCCTACCCCAGGATTCCCACAACAGGGCGTTAGTAGCGGAGTCGTTAGCGCACAGAAAATCCCGGCCGAAAGGCCGGGATCACGTGGTTAAGTGAGATGCACACGCCTACATTTGTGCGTCTTCAGGAGGCTCGCCGATGGTGCCAGGCATCGCCTGAACATGCCCCATCTGCTGGCCTGCCAAGGTAAGGAAGTGCAGGTGGCGCTCATACTCGGCCACCAGATCACCAATCACCTGACCACGGGTGTAGCCGTTGAGATCCTTATCCTGACCACCTTCTGACAGATATACATCCAAGCGCACATAGAAGTCATCATCTACAGGTATAAAGCTTGGGGTACGCATACGGTGTGGGCACACCTGATAGACAAAGCTGGTCGCGTTGCCAAAATCGACCTGGAGCATCAGATTGGGCAGCGTCTCGCCTTCCACGTGCTCTTCGGTCACGTTGGCGGTTTGGCCGCGGCTCTCAAGCTCTTGAGCAAACTGGGTCATTGCGGGGCGAATCGCATGCTGAATGGTTGCCGCAGCCCCTGCACGGTTGGAGGTGTCCAACGCCCGGTCCAGTCGCTCGCGCCAGTCGCCACCCGGTGCGCCGCCTGAGATCATACGGCGGGCATCCGCCTTACTGCCCTCTAGCTTGAGCGCTTTATACATGCCGACCATCACCGCAAAAATAACCAGCGAAAATGGCAGGGCGGTGATGACGACGGCGCTCTGCAACGCATTCAGGCCACCGGCCATTAACAGGGCGATAGTGATTAACCCAATAACAGCGGACCAGAAGATGCGCAGCTTCACCGGCGCATCATGGTTCACGTCGCTCAGAATCGAGGTGAAGTTAGCCAGTACCAGTGCGCCGGAATCCGCTGAGGTAATAAAGAACACAATGCCCAGCACGGTGACAACGGCAGCGGTAATGCTGACGTAGGGGTAATACTCAAGCAGTGTATACATGGTGGTTTGAGGCGTATTCAGCGCTTGTTCACCCAACACGGTAACGCCTTGATTGGCCACCAGCTCAATGCCGCTATTACCAAACACGGACATCCATATCATCATAAATGCCAGCGGAATAAACAGTGCGCCTGCCACAAATTCACGAATGGTCCGCCCGCGGGAGATGCGTGCCAGGAATAGTCCCACAAAGGGGGTCCAGGCAATCCACCAGCCCCAGAAGAAGATTGTCCACCACATCTTCCACTCCTGGGCGCCTTCATCGGCAAATGCGTAGGTATCGAAGCTTGCCGCTACAAAGCCTGAGAGGTAGTCCCCCGTGTTGTTCACCACCTTGTCCAGCAGGGTAAGGGTATCGCCTGAGAACAGTACAAACAGCATCAGGCACAGAGCCAGCAGCATATTGAACTCAGATAAACGGCGAATACCTTTTTCTACACCTGTGACGACGGAAATAGTGGCCAGGATGACGACCATGGCGATCAGGATAATCTGCACGGTAAGGGTCTCTGGCACATTGAACATATAGGTCAGGCCATAGTTTAGCTGCATGACCCCGATACCCAGGCTGGTAGCAATACCAAAGACAGTTGAAATAACTGCGGTAATATCGACCGTGTTACCAATAGGCCCATGAATCCGTTTGCCCAACAGCGGGTAAAGTGCGCTGCGAATGGCCAGTGGCAGGCGGTGACGATAGCTGAAGTAAGCCAACGCCATACCCATCAACACGTACAGCCCCCAACCAGAGAGCCCCCAGTGCAGATAGGTTTGAACGACGGCATTACGCATTGCCTCCTGGCTTTCCGGCGTTAGATCCGGGGGGGCCAGATAGTGGGCCACCGGCTCGGCAACACTGAAGAACAGCAGGTCGATACCAATGCCGGCAGCAAACAGCATGGCTGACCAGGAAAGCAGCGAAAACTCAGGGCGCGAGTGGTCAGGACCCAGGCGAATACTGCCAAAACGGGACATGCCAATAACCACCACAAACACCAGGTAGGCTACGATAGCCAGCATGTAGTACCAGCCAAACGTTGTGCTTACCCAGGCAAGGCCCACATCAAAAAAGGCTCCTGCTTCTTCAGTGAAGAGCATGGTTAGTACTAGAAAAATAACAATACCGGCCACACTGCCGTGGAATACCACGGGGTTAAGCCGGTCGCGCGAGGGGAGAGAGGGGGTGTCTTTCGCCATGCAGGCGGACTCCTGTGGTTGAGACAATGATTGGAAGAATTTATTTTTGAATGAACGTTCAAATAAAATACGTGGTTTGATGGTTTACTTCAAGTCAGCAGCCATCTACATCCCCGTTGAGTGGCAGGCGTTACAAGGCTATGGAAACAAAAAAGCCTGAACCCTGTGCAGTACAGGATTCAGGCGTTGAACGTCGGCTGAATGAACCGCCCAACTATTGGGTCAACTCAAAGCCGGGTAAAGGGTTGCGCTAAGCGAGTACTTACTCAGCGGCGGCCTCCGCTTCAGGCTTTCCGTGATGACCACGTTTGCCGTGACCATGTTCGCCGCGTTGCTCTTCGTGTATCTCACGCATTGCTTCATGCATCGCTTGCTGCTCTTCTTCGGAGAGGATCTCGGCGATCCGGGCATGATGCTCTTCACGCAGTGCCTGCATCGCTTCACGGTGTTCAGCGTGGACTTCGTTCAGCGCGTTTTGCTGCTCTTCGCTGAGTTCAGCGCGCTGATACACTTCGTGGCGGCGCTCTTCCATGCGTTCTGCCATTTGTTCGCGATCAGGGCCGCGGCCTTCGTGGTGATTCGCTTGAGCAGTAAACGCCAGCGGGATCAGGGTAACGGCGAGCAGGGCAGGAGCAAACAGTTTACGTAGTGACATATTCATAGCGTGCCTCTTAATAAGATGAAGGTGGTTTGATTTACCTTGTCAGTATCAGAGAGCCGAGTGCAAACCGTTTGCATAAAGTGTGCAATAACCGTGATCTTCGCAGCAATGGTGCATATCAGGGTTGGTTGTGCTGCGCGGTGGCGCGAGCAAAGCAGGTATTGTGGTTTGAATTGCCACTCATGGGTGAAAATTAGACTTTAGTTGGCTTTGTTCACCGTGCAAGGCTGGTGAAAGCTTGGTGGGATAGCGTTGTTCTCCACAGGCATTGGCCTGTTGCCAATATCTAATAATTTTAAAGAAGAGAGTTCGCTATGTTCAAGAAAACCTTTGCTCCGTGCCCCATGAGCGTGAAGGCCCTGTTGATGGGGGTCTCCACCGCAGTGGCCTCACTTGCCATGGTACTGCCTGCTGTTGCCGACAGCTTTCCCGAACGCCCTCTTAATATGGTAGTGGGTTTCGGCACGGGGGGCAGCGCCGACCGCTTAGCACGTATTATGTCGGGCTACATTTCTGAACAGGCGGGGGTCCCTGTTCAGGTGACCAACCGTCCTGGTGCTGGCACTCAGGTGGCATCCAACTATGTGCTGAATGTGCCCGATGATGGCTACACCGTTTACGCCTCTACCTTTGCTCCTTATCTGACGAATTCCATTCTGACTGGTGGGGCGGACTTTAGCGTTGACGACTTCTCGTACATTAATTTCCAGTGGTTTGATTTGGACCTGATCGCAGCGAATAAAGATAGTGGTTACGAAGATCTGCCTTCATTGCTGGAAGCGATCCGTGAAGAGCGTGGTCAGGTGCGTGGCGCGGTGGTTCAAGGGTCTGCCGGGCACCTGATGGTTCGCCTGCTGCTGGAAGAGGCAGGCATTCCCCAGGAAAACCTTAACCTGGTGACCTATAACAGCGGCGGAGAAGCCCGCTCAGCGGTGGCTGGGGGGCAGGTCGACTTTGTATCGATCAGCGCACAAGGCAGCGAAGGGATACGTGAATTCCTAACCCCTCTTGCCATTGTGAGTGATGAGCGCATTGAACAGTGGGATGCACCCACCATCAATGAAGCGCTTGAACCAATGGAGGTGGAAGTGCCGGTGCTGCAAGGTTCGATGCGTGGTTTTGCCGTCACCAGTGAAGTTGAGCGCCAGTATCCTGAACGCTTTGAAGTGTTGGCATCCGCCATTCAGAATGCCCTGGCCAGGAAGGAAGTACAGGAGCATCTGGAGCGTAATGAGATGGGGGGCGTATGGGTAGGGCCTGAGCGCTCTAATGAACTCATGCGCGAAAATTATCAAGTGTTTGAACAGTACGCCCACCTGCTTAACTGATCCTTCCATGATGGCTGGCCACCTCACGGATGTGGCCAGCCGGGAGCTGAATATGCCTGCACAAAAACGTGACTATGGGGACTTTCTGGTTCTCATCGGTCTGGCCTCCTTTACGCTTTGGTATTTGTTGGATGCCATTAGTGTATCGGCTAAGCCCCAGAATTTACTGTTGATTCTGCCTTTGTCCATTATCGTTCTGACCATTATTGCGCTTGAACTGGTGCTGCGGCTAAAGCGTGGAACGCTGTTTAGAGCCTCCCTGGAGGAAGAGCCGCTTTATCGTACCTTGCCTGTCGTCGGTTTGTTTGCAGCCTATGTGCTTTCCCTTGAAACCCTCGGTTTTGATCTTGCCACGGTGCTGTTTGTAGCACTCTTTTTGATTCTCAAAGGCGAGCGCAAATGGTTTGCCATTGCGGGCTATAGCGTTGTGTTTGGCCTGGGGGTGGTGTTCTTTTTCTCACAGATGCTGCCATATCCCATGACGCTGCTACTGCTACCCAATTAAGGAGGCAACATGATTGATTTTGGTGCCGTAGCACAAAGTATGGATCTGCTGTTCTCAAGCTTTGGCCCATGGCTCGTGGTGGTGCCGGGCATCATACTTGGCCTGATTTTTGGGGCGACACCGGGACTGCAGATTTCCATGGCCATGGCGATCTTTCTGCCCATGACCATGTATATGGACTTTATCCAGGCCATGCTGTTTTTAACCGCGATCTTCACCGGCGGTTCATTCGGGGCAGGGATACCTGCTATCTTGATGAACATTCCCGGTACGTCGTCGGCTATTGCCACTGCCTTTGATGGTTACCCCATGGCCCGTAAGGGGCAGCATAATCAGGCATTGGGCGTGGCGCTGGCGTCTTCCGTGATTGGTGCTCTGATGGGCTATATCATCCTGTTTTTCATGATTCAGCCGCTCTCCTACATGGTACTCAGGTTAGGCCCCGCAGAGATGTTTGTGGTGATTCTCTGGGGCATGACGTTAATTGCCAGTTTAAAGGGGGAGCAGGTATTAAAAGGGCTGGTGGCCGGCTTTGTTGGCTTGCTGGTGGGGACGATTGGGTTTAGCGAAATCGGTTTGGCACGGGGTACGATGGGGCAAACCTATCTGCTGGATGGGGTTCCGGTTATTCCTGCCATGATGGGCATGTTTGCTGCCTCTGAGTTGTTCAAACTGGCGAACAAAGGTTTTATCGTTGAATCAGCAGACCAACGCAAGGTAAAGGCGAGTGAAATCTTCAATGGTTGTAAGATGGCAATACGCCACCCGATTGTAATGGTTCGGGGTGGCCTGATTGGCGTGCTGGTCGGGGCGGTGCCTGGAGTCGGGTCCTCGGTGTCTAACTTGCTGTCGTATATTGAAACCAAACGCCGCGACAGCGACCCTGACTCATTTGGCAAAGGGAATCCCAAAGGCGTGGTGGCTTCCGAGGCGGCCAACAGCAGCTCTGAAGGTGGTTCCATGGCAACGCTGCTGGCACTTGGTATCCCCGGTGGCGGTGCCACGGCTGTGATGTTAGCCGCGTTTGCCATGCACAATATTACTGGCGGCCCTCAGTTTATTCGCCAGCAGACTGATGTGGTTTACGCGATCATTTTTGCTAACTTTGCCCAGGTCTTTTTATTGGTCATTATCGGGTTAATGTTCATTCCGTTACTGGCCAATATTGTTAAGGTGCCCATGCGTTACCTGATTCCCTCCGTGCTGGTACTGGCAGTGATGGGGTCGTTTGGCTTAACCGGAAATATGACTGGCCCGGCAACCGTCCTGGTGTTTGCCGTGATTGGTTGGATTCTTCGCCATTACGGTTACTCTGTGCCTGCTGCGGTGATTGGGATGCTGTTGGGCTCGCTGGCGGAAAAATCGCTACTGCACTCGTACCAGATCAGTGGTGGTGATATCAGCTATGTCCTGGAACGCCCTGTGACGCTGGGTATTTTTGCACTCTTGCTGATTTCGCTATTCAGTCAGCCCTTAATGAAGCGCTTCAGGGCACGGCGCGTTGCTGCACAGGCATAACAGGATGGTAAAAACGACGCTAAAGACAATTGGCCTGGGATGTTTGGGTGGCGTTATCGCCACCCTTTTTTCATTACCGCTGGCGTGGATGCTGGGTGCGCTGTTTATGGTCATGGGCACATCGCTGGTGGGTGTGCGTACCGGCGTGGATAAGCGGTTGCACCGGGTTGCCATTGCGCTGTTGGGGCTGTTTATCGGGAGCCGTATCCAGGCTGATGAGCTGGTGAGTTTAGTGCAGTGGTACCCCAGTGTGCTGGCGATGCTGGTGTATATGGGGCTGATGCTTGCTGGGGGGTATTGGATATTTACCCGCGCCAAGGTCGGGCGCATGGATGCCATGTTCTGCGCGTATCCGGGGAGTATGAACTCGGCCCTGGTGCTTGCTGAGCGCGCCAATGGTGACTTGCGCTGGATTGCGATTTCGCATTCGCTGCGGCTGGTGACCGTTGTCTCTGGGGCTGCGCTATTGGCCAGCCTGTTTGTGGATGATGTGACGCTGCAAAGTGCTCCAGCATCGTTATCCATTATGGATGGCCTGCCAGTGTTATTGGCCCCCCTCTGCTGGTGGCTTGGTATCAGGCTGCGCATCCCTTTACCTGAATTTTTAGGACCCATGGCCGCTGGTGCCATGATTGCCAATATGGGGCTTAATTATTCGCTACCTACCTGGGTCGTGTTTGCCGCCTTTTTGGTGCTGGGGTCTTCGGTGGGAGCACGCTTTTCTGGCACGCATTGGTCCCAGGTGTTCAGCGTGGGACGTTATGGGATGTTGTATGCGCTGTTTGCACTAGTTGTTGCGGCACTCATGGCATGGTTGGTGGCAAGCCTGACGCCGCTTACCTTTGTGGCGGTATTACTGGCGTTGATTCCCGGTGGTGTAGGGGAAATGGCGGTCATCGCGATGGTGATGGATATCGACCCTGTCTATGTGGTTTCCCACCATATTCTGCGCTTGCTGCTACTGATTTTTATGACACCGTTAATGGTACGTATGGCTAAGGGAGTGGCTGAATAGCAGGAAAGGCCACTGTCACAGCGAAACCGCCCGTAGGCCGGTTATAAATTTTCAGCTGTGCGCCATGGGCGGTGGCAATCTGCTCCACAATGGCCAAGCCCAACCCGCTACCGGGGGCGTGCCGGTTATGGCGGTAAAAGCGTTCTGTCAGTTTGCCCAGTTGTGCTGCGTCCACACCAACCCCCTCATCGCTTACCGTTAGCAAGACCTGGAGTTGCTCTGCTGTCAGGGTAATGGTGATGGTGCCTTGGTAAGCGTGGGCACCGCCTGCATGCAGGCTGGCGTTCTCTATCAGGTTCACCACCAGCCAGAGCAGCATAATGGGGTCGCCGAGCACTTTGGGCATGAGGATATGAGGGTGTTCAAAGGAGAGTTCCTGGCCCTGCTGATAGATGCTCGTTGCTGTTTGTGCGCAGGCTTCCTGGCAAATGGCCATGAGATCCACCTCTTCCAGGTGTGTTGCATCAAACAGCTCGCTGCGGGTTTTGGCATACTTCAGCAATTGCTGAACGGTATGGCTGGCGTGCTCTGAGATACGCTGAATCTCTACGAGGTTGGCACGGGTTTTCGGTTCGTGGGTTGATTTTAGCGATAACTCTGTCAGAGCGCGTATTTCAGAAATAGGTGTTCTGAGCTGGTGGGAGACATCCGCATTCAGTTGCTGGGTACTCTCAATACTGCGACGGATACGCTGCATTAGCTGATTGAGGCTGGCAATCAGTGGATGGATTTCTTTGGGGGCGTTGTCTTCGATGGGGTGGAGGTCGTTAGGTGAGCGGCGGCGCAATGCCTGGCTAATGGCATTCAGCGGGGCCAGACCACGATGGATGGCAAGCCGTGCAATGGTAAGGGCGAGTAGCCCGGTCACGATCATCAATCCCGTTAGCGTCACCATAAAGTCTTTGGCGAGGGTATGGCGTGCCTCTTTGGATTCCGCAACGATCACTTCAATGTCCACTTCCCGGCGTCCGCGATAAAAAGGAAAGATAAGGGCCACAGCGCGTAGTTCATTTCCTGCATAATCGGTATTGAAAAATACCGGCTCGTTCAACTCAGTGGGAGGGTCGCCCAGTCCCTGAAAGCCAGCAATCATGCCGCCATCCACTTCGCGGATGCGGTAAAAAATTTTACCTTCGCCCCGGCTGCCCAGTGTACTGATACTGAAGTAGTGCATGTTGATGCGTAACTCGCCGTCCACTGTGTAAATGCGCCTTTCCAAGCGCTGTGCAGCGTTGAGCAGCATAACGTCGAAGGCTTCATTTATCTGGCGAGCCAGAAGAAGGTGGCTTGAAAGGAGCGCTAAAAAAGCCAGGGCGGTAAACGGCAAGCCAATCCAGAGCAGTAGGCGGCTTCGTATGGACTTTATTGCAGGCATATTATGGGTCTGGTGTGTTTTTCGGGGCTAAATAGTAGCCCAGGCCGCGAACGGTCTTTAATCCGAAGTCATAACCAATTTTTTTGCGGATCCGGGAAATATAGGTTTCCACTGCAGCGTAGCTAACCGGGTCATCCAGAGTGGAGAGCCGGTCGATAATCTGATCCTTACTCACCAGGCGATTCTGGTTGATCATCAGGTACTCCATGACCTCCAACTCGCGGCGATGCAGAGGAACCGGATGGCCATCAACTCTTAGCTCCATGGCATCCGGCAAAAACTCCAGGCGTCCGCAATGCAGGGACTCTCCACCAAAATGCTTGGCGCGCCGCACCAGTGCGCGTGCACGTGCAGCGACCTCGTCCAGGGAAAAAGGCTTGCACAAGTAGTCATCGGCACCTTCTTCAAGGCCCAGTATGCGTTGATCCAGGCTGTCCCTGGCCGAGATGATCAGTATGGGAATGGTGTTTTGCTGATGACGCAGTTTGCGCAGCAGGCTGATGCCATCAAGTTCCGGCAGGCCAAGATCCAAAACAAGCAGGTCGTAGCTGCTTTGCTGGAGCATATGCAGTGCTTTTGCGCCATCGCTGGACACGGCGATGGTAAAACTCGCCTCTTCCAGGGTGGAAGCAATCGAACGCGCTAAATTGTCATTATCTTCTACTATCAGCGCCTTCATAGTGAACCCTGCTGTTACCCCTCTGGCTGGTACTTATATCCTACCCCATATACCGAGCGAATGATTTCCTGGTCGGGGAGCGCTTCGGTGATTTTCTTGCGCAGCTTTTTAATATGGCTGTCGACGGTTCGCTCGGAAACGATACGGTTGTCGCGGTACATATGGTCCATCAACTGTTCGCGGCTGAAAATTCTCCCTGGTGACTGCATCATTACCCGCAATAACTGGAATTCAACCGCGGTGAGGCCCAGGTCCTGGCCGTTGGCGAGTGCCAGCCAGCCCCCTTCATCCAGGGTAACCGGGGCTTGCCGGGCAGTGGCGGGGGACTCTGCCGCTTCGGCAGCAGCGTGGCTGCGGCGCAGTACCGCTTTAACCCTGGCGACCACTTCCCGTGGGCTGAACGGCTTACAAATATAGTCATCGGCACCCAGTTCAAGCCCCAACAGCCGGTCCACTTCCTCCACTTTTGCGGTCACCATGATAATGGGTAGGTGAGGCCATTGCTGACGTACTTCCCGGCACAGGGTCAGGCCATCTTTACCCGGCAGCATCACGTCCAGCAGCACCAGCGCTGGGGAGTGTTCAGTTAGCCACGGTATGACCTTGTCGCCATTATCAATAATCGTCGTGTCGAAGTTATGGCTGGCAAGGTAATCGGCCATTAGCCGGGCAATCTTGGGCTCATCTTCAACAATCAACAACGAGGCATCATGAGACGAAACATTCTGGGACATGGTCAGCTCGCTAGATAGTTAACAGAGGTAAGCAAAGGGAAGCGCAGCGTCCACTTGAGTCCACCAAGGGCAGAGGCGCTGGCTTCCAGGGTACCACCATGGGCACTCACTAAGGCGCTGGCAATAGAGAGCCCCAGGCCACTGCCGCCACTGGCACGGTTACGTGAGCCTTCCACGCGGTAAAGGCGCTCGGTCAGTCGGGAAAGCTCGCTGGCAGGCACGCCCGGTGCACTATCTTGCCATATCACCACAGCGTGGCTCTGCTCAATACTGAGCGTGACCTGCAGCTCCCCCGGCGGTTGCGTATAGGCGCAGCTGTTATCAAGTAGGTTGTTCCATAGTTGGCGCAGGCGTTGTGCATCGCCGCGAATCATGGCATTGGGGGCTATCTGGGTGATCAGTGTCAGACTACTCTCTTCCAGCCAGCGGTCAGCATCATTCAGCCGATTGCTGAGGCACTCGCTAAGGTTCATGGGCGCCAGTTGAATATCCAGCGCCCCGGCATCGCTTTGGGAAAGCAGGCGAAGGTCTGCCACCAAGCGCTCCAGTTGGGCCACCTCCTGGGCAAGGGAGGCCAGGTTTTCCTGGTTCAAGGGGCGGATACCATCCTGCATGGCTTCAATTTCGCCGCGCAGTACCGCCAGCGGTGTACGCAGCTCATGGGCTGTATCGGAAACCCAGCGTGCCCTGGCATCTCTGCTGGCCTCCAGGGTGGCGGCCAGCACGTTGAAATCCCTCGCCAGGCTGGAAAGCTCGTCGTGGCCCCGTTCAGTCAGGCGGGTGTGATAATCGCCTTCGGTAAGGCGTAACGTGGCACCTGCCAACGCTCGGGTTCGCCTGCCGAGCCACCAGGAAAGACCGCCAGCCAGCAGTAGCGATGCCAGCACCAGCGAGACCACAATTATTCCCAGGTTGCGTTGCTGGCGCTCGAGAAAGCGGCTTTCCATGCGTTCCATCATATGCTGGGGGGGACGAAAGCCGAGGGCGCCAATCGGTTGGCTTTCGTTGTCTGGGTTCATCTCGCTATACAGCGTCAGCCAGTGCCAATCGCCAGGGCCCATACGGCCACCTTCGGGGGGGACTATATAGCTGCCATCTGTGTTGCGCAGCGCAAAATCCCGTGCTTCGCCTAATGGGGAGGGGCGTTCGCGATGCTCCTGGCCAAGCTCGAAGCGCACAATAAATGGCCAGCGCTCAGGGGCTTGTTCCAGCCATTCCCAACTGCCCTGGGTTTCCCAGCGGGTAATCAGACCATCCGCCAGCAGCGTGGCCCGCCGCTCCTGGGATTGGTTCAGGTAATCGAGAAAACCGCGATCAATGCTATAAGAGACCGCCAGGAACATACTCGCGGCAATCGCTACGTTGACACTTAAAATAACGACGAACAGCTTTAATCCCAGCCGCGATAGACGCCACTGGCGTAGCGAGGCAGGCAGTGGCATTAGCTGGCTCCTTCCGGGCTGGGTTGACGCGGCCTGCTCAGCCGTTCGCGTACATTTTCAAGGCTCAGGTAGAGGCAGGGCACCAGAATCAGCAGGATCGCGGTGGCGAAAATCATTCCAAACCCCAGCGATATGGCCATCGGAATCATAAAGCGTGCCTGGCGTGAGGTTTCCAGAATCATGGGCGCAAGGCCTAAGAAGGTTGTTAAGGTGGTCATCATTATAGGCCGCAGGCGGCGTGTGGCGGCGGCTACAATCGCTTCGCGGGGGGCCATGCCTTCCCGGCGTTTGCGGTTGGCGTAGTCGATCAGCACCAGGGCGTCATTAATCACCACACCAGAAAGGGCCAACATGCCAAGCAGGCTGACAATAGAAAGCCCAAAGCCCATAATCATATGCCCGGCAACAGCACCCACAATACCAAAAGGAATCGCGGTGAGTACCAGCAGTGGTTGCAGGTAGCTCCGAAACGGAATAGCCAGCAGTGCGTATAAGGCAGCCAGCATCAACCACATGGCCGTGCGCAGCGTGGCCAGATTGTCGGCGGTATCCTGCTGGCGGCCACCTAAACTGATTTCCAGTCCAGGCCAGGTATTGCTAAGCGTCGGGAACACGTCTTCCTGTAGGGTGGCAAGCACCTGGTTAATGACCTGGTCACCCTCCGAGTCAGCGGTGACGGTAATAATCCTCCGTCCATCAATACGTTGCAGGCTACTGGAGGCCTGGCTTAGCGTAATATCCGCTACCCGGGAGAGCGGCACGCTCAGCCCATCCGGTGTGCGCACGGGCAAGCGGTACAGCTCTGTAAGGCTGTCCCGGTCCTGTTCGGGCAGGCGTACTTCAACGCTGACCTCCCGGCGGCCAATAAACTGCTCAACAGCGGTGGCGCCCTGCAGCGGGCCACGCAGGGCCTGGGCAAGGTCACTGCCGGTTAAGCCTAGGGCACGTCCTTCGGCGGAGAGACGCATCTCAAGCTGCGGTTTGCCGTCCCCCAGGCCGCTGTCGATATCAGTTAAACCGTACTCGCTTAGCAGCTCTGCCAGACGTGTGGCGGCTGCTTCCAGTACTTGAGTGTTCGGGTGGGAAAGGCGCAGGCTCAGGGCCGCGCCACTGCCAGGGCCACCCACGTCCGACTCAAAGCGTACCGATTGGGCGCCTAACAGGTCACCGGTCAACTCCCGCCATTCCCGGGCAATACGCGAAGGGGGCCACGTATCCAAACTCTCTTTGGCGATATCCAGGCGTACTGAAAGGCTTTCCCCATCCAGCCGGCTGCGTGAACTGCTAAAATTCAGCGTCTCTTCCCGCTCGCTAAGCCGGGCAGCGGCATCCAACAACTGTTGGCTAAGTTCACGGCTAACGCTGATATTGCTGCCAATGGGCAGGGTGACGCTGGCCTGAACCTGATCAGACTCGGCCCGTGGCATCAGTGAAAACCCCAGCCGCCCGCTCATGGCCCAGGCCAGTGCCACGGAAAGCAGTGCCACCCCCAGTGCCACAGTAAGCAGGCGCTGGTTAAGGGCACGCTGTAGAAACGGCTCAAACTGCCGGTAGGTAAAATGGTGCAAACCTCCCTGCATGCGCTGACGAAGCGCTTCAAGGGGGCGCTGCCAGGTTGGCGTTTGGCGGGGTTTGCGGCTGTGGGCAAGGTGAGCAGGCAGGATGAACAGGGCCTCCAGCCAAGAAATCAGGAAGACGGTAATCACCACCACGGGTACGGTGGCGAAAATCAGCCCTAAAAAGCCGGGTAAAAACAGCAACGGTAGAAAGGCCACAATATTGGAAAGGATGGCAAAAGAGAGCGGGGTGGCAATTTCCCGTGCCCCCTTTATTGCCGCATCCCGCAGTGAATATCCTTCCTCCCGGTAGCTGTAGATGTTTTCACCCACCATGATGGCGTCATCCACCACAATACCGAGGGCGATAATAAAGGCGAACATCGACATCATATTCAGCGATACGCCTATCCATGGCAGGAACAGCATGGCGCCTAAAAAGGCGGTGGGGATGCCCAGGGTGACCCAAAACGCCAGGCGTGCCTCCAGAAAGAGCGCCATCAGGATCATCACCAGGGCAAGCCCCATCCAGGCATTTTTCAGTAGCAGGTTCAGGCGGTCTTCATAAATTTCCGAGCTGTCCCGCGCGACATCAAGGCTTACGCCCTCTGGCAGGTTGGCGCGCAGGCTTTCAAGCTCGGCATACACCGCATCGGAAATGCTGGTAGGGGTCTGGTTACCAATCTGGTGTACCTCGACCGAAAGGGCTGGCTGGCCGTTATAAAACTCCTCACGGTCGGTTTCGGCGAACCCCTCACTTACCCAGGCAATATCGCCCAGCAAAATAGGCGAGCCGTGGGCGGTGGCGAGAATGGGTAGTTCAGAGAACTCGGCAGCGCTGTTGCGCCGCCCCTGGTAGCGAATCAGCCACTCGCCTTCCGTCGTGGTGAGCTGACCACTGGCCAGATCCAGTGCCTCTTCGGCTATGCGACTGGCAAGCTGCTGATGATCCAGTCCATAGCGCTCAATGGCTTCATCGTCCAGGTGCACCTGGATTTCCCGGTCACGATTACCGGAAAGCTCAGCCCGGGAAATGCCGCTGGACGCCTGCAACTCAGCGCGTACGTCTTCAGCCGCATCGTGTAGTGCGGACAGCCCCACTGAGCCATATACCTGCAGGCTGACAACACCACGGGAGCGGCCCGCCAGGGTAATCCGTGGTGGGTCAGCGGCGTTGGGCAGGGTGGTAATCGCGTTCACCGCCTGCTGGATATCCTGGTAGGCGCGCATCACATCGACGCCATCAATCAGGGTGGCGCTCAGCACACCACTGCCTTCGCTGGCGCTGGCGGTTAATTCATCAACCCCCTCTACATCGGCAATGGCAGCTTCCACGGGAAGCAACAGGCTCTGCTCGACATCTTCAGGGGTGGCGCCAGGGTAGCTGATGGTGACTTGAACAATTTCTGTCTCAAACTCAGGAAATACCTCTTTTTTGATTGCCAGGGATGCCATCAACCCACCTGCGATAAACAGTACCATCAGCAGGTTTGGTGCAACGCCATGGTCCACCATCCAGGCAATAGGGCCACGGCGGCTCATAAGGTATCTCCAGCGCTGGCCGGTGTATCTCCGCGTTGGCGCAGCCTGACCTGCTGGCCTACCCGTGGCTGGGCCAAGCCCGCCGTTACTACACGCTGGCCGGATTCCAGGCCGCTGCGCACCAGCGCTTCTTCCTGCCCACGGTAGGCAAGCGTAACAGTGGTGTTGCGCAGGCGGTTATCTTCATCCACCCACCACACCTGTTCACCTGGGCGCAGCGCCGCAGAGGGAAGCGCGATCAGCTCTTCAGCCGCTGTTGTGTGATAGGTAATGCGCATCACATCATTCAGGCGCAGCGCCGGGCCATCACTCTCCAGAGCGAGGGGGTCATCCACGGCAATTAACAACTGCGCCTGCAGGCCGTTCTCCTCCAGGTTGGGTAACACGGAAATCAGACGGCCTTCCCGGCTGGCACCCTCGGGCCAGCCCTGGCTGGTCAGCGTCACCCGGTCGCCTGGCTCCAGCCATGCCAGGGTATCGCCCGGCAGGGAGGCACGTACCCAAAACTGCTCCACTCCCACCAGACTAATCACTTCGGTACCTTGGCTGAGTAGGCTACCAGCACCTACCAGGCGGTCCTGAACCATCGCCCGCCAGGGAGCCTTCAGGGTGGTGCGCTCCAGGTTCAGCGCTGCCTGGTCGCGTATAACCCGTGCCTGGGTCAGTTGCGCCTGGGCCTGACGCAACTGTGGTTCACGCAGTACCAGGGCACGGCGTTCAGCGGAAAGCTGGCGGCCGAAGGACTCATATTCACTGCGGGCACGCTGCTGTTCGGCCTGCTCCAGCGCTAACAACGCCTGGGCATTAATCAGTTGCGCCTCGGCATCTTCCAGGGCTAGCCGTAAGTCGGCTTGATCGATGTACACCAGTGGTGCATCTTGTTCCACTACTTGGCCTGGCAGGACGCCTTCACCAAAGCGTTCCAACTGCCCCGCAACGCGGCTGGCCAGCAGGGTGGATTGCTCTGCCTCGACGCGGCCAAAGCCGCTTAATGTAGGCGCCTGGAGCCGTTCATCCACGGTAATGACATCCACCACAGGGGGAGCTGGTTCAGGAGGAGGCCGACGCTCGATGCGGGGGGGCTGGCTGATAATCCACCAGGCCACGGCCAGTCCCCCGGCAAACACCAGCAACGCCGCCAGGGCGCCGAAACGGATAAGGCCATGTTGATTGATAGCGTAACTGCGAGAAAAGGTCATTACCACGCGTCATCCGTTGGCTAGGGGCGAAAATTGGTTAGGGGCGAAAATTCCAGGAAAATAGGCGTATGATGCTAGCATCAACGATTCCCAAGCAGCGATTAGGTAAGCAATGTGCAAATAGCGTGCAACACGCTGAAAACGGTGATTACCTGATGGTTGCCGGAACATCTGTTTTGAAAAGTACCTGTTTTGAACAGCAATAGATTACTGGTCTTCGTGACGTTATGAAAAACACCGCCACTCGCGATAAATTAATTGATACAGGCGCAGAGCTAATTGCCCAGCATGGCTATAACGCCACGGGGATCAATGCCGTTCTAAAAACCTGCGGTGTGCCGAAAGGCTCCTTTTACCACTACTTTTCCAGCAAGGAGGCGTTTGGCCTGGCCGTGATTGAGCGCTTTGCCAGCGAATATGACGAAGGCCTTGCGACACTGCTGGAGGATGCCACGCTTCCCCCTCTTGAGCGGCTGCGGCGCTATTTTGCCACGGGCCGTGAGCATATGCTTGACTGTGACCATACCACCGGCTGTTTAATTGGTAACCTTGGCCAGGAGCTGGCGGGCCAGAGCGACACCTTTCGGGATGCACTCAATCTGGTTTTTCAGCGTTGGGAGCAGCGTTTGGTGAACTGCCTGAAAGATGCCCAGGTGCAAGGCAGCATCAGTACGACGGTCGCTCCTGAAGCCCTCGCCAGCTTTGTGCTTTCCGGTTGGGAAGGTGCGATTTTGCGCGCCAAAACACTTAAATCTGTCGCCCCGATGGAGCACTTCGAAGCGATTTTATTCGGCCATGTGTTTGGGGCTACCCCCTCCAGCCACTGATATCCTTTGCCACCAGCCAGAGATAACACATGTTTGCAGGGTTTGAAAAACGTAAGCGCCAGGTCAATGGCATCGAGATCGCTTTTCGAATGGGAGGCAGTGGCCCAGGGCTGCTGCTGTTACATGGCCACCCGCAAACCCATGTGATTTGGCATAAAGTGGTGCCTGTTCTCGCCCAGCACTTTACCGTGATTGCCGCAGACCTGCGAGGCTATGGCGACAGTTCCAAGCCCGACGATGACCCGGAACACCTTAACTACGCCAAGCGCACCATGGCAAACGATATGGCAGGGCTGATGAGTGGGCTGGGCTTTGAACAGTTCAGTGTGCTGGCCCACGACCGCGGGGCAAGGGTAGCGCACCGGTTGGGGGTTGATCACGCAGGGCGTGTGACCCGCATGGTATTACTGGATATTGCCCCGACGCTTGCCATGTACCGTGGCACCACGGAAGCGTTTGCCCGCACGTACTGGCACTGGTTCTTTCTTATTCGTCCCCAGCCGCTTCCGGAAATGCTGATTCAGAGCGACCCCGCCCAATACCTGAAAAGCGTTATGGGTGCCCGCAGTGCCGGTATGGCGCCTTTCTCGCCAGAGGCGCTGGCCGAGTACGAGCGCTGCCTGGCACTGCCGGGAACCGCCGCAGGCATGTGCGGCGATTACCGCGCCAGTGCCAGCATTGATTTACGCCATGATCAGGCGGATATAGACGCTGGTATTAAACTCACCTGTCCACTAAAAGTGATGTGGGGGGCCGAAGGCGCGATAGAAGCCTGCTTCGATGCCCTGAGCGAATGGCGCAGCGTCGCCACCCAGGTGGAAGGCAAACCGCTGCCCTGTGGGCACTATATTGCTGAAGAGATTCCCGAAACCCTGCTGGAAGAGGCGCTGCCTTTTTTACTGGCAAGCCGATCAGCCTAACAGGCTGATCGGTGGTTGTTGCCCGCTACTCAGCGCTCCAGATTGCTGACAATCAGCGCCGCGTTAACGCCCCCAAATCCAAAGCCATTACACAGCACATGCCTGGTGGCGTGTGGTTGGGCAGTGGCGGTGACGAAGGTTAAGTCGTGCATATCGCCATCACACTGTTCCAGGTTGATGGTGGGTGGAAGCTGATGGTTCACCGCTGACAGCACTGAAAAGATACTCTCTATGCCTCCCGCAGCCCCCAACAGGTGTCCGGTGGATGCTTTGGTGGCCGAAATGGGAATGGAGGGCAGCAACTCGCCGAAGACATTACGCAGCGAGGCAATTTCGGCCCGATCCCCCACTGGGGTAGAGGTGGCGTGGGCATTGATATGGTCAATGGCATCAATTCCAAGACCTGCCATGCCCAGGGCTGAGTGGATGGCCGCTGCGGCTCCGGCGCCATCTTCCGGGCCCGCGGTAATATGGTGGGCATCCGCGCTGGTGCCATAGCCATTAATCACCGCCAGTGGGGTGGCGCCACGGGCAAGGGCATGGTCGAGGGTTTCGATAACCATCAGCCCTGAGCCTTCTCCCATCACAAAGCCGTTACGCGCCTGGTCGAAGGGGCGCGAGGCGCGTTCAGGGGTGGCTGCTTCCGTGGAAAGCGCTTTTAAGGCGTTAAAGCTGGCTAGCGAGAGAGGGTCAATACACGCTTCGGCGCCGCCTACGAGGGCCACATCCGCTTCACCGCTGCGGATAATGCGCATGCCATCGCCAATCGCCTGCAAACCAGCCGCGCACGCGGTAACCGGGCAGCCCAGCGGGCCCTGGAAGCCGTAGCGAATCGACAGGTTGCCTGCGGCCAGGTTGGCTAAAAAGGCCGGTACGGTAAAGGGCGAAATCTTACGATAGCCCCGCTCCGTCAGGTTTTTTTGCGCCTGAGTGATAGTGGGGAAACCGCCAATACCCGAACCAATAATGGTGGCTGTTCTGCGTTTTTGCGCCTGCTCTACCGGATGCCAGTTGGCCTGTGCCAGGGCTTCTTGCGCAGCGGCCAGGGCATACAGGCTAAACAGGTCCATCTTGCGCCGCTCTTTGGGATCGGCAATATCATCCAGGTCAATGCCACCATCAGGGTCGTGGTCACGACTGGGAACGACCCCGGCAATTTTGATGGGGATGTCACTTGTATCGAATCGGTCAATCATGCTGATGCCAGATTGGCCTTTCACCAGGCGCTGCCAACTTGTATTGACGCTATTGCCTAGAGGGCTGACCATTCCCATGCCGGTAATAACAATAGGTGACTGCATAGTGATTCCTGAGTGTTTGACGCTGCCACCCTAGCACCGGGCATTATATGATCAAGATAATATTTAGCGGATGCATGATGAGGTAACTATGCCTTACCCCGAAAGCCATAAATCAAAAACCAAAGAGCGTATTTTGGCCTCTGCCACTGAGCTGTTCAGTCGCAATGGGTTTCATAAGGTATCGATTGGCCAGATCATGAAACTGGCGAAGATGACGCATGGTGCCTTTTATGCTCATTTCGCGTCAAAAGAAGCCCTTTACAACGAGTCGGTACGCCTGACACTGGATAACAGCCGGGCGGCGAGGCTGGTAAAAGGCCCTCTTTCGTTGCAGCACCTCACGGAATTGGTAGATAACTACTGCAATCTTCAAGAGCTGGAGGCTAAGCATAAACCAGGCCCGGAATCAGTGCTGTTCAATGAAATCGGCAGTGAAAAAGCAGAAATCCGCACCATGTTTGAAGCGTCCTATTTGAGTATGAAAAAGATGCTGGAAACACGCTTGTTAGCCCTGGGGAAGTTGAAAAAACTGCCCATTGCCACTGATCGAAAAATGGTCGCGGACAAGGCGCGGGTGATACTGGCATCACTGGTGGGCGCGGTGGCGATTGCCAAAAGCCTGCCAGGGGAGGCGGAGCGCAAGCAGGTATTGATGGCGACACAGCGCCAGATTTTACTCATGCTGGGGGTAAGCGAAAGCGAAGCCGAGCATATGCTGCAAATGTAACCCACCCTAAAGTATAGAAGGGCGGCCAGCCGCCCCTCAGCGAGCTGATCCGGTTCGTGCCACACCCTGCCGGCAATGGGGGTGCTACCCACCGGGGGCTAGGTATTTAAAATAACCCCACCGTTCAGGTGCAGTGTTTGCCCGCTCATATACGAGGATTCCTCGCAGGCGAGATATACATAGGCAGGCCCGATTTCACTGGGCTGCCCGGCACGTTTCATTGGTACCTGATTACCAAATTCAGCCACTTTCTCTGCCTCAAAACTGGCGGGAATCAACGGGGTCCACACCGGCCCAGGTGCCACGGCGTTCACCCGAATACCACGATCCATCAATGACATCGCCAGTGAGCGCACCAAGCCCTGAATGGCCCCTTTAGTGGCGGTGTAATCAATCAGCGTATCGTTACCCTTAAAGGCATTGATAGACGAGGTGGCAATAATGGTATCGCCTTCGCTTAAGTGAGGCAGTGCCGCTTTGGTTAAGTAGAAATGGCTGAAGAGATTGGTCTGGAAGGTGCGTAGCAGCTGGTCATCCGGAATCTCGGTAATATCGTCCCAGTCGTACTGTTCTGCGGCATTGTTAATCACGATATTGATCTTGCCGAACTCGCGTTTGGTGCGATTCACAATCTCACGGCAGAAACTGGGGGCTGCCACATCGCCTTTCAGCACCAGGCAGCGGCGGCCTTCCGCTTCCACCAGCCGTTTGGTTGCTTCGGCATCCCGCGACTCTTTCAAGTGCACAATCACACTGTCGGCACCTTCCCGGGCGTAGTGAACCGCCACGGCACGGCCAATGCCACTGTCGCCGCCGGTAATGATGGCGACCTTATCCAGTAGCTTGTCGGCGCCTCGATAACTGTCACGAATATATTCAGGCTCAGGATGCATGGCGTTTTCGTCGCCGGGCTGCTTGGCCTGATGCTGTGGGGGCTGTTGCTGGTCATTCATGTGCAATCACTCCTTTGTTGGCACATTGGCACCCGCATCCTCGAGTGCTTTCCTGCTTTCACCGTAGACAATGCCGTAGAGAAGGGCAAACCCCCGTGTTCAGGTAGCCAGTAGCAGAGGGCGGCGATGCGGTATGGCGGTTATCCAAGAGGAGCGGACATGGGCATGTGGGGTGTTTAAGAAAATTATTTGCAAATATTTGATCAATTATTTTCTTCGTGCAATTATATTTGCATTGATGGCGCCAGCAATGCCTTCCATGACTATGTGGGGAGCTAGACCAACGCATAACAACACCGCCATCTGCACGCCACGTCGCTCACAACGGGTTAATAACATCGACGTTATGAAGGAGATTTAGATGAAAACTTTGACTGCCCTCGTGGCCGCAACGGCCTTTTCCTGCACGGCGGCCTCCGCTCTGGCTGATACCCTGGTCGTTGCTACCGATACTGCATTCGTTCCTTTCGAGTTCGTTCAGAATGGTGAGTATGTCGGGTTCGATATCGACATGTGGGCCATCATTGCTGACGAGCTTGAGTTGGAGTTTGAGCTGCGGCCAATGGACTTTAACGGCATTATCCCAGGTTTACAGACTGGTCAATTGGATGTTGCGTTGGCGGGTATCACGATTCGTGAAGATCGTGCTGAAGTCATCGACTTTTCTGATGGTTATTATGAGAGTGGCTTCCGGATTATGGTACCCATTGACAGTGATATCGAAAGTGCTGAGGACCTGGCAGGTAAGACATTGGCTGTGCGCACAGGTACATCTGCTGCCGATTATGCACGGGAGAACTTTACCGAAACCGAGCTACGCCAGTTCCCCAATATTGATAATGCTTATTTAGAACTGCGTACTGGCCGTGTAGACGCGGCGATGCATGATACACCCAATGTTCTTTACTACATAGCGACCGCCGGTGATGGTCAAGTGAAGGCAGTGGGTGAGCAAATGATGGCCCATGAGTATGGCATTGCTTTCCCCAAAGGCAGCGAACTGGTTGAGCCGGTTAACGAAGTATTGGCCGCTATGCGTGAAGATGGGCGCTATGACGAAATCTACGCCAAGTGGTTTGGTGAAGCGCCAACGGAATAACTCCTGACGTTTACGTTGTCTCCTGCGGAGAGAGCTTCTCCCTCCGCAGACATTACGCTATCAGGAGTATCGCTATGAATGTCGATTGGTCGATTATCTTTGATTTCCTGCCTGATCTGTTACATGGGGCAAGAGTCACGCTTTACATTACGGTTGTGGGGTTGATAGGCGGCATTACACTCGGGGTTATCACTGGAGTGGTGCGTGCCTATGGCGGTTACGTTCTTAATACACTTGCCTTTATTTACGTTGAAGTTATTCGTGGTACGCCGATTGTTGTGCAAGTGATGTTTCTCTATTTTGCTTTGCCGGTACTGGTTGATATCCGTATCGATCCGATGACGACAGCGGTGTTGGCGATTGTCATCAACGCGGGTGCTTATATCGCTGAAATAGTCCGTGGCTCGGTGCTTTCCATTTCCAAAGGGTTAACGGAAGCCGGCCTTTCAATAGGTTTGCCGCGTTGGAAAGTGATCACTTACATCGTTGGCCCGTTAGCTTTTCGCCGTTTGATTCCGCCACTGGGTAATCAATGCATTGTCAGCCTTAAAGACACATCTCTGTTTATCGTGATCGGTGTTGGTGAGCTGACACGTACTGGCCAGGAAATCATGGCGGCCAATTTTCGCGCTGTGGAAATCTGGACGGCAGTCGCCGTGTTTTACCTGATCATGACGGGTGGTTTGTCACTATTGCTACGCGTCATTGAGAAGCGGATGAGGATCTTATGAGCGCTATTATAACGTTCAACAATGTTTCCAAGCATTTCGGCTCACTGAAAGTGCTGGAGAACGTGGATCTGGAGATCCAATGTGGTGAAGTCGTGGTGTTGATTGGTCCCTCCGGCTCAGGCAAGTCCACCCTTTTACGTTGCATTAATGGATTGGAAATGATCACCGCAGGGGATCTTGTCGTGGATACGTTAAGTGTGAATGGCGGCAACAAGGTGTTGCGCGAAATTCGCCAGGAAGCCGGTATGGTGTTTCAGCAGTTCAACCTGTTTCCACAGATGACAGCCCTGGAGAATGTGGCGTTTGGCCAGCGTCACGTACGCCGGATTAGCCGTAAGGATGCCAATGCCAATGCGCAGGCACTACTGGAAAAAGTCGGATTGGGAGACAAAACCCGGCACTATCCTCACGAGCTTTCTGGTGGCCAGCAGCAGCGGGTTGCGATTGCCCGCTCTCTAGCGATCAAACCCAAGGTGATGCTGTTTGACGAACCTACCTCAGCGCTTGATCCAGAGCTTAAACAGGAGGTACTGAATGTGATGCGTGACCTGGCTGAAGAGCAGATGACAATGGTGGTGGTGACTCACGAAATGTCGTTTGCCAAACAGGTAGGTACACGTCTCATCTTTATGGAGCATGGCAAGATAGCGGTTGATGGTAATCCTGTTGATGTCATCAATAACCCTCCTAATGACCGGATGAAGGATTTTCTGCGCCATGTTTGATCAAGCAAGCTCGCTTGGCTGGCACGTGATCAATGGGTGCCCATACGATATCGGTGTCGCGTTGGGTAGTGCCGGGCATGATGCGGTGCATCAGCATCTGTTGCCAAGTGCGATTTGGGCTGAGGTCACGGCCCCTGCCCATCGGGATATCGTCGCCATGATGGCGGCGAACACGCAGCGCGATTTCCCACTGGTATGGGAGGAGCTTGAAGGGTTGGCGGAAGGGCTGTCACTGCCCATTGAGGCGGTATTTGCCTGGAATTGTCGAGGGGATTTGCTGGCTCATGCCCCCGATGGTTGCACGACGCTAATCTTGCCCGGCGATCATCCTACGATTGCACACAATGAAGACGGGCTGCCATTTTTTCGGGGCCACTGTTTTATGGCAGAGATTACCCCGGACAATGCCATGGGCTTTACGTCCTTCTGTTATCCCGGTTCACTGCCGGGGCACACACTTGCGTTTAGCCAAAGTGGTTGGATACAGGCCGTCAATAACCTGCGGTTAACGGGTATAGCGCCGACAATACCGCGCATGGTGCTTGGCCGCGCAACGTTAATGCAAAACAGTGTTAGTGGGGTATTAGCGTTATTCAAGCGTTACGCCAACAGTGGCGGGTTCCATTTTTCGCTGGCGGAGCAAGGTGCAAACGCTGTGGTGAGTGTCGAGCTGGGAGGGGGAGAGGTGGCGACTCGTGTTCTGGATCAGCCGAGTATTCATGCTAACCATGCGCTATATCACTCGAAAGGTATCGCAAAACAGTGGATCACGGACTCATCAAGAGATCGCCAGCGCAGAGGTGAGCAATTAATCGCGAGTGGTGTTATCGGTGCGCTCGACGTACTACATGATCAGCAAGGTGACGGATTGCCCATACTGCGTCTTGCTGCGGATGATCCCGATCACGAGAACACCTTGGTCACAGCGATCATGCAGTTCAATGTGGATGGTGTAGCATGGCAACTTTATGACCGACCTGGAGCCCCACCCGCATATGCCGGATTACTCACGCTCAATGCCAACTGCTGAGCCTTCCAGCGAAGGGCACTCCCCCCCCCAGGACATTGATTCGCTGCGCGAGTTAGCGCTCAGTATTGCAAGGGGAGAGAGCAGCCTGCGCCTTGGCCCCAAGGCGCAGGAAACACTGGCGCGACTCATTGACCTGCAAGGAGACCAGGCGTTGCTGTCGATTTCAACAGCAGCGCGTCGCTTGCAGGTTAATCCATCGACAATTTCCCGGTTAGCGAGATCGTTGGGGTATGAGAAATTCAGCGGTCTGCAAGCTGTCTTATTAAGCCCAGGGCTTTCTTCATCGCACTCTTTCTATCGCAATCATGCCACCCAGGCTCTGCAAGCGGATCGTAGCTGCCTCCATTCCCAGGCGCGTCAGCTTTGCGAGGAGAATCAGCATAATATCGAGCGTTTTCTCACCAATCTAACGCATGAAGATATCACCGCTTTTGCGACAGCGGTGATGCACGCGCCTAGAGTCAGGCTATATGGCGTGCGCCAGTTCCATGCACTGTGCAGCTTTTCAGCTTACGGTATTGGGATGCTGCGCTCAGATGTGGCGCTATTAAGCGATGCCAATACGGGGATCGCGGAAGGGTTAGCTGCCATGTCTCCAGGGGATGTGTTGATTGCAGCCAGCTGCAAGCCGTATACCCGGCAGGTGGTGGATGTATGCCGTTTGGCTCAGCAGAGCGGTATGCAAACGTTAGCTATTACAGATTACGCCAGTTCAGCCTTGGTGAAGCATGCTGACTTGTCAATCTTGATTCCGCATGAATCCAGCTTTATTTCCAATAGTATGGTGGCCTACTTTGCCGCCATGGAGTGCCTGATTAATGCGTGTGCAACACTAGCAGGGGAGGCGGCGGTGGATGAGCTGACGCGCCGGGATCAGTTTATTACTGCGCTTGATGTCGAAATACGCTAGTGCTGGGCCGCGCCGCTGTCTGACTGCTGACTGTGACTTCGCAGCACAAGCATTGAGAATGTAATCGCTATGAACAGTATGCCCTGCCCAGGCGGTATATATCACTCCCGCCGAGGGGGGGCGGTCGAATATGTTTTAAGATGTAAAAGGTGTTCATCGGCACTCTGCAAAGCATCCAGTGTCTTAGGGCGGTCAAATTCAGCCAATAAAGTACACAGCACTTCGGAGACTGCCAGGGCGGGCGTTAGTGTATGGAAGAAGCTATAACTCTCCGTGGAACAAAGAATAGTGTGCGTTGAAATGCCTACCAACGGCGACACCTCGCTATCGGTGATGGAAAGAATATCCAGCCCCTTGTCTTTTGCCAATTGTGCCAGTTCCAACGTATCGACAGCGTAAGGCTTGATAGAGACGACCAGCACGACATCTTCTGGCTTAGCGCGAATAAGCGCATCGCCACCCGTTCCTCCAGGCCCATCAAGGTGGACGGAACGGTCACCCAAAAGTGACATGACATAATGAAAATGCCAAGCAACAGAATGGCAGGAACGTAAGCCTAAAACATACACTTTTCTCGCCGACGCAAGTCTGTTAGCTGTGGCTGTCAGCCGCCGCAGTGTATCAGGCTCACAGAGCTGGGAAATCTGAGCACTCAAGCCGTTGAGCATATGGTAGGCGATATCGCTTTCGGTCGCTTCGGTGACGCTGGTGACCCGTTGACGAACCTTGGCAGCGAAACCATCGTTTCCCCGACGCAGCGCCTCAGCATGGTGGGCGCGAATGTCATCGTACCCCTGCAGCCCCAGGAACTTGGCAAGCCGGGTCATGGTGGCGGGCTGCACTGCCGCATGGCGCGCTAACTCTCGCATGGAAACCAGCGCCACCTCATCCGGGTGCTCAAGTATATAGCGAGCCGCCTGTTGAAGCTGTGGAGACATGGCGTCGAACTGAGCTATGACCTGCTCTCTTAAAGGATCGCTCTGGGACATATGATATTGCCTCGTACCCCGGCTCGTGTCAGTGATTGATAAATAGCAAGCCGTAAGACCGGTGGATCCTAGACGCTGGATAGCGCATGAATTTAAACGTTACTTTTCTCAAAAAACAATGATTCATATGTTTTAAAATAATATAAATGATTCTTTTGTTGCATTGTCGGGTAAGATTGTGCCAATCTCCTCTTTGTCACTTTGAGTTTACTCCGCTGGATAACCAGGAAAAGGCATCATGGCTCACATTCTTCATCGTAGCATCGGCATGGAGCTGCCTCGCGCCGCATCGGCTCAGGGCGTCTATATCACTGACACCACGGGGCGTCGTTACCTGGACGGGTCAGGAGGCGCTGCCGTCACAAGCGTCGGCCACGCTCACCCGGAGGTGTTGGAAGCCATGCGCTCTCAGATGGATAGACTCTGCTACGCTCACACGGCCTTTTTCACGACTGACGTTGCCGAGGCGCTTGCTGAGAAGCTGGTGGATTTGGCCCCGGAAGGGCTGGATTACGTCTATCTGGTTTCGGGTGGCTCAGAGGCCGTTGAAGCCGCTCTCAAGATGGCGCGGCAGTATTTCGTCGAGGTTGGCGAATCCCAGCGGCGGCATATTATTGCCAGACGCCAGAGCTATCACGGTAACACCATTGGTGCGTTGGCAACGGGAGGAAATGCGATGCGTCGCAAGCAGTTTCAGCCCATCCTGCCAGAAACCCACCATGTCTCTCCCTGCTATGCGTACCGCGATAAGGGCAGTGATGAGTCGCCGGAGGCTTACGCCGCACGGCTGGCGGATGAACTTGAAGCCAAGATTCTGGCGCTTGGCCCCGAGAAGGTGATGGCCTTTGTTGCTGAGCCCGTCGTCGGTGCCACACTTGGTGCGGTTGCCTCTGAGGCGGATTACTTCAAACGTGTGCGTGGTATTTGCGATAAATATGGCGTATTGCTGATCCTCGACGAAGTGATGTGCGGTATGGGTAGGACAGGTACCGTTTTTGCCTGTGAGCAGGATGGGGTAACGCCGGATATCATCACGATAGCCAAAGGCCTGGGTGGCGGATATCAGCCGATTGGCGCGGTGATGTTGTCATCCAGGATTTACAGCAGCTTTGCCAATGGTTCCGGCCTGTTTCAGCACGGGCATACCTACCTTGGTCACCCTGTTGCCGCCGCCGCCGCTAATAAAGTGGTCGAGATTATTGCACGGCCAGAGACGCTGGCTAATGTGAATGCCATGGGGGAGAGGCTGCAACGTGGCCTTGAAACGGCGCTTGGAGCATCACCCTATGTCGGAGATATTCGCGGCAGAGGGCTGTTTCGCGGTATTGAGCTTGTTGCGGACCGGGACAAAAAGACGCCTTTTGATCCAGCCCGAAAAATTCACGCCAGGATCAAAAAACAGGCGATGGCAAGAGGGCTGATTAGCTATCCCATGGGTGGCACCATAGATGGCATTTATGGTGAGCACATCTTGCTGGCGCCGCCCTATATCATTGAACCCGGTGAAGTCGATCTGATCGTTGAGCGTATTTCCGGTGCGATTGAAGCCGCAATAGGACAATAACTTTCGATTGGAAAGGAGCTTCTTAATGACTCTCTCCCCCTGTATGCCGATGACTGATGCTAACTGGCCGGATGAAATCGCTGATCTGCGTGAAGGCTTTGCCGGCGCTCTTAACGTCTATCGCACGATGGCTCACCACCCGGCTCTGCTCGAAGCATGGGCACCCTTGCGCCAGCATGTTGTGAAGGAGAATGCGTTAGGGCCAGAGTTGACGGAAGTGGTGATCTTGCGCGCTGGTCTGCGCATGGGCGCTGCCTATGAGTGGGCGCACCATGTTAGCCGAGCGCTCGCCCTTGGCTTCACCCCTGAACGGATTAATGCGATTCGTGGCATTCCGGATGGGGTGGATGGTCTGATCGTCAAAGCGGTTGATGCGCTATTCGACGTCCGAATGCTGGCTAAAGAACAGGAAGCAGCGTTGGCAGACGCCATTGGGCGCAAGGCAGTGATCGATCTGATTGCCATGGTAGGTTTCTATTCGGTGTTGGGCTATTTGCTCAAGACTTACGACACACCGATTGATGACAATATTCAGAAAGAGGCGGAGCAAATGCCGTCTTTATTTTCGATCATGCCGGGTGCAGCCTCATAGTGCCCAATGGAAAATGGCATGACAACGTGAAGCAGCTATAGTGAACAGGGCCACCTCGCGTTAGTTGTTGGCATCTCATGAGCACATCGGCTTTCCGATGACTACCACCATGGAGTAGGAGGTAACATGAACACCACACTTTCCGCTGTAAACGCAAGTCTGGATAAAGATGGCAAGAAAAACGACCATCGTGATGATCACCACGATGACGCCAATCCGATGCCGGATACTCACCATGTGAACCCAGACTCAGATGACGCCCCGGCTAAAAAGTCGGGCAACGACAAGTAGTAAGACATCCTTGTTGCCAGTCATACCTTCGCGGCGCTACTTATAGCGCCGCTTTACTTTGAGGCAATTTTCCAGCGACGAGTCATTTTTTGGCAATTTGTGGTAATGCGCTGGAATAGGCGCTCAAGCGTTACCTGTTCATTACCCGGCTGAGCCGTTTTGGACAGATCCCCGATCACATCAGGCAGAGACGTGAGAACTTCATCGGCAAGTTGAAGGCCCTGGCGAAGAAAGTAGGCTGGTTTAAAACTTAATGCTTTGGCGAGCGACTCTAAATGTAAACGTCCAATATCCCCTGGATGGTCAACGCTATCGACCTGAAAGGCAAAACGCTTCGATAACCCGCTATAAATTGTGGTGCACATCAAATCGTAAAACGGAGACAGCCTTACCCCTTCGGGAGTATGCAGGATAGAGAGGTTCTTCGCATGACTGTCGTTATTGCCAATAAACAAGTTGTAAAAGAACCATCTAACAAAACGCTGTAAATCTTTGGCGGGTACGCCTACTTGTTGGAGTTGTTGGCGGCAGGACAGTAAGCCTGGCCCACCGTCACTCTCATATTTGAGTGTTGAAGGTGTTCCTGCCAATTGGCAAAAATCAAGTTGATGGTAGCGTTCTAGCTGGCCTGTTGTATGGTTCATTACACGGTCATACCGTTTAATCAGGCAAGCCCTTGTATCAGGTTGGAAGCTGGTTTCGGCAACATCCAACGCCAGCGCTGCTGCTAGCTGCATGCAGAGGGTTTCATTCAGTGCGGAGCACCAAACTCCGTGCAAACCTTTGATGTCGGGTTTAAGGAGGTGGCTGGATGGGGCGGCGCCTTCGGGTATAGCAGGGTTGCCATTCTCATCGATCATAAGCAGCAGCTTGTTCTGCGCACCTGCTAACGAAATACGGGCATTATGAATTAGTTGCTCAGCGAGTTCTGTCTGCGATCCGCTATGTAAAAAGCTGTTTATTTCCTCCCAACTTGTTGGGCGATAACAGGCTGGCTGAGGTGTTTCACCCCCAGGGAGTAAAAGATAGCCACTGGCAGTATCTCCACCCACCGACCGGAGTAGACCAAATACTGTCGTCGTGTGATGACTGAGTTCTATATGACGACGCAACCCGCCTTCGGGCAGCAAATTTTCAAAGTATGCCAGTACATCATTACCACTATGTGTTTGCTGTGAAAGTGGAAGGCGTGGAGAGAGGCTGACAGCCGCAGGCGCTTCTAACCAGCCGTTGTCATAGCGAAAACGCAGAGGCTGTTCATTAAACAGCCGCCCAACGCGTTGGGTCTTCCAGTAAAGGTCCAGTGCCTCGTGCTCAGCGCTCATGCTGTGGCCCCTTGCGCTGAATAACCACCTCTAAGCCCATCAGGTCGAGAGTGTCGAGCACCTTTTGCAGTTGAAGCGTGGGTTTGCCGCGCTCCAAGTCCACGATAAAACGGTTGCCAGTGCCAGCCAAGCCTGCCACATCGCTTTGCAGTAATTCTTGCGATTGACGCACTTGCTTAACCAGTGCGCCTAGCTCTTGCGTTGTTCGTATTCGGGTAGCGAGGAGGTCTTGAGTCATTATGGCGGATATCTCACATGAATTACCGTTCGGTAATAATAGCCGATAAGGAGTCGCTTTGCCTATAAAGTATTCCCGAACGGTAATTTTTAGTCTCGCTCGCATTATTACAATGCAAAATATTACCGGGCGGTAGTTCAGTGCTTCTTATAGCGCCGCTTCACTTCCACGCTCAGCTTTCCTTCCCCTAACCGTAGTGAAAGCGTCTGGCCAGGCGAGGTATCCTGTGCCCGATGCACCACCTGACCCTGCTCATCCTGGGCAATCGCATAACCTCTACCCAACACCGCCAGTGGGCTAACTGCATTCAGCTCGCGGGCAGCGCTGCTTAATCGTGCCTGGCGCACCTCCAGCAGCCGCTGCATGGCACTGGCCAAACGACGCTGTAAATAGCTAATGCGCTCCTGTTCGGCTTTATGCAGCCGGGCCATATCCTGGCTGACCAGCCGCTTGTGTAATTGGTTTACCCGTTCCTGCTGCTGCCCAAGGGTTTGCTGCATGGCCCGCATCAGCCGTTGTGTGAGCGTGGTTACATGCTGGCTCTGGTGATTAAGCTGCTCGCCGGGATGGCGCAGCCGGGCGCGCAGCGTATCCAGCCGCTGGCTATCACGCTCCAGGCGGGCCTGCATAGCACGGTAAAGCCGGTTTTCGCTCTGCTCAAGCTGGAGCTTTAGTGCCTGTTGGTCGGGAACCAGGCGCTCTGCGGCGGCGGAAGGGGTGGGCGCACGCACGTCTGCGGCAAAATCTGCCAGAGTGACGTCTACCTCATGGCCCACCGCCGACATCACCGGCAGGCGCGAATGGAAAATGGCCCGTCCAAGGTGTTCATTATTAAATGCCCATAGATCCTCCAGGCTGCCGCCTCCGCGGGTGATCAACACGACATCCTGCGTGGGGTCTAACCGTGCCTGACGGTTGAGCAGGCCAAGGGCGGCAATCATTGCCGGAGCCGCTTCTGCTCCCTGTACCGGCACGGGAATCAAGGTCACATCCGCCAGGGGCCAGCGCGCTTCCAGCACTGCCAATACATCGCGAATGGCCGCGCCAGTCGCCGAGCTTAAAATCAGAATCTTGCGCGGCGGAAAGGGCAGGGGGCGGGCATTGGCAAATACGCCTTCGCCTTCCAACTGTGCTTTTAAGCGCTCGAAGGCAGCCAGCAGCTCTCCCAGGCCTGCTGCCTGCACCGCATCGGCAATCAGTTGGTAATCACCGCGGGGCTCAAACAGAGAGACACGGCCACGCAGTTTTATCTGATCGCCATCGCGCATAGGGGCTGAAACAAAGCGTGCCCGTTGGCGAAACAGTGCACAGCGAATTTGTGCCCGGTCATCCTTCAGGGTGAAGTAGATATGGCCGGAGGCGGGGCGCGATACGTTGGAAAGCTCACCTTCCACCCACACTTCCCCCACGTCACGCTCAAGGGTCTGTTTGGCGCGCTGATTCAATTGACTCACAGAGAGCGCTTGGGGTGTTTCCGACATAGGGCAGCCTTATTAAGGTTGTAATCGGTATAGCTTATTAGCCATCCGTATCAATTGAAAACCGCCTTCACATTGCTGGGGTGGCCCTCAAAACGTTATAATAGGCGATTAACCTTTCACGCCCCATCTTCCCACTTCATAATGGGTGTTGCCGCTATGCTACGTATGGCCCAAGAAGCGCTTACGTTCGATGACGTACTTCTCGTTCCTGGCTTCTCCGACATTCTGCCTAAGGATGTCAGCCTTAAAACCCGCCTGACCCGTAATCTTACTCTGAATATTCCCCTGGTTTCCGCCGCGATGGATACCGTTACCGAAGCGCGACTAGCGATTGCGATGGCCCAGGAAGGCGGCATTGGCATCATCCATAAGAACATGACCATGGCCCAGCAGGCCACGGAAGTCCGCAAGGTTAAAAAGCACGAAAGCGTGATTGTCAAAGACCCTGTGACCGTTAGCCCTAAAGCCAAGCTGGAAGACCTGCTGAGCATGGCGCGGGAGTACGGCTTCTCCGGCTTCCCCGTGGTAGAAGGCGAAACCCTGGTAGGTATCGTGACAGAGCGGGACATGCGCTTCCAGCCGAATTATGGTGACAGTGTAGAAGCGATCATGACCCCCCGGGAGCGCCTGATCACCGTTCCCGAAGGCACCGAGCTTGAAATCAGCAAAGCCAAAATGCGCGAACACCGCATTGAGAAAATGCTGATTGTTGATGACGCCTTCCACCTGCGTGGCCTGGTGACGTTCCAGGATATCGAAAAAGCCCGTACCTACCCCATGGCCGCCAAAGATAGCGATGGCCGCCTGCTGGTAGGCGCTGCCGTGGGTACTGGCCCGGAAACTCCCGACCGCGTTGCCGCCCTGGCCGAAGCCGGTGTGGATGTGATCATTGTGGATACTGCCCACGGCCACTCCCAGGGGGTTATCGACCGCGTTCGTTGGATTAAAGAGCACTTCCCGCAAATTCAGGTGATTGGTGGCAACATCGCCACTGGTGCCGCTGCCAAAGCGCTGGCGGAAGCGGGTGCCGATGGCGTTAAAGTGGGCATTGGCCCTGGCTCTATCTGCACCACACGCATCGTGGCAGGCGTTGGCGTACCGCAAATCAGCGCGGTTTCCAACGTTGCCGAAGCGCTGAAAGCGTTCGATATTCCACTGATTGCCGATGGTGGCGTACGCTTCTCCGGCGACCTGGCCAAGGCCATTGCCGCTGGTGCCAGTGCCGTGATGGTAGGTGGCCTGCTGGCCGGTACCGAAGAAGCGCCGGGTGAAGTGGAACTGTTCCAGGGCCGTACCTATAAGGCCTACCGTGGCATGGGCTCCATGGGCGCCATGGCGCAAAGCCAGGGCAGTGCCGACCGCTACTTCCAGGATAAAGATGCCGGTGCTGAAAAGCTGGTACCGGAAGGCATCGAAGGCCGCGTTCCCTATAAAGGCATGATGAGCGCCATCGTTCATCAACTGATGGGTGGCCTGCGTGCTTCCATGGGTTACACCGGCTGCCGCGATATCCAGGAAATGCGCACCAAGCCGGAATTTGTACAAATTACCGGCGCTGGCTTTAATGAATCCCACGTCCACGACGTGCAGATCACCAAAGAAGCTCCCAACTACCGGGTGAGCTAACCAGCGCATTTAGTTACATGGCGGCGGGCATTGCCCCGCCGCTTGCTTTTTAGCCAATGCGGCCGTTCCGCGTTATAGAGGCTCCGCCATGAGTGACATTCACGCCCATAAGATTCTGATTCTCGATTTCGGCTCCCAGTACACCCAGTTGATCGCCCGCCGGGTACGCGAAATTGGCGTATTCTCTGAAATTCGCGCCTTCGATATCACCGAAGAAGAAATTCGCGAGTACAACCCCAACGGCATTATCCTCGCCGGTGGCCCGGAATCCGTCACCGAGCTGGATTCCCCCCGCGCTCCTCAGTGCGTATTCGAAATGGGCCTGCCGGTGTTTGGGATCTGCTACGGCATGCAAACCATGGCTGAGCAGCTGGGTGGCAAAGTGGAAGGCTCCAACCAGCGCGAGTTTGGCTACGCCCAGATCCGCCTGGATGCCGAAACCGCCCTGTTTAAAGACATCAAAGACCACGTAGACGCCGAGACTGGCAACGCGCTGCTGGATGTATGGATGAGCCACGGCGATAAAGTTGCCAAAGCCCCCGACACCTTCACCGTCACCGCTTCCACGCCGAGCTGCCCAATTGCCGCCATGGCTTGGGAAGAGAAGCAGTTTTTTGGGGTACAGTTTCACCCAGAAGTGACCCACACCCTGCAAGGCCAGCGTATTCTTGAGCACTTCGTACTGGATATCTGTAAAGCCGAAAAACTCTGGACACCCGCGCAAATCATCGAAGACCAAGTACAGCGCGTACGCGAGCAAGTGGGTGATCGCCATGTACTGCTCGGCCTTTCCGGTGGCGTAGACTCTTCCGTAGTTGCCGCGTTGCTGCACAAAGCCATTGGTGACCAGCTGACCTGCGTATTCGTCGATAACGGCCTGCTGCGCAAGAACGAAGGTGATCAGGTAATGGAAACCTTCGCCAAGCACATGGGGGTTAAGGTGATCCGCGTAGACGCCGAAGAGCTGTTCCTCGGCAAGCTGAAGGGCGAGAAAGACCCAGAAGCCAAGCGCAAAATTATTGGCAACACTTTCATCGACGTGTTCGATGAAGAAGCCAGCAAGATTGCAGGCGTAGACTTCCTCGCTCAGGGCACCATCTACCCGGATGTGATCGAATCCGCTGCCTCCAAAACCGGCAAAGCGCACGTGATCAAATCCCACCACAACGTAGGTGGCCTGCCGGAAACCATGAAGCTCAAGCTGGTCGAGCCGCTGCGCGAACTGTTTAAAGACGAAGTGCGTAAACTCGGCCTGGAGCTTGGCCTGCCCTACGATATGGTCTACCGCCACCCATTCCCCGGCCCTGGCCTGGGCGTGCGTATTCTGGGCGAAGTTAAAAAAGAGTACGCCGACATCCTGCGTGAAGCCGATGCCATCTACATCGAAGAACTGCGCGCCGCCGGTTGGTACGAAAAAACCAGCCAAGCCTTCGCCGTCTTCCTGCCGGTGAAATCCGTTGGTGTAGTAGGCGACGGCCGCCGCTACGAATGGGTCATCGCGCTACGCGCGGTAGAAACCATCGACTTCATGACCGCCCGCTGGGCGCACCTGCCCTATGAGCTGCTGGAGAAGGTCTCCAATCGGATTATTAATGAGTTGGAAGGGGTTTCTCGGGTGACTTATGATGTGAGCAGTAAGCCGCCTGCTACTATTGAGTGGGAGTGAAAATACGTCTTTCAGGGACTATCGGTAGCAATCGAGAAAGCGGCGTAACTTAATGATTTTGATGAATTTACGTCGCATTATCTATCGGTGGCTATCGGCGGCAAGCAGGAACACCTGTCGGTAAAAGCGACGGTATCGCAAATCCCTCGAAGCAAGACTCTCCCGTTTACCGTCATGGCTATTTTCAGCATGACGGTAAAACTACGCCCTGACTTCTTTTGATAACAAGGAGTTAGGGACATCATCAGGGCTCCTGACCCTTGACGGTAACCAACCGCAAACACAGGAGAGTCCCTGACATGTTGACCGATACAGCGCTACGCAAACTCAAGCCCAAAGCTGCCACCTACAAGGTTGCCGACCGCGATGGTATGTACGTGACGGTGTCGAAAACCGGCACCATCACCTTCCGCTACGACTACCGCCTCAACGGCCGCCGTGAAACCCTCACTCTGGGCCGTTACGGGCCGGGCGGTATTTCCTTAGCCCTGGCGCGTGAGCGTCTATTGGATGCTCGCAAGGTGGTGGCCGAGGGCCGTTCTCCCGCTCAGGAGAAACAACGGGAGAAACGTCGCCTATCCCGTGCGAAGACCTTCGCCGAATTCACCGGTGTATGGATGGAAGCCTCCGGCATGGCCGACAGCACCAGAGCCATGCGCAAGCACATCGTCGATCGCGATATCCTGCCGGTCTTCAAGAACCGGCTGTTGGCGGAAATCACCCCGGACGATCTCCGGGCGCTGTGCATGAAGGTGAAGAAGCGCGGGGCGCCGGCAACCGCCATCCATGTCCGCGATATCGTGAAGCAGGTCTATGCGCACGCCATCATGCACGGTGAAAAGGTGGCCAATCCGGCTGACGAAGTGAGCCCATCGTCTATTGCAACCTTCGCACCGAAGGACCGGGCGCTGTCTCCCGCTGAAATTCGTCTGATGATCCATGAGATGGAAACCATCCCCACATCGCCGACCATTCGACTGGCGCTGCGCATGATCCTGTTAACCCTGGTGCGGAAGGGGGAGTTGCTCAAGGCGACCTGGGAAGAAGTGGACTTTGAGACCGGGGTATGGAGCATTCCCAAGGAACGGATGAAGCGCCGTTTTCCCCACAACGTCTACCTGTCCCGGCAGGCATTGGACATTCTGGTGGCACTGAAGACCTGTGCCGGTGGTTCCAAGTACCTGCTCCCGGCTCGCTATGACGGCGATCAGAGCATGTCCATGGGCACGCTGAATCGGGTGACTCTGAAGGTTTCGGAGCAGGCGCGGAAAAAGGGACTGCCGCTGGAACCCTTCACCGTTCACGATTTGCGTCGCACCGGCTCCACGCTGCTCAATGAAGTCGGCTTCAATCGCGACTGGATCGAGAAGGCCCTAGCCCATGAAGATGGCCGCTCCTCACGGGCGGTGTACAACAAGGCGGAGTATGCCGAACAGCGCCGGCACATGCTGCAGGAGTGGGCCAATATGATCGATGCCTGGGCGGAAGGGGGGAGCTACGTTCCGTCCCTGATGCCGGAAAGCATGTCAGTGCCGGCATTGAAGGCATCGGTATGAGTATCGCGAATAGGGTGATTGTTGGCTTCCTAGGGCCGGTGCGGTGTGTTGGTCTTGGCCAAATGGTTTATGAAAAATCCAATAGGCTCACTCTAGGTGAGTCTATTGGTCGTTCGGCGAACCAGGACGATGGTCAGAGGGAGGCTCTCCATAGCCCAAGGTTGTCGCTTGACAACCTTGGGTGTCGTTCCCATACTGGAGGTAAGGAATGACTCGTCCATCACACCCGAAGAAAGAGATTGAAGCCGCGATCAGGCATGCGGAAGGGGCAGGCTGGCGAGTCGAGGTGGGCGGTGGCCATGCCTGGGGCAAGATCTACTGCCCCTACAATGACGATGAATGCCGTTGCGGTGAGTTCTGTATCGCGAGTGTGTGGAGTACGCCGAGAAGTCCTGGTAGCCACGCCCGGGCGCTTCGCAGGGTGGTGGACAAATGCTCCACCCACATGCGTCGGGGCGAGGCGGAACCGGAGGGTTGAACCATGGAATACATTTTTACGCTGAAATACCAGTTGGCTGACCACGACAGTGATATGGATGCACTGGTGGAGCGCTTGGGCGCTGCTGGTTGTGATGACGCCTTGGTGGGCGTGGGGCAGCCTGGTCGTCTGGCGCTGGAATTCTCCCGTGAGGCGGACAGCGCTGAGGAGGCAGTCCGCACCGCCCTGGTCGATGTCAAAAGCGCGGTTCCTTCCGCGCGTCTGATCGAAGCCTCGCCGGACCTTGTTGGCTTGACCGATGTGGCGGACATCGTGGGCGTTTCCCGGCAGGCAATGCGGAAATTGATGCTTGCCCACCGAGTGACGTTTCCCATGCCTGTCCACGAAGGTAGCGCCTCGATCTGGCATCTCGCAGAAGTGCTTGACTGGCTCAAGGCGCGAGGGGGCTACCAAATCGATGTTGGCATACTGGAAGCAGCGAAAGTGGCGTTGCAAGTGAATATCACCAAGGAGGCGATTCGTCATCCGGTGCGTGACCACGGGGATATGGAACGACTGACCGCGTAGCCAACCGCTCAGTCGTTGGGATCGCGGACCGGACGGGCGATACGTTGCCTCACATCCGGTCCCGGAGTGGGGGCTGCCTTTCCTGATCGGGATTGTCGCTTCCGCTCCTCGATCCAGGTTTCCACTTCCTTCAGGTCCCACACCACACAGCGGGGTGTCAGGTTGAAACGGCGCGGGAATTCGCCACGGCGCTCCATATCGTAGATCGTCGTTTCTGCCAAGGGCACGATCTGGTGCAGCTCCTGTCGGCGGATCGTTCTGAGAAAGGGGAGAGGGGGACTCTCCACGTATTGAGGTAATTCCTCGTATTCTGGTGTTCCCGGTATTGGCAGGGACTGGCGTGGCTGGGATTCCATGTGTGACTCCAATGCTGTGCTCAAGGCGATTTTGGGCAATGGAGTTATGGTGGCTATTGAATACAATTGGGCCAACCTGCTAGGGCGAGTCACAGCAGGGGAAGGCGGTAATGGCTGGGTGGCTATGGCCAATCTTCTGAACTTTGACGAACCGGACGTTAACGTGCGGCGGACCAGGGACATCGCCGTACACAACCGCGATGTAGAAGAGCAACGGAGCAAGCAGCCCGCACTGAATAAGGCCCTGACGTCCTATCGGCAAGGTATGCAGCGCTCACCAAATTCCAGAAGGCCGCAACTGCATGAACGGTGGCCATTGCACTTGGACATTGAAAATCATGCCCGTATCGGGTATAGTTTGGAGGTTGGGATGACGCGCATCCTCAAGCGAAAGGACTTCGCACGGTGGCAGGCGGGCGAGAAGCTGCCCGACAGCGCTTTGTGCAAGGCAGTCAAGGAGATGGAAAGCGGTCTGATCGACGCGGATCTGGGTGGCCACCTCTACAAGAAACGGGTGGCGCGTCCCGGCGGCGGCAAGAGTGGCGGCTACCGCACTCTGCTGTCGGCCCGAATCAGCAACCGCTACGTGTTCCTGCATGGGTTTCCAAAGAGCGATAGGGCGAACGTCACGCAGGATGAGAAGCAGGCGCTGCAATTCGCCGGCAAGGTGTTCTTGGAACTGTCCGCAGAAGCCTTGTCGAAGGCGTTGCAGTCGGGCGTGTTATTGGAGGTACATTGTGAGCAAGATCATTGAATCCCTGCGTGGCGACTTGGCTGCGCTCCACGGCGCGGGAGCGATCAGCAAGGTGACGATGCGCGAGTTCGACTCGATCTGCCCGCCGCCGGTGCGGGGGTTCAGTGCTGCCGACATCAAGCACCTGCGCGAAAGGTTGAAGTTCAGCCAGCCGGTATTCGCCCTCCACCTGCACACCACCGCTTCGACTGTGCGAAAGTGGGAACAAGGCGAAACCCATCCCACGGGACCTGCGCTCAAGCTGCTTAACGTCATCGCCGACAAGGGATTGCAGGCAATTATTTGATCAAGGCAAACAGATCAGCGATTCCTACCACAGCGGCCGAAAACACAGTTACGAACTTCAAACCATGTAAAAAATAATGGAGGTGACAGATGGCAGAGAAAAGGAACGTATTCATCAGCCATGTCCATAAGGACGATCACGGACTCCAGAAACTGAAGGATCTGTTGGCTCCAAAAGGGATCGAGGCCAGAGATTCCTCCATCCATACAGGGAAGTTCAACAATGCTACCGATGAGCACTATATAAAGACGCAGATCCTTGCTCCGGCCATCAACTGGGCTGGAGTGTTCATTTGCTACGTTTCCCCCCAGACCAAGAATAGCGATTGGGTGAACTGGGAAATCGAATATGCGGCCAAACAGGGCAAGCGCATTGTTGGTGTTTGGGAGCATGGCGAGAAGGAATGCGACCTTCCAGAGGCCCTGAAAGAATATGCCGACGCCTTGGTTGGGTGGAACGGCGATGCAATCATTGACGCGATCAACGGGAAGGACTCGTGGGAAAAGCCAGACGGTGGTGCCTGCGACCCGGTTCCACTCAAGCGGCACCCCTGCTGATGGCTCGCATTCACTCCTATGTGGTGCGATACGACAGCGGTTTCGCACCCAATCCTTTCTATGGCTACTGCACGCTTGCGACTTGCAAACCTAATATCCGCCGATCCGCTGACATCGGTGATTGGGTGGTTGGCAGTGGCAGCAATGATAAAACTGTCCGACGTGGTGGGCATCTCGTGTACGCGATGCGCGTCACCGAGGCGATGACATTTGACGAATATGGCGCAGATCCACGGTTTGAATGCAAGAAGCCGTACCGCAATGGGAGTCGGAAGCAAAGTTGCGGGGACAACATCTATTTCAGGGCTGCGCCTGGAAACGCCTGGCAGCAGCGAGACTCATTTCACTCCCGCCCCAACGGCACGCTCAACCCGGACCATGTCATCCGTGATACAGGTGTCAATAGAGTTCTGATCAGCAATGACTTCGTGTATTTCGGGGGCGAGGGCCCGGAGTTTCCCAAGGGACTGAAAGACCAGAAAAATCGCCCTCTATGCAAAACGGGAAGAGGTCTAACTACTTTTGACGATGCGCAACTGATTGAGAACCTTGAGCAATGGGTTCGCAGCTTTAATCTGAGCGGCTATCAGGGCGCTCCATTCGAATGGCTGACTCTTCGAAGGTGACCGATGAAAAAGGAAGAAGGCTCCCTCTTGCTCTCGGATTACGCTGCGGAAATAGCAGCCACAGACGTACTCAATCCAAATGACTTCAATCCGGTCCTCCAAGGTCTATACGGAGAAGTCGGTGGAATAATGGCTACGGCTAAGAAAAATGTTCGAGAGAGAACCGCTTACCCTGGTTTCAAGAAGGCGGCAGAAGAAGAGTTTGGTGACACCCTCTGGTATTTGGCCGCGATCTGCAGGCGCTTGCAGATTCCTCTTGAAGAGGTCTTCGCGGAAGCCGCGAACCACGGAAACTTCAAGAATGTGGGTGCTGCAAGTGACATCACCGAAGGTGCGTTGGCCTATATCGCTGTGCCCGTCGCCGCGACTACTTCGTTGGATGCCACCTTGGTGCGTTTGGGGCAGTCAGCAGCGACCCTGCTGGGAACCACTCCTACGCGCGCTGATTTGATTACTTTCGCGCGAACTTATCTGGATGCAATACATGCGGCCGAACTTGCGTTTTCGGAGGTGGCTCGCGGCAATCTCCGGAAAGCTCGCGGCGCGTTCTTGGAGCCGCAGGCAGAAGACTTGGCTGGCCTTGATTTCGACAGTGAGTTTGGGATTGAGGAACAGCTACCCCGGGTCTTCAAAATCCGAGTCAATCAACGAGGTAGTGGCAAGAGTTATCTCCAGTGGAAGGGTGTATTCATTGGAGACCCTCTGACCGACAATATCGCCGACCGCGATGGCTACCGGTTCCATGATGTCTTCCATTTCGCCTATGTAGCCATCTTGCATTGGTCGCCAGTGATACGGGCATTGATCAAGCACAAGCGAAAGAGCAATCCGAAATACGATGAAGAGCAGGACAGTGGCCGGGCCATCGTCGTTGAGGAAGGACTTACAGCCTGGATTTTCTCCAGAGCCAAAGAATTGAATTTCTTCGAGGACCAGGAAAAAGTTTCACTTGGGATTCTCAAGACCATTGGCGAGTTCGTGAGTGGTTACGAGGTGGAGAAATGTCCGCTAAAACTCTGGGAGAAGGCAATCCTTGACGGCTATGCTGTCTTCCGCCAGCTCAAGGCAAATCAAGGTGGCTGGATCATTGGAAACCGAGAACAACGCACCATCAAATACATGCCACTTGAGTCTGAAGAATGAAGATCCACCCGTTCGTTGATGCAGTTGCTTCGCTGCAGTTCGAAAACTGCTTCAATCCGTATTCGGATCGTTGTGAAATCCATGATCGACGCGATGCACCACGTCGCCGTGCCGCTGCACTGTCCGCTATGTTGCGTCGTGCAGCCGAGGAACCCGTAGACGCGATATGGATCGGACGAGACCTCGGATACCGCGGAGGGCGCCGTACGGGGTTAGCCCTGACCGACGACGTTCACATAAGCCAGCACGCTAGGCGTTGGAATCTCGATCAGGTCGCCGAGCGGCCGACGATAGGCAGTGCTGTAGCCGAACGAACCGCCGCGGTCATATGGGGCATGCTGGAACACATTGATGCCCGCATCTTTCTCTGGAATGTCTTCCCTCTTCATCCGCATGAATCAGGAGATCCGTTCACCAACCGGCAGCACAACGCGCGCGAGAGGCGAGCCGGCGAAGAATTGCTCCAACAGCTTATTGTCTTGCTACGCCCCTCTCGTATCGTCGCCATTGGTAACGATGCCGCCGCTGTGGCTCATCGCATCATAGATTCCGTACCCGTGATTTGCGTGAGGCATCCTAGCTACGGAGGACAGACCCAGTTCCAGAAGCAAATCACAGAACTCTATGGGCACCCCATGAGCACTGGGTCGTTGTTTTGACGAGAGGCTTGGCTTCTTATCGAGCAGCGATCGCCGCTTCAATCCAGACCGACAGGTTGTCACTGATGTGGTTATAGGCCGCGCTGCTCGTGGTCCCCGGTGGATCGTACATGCGGACGACGGTGGATAGCTTTCTACCGTCGTTCAAGGTAAATGCGTCAAACGGATTGGCCCCGGTAACTGATGGTTGTTGGTTGTGGTCCAGCAACTTATGGACTCGTATCCCCAAGAGCCCCTTGCCACTATTCCATGACTGCTCAATCTCATATCGAATCCAGGGGCGATTCGCCGTTTCGGCTCCGATAAGAACAATTGTGCATGTCCGCCCGTGCAGTTGATCGTCAATCCAGCGCTTGATTGCGGCCTCGCCGCCTCGCTTTACCTCTTCCCATTTGTTATCGCTTGCTGGCTGGTTGCCCTCCACAACACCAATATTCCGTATCTTGGAGGCGCGCCAACTATCGCGTTGATAGTGAAAGCTATAGAAGACTTTCCGTGGCATGGCGAATCCTTTTGTTGGCTAGTGAGAATCGGCAGAGGAGAATCAGCCCGCTGCACCATGAATGTTTAATTCGAGGTGTGTGTGAAAAAGTTGCGCAAAGTCCACATCGCCAAGATCTGCATCGGTGAAATAGCCTTGGTCCTTAGCTAGGTTCAAAGCCGCCCCACCTGGCGACGGTACGGGCAGAACCTTGGCGGCCGGATGGAATTGTCTGAAGAGTTCATGCTCGGCTTCCACTCCTTCCATGCCACCGATGAAAACAGCGGCAACGAGATCATCGCGCGACAGCATTCTTTCCCGCATTAATAGCAGGCTCGCATCTCTGTCATCGGGAACTGCGTCGGTGAAGACAACATTGTGAAAGTGTTCGTTTTCATCCGGGTAACGATCCTCGAAGAACCTGCTCTGGTACAGAACCACGGCCCGAGAATAATCGACACCCAAATCCTCACAAATGCTCCAGATCATGGGAGTGATAGCGGGATGGCCTCCCCACACGATCTTGTGCTGACGGATGACGGCGATGACCAACTCCCTCACAGCGCACTGAATGAGGAATGGATTGGCAGTCTCGTGATACGAGCCGCGGCCCACTAGCGGGACACTGGCTGAAAGGAAGATTGCGCTCACGATTCAGGCCTCCCAGTCCGCAAATTGCCAGCCAGCCTCGCTGGCTTTGACCCATCGCGCAGAGTGGATATGCTGGCCCAGCCAATCCAAATGCCCCAGCCATCGGGGATGCAAGCCAACATGATCGTAAACGACGGCAACCGATTGATCCGGCGAATTGGTGGATGCGTTATGCAGGGTTGTCGATGTGGGAACACCGGCCGTTGGATAGACGACCACACTCCGTCCATCGGGTAGCTGGACATAAACTGCCTTATTGGCGCCTACTCCGACGATTTGGCCGCCGATCGTTTGAATAGCGTTGCGCAAGTTGCTTACGAGATTGACAGAACGAACTGCATGGCTCTGGCTGCGAACTTCCTCAAGCTGCAGGCAGATGCGGCCCACTGCACCATCTGCGAGGCGCCCTGTGGCCGGATCGACTTCCTCGGGCAACAGTTCTGCCCGGCTGGCTGTTGCCGTGCGAGCAGAAGGCGTGGCGTCTGGCCAGCCGACCCTCAAGACGCTGATGCCCTTCGCCAGAGCACGTCCGAACTCTGCGCTTGTCCAGCGGCTTTCAAAGTAAGCTGGCGTGTCAAGCATCACAAGAACGTCGGAATCGCAAAGGCGATGCCAGAGCATTGTCTGAAAATCTTCCGCGGGTGGAATCCCATGCGTATCGAGAAACACATCGAATAGTCGAGCGGATAAGGCATCGAAGAGTTGCAAGGCTGCCTCACGGGCTTCGCCTCGGCGGTAGCTTACAAATACTCGGCGCTGGCGAGGTAGTAACCCTACACACTCAAGTAAAGCGGTCGCGACACGCTGTGGCCCGTTGGCGGCATAGGCTAAGCAGTTGAGAGGTCGCAGTAATTCAGGAATCTCTGCGTCAACTCGATTGACGTCGGATGCTATCGGCAGTAACGGGATGCCTCGCTCCAGCAACTTCGCCACGTTGGCGAGGGGGGGATTCTCGCCCCCGAAAAACACCGCAGCGGATGAGCGCTGTTGGTCGGGGTTAAACTCTTCCGGGCGCACCTCCCATCCAACTTCATGCCCTAGTCGCAAGTTGAACATACCTACGGCAGTTTCGACGATTTCTTCAAGCTCAGAAAGCTGGGTATCGGTTGGCGAACCAAGTACTGCAAGTTGATAGAGGGCGGTCATGTTCTTCCTTGTGATTTCAGCAGCAACCGTGGTTGTCGAAGTGCGAGCCTGTCTGAACGAAGAAGCAGTATATCGGCAGCAACCCCATTATTTTAAATCGTTACAGCCTTGTTTGTATCTCCCGACAGACGATCTTGCGGAAGAGCGCTCCTGCCAGCAATTCACCGTCGGTTCTGCAATCACCGCTGTGGGTCGGCCTGCCATTTCAGTCTTTAGATTCCTGGATGCTGCCGTCCTGCAGGCCGATGCACGGCACTGACCACAATCAGGTTTAAAGATAGCTGATCGGGGCATCCCCGGCCAGGCAGTCATGGCCGGTCGCGCTGTCGTGCTTTGCATCGAGCCGCCGTTGGCGTCTCGCCCTTCGGCTTCCATCGCTGACGCCTCCGGCCCTAGATACCATCTCTCCTAACCAGTCACAAACAACCCATTAGGTGGTTTGCGACCGATATTCGGTTTGGGTCTTGAGGATGCCATAGGCGATGTGGATTAGCTTCCGCATCGCCGCCCCCAAGGCC
>NZ_JALPZO010000133.1 GCF_023507745.1 Vreelandella olivaria | reverse complement strand
AGTGGGTAAAAACCGAGTTTATGACCCCCGCCTTACCGCTGGCCCTGGCCGAGTGGGAAGCCTTGCGCGGTTATATGGAGTATGACATCAACTCCCTGGATGAGATTCAAAGCCCGCTTGCCATTCGGGAAGCAGGGGACCCACCCTGGGAAGGCGCTCATACCATCCGCAACGCCCACCGTCGGCTTCATCAACGCCGCCGTAATGGCGAGGTGGGCTGGTGCTACACCCTGGGCTGGTACCTCTATCATCTGCTCACCTTCTGGACCCTGCCGGGCTATTTGGCTGAATGGACGACATGGCTGGTGCGCCGTTCGGGCGCCCAGGCACTGCCACCGGAGATGGTGGAGTGGTCGAAGCCCTTGCCCAAGGCGCAGTGGGCCAAGCCCAGCGAGGAACTGTTGCGGCTCTCCGCCGAGGTGCGGCGGGTGCGCGAGGAAAACCCACAACGCCCCATCGAGGATATCTTCGCCGAGGCTTATCGGCGCCAGGGAGTCGAAGCCTGATTGGGTAAGGAAGTTACTGCAGTCAGCTACGATGGCGGTGCCCGCTGTCGTGCGGTGATGATATTTCAGTCTGAAATTCTTTTGAATCAAAAATTTAATTTTTGAGGAAATGTTTAATTTATGGTTTATTTTTGTATTGTCTTATGTAAAAGAAATGTTGGGAACGGAGGTAAAATAAAATGATAGATTTAAAAAAGGAATATAGGGCTCATTGCGCATTTGTTAATGATCTTTCTGGTATCAGTTCCTCCAATCATGTGTATGTTGTGCTGGATGAGAAATGTCTGACAGGCGGATTTTCTCATATCAATACCTTGCCCGGTATACTCGCTTCTACAGGCTTATTTAAAGGCACTCCGCTTTACTTTATTGCAAATTCCGAACCTCTACTGCTGGACGTAGAGATCGGCAGTCGTGCCTGGCAAACGGCGATGCAGTTATGTTTGTGCCAGGCAGGATGGGTGTGTGAACCAACAGCAGATGTTTCCTTTGAAGCTGTTGCCCATCATCTGAGAGTGCTTTGTGTACTTGATGATAGCGATGGTGGTAGGTCCTTTGTGCGGCTTCAGCACCCCCATGTGTGGTTAACGCTACTCGCCAGCGCCGAGCCAGCGGTGCTCAAGCATTGGTTAGGCCCCCTGGGGCAGGTCGCTATACCTTGCGTACAGGGAGGCTGGTTTCGCTGGACGACGCCTGAAGAGGAAGAAAGTATCCTGAACCCCTGGCAATTAACGCAGGAGATGGATAAGGCGCTCCAGTTAAGTCGCCCAAAATCCTCCACTCAGCCGCCCACCGACTGGCTTATCCGGATGCGCTGATGTCGTATCTATTTTGCTGGCATTGGATAGCGCCGGTTCGACTTACCCGCTTTTACCACTTGCCCAGGCACCTTGTGGCCGATAAGCTCGGGAAGGTTGGCGGCCACCTCAAGTAAGGCATCCAAATCAACGCCGGTGTCGACACCCATCTCCTCGAACATATGTACCAGGTCCTCGGTACAGACATTTCCACTGGCCCCTGGAGCGAAAGGGCAGCCACCCAAGCCACCTAAAGACGCATCAAAGCGGGTAATACCTGCTTGCCAGGCAGCCAGGGCATTCGCTAACCCCATACCGCGGGTATTATGGAAGTGCAGGGTAAAAGGTGTTGCTGGCCAGCGCTCAAGCACTGCTTCACACAGTTGCTTTACCTGGGCAGGGTTGGCCATGCCGGTGGTATCACACAGGGTAACTCCCTGAATCCCTAGCCCGATAAGCTGCTCAACAAGCGACAGTACACGCGTTTCGGGCACTTTGCCTTCAAAGGGGCAGCCAAACGTGGTGGAAAGTGACGCATTGATGAACACCCCACTCCCTTGGCATACCTCTAAAATAGTGGCGAACTGCGCTAGGGATTGCTCTGGTGTCATGCGCAGGTTTGCCAGCCCGTGGCTATTACTGGCAGACATCACCAGGTTAATTTCGTCAACCTGACAGGCCAGGGCACGTTCGGTTCCCTTTACGTTGGGTACCAGTACCGTGATATCCACCCCATCCCTACGTTGAATGGCGGTGACCACCTCAGCTGCGTCACGCAGGTTAGGAATGGCTTTTGGCGAAGTGAATGAGGTGGCCTCAATGCGTCGCAGCCCTGTGGTGGAAAGCGCATCAATCCAACGGATTTTTGCTTCTGTAGGTACGAACTGTGCTTCTATCTGCAGGCCGTCCCGGGGGGCGACCTCATTGATTTCTATTTTTGCGGGGCAGTGGACGGGTTGGTTCATAATCTTCTCTTTATAAGATGCCCGCCTGGCGTAGCCTGGCGCGGGTTTCCTGATCAATCCCCAGTTCATCCAGCACGTCATCGGTATGCTGGCCGAGAGAGGGACCGCCGTTGCCTAACCGGCCAGGGGTAGCGCTGAGTTTAGGCAATACGCCCGGTACTTTAAGCGGTTTGCCATTGGGTCTGGTAAAGGTTTGGATCATTTCCCGGGCGATATAGTGAGGGTCAAAGGCAATATCTTCAGCGGTATAAGGATAGCCTGCGGGTACCCTGGCCTTATCAAGCGCTGCCAGGATATCGCCACGGGGGCGTTGCAGGGTCCACGCTTCGATGGCGGTATCAATCATTTCTGCCTGCTGGCTGCGCCCGTCATTGTGGGCTAATGCAGGGTCGTTGGCTAAATCTTCCCTGCCGATGACACCCATCAGGCGCTTGAAGATGCTGTCCCCATTACCGGCAATCAGCACATAGTCGCCCCCCTGGCAGCGGTAGGCGTTGGAAGGGGTGATGCCGGGCAGGGCGCTACCGCTGGGCTGGCGAATTTCATCGCTGGCATCGTATTCAGGTAGTAGGCTTTCCATCATGGCGAATACGGATTCGTAGAGTGCAACATCAATTTCCTGCCCCAGCCCACTGCGGTTGCGTTCCTGAAGTGCCAGTAGCGTTCCGATTACCGCGTAGAGGGCGGAAAGCGAGTCGCCAATACTCACGCCAACGCGTACCGATGGTTCCCCAGGCTGGCCGGTGAGGTAACGTAGCCCGCCCATGGCTTCGCCAATCACCCCAAAACCTGGCTTATCCCGGTAGGGGCCTGTTTGCCCGTAACCGGAGATATGTACCATGATCAGCCGTGGGTTCAGGGCCGACAATTTTTCCCAGCCCAGCCCCCAGTTATCCAGCGTGCCGGGGCGGAAGTTTTCGACGACTACATCCGCCTCAGCAGCAAGTTGGCATACCAGCGCCTGCCCTTCGCTACTGCGCAAATCCAGTGCCACTGAGCGCTTGTTGCGGGTCTGAACATGCCACCAGAGAGAGGTGCCTTCTTCTATCATTCGCCATTTGCGAAGTGGATCGCCGGTACCGGGAGGCTCAACCTTAATGACATCGGCACCAAATTCACCCAGTAGCTTGGTGGCAAAAGGCCCGGCGATCAATTGCCCCAGTTCAAGAACCTTCAAGCCTTGTAACGGAAGCTGGCGTGCTTCAGAAGCCTTCATTAAGGCCCTCCTGGTGTCATTGTTAGCTTCATTGATCATCAGCATGCGCGAGCGGCCCAACACCGACAATTAGGCAATTGATAACCAAGGTTTCGTGGTTGACGAACGTTTGCGTTAGCATAGTCAACTGTCACCTGAGAGGCTGTGTTATGCGTCGCTTCGATTTTGTCACCCTTAAGCTGTTTATCTCCGTGGCGGATGAAGGGCGTCTGACTGCAGCCGCTGAGCGGGAGCATCTGGCGCTCGCCGCAGTGAGCAAGCGCATCAGTGACCTGGAAGCGCTTGTCGGAACCACTTTGCTTTACCGCCGCCCGCGAGGCGTTGAGCTAACACCCGCCGGGCAAGCGTTTTTGCACCATGCCCGGCGTATTCTGGATAATATTGAACGCCTGCATGCGGAGTTAAGCGAGTATAGCGAAGGGGTGCGTGGGCATGTGCGCATCCACTCCAACACTTCGGCAATCATTGCGTTTCTTCCCCAGGATTTGAGTGCCTTTTCGCGGCAGTACCCAGAAATCAAAATCGACCTGCAGGAGCGGGTGAGCAGTGAAATTATTGCTGCCGTGCGGGATGGCTTAACCGATATCGGTATTTTTGCCGGGCATGTGGCAGCACCGGATTTGCAACTGATCCCGTACCGGCACGATCGTCTGGTGCTGATGACACCTGTTAACCACCCTCTGGCGGAGTGCCAGGACATCGCGTTTAACGAAGCCCTGGCCTTTGATTTTATCGGCTTGCAGCAGGATGCCTCGCTACAGATGCTGCTCCATGAGCAGGCCAATCAGGCAGGTAAAACTCTGCGCATGCGCATTCAGGTGCGCAGCTTTGACGCTATTTGCCGGATGATTCATCACGATATGGGCGTCGGGGTGCTACCCGAGCAGACCATCTATCGCGAGTTGGGCGATCTTCAACTGAAAAGTATTCCGTTGAGCGACCCCTGGGCCCAGCGCGAGCTGGTGATTGGCATGCGCCGTTATGCCACATTGCCGGTAACTGCCCGTCACCTGGTTGACCATCTCACCCAGGGGAGGGGCTCTCCCATCATCCTATAGGAGCAGCACTGCTGGCAGACGTTTGCAGATACCACTCCTTTCGCGCGGGTAACGGCCATAGCAGCGGTTAAGGCATCCAACTTTGGTCGTAGGTGATTTTTCGAAAGCTTCCGGATGCCCATGGCAAGGGCGTTTCTAGCCATCGTATTTGACGAAGCCTGCCTTCTCGAACGTCGATTTGAGCCCCTTGAAGGCTTGTTTCAAGATCAAGCAAGCATTAATAAAAAACCAAAAAGAAGTACATCCAATAACGACAACCGTAGAGAGCTATCCTATGCGGAAAACACTACTTGCCACGCTGGCTACCCTTGGAGTGCTAACGGCGGCGCCTTTCGCCTTGGCCAACCCCATCGAAATTCAAGTTAACAACACCATGAGCGAGGGCGGTTCGGAAAGTGCGGCGGTGGAACGCTTCGCTGACTACCTGGAAGAACAGGCTCCCGGTCGTTTCAATGTCCGGCCCTTTTTGGCGGGTTCCCTCGGTGGAGAGAACGCCGTGCTGGAGTTGCTCAACCTTGGTCAGACCCAGCTTTCACTGACGGGCGGCAACTGGCGTCAGCAGTATGCGGCGGAGTATGACGCCATCACGGTGCCCTTTGTGTTTGCTACCTGGGATGAGGTGGATGCTTACATGGAAAGTCCGTCTGGCCAGGCATTGGTCGAACAGGCAGAAAACCAGGGGGGCATTAAATACTTTGGTACCCAGCACCGTGGCCCGCGCCATATGACGGCCAACAAGGCGATCCATACACCGGAAGACCTTCAGGGCTTCCGCCTGCGTTTGCCGTCTTTACCTGTGTGGCTGGAAGTCTGGGAAGAGATCGGTGCCCAAGTGGTGAACGTACCTGCGCCGGAAATTTATCTCGCGATGCAGACGCGCCAGGTAGATGGCCACGAGAACTCGCTCTCATCGCCTTATACCCGCCGCCTGTGGGAAGTCCAGGACCACATTATCCTGACCAGTCACGTCCAGTTCCCCTGGAACTGGGTAGCGAGTTCCCGCTGGTGGGATGGCCTGGATGCTGACGATCAGGCACTGATTGAAGAAGCCATTCATATAGCGCGTCAGTATGGTTCAGAGCGTGAGCGCGAACTGGATGAGTACTACCTGGAAGCGCTCCAGGAGGAAGGGATGACGATTATCGAACCCGATATCGAGGTCTTCCGTGAAACGGCTCTCCCCGCCATTGACCGCATTCTTGCCGACATGGCAGACGGTGTGCGGGAAGACGCACTGGGCGCTGAAGGCGAGTAATCGCGACGCCCGAACAAACAACGGCGGCCTGCGGGCCGTCGTTGTCTTTTCACAACAGATAAAAATGACGTTAGTTGATTGAGGAGTTGTCCTGTGGATGGAGCGGTAGCGCCCAGTAAGGGGCCTGATCGAATTGCTTTTTATATGCTGCGCTTTTTGACGCGCCTGTGTGATGGTGTAGGAGTGGCGTTAATGGCCGCTATCCTGTTACTGATTGTGGCCGCAGTGGTTGCCAGAGATGCGTTGGGGCTGGGTATGCCCTGGACCGAAGAAGTGGCTTCTATGCTGGCCATCTACGCGATTGGGTTTGGGTCACTATCCGCTTGGGTGCGTAGCGAACATCTGGTGGTTGACCTGTTCAGTCATAAACTCTCCCGGTTAGGCAAAAACCTACAGTATCGGCTCACCGCGCTTATCTCCTGTGGCTTTTTCGTGCTCGCTGCCTGGGGCGCGTGGATAATGTCGGATATGAGCGCCAATAATAAAACCGTTTCATTAAGTATCAGCTTTAGCTACCTCTATTACGGCATCTTCTTCTGTTTTGCAGGCATGGCAGTGATCGCTTTTTGGCAAACGCTACGTGGCCGGGTGGCATGGCTCGAAGTGGCCCGTGAGGATGAGGTGGTCCAGCCATGATGGAACTACTCATTTTTGTGGGTGGATTGTTGGCCTTAATGGCCATCGGCCTGCCTGTCGTGGTGGCCATTGGGGTTACCTCCTTCATCGCGCTGGCGGCGACTGGCGCTGGTGGGTTGCCTGTTGAGCTACTCTCGCTACGCATGGTGCAGACGCTCAATAACTTTACGCTGCTAGCGATACCACTCTTTATTCTGGCGGCCAATATTATGAATACTGGCTCCACGACCACGCGGATATTTGATTTTGCCACTGCCCTGGTTGGTTTCACCAAGGGGGGGCTTGGGCATGCCAACGTGGTGGCCAGCTCTATCTTTGCCACTATGTCGGGCACAGCGGTCGCCGATGCAGCAGGTCTTGGCAGTATCGAGATCAAGGCCATGAAAGAGCGGGGCTATGAACTCGGTTACTCCACCGGGATCACGGCGGCTTCCAGCGTGATCGGGCCTATCCTGCCGCCAAGCATTGCCCTGGTGGTTTATGGCTGGCTCGCCAATGTGAGCATCGGCGGGCTGTTTATGGCGGGGTTGTTGCCAGGTATTTTGATGGCGTTACTGCTGATGGGGATGACGGTATTGCTCAGCGCTACCGGTAAGGTGGTGATGCCCCAGCCGGTTTCTTTTGACGCCTGTGAGGTTGTCCGCACCGGTAAGCGTGCCATTTTACCGCTGATGATGCCTGCGATTATCGTGGGCGGCATTTGGGGTGGCTTCTTCACCCCCACGGAAGCGGGAGCTGTCGCCTCGCTTTACGCAGTGATTCTGGGAGGTTTGATTTATCGTGATGTGAGCTGGCGAGACCTGTTTAATGCCTTCCGGCGTACCCTGATGTTCAGTGCGGTGATCCTGCTGATTATTGCAGTATCCAGCTTTTACGGCTGGATTCTGGTACGTATTGGCATTCCCCAGGCCCTGGCGGGACAGGTAGCCAGTATCGATATGCCGACCTTTGCGCTGTTGCTCTGCTTTGCGCTGTTCTTCCTGCTAATCGGCTGTTTTATGTCGGTGATTGAAAGCATCCTGATCTTTACCCCGATTGTCGTACCCGCAGCGTTAAGCGCCGGGCTGGACCCCGTTCACTTTGGTATTGTAATGGTGATTACGCTCTCGGTCGGGGTGATTACGCCGCCATTTGGGACGGTGCTGTTCTTAATGGTGGGGATTACACGGTTGCGATACGGTCAGGTAGTAACATCGATACTGCCCTTCCTGCTGCCTATCATTGCCACTATTTTGCTATTGATCTCCATTCCGGGGCTGGCTACCTGGTTACCGGGCGTGATGGGATATTAAGCGATAAACCTGCCCCGTTGGCATGACCAAACGGGGCTCATGTGTCATCGCTATACAATGAAACGCTAATTAAAAATCGAGGGGTAATCAGTTTGGCACAAAAGGTATTTTTATAACTTACTGTATTATAGCGTATTTTGTTTTTTTTGGCACGGTCTGGTATGGCGGCTGCAGCAGGTTTGGCAAGAGCGAACTGTCAGGAAGGCATAACGTTCTTAACCAAAACTTAATTTCAACTTTTTTTAAAGTGAAAGAAAGCTGAAGTGAAAGAAAGCGAAGCCATATAGGAGGCACGACCATGAAGAAGGAATCTCTCAAAAAGCTGGGCATCCTTGGTGTATCTTTCGGCCTGATGGCCAGTCCGTTAGCATTTGCCGGTATGGAAGGCCAGGACGAGTATGAACCGGCCCCGCAGGAAGAGACGGCCCCGGACGATCAGGGCACTTACAACTCTTTTGATACTGAGCAAGATACGACTACTGAGTTCGAAGAGGAAGAGCAGGAATTCACTTACGAAGAGGAGGAGGAAGAAGAGGATCAGTGGGAAACTGAAGAGGAAGACGATTCAGGTTGGTAATCACTGACCCGCTAAAGGATTAACTGCTTCTCTGGTTCATGGATGAACCACGAAATGCCCCGCCAATCGCGGGGCATTTTTGCGTTATTTGCGTTAAAAGCAGGAGTAGGGCGCCTGGGTGAGATGGGCTATGGTGATAGCACTGCCGCTGCTTGGTTTAACCTCATTACAAGGACGTCCGTATCGTGTTGAACTGGAAGGAAGTACCGCAACTTCCCAAAGCCGGAGGGAGAATAGAGGCCATTGACCTTGCCCGAGGCATCGCTATTGGCTTGATGATCATCAGTCATGCCGTTAGCGGACTAGTAGGCATTCGCAATGTACCCGACTGGGGTATGGTGCCTATCCACTTTGTAACCAAGTTTTCCTCTTCCCTGTTTATTCTGGTCTTCGGTATCGCGCTGGCAGTGGCTTTTCTTTCGCATACCCAAAGCGAGGAGTGGCCCAGGCGGCGCCTTAAACTCTGGGTGCGAGCCATCGAGGTGTGGTTCTGGTACAAAGCGCTCACTATTGTTGAAATGTTGCCCTTCAATGCACCAGGCGACATTGTTGATACATTGCTTTACGGGCGTTTTGCCATCTGGGTCGAGATTTTAGGTTTCTATGCGATTGCCCTGTTGTGGGTGCCGCTTATTTTACCGCTCTGGGCACGAACGCCGTTATGGGGGCGACTAGCCTCTATTGTGCTTCTAACCGTGCTTTCTGCATGGCTACAAGGGTTTACGTTTGGCGGTAACGATACGTTAAAAGCACTGTTGGTTGATCACCAGGATCATTACACCTGGGGGCAATTAAGCCGCGCACCGCTTATTTTGGTGGGTTTATTGATTGGTGAGGCCTTACTGCGTTGCTATTTCATAACGTCGTCACGCCGTAGGTTGGTGCTGGTGTTAATTGGGCTGGGCGCTTTGATGGTGGCGGCTTTTTACGCCTTGGCAATGGCCGGGGGCGATGTGTATGGTGCCATGATGGCGATTGCCAATAACGCGGGTAAGCACCCACCAGGGCTGCAATTTATGCTGTTCAGCGTGGGTGGCGCGCTTATCCTGCTTGGGCTGGCCCTCGCCGGAGGCGCGTTGGCTGCCAAGGCACTTTTGCCGCTAACCGTGGTCGGTAGCGATGCGCTGAAAGCCTTTATCTTCCATATTGTGATGATTTTTCTGGTGCTGCGCTTTCTTCTGGAAGGAGAAGGGATGTACACCTATCCACAGGCACTTGGTGTGGGTGGCCTGTTAATAGTGGGCGCCGCGTTATGGATATGGGTAACACGCTGGATGGCAAAGTATCGGTAACCGATACCGATAACAGGCACCGCTAATGAGGTAAACGATTTGCAACGGATACGACGCTGGCTGTTAGGGGTAGTGCTGTTGGTCGCGCTACCGGCCTATGCGGACCTATACGACACGCACTGGTACTACGAAGTGGATAAAAAGAGCCCCTGGCAGAGTGATTTAAATGCCCGGGTGGCGGCAATTGAGGAGGTGTTTGGGGGCAAACTGGGGGTTTATGTACAAAACCTGGCCAGCGGTGAAGCATACTCCTGGCAGGCGGACGACCCCTGGTACTTGGCCTCGCTGGTGAAAGTGCCGGTTGCTGCCCAAGTGCTTGCAGAGCGTCAGGCGGGTATGCTCTCACTGGATGAGCGTATTACGCTCTCCCGAAGTGACTTTGTCGATGGTGCCGGGCCCGTTAACTGGCACGACCCAGGAACGCCGATCTCCATCCGTTACCTGCTGGAGCAGATGATTACGGTCAGTGATAATACGGCGTCAGATATGTTGATTCGCCGCGTGGGTATGGACGAAGTGAACGCGCGCGCCAGGGCCATGGTGGCGGCCAATGGCGGTAATCCCGATAACCTTGGGCCAATTAGCGAACTCGTAGGAGTGCGGCAGGGCGTATATAGCCAGTTACACCCTAATGCTAACTCCCTGGCAGGAATTGATTTTATTGCGCTACGCCAGCACGGTGTTAATCAGCGTGCGGCAGCGCTTGCCCGCGCCCTGGGCGTCAGCCCCGATACATTTGGTCAGCCCGACTATGATCACGCTTTTGATGCCTACGAAGCCACCGGCGAGAACGTGGGAACGCTGCGCGCCTATGGGGATCTGCTCGCTTCCCTTCATCGCGGTGGAATGGCGGACCTGGAGGCTGAGCAGCGCCAGACCCTGCTGGCCGTTATGGCGCGTACCCATTCCGGTGAGCACCGCTTGAAGCAAGGCATGGGCAGCGATATTCGGTTTGCCCATAAAACCGGTACTCAGCACCGTCGCAGTTGTGATGCGGGCATTGCCACGCGGGAGGGGCATTCTGACTCTGGGCCGTGGGTGATCGTCGCCTGTAGCCGTGGCCCGCTAGCCGTCAGCGGCCATGAACGTGCCCTGGCCAGCCTGGGTGAGGCGCTGCGTTATAGTGGCGCGCTGGGACCCCGGTAGGCGCGCTGCTAAGCATAGCGAAGCGTTCAGCCCGCTACCCCAGCATGATAGACTAGCGTGCCACGTTGGTTTTTTTTTATTAAGGAGTTCGTTATGGCACGTGCCAGCGCCCGTCATATTTTGGTTAGCAGTGAAGAGCAGTGCAACGCGCTGAAACAAGAGATCGAAAGTGGTCGCGATTTCGCTGAGGTAGCCAAGCAGCACTCCAGTTGCCCCTCTGGCCGCCAGGGTGGAGACTTGGGCAGTTTTGGCCCCGGTCAAATGGTACCGGAATTCGATAAGGTAGTGTTCAGTGGAGAATTGAACCAGGTACACGGGCCGGTACAAACCCAGTTTGGATATCACCTGCTTGAGATCACCAGCCGCAGTTAAGCGCCGGAAGGACGTCAAGCGCCGCGGCCTTTTGGTCGCGGTGTGAGGAGCACGCCTTGAACGACCCCATTATTACTATCAATGGCTTGAATAAAACCTATGAAGGTGGCTTTCAAGCACTTAGTCGTGTGGATTTGACCATTCAGCGCGGCGAGATTTTTGCGCTGCTTGGCCCCAACGGCGCAGGTAAAACCACCCTGATTAGCGTTGTTTGCGGCCTTGCGACCCCGACCGATGGGCATGTCACGGTGGATGGTTTCGATAGTGTTACCCACTACCGTCAGGCCCGTGAGCGTATCGGGTTAGTGCCCCAGGAACTGACCAATGAAGCCTTTGAAACGGTATGGAACACGGTTAGCTTTAGCCGTGGCCTGTTCGGTAAGCCACCCAATCCAGGCCATATCGAGAAGGTACTGAAATCCCTGGCGCTGTGGGATAAACGCAATAACCGGCTCATGACCCTCTCAGGAGGCATGAAACGACGTGTATTGATTGCCAAAGCGCTTTCCCATGAGCCGCGTATTCTGTTTCTGGATGAGCCCACGGCGGGGGTGGATGTAGAGCTACGCCGGGATATGTGGGAGGTCGTACGCGGGCTGCGGGATAATGGTGTCACCATCATTCTCACCACCCACTACATTGAAGAAGCCGAAGAGATGGCCGACCGTATCGGCGTGATCAATCGTGGTGAAATTGTGTTGGTGGAAGGTAAGGCCGCGTTGATGAAAAAGCTGGGCAGCAAGCAATTGACGCTGCAGCTTCACGAGCCCCTCACCGAACTGCCCCCCGCGCTGGCTCTGGATACACTGGGTCTGACGGCGGATGGGTATGAACTGGTGTACACCTACGATGGGCATCAGGAGGAAGAGGGGCACGGCATCTCCGCTCTGCTCGCGTTGCTGGAGCAAGAGGGCATCAGCTTTAAAGACCTGCATACCCGGCAAAGCTCTCTTGAAGACATTTTTGTAGACCTGGTTAAGGAGCGCTCATGAACCTTTATCCCATTCGTGCCATTTACATGGCGGAAATGGCGCGCACCCGCCGTACCCTGCTACAAAGCATTGTCTCTCCGGTCATTTCCACCTCGCTTTACTTTGTGGTATTTGGCGCGGCGATCGGCTCCCGCATCAGCGAAATTGAAGGGGTAAGCTACGGTGCCTTTATCGTTCCTGGCCTGATTATGCTGATGCTGCTAACCCAAAGCGTCTCGAATGCCTCTTTCGGTATTTTCTTCCCCAAGTTTTCCGGCAGCATTTATGAGATTTTATCGGCCCCTATTTCTTACCTGGAGATTGTGGTGGGCTATGTAGGGGCGGCGGCGTCCAAGTCGATAATACTTGGGCTGATTATTCTCGCCACGTCCGGCTTTTTTGTTCCGCTGGAGATTGCTCATCCGGTGTGGATGCTCACGTTTTTGGTGCTAACGGCCATTACCTTTAGTCTGCTGGGGTTTATTATCGGCATTTGGGCAGACGGGTTCGATAAATTGCAGCTGGTACCGCTACTGGTGATTACACCGCTGACATTTCTGGGCGGCAGTTTCTACTCCATCGATATGCTGCCACCTTTCTGGCAAACCGTTACGCTAGCCAATCCGGTCGTCTATTTGGTGAGTGGTTTTCGCTGGAGCTTTTACGGCATCAGCGATGTCAGCCTTGGGGCCAGCGTTGCGATGATTCTGCTGTTTCTGGTGGGTTGTCTGGCCACGATTGGTTGGATTTTCCGCACCGGGTATCGCCTCAAGCCCTGATTACACAGCTTTCCAAAAGTGCTCCATTATTTTTGCCACTGTTTGATTGTTTAAAGGTAACTCCTGCTTATGCCGCTACTGCAAAGTATTGTGCACCGCCTCGACCCAACGCTGGATGGTGAGCGCTTGACTGTAACCGCCGCACCTGTGCCAGCGGCGAGTGACGATCCGGTGATGGCCAATCTGGTAAATGCGCTAAACGATACTTACAACACCAAGGCAAAAGGGTGGGGGCGGTTTGCCGAGGAGGGAGAGCAGGCCGGGCCATTGGTGGCTTGGCTGCGTGCCTATCTGGCCGGTGAACAGGATTTTGCCCAGCTTTCAACAACGCTTACCGAACGGCTGGTCCAGACGCTCCAGGAGCAGTTTTCCGTTAGCGGCTATTTACTATTGGCTCACCTGCGCCAAGGTGATACCGAAACGCTGTTTATGGGTCTGGTGCATCAGCGGGAAGGCATTGGTATCAATGAGGAGCATCAGGCGGTGCCCGCCGCCCAACTGAATACCAGCCAGCTTACTCTGGCCGCGCGGGTGAATCTTACCCAGTGGCAGAGTGATTCCAACAATGCTCAGTATGTATCGTTTTTAAAAGACCGGGGGGGCAAAAAGCTGGCCGATGGGTTAGTGGCGTTGCTGGGCATGGAAGAGGGCATTGATGCACCTGCTGAGACCCGCACACTGTTAAAAGCCTTCAGCGACTACGTTGAAAAAGAAGATTTCGACGATACAGCCAGCCGGGAAAAAACCGATACTTTGGTTGATTACGCCAACGAACAGCTACGCCGTGGCGAGCCAATGACCCTGGAGGAGCTTTCCGAACTGGTTGATGAAAAACAGCCCAAAGCATTCTACGACCACATTCGCAATGCAGATTATGGGCTCTCCCCGGAGATACCGCCGGATAAGCGCACGATTAGCCAGTTCCGTCGCTTTACCGGTCGCTCTGGTGGCGTTTCCATCAGCTTTGATTCACACCTGCTAGGTTCCAGCATTGAGTACGATGAAAACCAGGATCGTCTTATCATCAAGCAGGTGCCCAAACAGTTAAAAGAGCAGTTGGCTAAGCGTAAAGGGTAAGCGGGAGTCGCGAGTGGCCAGTCATTGGTAATTTCGGTGTCGTCGGCAATCGAACGGTCAAGCCTAAAAGAGGAGAAATAGCATGCTTGATGCTATCCATAGCTTTTTTCAACGGGCTCTGGCCGAGCCAGAGCAACGGGACAACCGAGCGCTGACCCTGGAACTGGCAACCGCTGCTCTACTGTGTGAAGTCATGCGTGCCGATTACAACAAAAGCGATGCAGAACGTGCCACTGTTAAGCAAATGCTCACCACCCGCTACCACCTTAGCGATAGCGAGGTGGCGGAACTGATGACTCTCGCTGAAGCAGAAGTGGATGATGCGGTTGACCACTACCAGTTTGTCAGCCTGATTAAAGAGTATTACGGCTATGAACAGCGCTGTGAGCTGGTAGCGCTAATGTGGCAGCTTGCCTGGGTGGACGGCCATGTTGATCCGCTGGAAGAGCACCGCATCAGACGCCTGGCGGATCTATTGCACGTTAGCCACAACGATTTTATCCGTAGCAAACTACAAGCCGAGGCCGCTAACGCGCAGCGCTAATCAGCAAAGGCGCTGGCGCCGCCTACTCCTCTTCCAGTAAGCCAACCACCAACTGATGTAACTGCTGCTGAAACTGGCCGCCAGGTGAAGGCGGGTTGGGGTTCGAGGTAATCACTACGGTCATTTCTCGTGCCGGAATCACATACAGGGCCTGGCCACCATACCCCCTGCCGTAGTAAACAGGTTCATTGGCCAGGGTGGTAATAAACCAGCCGAAGCCATACCCATCTCCGGTCCATTGCGACCGGCCTCTGGGGGTCCATGATTTCTCTACCCAACCTTCCGGCAGTATGCGCTTCCCATCCACCAGGCCGTCGTTACGGTAAAGCTCGCCGATTTCCACCAGTGCCCTGGGTGAAAGCCGCATATCGTTACCGCCGAAATAGATACCCTGGGGGTCGCGTAACCAAGGGGGGATGGCAATATTAAGCGGCTCGCCAAGTAACCGCTGAGCGAGAGCGTGGGTGGTTTCACCGCTGGCATGGGTCAAGGCGGCGGAAAGCAGGTGGCTGGTGCCCGTTGAATAGAGCATGCGCCCACCGGGTTCATCAACAAAAGGGCGCGTTAAGGCATCAACTACCCAGTTATTGCTCGCAACCCAGGCACTGTAATGGCTGCCGGATGTACGCTCCAAGCCTGCCTGCTGGGCAAGCAGATGTGCCACGGTAATCTCGTCCACCTGCGGATCTATATTATCTGGTAGCTGGCCCAGCAGCGCTGACATTGGCTGATCAACCGACTCGATCACCCCCGCTTCAATAGCCGCGCCGGTAACGGCGGCAAGTACGGTTTTTGAAAGCGACTTGATATTGGTGGCCGCTGCAACGCCAGGGCCGTTCTGGTGTAACTCATGAACAATATGGCCATCATGGGCGATAACCACGGCATGCACACGCTCTAATTCACTAACGTTCTGGTCGAGCGTTTGCAGGGCGGTAGCAGAGGGTGCATCTGCTACTGTGATAGGTACGTGAAACACCGACATAACAGCACAGGAAATAAGCAGGGCAGTCGCGCGCATTGCGGCACCTTTGGAAATGAGTGACTTCGTACTGAACTTTAAGGTTCGAGAGCGGGAATGGGGTGAGGTTCAACCCCACATCGTTATTTGCCATACCTGTGGCACACACTATTCCCGGCTAAGTTGCATGCTGGTAATTTTTAATGGTCCATATATGGGCTTATAGTGTTCTAAAGGGGGTGTATATGCCAAGGCATTTTGACACGGGCTACAAAGAACTCTTTAGTTATCCAGAATTCGTTCAGCAATTAATTGAAGGCTTTGCTCCGCCTGAACTCGCTCAGCGGATGGATTTCAGTACACTCATGCTGCATAGCGGCAATTACATTACGCCGCTCTTCGAGGAAAAATTCGAAGACGTGGTATGGTCGGTGGAGATCACCTGGGAGGGCATCACCCAAGAGGTGTATCTCTACATCCTGCTGGAATTTCAATCGACGGTGGATCGCACCATGCCAATCCGGCTGATGCACTACGTAGCCTGCTTTTACGACCACCTGCTCAAGACAAAGGCCACCACGCCCACTAAGGGGTTGCCACCCGTCTTTCCCATTGTACTATTCAACGGCGCCAATCGCTGGACGGCCAAGCAAGATATTTTCGACATGGTGCAGCCCGAGCCCCCGGCGTTTTTAAAACCCTACCAACCTCATTTACGCTATTATTTAATTGACGAAGGCGCGTATAGCGACGCGGAACTGGCCGAGCGTCAAAGTGCTCTAAGTGGCGTATTCGGTATCGAGAATGCTGCGACCAGTTGGAAAAGCCTTCAGCAAGCCGTTGACCGCATTGTCGCGATCATCCAAGCCGACACCAATAAATCGCGCATCGATCCGATCATCACGCGCTGGGTAAAACGTCATATGCAGCGCCTGGGTGCAAGCGTTCAACTGGAGAAGCTTACGAGTTTAGTTGAGGATAAAGATATGTTGGCAGAAAATTTGGAAAACTTAGTGAAAAAAGAGCGTTTGGAAGGTCGACAAGAAGGCAGGCAAGAAGGCCGCCAGGAAGGAGCCAAAGCAACATTGCGTAAACTTATCGAATTGAAATTCGGTGAAGTGCCTTTATGGGTGGAAAAGCGTCTAGCCCAAGCCGACAGCAAGCAACTCGATGTGTGGATTACACATATTCTACTAGCTGAGGATCTGGAAGCCCTTTTTTCCCATTAATTGCCCCTAATCGGCAAGTGATGGCAAAACTTACCGGGGGGAGCCCCTGTGCCGTAGTAAACCGACTCATTGGCTAGGGTGGTAGTCGGCACGTGAAACACCGACATAACAGCACAGGAAATAAGCAGGGCAGTCGTGCGCATTGCAGCACCTTTTCACGATGAAACATCAATAGACCCTAGCATATTTCAACATACCCATGTCATGACTACCCAGGGAGGGCGCTTCAAGTTTCGTGTATATCCCCTTGATATATCCCTTGCATCAGCTACTATGGAATATAAGGGAGATATCCACAGGAGCCAAAACCATGCAACAAGGTGCAGTATTCCAGAGTAATCGAAGCCAGGCCGTGCGGCTGCCAAAAGCGCTTGCCTTGCCAGAGGATGTTAAGCGTGTAGATATCGTTGCGATTGGCCGTACTCGAATTATTACGCCAGCGGGTGAGGCATGGGATAGTTGGTTTGAAGGCGAAGGCGTCACGGATGATTTTATGCCAATACGAGAGCAGCCATCCGTTCAGGAACGAGAGATGCTTTGATGCTCAAGTTTATGCTCGATACCAATATTTGTATCTTTACCATTAAAAACCGTCCGCAAAAAGTGCGAGAAACATTCAAACAGCATCATGGACAGATGTGCATTAGCTCTATGACCCTGATGGAGCTGATTTATGGAGCCGAAAAGTCTGATTTTCCAGAACGTAATTTGGCGACCGTTGAAGGGTTTGCTGCCAGGCTGGAGATATTGGAGTACGGCAATATGGCTGCATCACATACTGGCCAGTTGCGAGCAGAACAGGCCAAAGCAGGTAAACCTATCGGCCCGTATGACCAAATGATAGCAGGACATGCGCGTTCACAAGGGCTCATTCTTGTTACCAACAATAGCCGCGAGTTCAAGAGAGTTCCGGGCCTACGTGTAGAAGACTGGGTAAGCTCACCAGCGGAAAAGTCTTCAGCAGGCTCTTGATGCAATCCACAAGTGCCTTTGATAGCGCTAATAGTGCCGGGTTGTTAATAAGCCAGCGCCAGCTCTGATGGCAAGCGTATTTGGTGGAAGAAATAGACGCATATTACGCAAAAGAGGGAAAAGCCTGCTAGGATGTGGGTGTGGCTCGAAGGTAAGCAACCCTTTGATTTCTCTAAAACGCAATAAGCAAGGAGTGCCGTTATGCGTAATATCATCTACATTGTGGGTCTGATCGTTGTTGTACTGTTTATTCTTTCAATGCTTGGCCTGCGGTAAGCTTCCACCTGCAACGCACACGTTACGCTAAAGCCATACCTCTATGCGCCCGCATTCATCCCAGCGGGCGCATTTATTTACGTATCATCAGGCGCAATCCGCTGCCCCTTGTCCAAACATATCAAACATCAACTCCCGCCCCATGGCGGTAAGCACAAAGCGGTCATAGTCGTTAAATCGTGCCGCCCCGCTCTCCTCCAACACTGGCTGGCAGGCTTTCCAATGCGCATTCTGTTTACTCAACTGGCGAAGTTCACGCCGGGTAAGCCCGCGCTGAGGCAGTGTGATGGTTTCCAGTACATGGCCGTTGTCGTACAGTAGTTCTGCAACGGTAGCAAGGCAGTGGCGCAGGCTGCGCTGCACATGGTAAGTGGCTGACGTCACCTGGGATGCGGGCTGAAACACCTCGGAAGGCATGATCATTCTCCTGCAAACAGCTCAAAATGGGCTTGTTGCAGTGCATTATAAAGCAATAGAAGCATTAGACCAAGGTCTATGTTGGTTGTGTGTTTGCGGCAAGCTGCTACGATTTTTATAAATGTGCTGCCCTAACCATGCACCTGTAAAGGGGCGCGCGCATGGCACCGCAGAAGGTGAGGGATTACGTTTTGTAACTATTTTATCCCGTAAAAATTTCTTGCTTGGCTAAAGTCCAAGGTCTAATGGCCGATATCTTTTAACCATGAAGTGAAATTTCACTGTAATTAAGTAACGTCAGGATAGTTGAGGGCGTATTCAAAAAAGGACGGTAATCTATGGCTTCCATTACATCACTGGGCGTTGGTTCCGGGCTGGATCTAGCAGGCATGCTGGATCAGCTTCGTGAGGCTGAGAGGGATAAGCTGGTCCCTATTGCGCAACAAAGAGCACAGCAGCAGAGCAAAATCTCAGCCTATGGCCGCTTACAGACTGGGTTGGACAAGCTTCAGGATGCGATTGGCAAGCTCAACGACCCCAAGCTGATTGAAAGCCGTACCAGCAACGTTAGCGGCGAAGGCATTAGCGTCACCACGGGCGATAACGTTAATCCGGGGCGTTACGATGTCACGGTTTCCCAATTGGCGCGGGCGGGTAGTATCGCCACCAATAGTGTTGCCTCGCTGGATACCGTGGTGGCTGAAAATGCCACAACACTGACACTGAACTTCGGAGCCACTTACGATGCTGAGGGCAACCTGGATAGCAGCGCAGGGCCGCTAAGTAGCTACAGCATTGATATCGCCGCAGGCAGTACGCTGGAGGATGTGCGTGACCAGATCAATGCCGACCAGGAATCGGGCGTGACCGCTTCTCTGGTTAACGATGGCACTGGTTACCGTTTGGCGCTGAACTCCACCGAAACCGGTGCTGAAGCCTCGATTACTGGCTTCTCTGGTTTGGGGGGGCTGGGTGCTGATAACACCACGCTACGCGCCGGTCAGGATGCCAAGCTGGATGTCAATGGTATTGCCATCACCAGTACCACCAACCGTATCGAAGGCGCTATTCAGGGGGTAACGCTGGATCTGGAAAAAACCACTGACGAGCCGCTCACTATTACCATTGGACGTGACAATGAAGCGTTGAGCGAAGCCATTCAGGACTTCGTAACCGCTTACAACGAGCTGAAAACTACGTCTGGCAACCTGTCAAAAGTGACGGGTGACCAGGAGACTGCCGGGGCGTTAGTTGGTGATCGAACCTTACGTACGATTGAAAATCGCCTGCGTAGTGACATCACGGCGGGTGTGTCAGAAGGGGATATTCAGCGGCTTTCCGATATGGGAATTTCGTTGAACCGTGAAGGCCATCTGGAAATCGACGAAAGCGCCCTACAGGAAGCGATTTCCGCTGATTTTGAGGGTGTTGCCAGCTTCTTTGCAGGCGATAGTGAAGAAGCCGGGTATGCTGGGAGGTTAGATGCTACCCTGAGCCAGATCCTGGATGAAGAGGGGCTGTTACAGAGTTCAATTGGTGGAGCCGAGACTCGTATCGCTAGCCTGGAAGACCGCTATGGGCAAATGGAGACCCGCATTGATAGAAATATTGAGCGTTACCGCAGGCAATTTGCTCAGCTAGATAGCATGATGTTGCAAATGAACTCGATGAGTAGCTACTTGACGCAGCAGTTTGATGCACTAAGCGCCATGCAAAAGAGCTAACGTGTCAACGTTGTTGATGACTACCACGCCTTCCCTTCCCACCTGCAGTGCGCAACACTAGGGCGGGGAGGGGGTGAAAAGCTCATGGGCGTGACGCCATCAATCCCACCGTGCTATAAATGTCGATTGTTCGTTTATTAATGCACCCAATCCTCATAAACAAGCCCTGGCACACGGCTGAATTCGCGAATATTGTTACTCACCAGAATGCAAGTTGATGCAAGGGCGTGCCCTGCAATGGCAGAATCGTTTGGCCCTATGGGTGTACCTGCTTTGGCTAAAAATTGCTTTAGCTCAATAGTGGCATCTACGGCTTGCTTATCCCAGGGCAAGACGGCATCTAACCGCTTCACGAACGCATCTACCAAAGGTGCGTGTCTGGCAGAGGCTTTTTTGCCGATTTGTCCATAGCGCATTTCCGCATAAGTGATCGCAGAAACGACAATGCGGTTACCCCGCTCTACCTCGGTGGCGAGGCGATGGATAACCGAGTTTGGCTGTTCTCGCATGATGAAGGAACAGATACAGGTATCCAGCATATACGTCGTCACAGCGTGAATCTGCCTTCATCACTCACAACGTCTGGACGATCAATAAGAAAACTGTCATCCGCTTTTGCAAGCGTAGTAAAGGATGCCCAGGAAGGGCGTACAGGTCGTAAGGTGATCACATCGCCTTCTCGGGTAATTTCAAGCTCCCCAATACCCTCGTAGGCCATATCATTGGGTATCCTTACGGCTTGATTTTTTCCGTTTTTGAAAATGGATACTGTGCGCATAACAACCTCCTGCCTATGCCTGTCATAGGTAATATAATAGTGGTTTCAGGCATATGCAAGGCATATATTATGAGCAGGGCAAGGTAGATGGGCAATAGAAAACCTGCTGAAACAGGCAGGGCTACCAAGTATAGGATAGCAGGCGCTGATAACAGGTGTGGTGCAACACGGTGGGAGCGCGCGGGTGGGGGGGGAGGGTGAGACGGCGGAAATGGCAGTAGGCGCGTGAGTTACCTTTCATTACAAAAGAATGGAAAAAAAACACCGCACAGCCTAAAGAATCGCTTGGAGTTGCCGTTAATAGTAATAACGGCGCAGCTAACTCGCCGCACAGCGGGCCACTTGGCCACTACTATCTGCAAGGAGTCTTCACATGTCCGTGATCAATACCAACATTACTGCCCTGATTGGCCAGAACAACCTGCGTAACTCCCAGTCCATGCTGGCTCAAGCGCAAGAGCGCCTCTCTTCCGGCCTACGTATCAATAGCGCTGCCGACGATGCCGCTGGTCAGGCTATCGCCAACAAAATGACCGCCCAGATTAAGGGTATGGAGCAGGCTAGCCGTAACGCCAGCGATGGCATCTCCCTGGTACAAACCATGGAAGGCGGGCTGGACCAGATCAACGATAACCTGCAGCGTATCCGTGAGCTGGCAGTACAGGGTGCCAACGATACCAATGCCAGTGAAGACCGTGATGCTATTGTTATCGAGATTAACGAGCGCTTGGCCGAGATCGACCGCGTGGCTGGTAGCAATAACTTTAACGGTACTAACCTGCTGAATGTCAGTGGTGGTGGCACGCTGAATATTCAAATCGGTTCCAACACTGATAGTGAAGACGTTATTGCAGTTAATACTATTGATGCAACAACAAGCGGTCTTGGTATTAGCGGTTCATTTGCTATCACTTCTGGTAGTGCTGTACACGGTGAGTTCCAAGGTCTGATTGATTCTATTGATACAGCCACTGCTAGCTTGGATGAGAACCGCGCTACCTTAGGTGCTACGCTAAACCGTTTCGACTCGGTAATTGACAACCTGGCCACTGCGGTGAACAACCTTTCAGAGGCCCGTTCGCGAATTGAAGACGCCGACTACGCGGTCGAAGTATCCAATATGACCCGTGCCAACATCCTCCAACAGGCTGGCACGGCAATGCTGGCCCAGGCTAACCAAACTCCGCAGTCTGTACTGTCACTGCTGGGTTAATGGCTTAGCCAAACCCGTAAATATAATGAAGGGCTGGCCGACAGGCTGGCCCTTTTTTTATCGAAGCAAAATGCTGTGTGGGATATCTAGTCGCCATTAAGTGAGATCGCTCAGTTCCACATCCAGCGCGGCAGCAATGTGCCTCAGCACTTTGAGTGAACCGGCTTTCTTGCCTGCTTCTATTTCGGAAAGGTAGCCCTGGCTAATGCCGACTTGTGTCGCCAGTTCACCTGCCCGCAAGCCACGGTACTCACGGTATACCTTTACAGGCGCAACACCCTCCAATAGTGCGTCTACCACCGCCAGTGGAAACGACTCTTCACCGCGAGCCAGCACTGCATTGGCAGCCTCAATATCGTCCTGGTCTTCCAGCCGTGCAAGCAGAGCGTGGTACTCCTGCTCAGGCAACACCACCATCCGTTCCCCTGTGGGGGTTTGAATAATCTGAGGTGCGCTCATACCGCCTCCTATCACGTTACCGTTGCGTTATTGGTAAACACCGCCACGGGTGCCGATGTGAATAATGTTTAACACATCACCATGTTCGTCGATGATCACCCGCCAGTCTCCTACCCGCAGGCGAATATAATCGCTTCCCTTTAGCGCCTTAACATTATTACGCTGACTTCCCGGGGCTTCCGCGTAGGCCTTGATTTTGCCTTGTATGCGCTCTGACTCGGGCCGCGGCATTCGCTGCAACATCTTCAGTGCGCTTTTACGATAGGTGATCGCTTTCATGGCTTTATTATAGCTTTAAGCTAAAAAAATATCGAAATTTTTAGAATTTTGCTAAAATTATTGCTAATGCACCTTAGCGATAATTATCAAACCGCCTGGGTAATCCAGGGCTGATCCTGCCTCAATTATTGACAAACAATGAATATTTGATACTGTTTAAAAAGGCCTGGATAGCCTCCCTGCTGCGATGGGAAATATCTGTTACCAATCTCAAACTTTTGACTTACTTTGAGGCCAAGCAAGCAGCATGCTAGTTATAGTTGAACGGCTATAAGGCTATCGGAGTAGCATTATGTTTGCATATCAAGAATGTCTTGACTCTCTAAAATATCTGGCAAAAAACTCTATACGTACCGATTTAAGTTACTGTCAGCGATTGGATTTTTATAGCTGTAAGTTTGGCTTTAATAATTATCATCACTTCCAAAAGACAATGCCAAAGCTCCCGACTGATAGGTTCGGAAAGGTTTCATTACGGCTTATGCGTCAATATTGTCAAACAGCCAGGCCTGGGCTAGATATGGCATACTATGAGCTGTATGCAGAAAAAGGGCCAAAAATTGCTTTTTATAGCCATTGGGTTGGTTGGGATAAAATTGGTCGAGAAGTTAGAGAGCCTCGACCGCTGGATGCTCAAAAGAGCATTGATGGTTTACGGGAGCTGTTTGTGCATCCTATCTATATTGTTGAAAACCATCGACAGTTATTAGGTTGGCTGCACAATTGGTATGGGACAGCACTCGTTCCTCAAACGTTAGCTAAATATTATTTTCCAGAGAAGTTCGATCGCAAGCGTCTCGTTTGTGATCATGTAGATATCAAACTAATTCGTGCCTGTAATGAAGACTATAACAACAATGTAGCCACTTGATTTTCAAGCATAATACCTAAGCCTCTACCTGCCAATAGGCCGAAATGTTTTGTGTTGGCCGTGTAAGCGGCCAATACAGAATCTTTGAAAGTGCCCTACGTCGCAGCCAGAGCATTGGCTGTAAGTGACGTACAGCCAGCATGTATTGAATGAACCGCCCCGGATATTCTAGACACCTGTTAGGCTCTTAAAGTAACGCCTTTCATACTCAACCGGTGACAAGTTATCACTTGTGCCGTGTCGGCGCTTTGGGTTGTAAAACATTTCGATATAATT
>NZ_JALPZO010000132.1 GCF_023507745.1 Vreelandella olivaria | reverse complement strand
ACCTGTTACGCCTGACGACCATAGCGAGCGTGAACCACCTGATTCCATGCCGAACTCAGCAGTGAAACCGCTTAGCGCCGATGGTAGTGTGGGGTCTCCCCATGTGAGAGTAGGTCATCGTCAGGCATTTATACTAAAAATCCCCCTGGGCATGCGCCCAGGGGGATTTTTTTGTCTTAAAAACTCACGAAGTGAAAGGCATAAAAAAGCCCTACCTCTTGGGGAGATAGGGCGATGTATGTAGAAGTGGAACCACTAGCGGCAGAGTGCTTCCAGCGCTTCTATCAAGCTATCCATTTCATTATCGGTACCGATGGTGATGCGCAGAAAGTTACTGAGAGTATCAGTATTGAAGTAGCGTACCAAAATTCCCCTTTCACGCAGGCCAGCAAACAGTTGTGCACCATCAAACTCAGGATGCTGGGCAAGCACGAAATTCGCTTTTGAAGGTAGTACTTCAAAGCCCAGGGTTTCCAGCCGTTGACGTGTGCGTTCACGGGTTGTGATGACATTATCCCGGCAGGCGTTAAAGTGAGCTTTGTCTTTTAGTGCTGCAATCCCAACCAGGCTTGCCAGACTATCGACGGGGTAGGAGTTGAAAGAGTCCTTCACCCGTTGCAGGCCATCAATAAGCTCCTTCGAGCCAATAGCGTAACCTAACCGTAAACCGGCCAAACTGCGTGACTTGGAGAATGTGCCTGTAACGAGCAGGTTAGGATAACGGCTAATCAGAGATACTGCGCTCTCTGCGCCAAAATCGACGTAGGCCTCATCTACCAGTACAACCCGGTCGGTAACGCGCTCCAGCAGTGATTCGATGGCCTCTAGCGGATGGGCATGTCCGGTGGGGGCATTGGGGTTGGCAAAAATAACTCCACTACGCTCAGACGCCTTGGCCAGTGCATCGATATCGACTTCCCACATGGCGTTGAGGGGATGCTTGCGCAGCGTCACGCCGTATAGATTGGCATAAACCGGATAGAAGCTATAAGTAACCGTAGGTACATCCAGCGGCGCGTCGTGGCAGAAAAACGCCTGGAAAGCGAAGGCCAGTACTTCATCGGACCCATTACCCACGAATGTCTCTTCAACGCTGACGCCATAGGTGTCTGCAAGCGCTACGCGCAATGCCATTGAGGTAGGATCAGGATAAAGGCGCAGATGATCGATGGCATAATCGCGCAGCGCTTCGCTTACCCCAGGCGCCGGTGGGTAGGGGTTTTCGTTAGTATTGAGTTTGATAACGCGTTCACGGGGCTGCTCGCCAGGCACATAAGGGGTAAGCTCCCTAACGGCTGGGCTCCAGTATTGGCTCATGGGGGTAACCTGATTATCCTAGCATGGTACGACATGGTCGCCTGATGATTGCCAGAGCGCAAGCATTCCTCTAATACCTGCGAATCAAAGCGGTCAATTGCTGAGTTACTGGGGGTGGGCGCCGCACCTTGTAGCGGTTATGCTGTCATAAGCGCGCGAAAGAAATGTATGTCCAACACGATAAGGAGACACCCAATGCAATTTAGGAGTTTGCTAGCCGGATCGGCTATGTTGGCACTGCTGGCGGGCTGTGCAACTGGTGGCCCAACGGATCAGCGCGAAGAGACAGGTGTGAGCGGGGCACAGGCTAACTATCAAGGTACTCTGCCTTGCCGTAACTGTGATGGTATCGATCTGGATGTGACTTTAGTGGGTGAAGAAACCAGCGTTCCTGAGGAGAGAACGTTCACTTTGGCGGCGACCTATCGCAACCACCCACAGACGCCACCGGATGAAAACTACGCTGGTAACTGGGAAGTACTAACGGGCACACCGTCTGACCCGGATGCAACGGTTTATGAGCTTACACCAGATGGTGATGGTCAAATTTACTACTTCATGCGTATTAACGAGCGTACTCTGGAGTTAATTGACCCCGAGCGCCGTCGTTTTGAAAATGGCGAGATGCTGCAGTTACAGCGTCAATAAGTAGTTACGCGACGCTCAAAGGCGGCCAATGGCCGCCTTTTGCATTTCTACTCAATGATGAAAGACGTTGTCGTAAGATCAGTGTTGGCCTGGACAGGAGTAAAATGGCGGTGGCAAAAGCAAAGAGTGCCTTTGTATGTACCGAATGTGGTGCGGAGTATCGGAAGTGGCAGGGCCAGTGTAGCAGTTGCCAGGAGTGGAATACGCTAAGTGAAATCCGTCTCGCCAGTGCACGCCCTGGCGGCAGTGCCACTACAGGTAGGGCTGGTTACGCTGGAGACCTTTCCAGAGATATCGTGGATCTCAGCAATGTGGATTTAAGCGAGGTTCCTCGTTTGACCTCAACCTTTGCTGAGTTTGACCGTGTCTTGGGTGGTGGCCTGGTGCCTGGTTCAGCGGTACTGCTTGGCGGTAATCCCGGTGCCGGTAAATCAACACTACTTTTGCAGACTGCCTGCAAACTTGCTCAGCAACGGCAAATCTTATATGTCACCGGGGAAGAGTCGTTGTCGCAAGTCGCCATGCGGGCGCACCGCTTACAGCTGCCCACCAATGGCTTGAAAATGCTGGCAGAAACCAGCGTTGAAACCATTTTGGCCGTTGCTGAGCGGGAAAAACCCGAGATTCTGGTGATCGACTCAATTCAAACCATGCACCTGGAAGACATAAGCTCAGCGCCGGGTGGTGTTGCTCAGGTACGGGAGTCGGCAGCGGCGCTGACACGCTTTGCCAAGCAGACCAATACCGTTTTACTGCTCGTTGGGCATGTCACGAAAGATGGCACCCTGGCGGGCCCTAAAGTACTTGAACATATGATTGACGCTTCACTGCTGTTGGAGGGCGGGGCTGATTCACGATTTAGAACCCTGCGAGGCCAGAAGAACCGTTTCGGAGCAGTGAACGAGTTGGGCGTGTTTGCGATGTTGGAACAGGGCCTGAAAGAGGTTAAAAACCCCAGTGCGATTTTTCTTTCGCGCCAGGAAGAGCAGGCGCCAGGTAGCCTGGTGATGGTGGTATGGGAAGGGACTCGCCCTATTCTGGTGGAAGTGCAGGCCTTGGTGGATGAGTCTGCTTTGGGTAATCCACGCCGTGTAGCGGTGGGCGTGGATCAAAACCGATTAGCGATGCTGCTGGCCGTGCTTAATCGCCATGGAGGGCTATTTACCGGCGACCAGGATGTGTTTCTTAACGTTGTGGGGGGGGTAAAAGTACTGGAAACCAGTGCTGATCTGGCTGTGTTATTGGCAGTGGTGTCCAGTCTACAGAACCGTGCCTTGCCCAAAGAGTTGGTGGTGTTTGGAGAAGTGGGGTTGTCTGGGGAAATTCGTCCTGTGCCCAGTGGGCAGGAGCGTATTGCTGAGGCCGCCAAACACGGTTTTTTACGCGCGATTGTTCCTCGTGCCAACGCACCTAAGCAGTCTCCCAGGGGAATGGAGGTTATCCCGGTTGATAAACTGAGCGATGCACTTGAGGCCCTGTAACGTGAGCTATTCTTATAGTGGCTGGCCATTAAGCTGCTATTTCACCGTCCAAGGAGAGACGCCATGAACTCGATTCGCTTAACCCAATACAGCCAGGGCGCTGGTAGTGGCTGCACGTTTGACCCTGATGTGCTGGATAGTATCCTCGCTAAAGCGGGGTCCGATGCAGGGCATAAGCGGCTCATTGTGGGTAACCTGGGACATGAAGGGGCTGCGGTTTATGATCTCGGCGATGGTCGTGGAATGATGGCTAGCACCGATTTTTTTATGCCAAACGTGGATGATCCTTTCGATTTTGGCCGGATTGCGGCGACGAATGCTATTAGTGATATTTACGCGATGGGCGGCAAGCCGGTGATGGCGTTAGGGATATTAGGCTGGCCGCTGGATAAGCTAAGCACAAAGGTGGCAGGTGACGTTATTGCCGGTGCCCAGGCGGTATGTCGGGAGCTGGGTGTCGCGCTTGCCGGTGGACACTCCATTGATGCACCTGAGCCACTGTTTGGCTTGACGGTCAATGGTTTGGTGGATTTGGAAACACTAAAGCTGAATTGTGACGCCAAACCCGGCGATTTGCTGTTTTTAACCAAGCCGTTGGGTGTCGGGTTACTCACTACTGCTGAAAAGAACGGTTTGCTTGCGGCTGGCCATCATGGGCTTGCACGGGAAACGATGCTGGCGCCCAACACTATCGGTATTGAATTGGCAAAGGTGAAAGGGGTGAATGCCATGGCCGGCGTTACCGGGTCTGGCTTGGCGGGTCACCTGGCTGACATGTGCCGTGCGAGCGGTGTCATGGCACGAATCGATTTTCGTCGTTTGCCCCGCCTTATTGAGGCCGAAACATATCGTCGGCAAGGAGCGGTGCCTGAAAGTGCTTTACGCAACCATGAGCTATTAGGGCAGGCATTACCATTGATGGATGAAGCCCATTGGCAGTGGCTGTGTGATCCCCAGACATCGGGTGGCTTGCTGTTTAGTGTGGACCCTGCCTGGGAGGATGATGTTGAGCGTATCGGACGAGAGCATGGCCTTACCCTTGAGCCATTTGGGGTTATAAAGAGAGCTCAGGGTAAGGAACTTATCGAGGTGGTGGGGTAGCCAAGTCAGTGGCTAAATTGTCTTTAGCCACTGAGTCATCACACGGTCCAGTAGTGGCGCTAGGCGATGATAGCGGGCTGGGTCTTCAAGAATTTGCTCGTTGGCCTGTAGAAAACGGTCTGTCGTGGTAGTTTTTGATGGTAAACGCTCACCACTATTAAGCAGCGTTGCCACGCTTGAATACGTGACTTCCAAGTGGCAGAGCAAGCCCACAACTCGCCCGGCATCCCAGGAGAACCCCTGCAACGGCGCTGCTGCACTACCCCCTAAAGGCAGCGCGTTATCAGGTAAGCTGAACACATGGCGATGCCACATAAAGGCCTCAAATTGCTCGGGGAGGTCGAAGCTACTGTCTGGTGCCAGTATCACCTGGTGCCAGCCGGCTTCGGGGTAGGTGCCAGGGGCAACGACCGCCCCCAGTGCCTCGGCAATCCATAGCGCTCCCAAGCCGATACCCAGGACAGGCTTTTGGCCATCAAGATAGCGATTGATCAGCTTGCGCTCAGCTTTGATCCACCCAGGCGGTTCGTTGAGCAACAGCTCGGGTCCATCCAGTACAATAAGTGCATCGCACTCGCCGGGACGCGGGGTAAGTTCGCCCGCGTAAAGATGAAAAACGGTGTAACTATGGCCCATACTCTCTAACCAGTCGGTAAGACGGGCTGGGCCATGGTCAGGGCCGTGCTGTAGCAGATGAATATGCATGGTAATCTCCTCGCCGGCCGATTAAATCCAGCGCTGCCAAAGATATCGGTAGCGCTTGTGCGACGATAACGTATCGTGTTCATTTCACCAATATCGTGACCCAGGAAATCAGCATGGTGGCAAAACCTTTAGGCTTTTATCAGCGGCTCCAGCTTCTGTCGCTGCCCGCCCAACAGGCATTTATGGCAGCATTGTGTGAGCGTCTGCTGCCCAACTATGCGCTGTATGAACAAACATCAGGTTATGGCGATGGGCATACCCTGCGTACTGTGCTTAATTTGGTGTGGGAGCGCCTGAGTGTGCCTAATGCCAGTATTGATTTTGCCCGTCAGGCAGAAAAACTCGCTGACTGCGAGCCGCCTGAAGAGGATGACAGTTTTGGTGCTCGCCGGGCGTTAGATGCGGTGGTATCCGTATCAGCATTGCTGGATACGCTGCAAGGGGAGTCCCCTGAGGCTGTGCTGGATGTAAGCCGCACCTCCCGCGCGGGCGTACGTGCCTTTATTGAGCTTACCGAAGGTGAAGAGGATGCCCAGACGCTTGCGCTGATCATTCGCGACCATCCGTTAATGGCCGATGAGAACGACTTCCAGGACGCCGTGTTGGAAGCCGTCAGCGAGCCAATGAACAAAACCACACTGAAAGAGATTCGTCAGTTAGGGCGTAACAACGGTATTAGTAATTTGGGCCTAACACTGGATGAGGAGAACAACTAGCGCAACCCCATGGGGCTGGTTAGAAACGCAGACCAGCCGTCACCATCATTCCAGCAGTACCAAAAACGATCAGGTCCGACTCAAAACGCCCCCACTGGATGCCAATGCTGGGCAGTACGGCTGGGGCTATTTCATAGCGGTTAAACGGGATTTTGTCGCGGAACTCATCCTTATAGCCACGTAGTAAACCGCCGGTAAATTTAGCTCTGACATTAATGTCATCGGTAAGCTGACCAAGGGGGAATTCACGCCCTACATAGAAGTACCAGGTAGGTTGGTCGAAAGAGTTTTTGAACCACGCGGTACCGGTTAGCCAGCGGTCGGGGTTATGTAGTTCGATACTCACCAGGTTCTGTTGATTGGTGTGCTCTGGGTCCGGGTCGAAATGACGCGTCAACAGGCTGGTTTGCACCAGGGTGTAATCGAGTTCAAGTGCGGGAGGCCAGTCTGGCAGAGAGAAGGCTGAGGCAGAGGCGCTCAGCCAAATCCCCGTTAGCCCACCAATCCATGGATAAGCGCGAGGCATGTCAAACTCCTAAAGCCGCATTTCGATGCCACGTTCCGCCATATAGCGCTTGGCTTCGGGGATCGTGTACTCACCAAAGTGGAAAATACTGGCCGCCAGTACCGCATCGGCGCCGCCTTTCAGCACTCCATCCACCAGATGGTCCAGGTTGCCCACTCCCCCGGACGCTATAACGGGAACACTGACTGCTTCGGATATGGCGCGGGTGACTCCCAGGTCGAAACCGATTTTGGTGCCGTCTCGATCCATACTGGTCAGCAGTAGTTCGCCTGCACCAAAGTCGACCATCTTTTTGGCCCATTCGATAGCATCCTGCCCCGTTGGCTTGCGCCCGCCATGGGTGAAAATCTCCCATCGCTCGGGTTCGCCTTCTTTAGAGACTTTTTTAGCGTCAATTGCCACCACGATACACTGGCTACCAAAGCGTTCAGCAGCTTCACGCACAAACTCTGGGTTGGTCACTGCTGCTGTATTGATTGAGACTTTATCCGCGCCTGCATTTAGCATGGTACGAATATCATCGCAGCTACGGATGCCACCACCAACGGTGAGGGGAATAAACACCTCTCCGGCAATGCGTTCTACCATCTCGACGGTGGTTGCCCGGTCTTCGTGGCTCGCTGTAATGTCGAGGAAGGTAATTTCGTCGGCACCCTGTTGGTTATAGCGCTGGGCGATCTCAACGGGGTCGCCGGCATCGCGAATACCGACAAAGTTAACGCCTTTCACCACGCGCCCGGCATCGACATCCAAACAGGGGATAATGCGTTTGGCTAAACTCATGCGCTGCCTCCGGTGAGTTGATCGCTCAGCCGCTGGGCTTCCGCCACATCCAGGCTGCCCTCATAAATGGCTCGGCCAGTAATAGCGCCCAGAATACCGCTGTCGGCAACATCACACAGCGCCTGAATATCACCGAGGTTGGTGACACCGCCAGAGGCGATAACTGGCAGGCCACCTTCCTTGGCAAGGGCTGCGGTGGCCTCCACATTCACTCCCTGCATCATGCCGTCTCGGGCAATGTCGGTGTAGACAATGCTGGAAACACCATCATTGGCAAAGCGCTTGGCTAACTCGGTGGCTTTTACGGTGGAGACTTCAGCCCAGCCATCGGTGGCCACAAAGCCATCTTTGGCATCCAGGCCAACAATAATATGATCAGGAAAGGCACGGCACATCTCACCAACGAAGTCCGGCTCCTTCACCGCTTTTGTGCCAATAATGACGTAGGAGACACCAGCGTTCAGATAGTGCTCAATCGTGTCTGCCGAACGGATACCACCGCCAATTTGAATGGTCAGGTCAGGGTAAGCGCGGGCAATGGCCGTTACTGCTTCACCGTTGACAGGTTTACCTTCAAAGGCGCCGTTCAGGTCTACAAGATGCAGTCTGCGTGCACCTGCTGCTACCCAGCGTGCAGCCATTGCAACGGGGTCATCGCCGTAGGAGGTTGCATCTTCCATCCGGCCCTGTTTCAAGCGAACACACTGGCCGTCTTTGAGATCGATTGCGGGAATTACCAACATAGTGAAACCTCTCAGGGCGTCCAGGTGACAAAGTTTTCCAGCAGACGCAGGCCTGCACGTGAGCTTTTTTCCGGGTGAAACTGCACGGCGAAAGTTGCATCGCGGCCAATGGCTACATGGGCGCTGACCTTGCCGTACTGGGTGGTACCAAACACTTGAGTGTCGTCGGCTGCATTAACGAAGTAGCTATGAACGAAATAGAAGTGCTCGTTATCGTCAATGCCTGCCCATAACGGGTGTTCGTGGTGCTGCGACACCAGATTCCAGCCCATATGGGGGACTTTCAGGCGCTGATCGTGTTGATCGCGCATATCGGCCGGGAAGCGATCCACACTGCCCTTAAAAAAGCCCAGGCAGTCTACTCCGCCGTTCTCTTCGCTGCGTTCCATCAGCATTTGCTGACCCACACAGATGCCTAATAGCGGTTTTGCCTGCCGCGTCAGGATATCATCCACCAGGCCCCGTAACTCGGTACGTTCCAGCTCGCCTACGCAGTCGCGAATAGCGCCCTGGCCGGGAAGAACCAAGCGTGTAGCGCCCAGAATGCGGCGTGGGTCACGGGTGATAATGACATTTTCATGGGTGACGTGTTCAAGCGCTTTCGCCACAGAGTGCAGGTTGCCCATTCCATAATCAATAACAGCAATGGTCATGAAGCGCTCCTTATCATGGTGGACGAGTAGCCGCTAGCAGCAACGCTCAACATTATAAGCTTCCTTTGGTGGACGGCATTTGGCCTGCCATACGTGGATCTTCAGCAGCCGCCATGCGTAACGCACGGCCAAAGGCTTTAAAAATAGTTTCAGCCTGGTGGTGAGCATTAAAGCCTTTTATGTTGTCGATATGCAGCGTTACGCGTGCATGGTTAACAAACCCCTGGAAGAACTCCCAGAACAACTGAGTATCCATACGGCCAATGGTATCGCGGGTGAAATCGACATTCATATAGAGACCCGGACGGCCGGAAAAATCGATCACCACCCGTGACAGCGCTTCATCAAGCGGAACATAGGCGTGGCCATAACGATAGATGCCGCGTTTGTCGCCAATGGCCTGATGAAATGCCTGACCCAGGGTAATGCCCAGGTCTTCTACGGTGTGGTGGTCATCAATATGCAGGTCTCCTGTTGCCTGGATATCCAGATCCACCATTCCATGCCGCGCTACCTGGTCAAGCATGTGGTCCAGAAACGGGACACCGGTTTCACAGCTGAGACGGCCTTCGCCATCAAGGTTGACGCTGACCGTAATCTGCGTTTCGTTGGTGTCACGGCTTACCGTGGCAATACGCGCTGACATGTTGCATCTCCTGCGCTGGGGCGCACGTTAGGAAGTGTCGGTGGAACATAGGCGACGTCACCACCGCTCAATCAAGGCATAATCTATGGTCAAAGCGACCATTATAGAGAATCGGTGTCCCCATCCGCTACAATGCGCGAAATGTAGCCGCCTGTTGTGGCGGTAGAATAGCAGCTTAGCTGCCTTGGCGAAGAGGATTTCACCATGCCGGTGACACTGCAGTATGTCGACCAGGCTCGTTGGGAGGCAGAGGATCAGGTGCGGATAGACCTGGTACGTATCTATGAGGATGCGCCCCAGGAGCGCATGCCCACCCCAACCGTCTTGCCGTTCATTGAGCGGCACCTAAAAAGGCAGCACTATTTTGCCTGCGCACATTTTAATGATCGGCTGCTAGGAGCAGTGGCTGTGCAGGAGGCCGATGATCGTGCATGGTGGCTATCGGAGCTCTGCGTTCGGAAAACCACGCGGCGGCGAGGCGTCGGGACACGGTTGATGGCGCTGTTAGGGGAGCAAGCAAAAAAGGAAGGCCGAGTACTGCGGATTGAAACTGCTTCGCTGCCGCTGGCCGACCGTGTATTGCTGTCAAAACTTGGCTATCGGCCAGTGGCAAATGAACACCCCTCTGAGCCGGAGGCTCCGGCTACCAGTGATTTTGTTGAGCTAGACCCACAAGGGAAAGGGTAATGAGACAGTTATTACGCATTTTTCTAGCCGCGGTTGGTATTTTGGCGATAGTAGCAGTGGCCGCCGTGGTGTATGTCACCACCTTTTTAGACCCTGAGGACTTCAAGCCCCGTTTGACGGCGGTGGTGGAAGAGCAAACCGGCCTTAACCTTGCTTTGGAGGGGCCCATCACCTGGTCGTTTTACCCGCGTATTGGTGTTAGCGTCGAACGGGCACAGGCATGGCTGCCAGAGCAGTCACCCGCTGACACCGCCTTTGCGGCCATTGAGCGTGCGGAAGTCAGTGTGGCATTTGCACCGCTACTGCGTGGTGAAATTGCCGTTGACGGGCTAACGCTTGATGGTATGCGCTTAAATCTTGTGCGCAATTCAGATGGTGAGGGTAATTGGCAACCGTTGCTGGAGCGCCTGGCTGAGCAAAGCAATGAGACCGCAGAGACTGTGCTGGCTCCCGCCAGTGCCGGCCCCAATGCGGATGCCGGCAGCCTATCGGTGGTGCTAAATATCGCCAGCGTAGAAGTAAAAGATGCGGATATCCGTTTCCGTGATGAACAAAACCAATCTCTATGGCGTGTGCAGCCACTGAACATCTCGGGTAGTAATGTGAACCCCGTTCGCTCCTTCCCCCTAAAGGCGATGTTCACGCTCACCAAGCATAATCGTCTGGATGCGGAAGCCCTGGAACGCGCACCTGAGTTAACCAGTGAAGTCAACCTGGAAACCCGTTTACGTTTGGGATTGGATGAAGAGCGTTTAACCTTCGAAAATACCCAGCTCACCACCCGTACGCACCGTGCTAATGAGGAAGCACCACAGCAATTAAGCCTCAAAGCGGCAGAAATTGTTGCCCGAATGGATGAACAACAGATCAGTGTTAGCGAAGGTGTATTGGAAGCGGGCCTACGCAACCCTGATAACTGGCAGGGCAGCCTTGCACTCTCTCTTGTGTTTGGTTTGGAGAGTGACTGGGTCGCACAAACCGCCCAACTGACAGATGCTCAACTTACTGGGCCCGATGGCCTCCGGGTCAGTGGTCACTTGAATATTGAGCAATTGCGGGATAACCCCCAATACCGAGGTCAAATTACTGCTGCGCCATTTACCCTACGGCCCTGGCTTTCTCGTGCGGGGGTAACGCTTAATACCGCCGGCGAGGCGGCGTTAAGCGATGTGGCCATGACCAGCCCCATTGAGGGCAACATGGATCAGGTGGCTCTACCGCGCCTCTCCCTGGTGGTTGACAGCAGTACCTTTACCGGAGAAGCGTCTGCAGCGCTGGACGGTACACGGCTGGCCTTTAACCTCTCAGGCGATCAACTGAATCTGGACCACTACCTGCCTGGACCCATCGAGGCCCCGCAGGCCAGCCGCGGAATGTTACGCAAAGCTTTTGCCCAAACTGAAGAGGCGCTATTGCCGCAAGAGTGGCTGAGTACGCTCTCCCTTGATGGGACGTTAAGTCTTGACCAGTTCCAACTGGCCGGACTGGCCTTTAGTGACACGCGTTTACAGCTCCAGGGAGACGAGGGTATACATCAGCTGTCGGCATTCGAATCGCGCTTTTATGATGGGCAGCTCAGCGCCACTGGTCGCCTGGATGCCAGCGGCAGCGTGCTTGAGTGGCAGCTTTCCCCTCATATCCGTAATGTGCAGGTGGCACCACTGATTGAATCCTTTAGTGAAGAAGACTCTCCGCTACGGGGGCGTTTCAATCTGGAAGGCGCACTAACTACGCAAGGAAATGGCCGTGATGTGCTTATCAGTAATCTCAATGGAGAGCTGACTGCCAGACTAAATGAAGGGGCTATTTTAGAGACCAACATCTCCCGGGAAATGTGTGAACTGGTGGCCCAACTGGAAGGGGAAGGCACTGTGCGTGACTGGCATCCTGATACCCGTTTTGAGCGCTTTGATGCCACCTTCCTGGTGCGTAATGGCGTCGTAACCAGTGAGGATTTGCTGATTACGCTGCCGGGTATTGATGTTCAGGGCGAGGGTGAGTTTGACCTTGCCAGTATGAACTTTGTCACCCGGGCGAATGCTCGTCTGGTAGATACGGCAGACGCTGCCTGTCAGGTAAATCCCCGGTTTGCAGAGCTTCCGCTACCCGTTCTGTGTGAAGGGCATGTAGGCGATGAGAACACGCAGTGGTGCCGTTTTGATCGCACCGCCTTTCAAGCTTCCGTGGTAGATGTGCTGCGCAGCGAAGCCGGAAGCCGTGTGGAAGAAGAGCTGGAGGGGCGTCTTGGTGAGTCCCTGGACCAGTTGGACGAACGTCTTGGTGAAGGAGTAGGTCAGGAACTTCGTGAAGGTATTCGTCGTCTGTTTAACTGAGCATCCATGCACGTCAGTTCTGCGCCGGCCCTTATGTCGGCGCTTTTTTTCGCGTCAATAACCTTCTTGATAAGATCCTTTGTGGGGTGACGTCATCATGCTGCTTTACTGTTTTAAGGAATCCGTATGGCTGATATGCCGACGCCGTGTTTAACGGCTGAAGAATTTCAACGCCGTTTGCTCTCCTGGTTCGATCTGCATGGGCGCCATAACTTGCCTTGGCAGTCTCCTCGCAGTGCGTATCGGGTATGGGTTTCGGAAATTATGCTTCAACAAACCCAGGTCACCACTGTCATTCCCTATTTCGAGCGCTTTGTGACACGCTTCCCAACCCTTGAAGCACTTGCTAACGCCCCTCAGGACGAGGTTCTCCACCTTTGGACAGGGCTTGGCTACTACGCCCGTGCCCGCAATCTCCACAAAGCGGCCCAAGTGGCACTGGAGAGCCACGGTGGGGACTTGCCAACAGAGAGTGTTGAGACGCTAATGGCCCTGCCGGGGATTGGCCGTTCTACCGCTGGCGCGATCATTGCTCAGAGTGTTGGATACCGGGCAGCCATCTTAGACGGCAATGTGAAGCGCTCACTCACTCGCCTTCACGCTATATCCGGGTGGCCGGGTAAACCTGCCGTAGAACGTAAACTTTGGGCGCTTGCTGAATACTACACTCCTGATACCCGGCTGGCCGACTACACCCAGGCGATGATGGATTTTGGGGCAACACTGTGTAAGCGCAGCAGGCCAGATTGCATGATTTGCCCATTCAACGACGTATGCAGTGCCTACCAACAGGGGGAACCACAGCGCTTCCCCGAATCGAAGCCAAAGAAAACGCTGCCTACCCGGGAAACCATTATGCTATTGCTGCGCGACAGAGAAGGGCGCGTATGGTTAGAGCAGCGACCACCAAGTGGTCTATGGGGTGGTTTATGGTGTCTTCCTCAGTTTGAAAACCAGCGGGCACTGAACGACTGGCTCACTAATAACACAAGCCAGCCAGAGTGGCAGACGCCTTTGCCCGCTTTTGCCCATACCTTCAGTCATTTCCGGTTGATGATTACGCCTCAGCCAGTCAACTGCGAAAGGATAAACGGCGTAAGAGAGAAAGGCGTATGGTATGACGTTAACCATCCACCTGCGTTAGGCTTGGCGGCACCGGTAAAGTTGCTGCTTAGCCAACTGACTCCCTTTGCGCTACATCTGACGCCAGGGCCTTGATAACCACTGTTCAAACCTACCAGGCCCAAGCGACCCGATTGCCTATACAAGAAAGGAGTATGCCATGAGTAATACCGTTTTTTGCCGTAAGTACCAAAAGGAGCTGCCTGCTCTACCATTTCCTCCACTGCCAGGTAAGCAAGGTCAGGAGATCCAGGCCACTGTCTCCAAGCAAGCCTGGGAAGAGTGGCAAGCGCTGCAAACCCGTCTGATCAACGAGAAGCACCTCAACATGCTGGAACCCGAAGCGCGCGCCTACCTGATGGAACAGATGCAGCGCTTCCTGGATAACGAAGCCACTGATCAAGCGGAAGGGTATGTTCCCCCTACGCAAGCCTAAGCAGTCGCTGTGATGAGAGTGGTCGTGATGAGATAGTGCGATGGGGTAAGGCAGGCATACAGAGCCATACCAGAGGTGACTTTTGCTAAACGATGATTACCCTGAGAGTTGCCCTAACCATGTGACTAGCAAGAAAGTTTCACAAAGGTATTGACGAAAAGCGGTGTTTCTAGTTTAATACGCACCGTTGGCAGCGGCCAGATAGCTCAGTTGGTAGAGCAGGGGATTGAAAATCCCCGTGTCGGCGGTTCGATTCCGTCTCTGGCCACCACACTGCTGGGGTATCGCCAAGTGGTAAGGCACCGGTTTTTGGTATCGGCATTCCCAGGTTCGAATCCTGGTACCCCAGCCATTGCCAACAAGATTTCTTGTTGATTGCAAAGCCTAACAGCAATGCAGTCATTTTCTCAAGAAAACGTGAAGCGCCGACATAGCTCAGTTGGTAGAGCAACTGACTTGTAATCAGTAGGTCCCGGGTTCGACTCCTGGTGTCGGCACCACTAAAAGTGGTTAAAAAGCGTTTGACTTGACGATTCTCGAAGACATGTCGATTAGTGCTTTTCCTCCGATCTTTCCATAGAGACGGGGAATTTGGCATGCGTATCATAGCCGTATTATCAACCAAAGGTGGGGTGGGGAAAACCACTACTACTGCGAATCTAGGCGGACTACTAGCCGATGCAGGCCTGCGGGTGCTGCTGGTCTCGATAGTCAGCCGACCCTTTCAAGTTACTACCCCCTTTCCCACGAAGCCCCAGGCGGCGTTTATGAGCTGATGGCCCTCAGCGAGACTCGCGCTGAGAGAATCATCTCGCATACCGTGATCAATGGGCTCGACCTGATAGCTTCCAATGATTATCAGGGGCAACTTCCTCAACTGCTGCTCAGTGCTCCCGACGGGCGCTTTCGACTTTCTCAGCTACTCGAAACCGGCTCGCTGGCCGAGTACGACGTCATCCTGCTCGATACCCAAGGTGCCCGTTCCATTACCATGGAAGCGGCAGCTCTCGCTGCTGACCATGCCTTATCTCCCGTCACAGCTGATGTGCTGTCTGCACGTGAATTCGTGCGTGGCACTCTCGGCATGTTCGGTGAACTTGAGCAACTGACAAGTTACACCTCTCTGTCTGTCCCTCCTTTATCACTGCTACTCAACCGTCTGGACGAAACCCGTAACTCTCAGGAAGTCGCGCAATCCTTGCGCAGCATGTTTAGCGATGATCAGGGGCGATCCGTTCGTGTGCTGGATAGCGCCTTTCGCATGCTGTCCGCATTTAAAATGGCCGGCGCTGCAGGTGAACCGATCCACCGTTTTGAGCCTACAAAGCCGTACAAACGAGTGACACCTGCCGGTGCGGATCTGATCAAGTCTGTTGCCTGCGAACTCAATCCAGACTGGGTAGACGCCATCAAGTCGATGCCGGTGAGTGGACCATTGGGAGGGCTGGCAAATGAACGCCATTGATCCGATTGAGATGATCCCAATGCCGCCACAAGACCAATTTCTGGAAGCACTTCCACCGCATTCAATTGAGGCCGAGCACTCTCTGTTAGGTGGTCTGATGCTCGACAATCACATGTGGGATGAGATCGCTGACGTGATCACCACCCCGATGTTCTACCATCCTGCCAATCGTATGTTATTCGACGCCATGCGCGAACTGTCAGCACACGATCAGCCGCTGGATGTTGTCACGGTTTCCGAGGTCCTTGAGGCCAAGAATCAGTTGGACATTACCGGAGGCCTGGCATCGTTAGCTGAGCTGGCACGCAACACCCCATCAGCCCGCAACATCGCTGCGTACGCTGAGATTGTGCGCGACCGCTATCAATTGCGGATGCTCGCTCAAACCGCAGCTGACATGAATCGCCAGGCACTCAACCCTCTTGGGCAGACCGCCGAGTCGATCATCGAAGCGGGCGAACAGGCGCTTTTCCGCATCGTTGAGGAGCGTGGTGGCCATGAGCTCAGCAGCGTCACCGACATGCTCAACCGAGCTGTCGACAAAATTGATGCTGCTTGCCAAAGCGATGGCGGTGTGACGGGTGTACCGACGGGGTACTTGGATCTGGATCGTATGACAGCTGGTTTGCAGCCTAGTGATCTGATCATCATCGCGGGACGTCCCAGTATGGGTAAGACAGCCTTCGGACTCGGGCTGTGTGAAAACGCTTTATTCTCCAAAGCAACCACTGCTTCCGGGCCGGTCTTCGTGTTCTCACTTGAAATGCCAGAAGATCAGTTAATGCTGCGCATGCTGGCCAGTGTTGGGCGTATCTCATTGCAGAAACTGCGTACCGGTGACCTGGAAGGTGAGGATTGGTCGAAGCTGGCAGCAGCGACACTGCGTATCAAGGAGCTGGAAGGTAGGCTGTTTATTGATGATTCTGTGGGGATTTCTGCTTCGACTCTGAAGGCGAGGGCTCGCCGCTTGGCTCGTCGTCATGGAGCGCCCTCGCTAATTCTGGTCGATTACCTGCAGCTTCTGGAGGAGAACAATAGCGAAAACCGGAATCTTGAAATTAGTGCTATCAGCCGAATCTTGAAAGGCGTCGCTAAAGAACTGCACTGTCCGTTAATCGCTCTTTCTCAGCTCAACCGGGCAGTGGAGAACCGCCCTAACAAGCGTCCAGTGATGGCTGACCTTCGTGATAGCGGTGCAATCGAGCAAGACGCAGACATGATTGGCTTCGTCTACCGCGACGAGGTCTATCACCCCGATGATCCCGACAACACTGGCCTCGCCGAACTCATTCTTGCGAAGCAGCGCAACGGCCCTCTCGGTACTGTGCATTTCACATTCCTGGGTGAGTGCACACGATTCGAATCTTTGGAGTGGAAACACCAGGAGGGGTGGTCATGAAAGAGGTCACACTCAGCCAACCTTCGACCTTGATCTACGACTGGTTCGAGTCGGATAACCGACAGATTCATACACTATGGGTTCAGGTCGATTTTTGCCGAATCTTCCCTGATGAATCCATAGCATGGGTGGATGGGAACGCTCTGCAGGAGGCGATCGCAGCGGATGAACTGCCTCGTGATACAGCGCCGAATTGGTTTCACGTATTGCTTGAAGACGACAATGAAACGATCAGTAGCATCTTCAAAAGTCACAAAATGAATATCCCGGCAACCGCTCTCCCGGTGCAGCAGTTCATCGATCATCAGCTTCAGCGTAAGCTCGATGCACTTCGACAGAAGGGACAGCCGCCGATGGCACCTCTTAAGAAGATCAAGCTCAACTCAGTTTCTCCCCTCGACTCCACCCCACTCAGGTACCGCGCAGAGGCATGTCATGAGGGGGTTCTGCTAAACCCGATACTGCCTGCGAGTTTCGATGATCAGGAGCCTGGTGAACTCACACTTGTTGAGAAAAAACACTGGTGGAACCGCCCTTACATTATTACGCGTGAACTTGCAGGGGGTATGGAGAGCTATAAACGCTTCCCTAATGGCCAGGCCTTTGACGTGTGTTGCCTTGATGGCCGCACTGGCAATAGCACACCCACCCGGTGGGGAGAGGCTGACACCCTGGAAGCGGCCCTGGAGATTGTACGGTGCAAACGACCGGCATTACCGGGAGGATCTCATCATGGTGCGCTCTGAGACGTTCAATCCGATTCAGGAGATCCAGGAGCTAGAGACTCGCTTGCAGGCCCGGCGTGAAGAGTTGAGGGCGCTCGAACAAGAGTGCCGTGCCCTACGTGCGCAGCGTCGTCAATTGATTCAGAGTCTCGAAGGGCAGCTCGATCTGTTTCGTGACCAGATGAGCCTCAGTGAGCAGTTGCTCAAGGAGGTGCGGCATGGCTAGTCAGCCACGTAGTACCAAGGGGATTGAGAAAGTCATCCGCTACGCCACGTCGCACGATTGGCAGGTCAGCCGTACGCGAGGTGGGCACATCCGCCTGACCAAGCCGGGATGCGCTACCGTCTTTACCAGCTGCACACCCAGTGATAGCCAGAGGGCAACGCTCAATGCGATTTCCCAGTTACGCCGTGCTGAGCGCGATGCACAGGAGCTGCACTGATGGATCAACGACTGACAGCTACCAAATATTACTGCCGGTACCCAGCGGCTGATGAGGCGACTTCAAAAGCCGCCTTTGCACTGTTACAGGCATACGTCGGCCAGCTATGGCCAGCTCCAGAGGATGAACTGAGTTTGTCGACCCGGTGGGCGCTGCTCCATCAGCCCTCAATCGCAGAGGAGCAGCTGTTAATCCGCGTCTATCGGGAAGTTCGGGAGTGCCTTAACGTGCTGGGTCTGACGCCAGAGCAGGTTCAATCGGTTCTACGTGAACACGAATCGAGTGAAACGCCACCTGTCCAGCAGAAGGAACCACCTCATGAATAACGTCAAGAACGCGATAATGGGGTGTTGGGCAGTGAGTCACGATATCACTGGGAAAGGATACGGTTTCCCCCATACGGGGAATGATCATCGTCTCACCTTCTGCGTAGACGATGTAGTTCAACGTTGGATCAGAGGTGGGGACTGGCACCCAGTAACCGCTGTCGTCTTGAACAAGGTATTTCACGCGATAGCGAATGCGCGGATTGTCACTGTTCTCCGTTTTTTCCATTATGTCGGGCCTCCTTTAGCCAGTAGTTTGAAGGTTGCTTTGCTAGAGCCCCATCAATCTACCACGGGATGCGCTACCGTCTTTACCAGCTGCACACCCAGTGATAGCCAGAGGGCAACGCTCAATGCGATTGCCCTGTTACGCCGTGCTGAGCGCGATGGAGGTGTTCGATGAAAGATGAACACCTACTTGATCTAGGCCGACTGCAGGGCATGGTGCTGGCCGCTGGGATGATCGCCCGATCCTGTCCTGTTGAGGCTGAGGAGATACTGAGGGCTGCTGGTATATTCGCCGGTGACGACCTGGACGGCTGTGCAGCATACGACATCAAGCAGCTGATTGAGGCGCGTATAGAGATACCAGGTCTACATGCCGCCTGGCAGAAAGCACGCCGTGAGGAGAGTGCACAGGATGACCCAGAGCGGTCTCCAACTAACGCACAAGCCGGTTTTGCTGCGGTCAGACATTCCTTCTCAATAGATGACGTGTTCACACCGACGGTGGAAGTCTTATTGAAAGCGTACGCGGGTCTGTCAAATGCAGATGATTTGAATGCTCTCAATTCGAGTATTCACGGTACGACATGGGTTGAAGAAATCCTGGTGAAGAATGCCAATACCCCACGCTCCAAAGGCATCTGGAGACGCATTGCCTATCGTGACTTTTTGTCTGCCATGTCGATTCTCTGGATCTCTCCCCTAAGGGCCATTGATGCCATGAAGAAGCTTCTGGTTCAGCCAGATATTGCCGGGCGTCAATTGGCCTTTCTGGTCGATGTTATGAGTGACTTGATGATACAGGAGTCTCCGTCAGCACCAACGGAGGACATCGAGTGGGAACTCGGTGAGGTATATGCAGAGACGACACTGGATACGTCTTCCGTCCCGCACGAGCCGAGGGAATGGCTCATGCAGGCCTATATGGAGTTCCGTACCCTCCTGACAAGGCTAAGTATTACTCCTGATCACGTTCATCATGTTCTAGCAGCAAGGTTACATGGTGATAGCAAATGGGACGATCGCCGTCCTGAGGGTAAGTGAAATGATGAAACACTCTCTTGACCCGATGCCATTCGCTGCATGGACTCGTTGGATCAGCAACGTTGGTGTTCATGCCAAACAATTCACCTTCGCGTGGAAGAACTGGCGGGCTCCCAGAAATGGGGATAACGGCGTACCCCCGACCACTGGGTACTTCGATATCGCTATCAACAATTTCACACGTCACGGAGAACTGGGTTTCCATCTTTTCCATTATGTCGGGCCTCCTTTGGCCAGTAGTTTGAAGGTTGCTTTGCTAGAGCCCCATCAATCTACCACGGGATGCGCCCGGCACCCTTTCGTGGGCACCTCCAGAGCAGGAGGTGCCCAATGATCCCTGATCGCGTGATGCGCAAAATCAAGCGCTGCTTAGCATTGTCGAACAGTGCCAACGACAACGAGGCTGGCATTGCCCTGCGTCAGGCCCAAGCGCTGATGGCCCAATACGGTGTCAACCAGGAGGATCTTGCATTGGCTGATTTCGATATGGCGAATGCAAGTACCGCAGCGGGCAAAAAACCACCGCGCTATCTGGAGCAACTTGCTCAACTGATCAATCGGGTGTTTGGTACTTCCACTGTGTACTCCACTCGTCGTGATGGCATTCGTATTTGCGGACGCTACGAATTTGTCGGCCCAAAGGACGCCGTCCAGGTCGCTGCGTATGCCTATGTGGTTCTACAGAGGCAACTCATTCGTGACCGTCGCGCTTTCCAGAAGACGCTCAACAAGCGTCTCAAGCGGGAGACCAAAACTCGCCGTGGCGATGCGTTTGCAGAAGCGTGGGTTGCCGGAGCGTATACGGTAGTAACTCCGCTGGCACTAACTGACGAAGTGAGAGAGCTCCATCGCAAATATCGGGAGTTCCGTTATGGCGAGCTTGAGTCGCTGCAGACCCGCGAGCACAAAGCATTAAAGCAGCACGATCAACATGCCGTGTTTGTCGGCTACCACGCTGGCAGTAAGGCCCGTTTATCTGCGGGCGTCGCCGCGACTCGCCGGGAGGAACTGAGCCATGGATAGCACGATTGCCGCCGTCGCGGAAGGAACAGCGGAGGGAACCTTATTATGAGCAAAAAGCATATGACGCAGGAAGAAATCGTCAAAAAGCTGCAACAGCCTGGTCCAAAACTGAATCGTGAGCCGGTGACACGGTTGGGGGCGCCCATGAGGGAAATGGGCATTGAGGTGACGCTTGATGATGTGCGCCCTTATGACCGCAATCCGCGCGGTAAGCGCAACCCCAAGTTCGACGAGATCAAAGCATCGATCCGCGCCGCTGGGTTGAAGCATCCCCCGGTGCTGACCCAGCGTCCGGGTGACGACAAGTACATGATCTCCGATGGCGGCAACACGCGCCTGGAGATTATGAAAGAGCTCTATGCTGAGACGGGGGATGAGCGGTTCTACCGTTTCCACGCCATTTATCGCCCCTGGATTTCCGAAGCCGCCGCCATGGCAGGCCATCTCAGCGAGAACGAAACCCGGGGGGATCTGAGCTGGATCGACAAGTGCCTGGGCATGCAGGCGCTGAAACAGGAACTGGAAACAGACCTTAACAAGCCACTGTCGCAGAGTGAGCTGGCTCGCCAGGCCAAGGCGCTGGGCTATGCGATTGATCAGAGCCATATCAGCCGTATGCTCTATACCCTCGAACACCTCTGGCCGACGCTACCCCTGACGCTGCAAAGTGGTATGGGACGACCTCAAGTCAAGACAGCCATCCGCTACCGTGAAGCCACCCAACTGATCTGGGATTACTGCGAGGTCAAACCGAAGGAGGCATTCGACGTGGCCTGGCACGAGACCATGGTCCCGTTTGATCGTGAGGATCAGGATGTCCTGCCCTGGTCGATTGTCGAAGACCGCCTGCTGGGCATGCTTGAGGCCGAAATGCAGGTCCACTTGGCCCCTCTTGATCATGCACTGAGCACGATTCTGGAATACCGCCAACGCCGCTACTCTCTGGATGAGCATCGGGATCAGATCTGGGGGCCGCTGGATGTCGAGTTGGGCCGTCGCGAAGGAATCCCCGGGACGTTATACCCGCCGTTGCCGGAACCGAAAGACAATAAAGAAACACTCACGTCCCAAGAGCTGCAGGGAGTAAGCGCCCCCCTTCAGGCACCGACCGGAGCGAAGGAACCCGAGACAGTCTCGCCCACCACCACGGCCAGCCCGCAAACAGATCGCGATGGTACTTCCGGCGGCCAGGAGCTCGATGAACTTCGCCGTCAGATCGAGGTGCTGCAGGAAGAGAATGCCTCTCTGACAGAGCAAGTCGCTACGCCACTGGGATCAACCAGCCAGGCGAGTGCACCGTTTGTCGATGAGCATGAAGAGAGTGGCGCCGAGTGGGTAGGCGAGGCATTGACCGAAGAGGAGCGGCAGCAGCGTATTGCGGATCAGACCCTCTCGCCGGTACGCGAATCGGAAGGGCATCGAAATCTGCGCGAGATGCTGGCTCGTCAGAACGGTGGGGAGCCTATCAACTTTGAGGCCAGCGCGATACGCAGCATCCCGCTGATGAGCGATGGTCCTGACGGTGGCCCCATCCATCCGATTACCGACATCTGGACAGTCGAACCGCAGTATCTGGATACGGATAACCTGCGCCTGCAGATCAACCAGTTTGCGCAGGGTCTTGCTCGTTGGGCGGGTTTCTGCCGACCCGGCGATGAGTTTTACCCGGTACAACCTTCGGAAGAAGGAGTGGGGTTCCACCTGGAGCCATTGAATGATGAACAGGCCCAGAGTCCCCGAGCACAAAAAGTGTGGCAATTGCTGGCTTGTCTGGCTGGTGAGCCACTTCATCCGATGTACCCCGATGCAGCGCTGGTGGGGGAGCTGCTGGGCACCTGCAGTGACGAGGACGCGCTGCCGGATGATCTGCTGGTACGTCTCTATCGCATGGTACGGCTGGCCCGCGTCCTTCGCGAAGAGCTCAAACGGTATGGAGAGTATGAGGAGGACGCATTATGAGCAGTCAATCCGTGACGTTTGCCATTCTCAACCAGGCCATTGTTTTCATCCGCGAGGGCAATATGAGCCGTGCCAAATCGCTGGGCTTTACCGAAGGCGAACTCCGTGAGCTGCGTCGCCTGTCGGCCAGCGACCTGGAGGAGCTGGCGAGAGAAAAGCAGACAATATGCAGGTTCCAGGTTGATCACGAAATGCTCCATGCCAGGATCCGTCGTCTCACACAGGATCAAGACCGCGAAGGGCAGATTGACCGTTGCCTTGAGCTTGGTGCCAGTGTCGCAATGATGGCGACATTTTTCGGCTTGACGCCAAACGATGTCTCGACACGCCGCCTCATGCTCAACCTGGAGACACGACCAGGCCGCCAGGCACTCCCCCCGGAAGAGGAGGAACACGAAGCCTGGCACCGTTGGCAAGCGATCTCATCGGATGCCAAGGATCCGCTTCGCGCCCCAGAGGATCTGACCGGCATGATCGCGTTGGCAGAGGAGACCGGCCTCACCCTGACAGCGATATGGAGTTTAGTCAAAGGCTGGGTGAATGCTGATCCAGCGAAATACCCTGACGAGGAAGCCCCACACAAGAGTGACCTGACATCAAGAGGTACAGCATGTCGCGCATAGAAGACTGGGAAATTCTCGTCGGTCGTGCTGCATCGGCCATCACCCAACGCCGAGGCCATCACGCCTCGGCGTTGGAGCATGGTGACGGTGCACACGAACATGCCGATGGACTTGTGTTTCTGGGCAATGTCCATGAGACCGTACCGAGAGGATTATTACTCGACCGCCGGTTGGGGGCGGTCGATGTTCTGGGTTGGCAGATGATTCGACTATTGTGTAATGCAGACCGAACCACGGCGTTCCCGAGCTACGATGAACTGCAGCCACTCCTCAGAAGCAGCATTGGCACCCAGGCTTCACGAGGTACGGTGGCCAGAGTAATGGCCATCCTGCGACTCACACGCTGGTTGAGCCTTAGCCACCGGGCACGCCACGCCACCAACGGACGCGTGATCGGCAACGTTTACGTGCTGCATGATGAACCGGTGAATCCCGCAGACGCCAGTATCCTCGACCGAGAGTATTTCACGTTTGTGGAGATGTCCCTGCGGCACAGCAACCGAGCTGTCAGAGAAGTGGCAGAAGCGGTTCGTATCGACCTCTTGAAGCAGGGGTACACCATCGAGAGCCGCAAAGCACCTGCTACTCCACGATCAATGGATCTACTGAACCGACGGGCGCGACGATTCCAGGAGATGCAGCCGAAGCCCAGTTCCCAGGGCGAACCAGGCCAGTTCTCCAACGGTTCCCCTGAGTTCTCGGCGCGAACTAAGCCCAGAAACAACAACTTAGGCCTTGGTTCTCAGAGCGAACCAAGGCAGTTCCCAGCGCGAACCATCCCCAGTTCTCAGAGCGAACTAAGTCTAAAATCAATCACTTATCGCTTAGTTCCCATAGCGAACTCTGCCCTTACTACAGTACGTAGTAGTAATAATAACTTACGTACTTGTAACGGTAGCCAGAATCATGACAGTGGCACATGGGAACTATTCTGGTCTGACAAGCTTGAAGTCCCATCTGGAGAACGGCGTTCGATCCTCCGTGCCCTTGAGGGGCTGGCATTCGATCTACAACAGGCCGTGCTTGACGAGACGGCAGGCAAAGTAGCCGAGGGCAAAAGCTCCAGCCCCATGGGCTTGCTGCACACTTTGATCAAACGAGCGGCTGCAGGTGAATTCCGGCCGACACAGCATGCACAGCAACAAGCCGAACGGCGGGGCCAGCGGTACATCCAGGCCACATCTGGAACACCTGGACCCCGATCAACACCAACGTCACCGTTAGCCCAAACTGACACACCGTATTCGCCGCAGCCAACGGTAACGGACGAAGAGAAGCAACAATCGAAGCAGGTCGCTCGTGCAGCACGGGAGCAGATGATGAAGGCGCTGGGACTCAAACGGGATAAGTTGCCACCGGCGCTACGATAGCCGCAGCGATAGCAAGTAACCCAAGGGGATTGCTCAACCGATTATTTACACTCAGTCGGCATTAAGATTTTTGCTGGTTCACGGTATGACGACGGGGCAGTGTCGAGCGAACTCAACGGAAAGCGAGACTGGATATGGCTGTAGACGTTAACTCAATGGGGGCACTGCGTAGCAAGATTGTTCTGACCTTACACACCTACCATGCTGCCCGGCTGTGGTGGGGGCGTGGCGTGGAGTCAGGCAAGCCCCAGATTATTGGCATGCGGCAGTTCCTTTTTTTAACAGGTGCCATTCAGCGCAACGTGACCCGTGACGACCCGTACGCTGATCACTGGATGCTCCAGATCGACGCAAAGCTGAAGGATGTCCGTGAAGCCCTGGACGTGCTCATGGCCGAATCCGAACGGGTGTTAAATCACATACCTGACGAACTAACCATCGAAGAGAACATAAACCAGAAACCGTTCACGACCCAGGTGTATACCGGTGGACAACAGGGATGGCTTGCCGTAACCCTGCTGGCAGACTTCGATCGTGCAGCTCGCAATATCCTACTGGCTGCACATACCTCGTTTATCTCACGTGACGATGCTTTTAATCTCTTGCGTCAGGCCAATCGAACCATGCGCGGGATGTGTGCTTACCCGCAGCGTTATCCAGGCTATAGCGGCGTCACTCGTGACGATTTTGCTGCCAATAATGCCAAAGCGCGTGAGGCGCGTGAGAAGTACGGAGAGTTGCCCAAGGAAGTGTTGGAGGGGACGTTGCGCAGTCCCTTTGCCCCGCGGATCCATAAACCAGAGTCTGCAACAGCAAGAATGTCTTCCGCTGCAAGTAAGAAAGTTGACTCAGGGAAAGGCCAGGCGAAGGCACCGGGTGACGGTGAGTTGGATCTGAATGCGGATTTGAACGATGAGCCGCTGGAAGGTGAAGACGTTGACTCAGTAGATAAGCAGTAACCCCAGGCAGGACGAGGTGGCTGAGCTATGGCACTGCCATAGAGTTTACTTAGGAATGTGCTCACAGCGATCAGGTAGATGAGCTATGGCACTGCCATAGAGTTTACTTAGGAATGTGCTCACAGCGATCAGGTAGATGAGCTATGGC